>CAZKRU010000001.1:0-122088 GCA_964555235.1 uncultured Verrucomicrobiota bacterium
GGGGGAGGTTTACCTTTCTGAATTATTTTTTAGGTAGAGACGAGAATCCTTCAGGGATCGCCTTCCCACGATCGATTCTTTGTTGTAATTCTTTTTCCAGAGTTTTAATCAATTCCGCATATTGCTCAGGATGATTGGCGAGGTTATTCATCTCAAGAGGATCCTTCTCACAATCGTAGAGCTCAATATTTTTGGGCGCCCCATTTTCCCAGCGAGTGAAGCGATAACGATCCGTTACAATCGAATAGTTGTTTTTTCCTTTGGCCGTAAATGCACTGGTACGAACATGCGATTCAGGATGCTCAAGCAGAGGAGTGAGACTTACTCCCGAGATCGATTGAGGGATTGGAAGCCCTGCCAACTCACAGAGCGTCGGATAATAGTCGACCATTTCAGAGAGTCCCTTGGTTGATTTTGATGCATTTTTCATTCCAGGAGCGGAAATGATTAGAGGAATCCGGGCCGCGTTTTGAAAGAGCGTCTGCTTTTGCCAGTGCCGATGCTCTCCCAAGTGGTAGCCGTTATCAGAAGTGAAAAGAATGATGGTATTTTTTCGAAGATCTAATCGATCCAGCTCCGCCAGCACCCGCCCGATTTGATCGTCAACAAATGAGGTAACCGCATAATAACCTTGTATCGTATTGAGGGCATTCTCGTCTGTGAGATCCCACTCGCCCTCATGTGCTTTCAGTGTTTGGACTGCGGCCTCGGGAAGGGTCCCCGCATAGGACTCGGGAGTATGAATGACCTTCAACTGATTTTTGTCGTAGAGATCAAAATACTGTTTCGGAGCGACGTAGGGGGTATGCGGCTTATAAAAACCGACCCCAAGAAAAAAGGGCTTATCCCCTTTAGAATATTGATTGAGCAATTCAACGGCCTGCGTGGCCACTTTGCCATCCGTATGCTCCTCGGGCTTCCCAACGGGGTCCGCATACCAAGAGAGCGTTGAGCCATACCCGATCCTTTTGCCATTCATCGTCTCGATCAGGCCTTCCTTTTCAATTTCTTTATCCCGGCCAATCGGATTATAACGTTCGTTCCAGGAAACCGGGTCATCCAAACCATCCGTCCCGATCTGGCTGGGATTACCAAAGTGAAAAATCTTCCCAATACGTGCAGAAAGATAGCCATGTTTCATGAAATATTGAGGAAGTGAAACCGCCTCCGGGAAACGCGTCCGGAACAGATCCTTCAGTCCATAACATTGAATCTGATCCGGATACATTCCTGAGAGCATACTATTTCGAGAAGGCCCACAAAGTGGTGACTGGCAGTAATTGGCATCAAATCGCATTCCTTGTGAAGCGAGTCGATCGATATGCGGAGTCTTAACCAGTGGATGTCCATAGCAACCGAGGTCGCAGTTCAAGTCATCCGTCATAATCAACAAGACATTCAGAGGTCTCTCCTCAGCGCTCAAGAAAGAAAGATTCGCCCAAAGCTCCAACCAAACCATCGATAAGAATACGAAGTAAATATTTTTTGAAGCTTTCATCAATGATTCTCTCTGTTTTTCGAGTTGAGTCGTGAATGAAGAGTGTCCAAGCGCTGATGAATCGAGAGCATTGCAATCGATTCCCTGAGGCGATGCACCAACCTGTTTGCTAAATACGGATCCATAGTGCCCTCGAGCACCTTCAGATTGTGTTTTAATCCCAGTCGCTATATCTCTTGCTAGATTTCAATCCCCAGTCGCGAAAAATAGAGCTCAGGAGCATGACAACGACGCGCCTCAGTGGCAGCCCAGGTTAAGAGCCGTCGCTCAATTTCCTTGTTCTCGATCGGATCGGCCTGAGCAGGATCCGATTGAAGATCAAATAACCGATGACGGGGCGCCCCCTCAGGCCAAACGTCTTTTTGCGAGCGTGGAATTTTCATCACCGGCATGCCGCGGGTAATCGGAAGCGTATCGACCATCTCCGCCCCCTCCAACTCTTTCGCATCCCAGAGTCTTCTCATCGCCATCGGCATGAGGGTATAAAAGTGATAGTCAATCTCTGGGTTCGTATAATCTCGAATATAAAGATACCGACCATCGGTGATGTGCAAAGGGAGTCCGTGATAGGAGAAAAATGCGGTCTCTCGAACCGATCGATCGCTTTCAAAGACCGGAGCCAGATCGTGTCCCATCATCAGCGACGTCGGCTCAAGACCGAAGAATTTCAACAGAGTGGGAGCCAAATCAATGGAAGGCTGAACCAATGCCTGTCGCCTCTCTCCTGAATGTCCTGAGCGGGGATCCCAAACAAAAAACGGCGTGTGCGAAACTTCCTCCCAAAGATGTGGACAATTTTTAGCCCATCGCTGATGCTCCCCAAGTAGATACCCATGATCCGTCCAAACGATCAACATCGTATCCTTCCAAAGATCGTGTTGATCCATGGCATCGAGTACTCGTCCCAATTGGGAATCGCAAAGCGATACGAGTGCCGCATAATTGTGTCGAACCCGTTCGACCTCTTCCGGCGTTTCCTTCACAAAATCGTAAGCCGGCCAATCAAAGATCGGCTTCCCTCCTCCTTGGGGATAGAGTTTTTGAAAGGCCGCAGGTGAATCAAATGGCTCATGAGGATCAAATGTCTCGATATGAAGCATCCACTGATCCTCGCTGTGGTTACGCTTAATAAAATCAAGTCCCGCATCAAACGTTCGGACTTGGGGATAATCTTTCGTCTCTTTAATAAATTCGCGACGCACCCAATTATCACGAGAACCTTTTCCATTGATATTGGCAGGAATTACCGGATCCCTCACCTGACCAATCCAAGGGTCTGCCTCCTGTCCTCGAACAAGATCCCAAGAGGAATAGCGTGAGTGATAAGTCGATCCACCATCCTCAAAATAGTGATAGTGGTCCGTCACCAGATGCGTGAGAACTCCTGCTTTCTTGAGCATCGCCGGCATCGAATCATCAAAAGGCTCCAACGGCCCCCATCCTCTCAAAAAGAAGTTCGGACGACCGGTATGAAAATCGCGACGTGCCGGCATGCATGGCATGGAGCAGACATAGGAACGATCAAAGGTGAGTGCCCGCTTGGCGAGTCGCGCAAAATTGGGTGCCTTCACCCAATCACAGCCATACGGGGGAAGCAGGTGACGATTCAGTGAGTCAAAAGTAACCACGATTGCCTTCATAAAAAATAATCTCTCCTTATTTTCATCGAATGGTCAGTGTTAGCAAACAGGGTTGGCTGACGGCATAGCCGCATCGTTCTGCCTGAAAATTAATTTTGTAAGTCCCTGATTCAAGTCGAATCGCTTTCCGGTACGGAACCCAAGAAGGGGAATCATTCAGACGATATTCAATGGAGGCTCCCTCTGAGGAACAGGAAAATTGAAGAAGAAGAGGCCCGGAATACTCGCCAGAATCCGCAACCCTCACTCCTTCCAAGAAACCTGTACCATAAACCACCGCAATCGGATCCGCCGTGATCGGTTCTTTTCCATTCGGCCACGCACGCGACGCGATCTCAATCTCTGATACGTTCAAATCTGGATCATGCCGATCCTGCCAGTGATCCAAGGCCTCCCTCAATGTCACCAAAATCTTCGCATGTTCCGAATTTGAAATGAGGTTATGCATCTCAAACGGGTCTTCCTGAAGATCGTACAACTCCTCTGGCAAGTAGGTCGGCGCAAACGCATCATTTCCGTTGAGCTGCTCCGCGCGAATCGCCATCATCGCTTCGTGCTTGGAGCGATAGGGCATCACACCAAACTGCTCCGAGCCACTGAAATAGTTCCGAATGTATTTAAATCGATTCGATCGCACGCATCTCGATTTTCCATATTCTCCATCCAGTCGGTCCCGGTGCGCAAAAATATAGGGCGATAGAGGAGGCTCCTTGGCCAATAAATTCTTTCCCGCAAAGTGAAGCGGGATTGAAAGCTTCGCCGCGGAAAAAACCGTTGGAGCCAGATCAATTAAACTCACCACCCGCCTTTCAACCGCACCGGAAGGAATTAACCCCGGCCATCGAATGATCAGTGGAACGCGTAGACCGGAGTCATAAACAAAGCGCTTTGCCCGAGGAAGCCCCTCACCATGATCCGCCCAAAGCATCACCACGGTGTTTTCCGCAAGACCATCCTCCTCCAATTGAGCCAGCAGCTTGCCGACCAGGAGATCATTGTGGGCAAGATTGTCATACTGTCTCGCGATCACCTGGCGCACGGCAAGTGTATCCGGGAGAAAGGGAGGAACTGCAACCGCCGCAGGATCCGTGCGCGGATTCGGACGAGCATCCTCCTCTAATTTCGGCCCATTGTCCGGCCACATACGACTTTCGTGCGTATCCTCTAAATTAAAAACCGCAAAAAACGGCTGATCGGGATTCGGGCGATTCCTCCAATGAAATTGATCCAAGGTCAATGATTTACCATTAGAATCCCAAGCAGAAACCGGGGCTCGAAATTGATAGTCAGTTTTTCCATTGTTACTGCAGTAATAGCCTTCCGCACGAAGAGCCTCCGTAATACACTTCACAAACGGAGGAGGAACCGCGCGATACGGAGTCGGGAGCCCCGGATCCTCTTCCGAGGAAAAAGTCGTTCGCATGTGATGCGCCCCCATCTCGGTTGCATGAAATCCGGTAATCACAGCCGTTCGACTCGGAGAGCAAACCGGCGATGTACAAAACGCATTTTGAAAAAGCATTCCCTCCGAAGCCAATCGATCCATCTGAGGAGTTTGCGCAAGCCGATCCCCATAGCAACCCAGCCGAGGGGAGCTATCTTCGAGAGAGATCCAGAGAAAATTCAGGGGTTTTTGCTTCATTCCAATCTTAAGAGTTAACAAGTGCTTTCTCAGAATGGCGATCCCAATCCTGATTTTTAATCGAAACCACTTCGGGAGCTTTCAGGGGTGCGCCAGACACTTCGACGGCCTTGAATAACGATGCACCGTTGGATTGAATGACCTCCCGATACCACAAAGCGGAATCCTTTAACTTTCTTTCCTTCGTTTGATAATCGACAAAAACCAGCCCGAAACGAAACCGATAACCTTTAATCCACTCAAAATTATCAAGAATCGACCAATGAAAGTAACCGTGAATTTCAATCCCCTCTTCTGCGGCCTGATGAAGCGCCAAAAGATAACGGTGCGTAAAGTCAATCCGTGTCTCATCATGCACGCGCCCATCCAGTGCCACCCAGTCACTGTTCGCGAGCCCATTCTCCGTAATCACAATCGGAAGTTGATATTCTTCAAAAAGAAACTTCGGTCCCCAATACATCGCCTCGGGAGTCATTTGCACCGGAAAGTGCGTATGCGGCGCGCCCGTCTCCGGAGGAAGAAATTGAGGAGCCCCCGCTTCACCCTGCTTGGTCGCAGTCCCGTTATAAAGATTGCACCCACAAAAATCGAGTTTCTGTTGAATGGTCTCAAAGTCTTTTGACGCAAAACGCGGCAGATCCTTTCCGTAAGCACGCAACCCTTCCTCAGGATAATGACCGTGATAGACCGGCTCGTACCACCAGGCGTTATTCCACAGCGAAGTCCCGTTCATTCCTAATGTGGCTTGTCTCGCTGCTTCAATGTCTTCCGAATTTGTCGTTGCGGGATAATAGATAATTCCACAGGGAGCCCATCCGACTTGAGACGGTTTTTTTGCATGGGCACGAAGCGTTTGCACCGCCGTTCCATGCGCCATCAGACTATGATGCGCGGCGGTCAGAACCTCCCTCATCCCCATTTGTAATCCCGGCGCATGCTTCCCGCATGAATACCCAAGATCAATATAACATTGAGGCTCATTCAACGTAATCCAGTGCCTCACGCGATCCGAAAGTCGATCCACGACCACTGCTGTATAATCGGCAAACCATTTCGGCATCTCAGGATTAAGCCATCCCCCGCGTAAATGCAGTTCATACGGAAGGTCCCAATGGTAAAGCGTCACCCACGGCTCGATCCCGTGCGTCATCAGCTCATCGACCAATCGATCATAAAAACCGATTCCCTCTTCATTCACGCTTCCTGTTCCTGCCGGTAAAACCCGGGACCATGAAATCGAGAGTCGATAGGCTTTCAATCCGATCAAGGACATCAAACGGATATCCTCTTGGTAACGATGATAATGATCACAAGCCGTATTTCCGGTCTCCCCGCCTTGGACCTTTCCCGGTTGCTGACTGAACATATCCCAGATCGAGGGGGCGCGTCCCCCTTCGTTCCAAGCGCCTTCAATTTGGTAGGCTGCCGCAGCGGCTCCCCACGCAAAATATTTCGAAAAGGATGACATCCTCTTTTTCATTTTTTGGACCGAATCGGATAAATTTCGTGTGCGACCTTACGGGAAGCTTCAATCATTTCCTGATACGGGGTATCGGTAACACTTAAAAAGCCGACCCCATGATTTTCGCCATCACTGGGTCGACCCGTCACACTTTCGTCCTTTAAGCAAAACCAATGCACGCCCACAATCGCCGGGTTGGAGGCGGCTCCCATCACATAGCGGGAAAACTTAACCGCGCGATCCCCTGCACTCTTTGCCTTACATAAACCAGGGCCGAATACCCCTCGATCTGTAGCTCCAAAATGAAATTCGCCGATTATGACAGGTTTATTAATTTCACCCGGAGGTTTCCAGGCCGTAATAGTATCCTCATAGATATTAAACGAGACAACATCACAATACTCAGCAGCAATTTTAACCACTTGAGCGTTGTGATCTGCGAAACGACATCCCAGATAGAGTTTCGTAGGCGCAACCTCTTTAATAGCTTTGCTCACGCCTTGAAAATACCGGTGTGCAATCTTTGCGTTAAATGCCCTCAGATCTTTGATTCCTGCCTCCGTTTTCGGAATCTCTTTATATCCATACATCTCCTCCCAATTGGAAAGTTTGACGCCCCAAGCCGCATTCAACTTTTCAATCGTCCCATAGCTCTCTTCCAAATGTTTGACTAATTCAAGTTTGGAAAAATTCGCTTTCGTTCCAGCCAATGCCGCCTTGGCTTGGAAGGTGTCATCACGCCAGCTCAACTCGTTATCAACAAAATACCCGATACACATCGGATCATTGAGAGTATCTCTGGTAAACCGGACGGTTGCCTTTTTCACTTCCTCATCGAATGCCGGATTAAAAGGATCCGGTATCGGATTGCGAGTGTTCGCTTGCCATGGTAAATTTTTGCACTGAAGAAAAATCCATCCGGTATAAGGAATTCCACCTTTTTTCAAAACTTTGGGCTCAGACCAATTTGCGATGGTATTAAAGCCCCAGTTCATGAGTCGTTTCGGCATCAATCCTTCCCAGGTGTTTTCCCAATCCGGCCCGTATTTTCTCATGAGATTGGCAGCGTAAAAATTAAAGGTTTTGAGTGTCATTCCTTTGTAATCACCATGTCTTGATTCTTTTCCCTCCTCAACGAATACCTCAAACTCTTTTCCATTTTTCCAAGGCTCATCCGCAAACCAACCCTCTCTTTTTTCAATCGGAGTGGCGTTCTTCGTCACCACAACAGCCATCCCGAGCGAGAAAAAGAGGCGACCCTCGGGATCAACCAAGTGCCATTTTCCATCGTGCTTGGCAGTATAAAAGCTTCCGGTTACTGCAAGCTGAGGACCATCGGCCCATCCCCCATAACGATTCCAGTTTGAAGGACGCGGATTGGTATCAATATACTTTAACTCGGCCGCTTTCTCCCGCGCAAAATCGCTCTCTGCCTTTACCTTGCCCGGCCAATCTTGATGCATGTATTGACCGTAACGATCGACAAATGGGAAAAAAGGTTCCGGAATCACCTCACTCTTCGGATCAAAAACGCCGGTCGCCTTGATGCTATGGATCGTGACATCATAGGCTCTCGCCGGATGACTCAAAAAGAGACTAACTTGAACAATATTGGAAGGATCAATCATACCTGTAAACGTGCCTCGCCCACCCCAGGGAGAGTAATCCATCCCGTGAAGCTTTTCCCTCAGTTTTTCGGCAAAATAACGATCGATCTCCACTGAGACGGTTCCTCTCTCACCGGGATCGAGAGCGATCTTTCCCCCGTTTCTGTTGGATCTACCGGTCGCATTGGGATTCTCCACCCGAGCCACTAATGCAACCGACTCATCGGTATTATTGGTGAGATCAAACTCAACATTGGTATACGCGGCGAGATTCCATGCCTCGGTCGGGGCTTTGAAAGTAATATTGGGATACGGATTTTTACAACCGGTCTTGACCCGAGCCACTTTAGCGCCATTTACATCAATGATCTCAAACGTTGAATCATTCGTCGTAATGAGAGATTTCACGTCGGCATTGGAAAAGTCCAATAAGAGAGGCTTCGTCCAAGGATCCCTTTTCACCGATGGCGAAACGGCAGCCCCGACTGCCGCTGACTTGGGTGATCCGAACGCCTGCAGGCTCTTCACCACCAATGAAACGGGAGACTTCGGTTGATTTAAGAAAACGTGGATGGCTTTTACCTCCGCCGGATTCAAAACATAAGAAACTTTGGCCTTACCCTCTTTCCCTTTCCCCGCATCAACGAAATCGACCTCAATCACTCGTGTTCCCCCGGGTTCGATTTCTCCAGTGCCAGTGATCCACTTTTTTTCGGTTGCCGTTCCGGCATTATCCACACGAACAGCGACCTTTACCGCCGCGCTTCCCGTGTTTGTAATTTCCGCACGAACTCCGCCAAATGAGCTCAAATCCCACGATCCGGTTGCAGACTCTAATGCAATATCGGGATACTTGGAGCTGGCCTGAAAATCGACCTTCAGACACTTTTTCCCTTCAACATCAACCAGGCTGACTTCCGACTCTTTGGTCTTAACCTTTTTAACATCCTCTTCCCCCTCTATCACCATCAGCGACTTCGTATTCACCTCCGATTTCGTTTCCTGAGCTGAGATCATTCCCGCGAAAACCGCGAGAAACGAGATAGAGAGAGTTATTGAGATTTTTTTCATAGGGAGGGCATTCAATTTAACACTGAGGCTCATTCAAAGTAATTGGTAGGCGGCCGCAGCGGCTCCCCACGCAAAATATTTCGAAAAGGATGACATCCTCTTTTTCATTTTTTGGACCGAATCGGATAAATTTCGTGTGCGACCTTACGGGAAGCTTCAATCATTTCCAAATAAGGGGTATCGGTAACACTTAAAAAACCAACCCCATGATTCTCTCCATCACTGGGGCGCCCCGTCATACTTTCATCCTTTAAGCAAAACCAATGCACTCCAACAATACTCGGATTAGAGGCGGCACCCATCACATAGCGGGAAAACTTAACCGCGCGATCCTCTGCGCTCTTTGCTTTACATAAACCAGGCCCGAATACCCCCCGATCCGTGGCTCCAAAATGAAATTCTCCGATCATCACTGGTTTATTAATCTCCACCACTGGCTTCCACGCGGCAATCGTATCTCGATAGATGTTAAACGAGACCACGTCACAATATTCAGCAGCGATTTTAACCACTTGAGCGTTATGGTCAGCAAAACGGCATCCCAGATAGAGTTTTTTAGGCGCAACCTCTTTAATGGCTTTGCTCACGCCTTGAAAATACCGGTGTGCAATTTTCGCATTGAATGCCCTCAAGTCTTTGATTCCCGCCTCCGTTTTGGGAATCTCTTTGTATCCATGCATCTCTTCCCATTTCGAAAGTTTGACGCCCCAAGCCGCATTCAACTTTTCTATCGTCCCGTAATTCTCCTCCAAATGCTTGACTAATTCCACCTTGGAAAAATTTGCCTTCGTTCCAGCCAATGCCGCCTTGGCTTGAAAAGTGTCATCACGCCAGCTCAACTCATTATCCACAAAATACCCGATACACATCGGATCATTGAGAGTATCTCTGGTAAACCGGACGGTTGCCTTTTTCACCTCCTCATCGAATTCTGGATTAAATGGATCCGGAATCGGATTGCGGGTATTTGCCTGCCATGGCAGATTTTTGACCTGAAGAAAGACCCATCCGGTGTAAGGAATGCCACCTTTTGCCAAAACCTTGGGCTCTGACCAATTTCCAATGGTGTTAAAGCCCCAGTTCATGAGTCGTTTCGGCATCAGTCCTTCCCAGGTGCTTTCCCAATCCGGCCCGTACTTCCTCAAGAGATTGGCTTCGTAGAAGTTAAAGGTTTTGAGCTTCATTCCTTTATAATCACCGTGCCTTGATTCCTTTCCCTCATCGAGAAACGCACCAAACTCTTTTGAATTTTTCCAGGGCTCATCCGCAAACCAACCCTCTCGTTGCTCAATCGGAGTGGCATTCTTCGTCACCACAACATCCATCCCGAGCGAGAAGAAGAGTCGACCCTCTGGATCAACCAAGTGCCATTTTCCTTCGTGCTTGGCAGTATAAAAACTTCCAGTCGCCGGGAGCTGCGGGCCATCGACCCACCCTCCAAAACGATTCCAGCTCGAAGGGCGCGGATTGGTATCAATATACTTTAACTCCGCTGCTTTCTCCCGTGCAAAATCACTCTCCGCCTTTACCTTTCCTGGCCAATCTTGATGCATGTATTGGCCGTAACGATCAACAAATGGAAAAAAGGGGTCTGGAATCACCTCGCTCTTCGGATCAAAGACCCCAGTCGCCTTGATGCTATGAATGGTGACATCATAGGATCTCGCCGGATTACTCAAAAAAATGCTGACTTGAACAATATTGCCCGGATCAATCATCGCCCCATGCGTACCTCGCCCACCCCAAGGCGTGTGATGCATCCCCTTAAGGCTTTCCCTCAGTTTTTCGGCAAAATAACGATCGATCTCCACCGATATGCCCCCTCTTTCCCCGGGATCTAAAGCGATTTTCGCCCCATTGCTGTTAGATCTACCAGTCGCATTGGGGTTATCCACCCGTGCCGCTAATGAAATCGACTCATCAGTATTATTGGTGAGATCAAACTCAACATTGGTATAGGCGGCGAGATTCCATGCTTCTGTCGGGGCTTTGAAAGTAATATTGGGATACGGATTTTTACACCCGGTCTTGACCCGAGCCACTTTAGTCCCATTTACATCAATGATCTCAAAGGTTGAATCGTTCGTCGTAATAAGAGATTTCACGTCGGCATCGGCAAAGTCCAATAAGAGGGGCTTCGTCCAAGGATCCCTTTTCACCGCTGGCGGGCGTTCCGTTTGTTCGACCGCCGCTTGCGAAACAGCAGACCCTGCCACCGCCACTTTGGGGGCTCCAAACGCCTGCAGGCTCTTCACCACCAATGAAACGGGCGACTTCGGTTGATTTAAGAAAACATGGACCGCCTTGACCTCTGCCGGATTCAAAACATGGGAGGCCTTCGCCTTCCCCTCTTTGGCCTTCCCTGGATTAACAAAATCGACCTCAATCACCTGCGTCGCTCCGGGCTCAATATCCCCACTGCCGGTAATCCACTTTTTTTCAGTTGGCGTTCCGGGGTTATCCACACGAACCGCGACCTTAACCGCAGTGCTTCCTGTATTTGTAATTTCCGCACGAACCCCGCCAAATGCGCTCAAATCCCATGACCCGGTTGCGGACTCTAGTGCAATGTCCGGATACTTCGGGCTCGCTTGAAAATCAACTTTTAGACATTTTTTTCCTCCAACATCAACCAAGCTGACTTCCGACTCTTTGGTCTTAACCTTTTTAACATCCTCTTCCCCCTCTATCACCATCAGCGACTTCGGATTCACCTCCGGTTTCGTTTCCTGAGCGGAGATCATTCCAGTGAAAAACGTGACCACCAAGAATGAGAGAGCCGTTGAGATTTGTTTCATAGGAGGGATTATTCGATTTAAATTACCTGACGATCGTTGGGTTAGACAGCAAACAAAGAGTCAATTCGAAGCATGATCACACGATAAATCTTAGCGTGTGATCTGTCAAATTAAATTTCATCAGTCATCGAAAGAACTCTCTTTTCCCCCAACCCTTCGAACGTCAGTCCTTGAAGTCGTCGAGGTCAGATCTGTCTAAAATGCCTGCAAGTTTTTGACGAGAATCGTTACCGGCTCTCCAGGCTGATTCACAAACAAATGGATCGCACTCACGGTCGTCAGATCGAGCTCGTATTGAGCTGTTTTTTTGCCCTTTTTTTTGCCTCCCTCAAAGAGGACCTCGATCATTTTGGTATCCCCGGACTCAATTTGAACCGAACCGTTGATCCATTTCTTCTCATCGGGTTTGCCCGGATTATCAACCCGGATGGCCAACTTTACAGAACCTTGTCCGCTATTCGTAACCTCTGCACGAATGCCACGGAACGCGGACAAATCCCAACTCCCCGTCTGGGGAGGAAAGTGGACATCAGGATATTTCTCACTGACCTTGAATTCGATTTTTACCGCTTTCTGGCCATTGGATTCCGCCAGACTTACAGAGGATTCCCTTAATTTTAATCTTGAGAGGTCCGCCTCGCTTTCAATGGTGAAAAGCGACTTCGGCTCGAGCTTCGATTCCTCCGCCAAAGCCCCTCCGAAGTGGCTCATGAGGTAAAGAAATGCAATTACAGTGGCTTGGATCATCTTATTTTGAACGTGTGACATAAATCTCCTGGGCTGCTTTTCGTGAGGCTTCAATCATTTCAAGATAAGGAGTGTCTGTAACACTTAAAAAACCAACCCCATAGTTCTCGCCTTTGAGCGCGTTTCCGATTGCCGGTTGATCCAGCAGACAAAACCAATGCACTCCAACAATCGAGGGATTGGATGCCGCTCCCATCACATACCGGGAAAACTTAACGGAACGGTCCACGGCGTTTTTTGCCCGTACAAGCCCGGGCCCGAAAACACCCCGGTCAGTTGCGCCAAAGTGGAACTCGCCGATCAGGATCGGCTTTTCAATTTCAACAAGAGGCTTCCAGGCTGCAATGGTTTCCCGATAGATGTTAAAGGATACCACATCGCAATACTCTGAGGCTATTTTTTCCACTTGTGCATTGTAATCGGCGAACCGACATCCCAGATAAAGTTTTTTGGGGGCAACCTCTTTAACCGCTTTGCTAACAACTTCAAAATACCGCCGGGCGATTTTGGCGTTAAATGCCCGCAAGTCTTTAATCCCCGCTTCCGTTTGGGGAATCTCCTTGTAGCTGATCATCGCTTCCCAATTCGACAGCTTGGAGCCCCAAGCCTGGTTCAATTTTTCAATCGTGCCGTAGCTGCTCTCCAAATACTTCACGAACTCTACCTTGGCCGGATTGTCTTTGTTGCCGGCTAATGCCGCCTTGGCTTGGAAAGTGTCATCGCGCCAGGAGAGCTCATTATCGACAAAATAGCCGATGCACATGGGATCATTCACGGAGTCCTTCGCAAACCGCTCCACCGCCTTTTTCACCTCCGCATCGAATTCTGGATTAAATGGATCCGGAATCGGATTGCGGGTATTTGCCTGCCATGGCAGGTTTTTAACTTGGAGGAATACCCAATCAGTATAAGGAATCCCCCCTTTTTTCAATACTTTGGGCTCGGACCAGTTTCCGATGGTATTAAAGCCCCAATTCATCAGCCGCCTGGGCATCAGATCCTCCCATACATTTTCATAATCCGACCCGTATTTCCTCTGAAGATTGGCTCCGTAAAAACTGAAGGTTCTCAGACTCATCCCCTTATAATCGCCATGCTTAATCCCGTTCTCCTTGGTTTTGCCCACGAACTTGCCAAACTCTTTTTCGTTTTTCCATGGCTCTTCGGAAAACCAGCCCTCCCTCCGATCGATGGGAGTGTGATTTTTCATTTGGACAACTGCCATCCCAAGGGAGAAAAAGAGCCGTCCCTCCGGATCCACCAAGTGCCATTTCCCATTGTGCTTTGCGGTATAAAAATGACCGGTCGCATTGAGCTGTGGTCCATCCGCCCATCCCCCATACCGATTCCAATTCGAAGGTCGCGGATTGGTATCAATATATTTTAATTCCGCTGTTTTCTCACGAATAAGATCACCATCCTCCTTAACCTTGCCCGGCCAATCCTGATGGATATATTGCCCATAGCGATCAATGAACGGAAAAAAAGGCTCTGGAATAAACTCGCTCTTGGGATCAAAGACCCCCGTCGCCTTGATGCTGTGGACGGTGATATCATAAGGTCTGGAAGGGGTATTCAAAAACAGGCTGACCTGAACAACATTGGCAGGATCAATCATGGATCCCCGTTCGCTTCTCGGCCCCCATGGGGAAAAATACATCCCCTGAAGTTTTTCCCTCATTTCTTCTGCAAAATAACGATCGATCTCCACGGATGCAATTCCGCTTTCTCCAGGATCAAGACTGATCTTTCCCCCGTTGCTGTTGGCTCGACCGGTCGCATTGGGATTATCCACACGTACCGCAAGGGTGATGGACTCATTAGAATTGTTTGTTAATCCAAACTCGACATGAGTATAGGCCGCAAGATTCCAGGCCCCCTCGGGAGGCTTAAAGCTGATATTTGGATAGGGACTTTTGCATCCCATTTTCACACGTATTGCCTTAGCCCCATTGACATCGACGGCGTCAAATGTTGAATCGTTCGTCGAGATGAGGGATTTTGCATTGGCATCGGCAAAGTCCAATAGGAGAGGCTTTGTCCAAGGCTCATTTTTCACCACGGGCACAATCCCCATTTGCTCGGTCACTTCTGCTGCTGCAGGTTTGACCGCCGCTTCCCTAGGCGCACCAAAGGCCTGAATGCTCTTGACCATCAAGGAAACATCATTCTTGGGCTGGCTAATAAAAATATGAACTGCCGTCACTTCTGCAGGATTCAAAATATAGGTCGCTTTTTCTTTCCCTTTCTTGGATTTTTCAACTCCCGAAAAGGAGAGCTCGATCATTCGTGTTGTCCCCGGTTCTATTTCACCACCACCGGATATAAATTTCTTATCGGTTGAAGAGGCTCCCGGATTATCCGCGCGAATGGCGATCTTAACAGCCGCTTGTCCCGGGTTTATGATTTCCGCACGAATGCCGCCATAACCACTTAGATCCCATGTCCCAGACGGGGCTGAGAATTCAACGTCCGGATACTTCGGACTAGCTTTGAAATCAACCTTTAAGACTTTCTGTCCACCAGACACCGATAAGCTGACCGCCGACTCCCGGGTTTTAACCTTTTTAACATCCTCTTCTCCCTCTAGCGCCACCAACGATTTTGTATTTAGCTCCGGCGTCGTTTCCTGAGCGGAGATCATTCCAGTAAAAAACGTGACAACCAAGAGCGAAAGAGCCATTGAGATTTGTTTCATAGGGGGGGATTATTCGATTTAAATTACCAGACGATCGTTGAGTTAGATAGCAAACAAAGAGTCAATTCTAAGCATGATCACACGATAAATCTTAGCGTGTGATCTGTCAAATTAAATTTCATCAGTCATCGAAAGTCCCCACTGCTTTCCAGAAAAATCAACCCAGCCCAAACCCAAAAAGAAATAACGCCGACTTTTTCAGTAGAATCGAATCGTTAGATACGTCCCCATCGCCCGTAGCGCGCTAGCGCGTGTGCCGTAACAGCCAAGTGTAGAGTTCCGGGTTTGCGTAGGTCTCGGTCCACGAATTGTGATTTGCCTCGGGATAGACGGTGAGCTGCACGTCGGTCACGGCGACTCTTTTCAGCTCCTTGACCATAAGTTCCGATTCTTCGAGCGGGACCTTCGTATCCTTGGCGCCGTGGAAGGCCCAAACGCCCAGACTCGTTAGGGCGGATTTGTGTCTATTGCGGACAATATCGAGACGCTGACCCCCACCGCAGATTGGGACGACAGCCCCGAAACGCTCGGGGTACTTCATGGCGACGCTCCATGTGCCGTAGCCGCCCATGCTGAGACCCGTGAGGTAGATTCGGTGCGGGTCGACTTTGTGCTTCGCGGCGATTTCGTCCGCGAGCACCAGCACGCCGTCGTCGTCCCACCAAGCGTCTGCGGGGCACTGCGGCGAAACGACGATGAAATTCTCCGCGAGCGCCTTGCCGGCGGCGGACAGCGGCGACTCTCGCAGGAGCTTCGGAGGCCCGTGCTTCGCGACGAGAGAAGGATCACTGCCACGTTCGCCAGCTCCGTGGAGAAATACGAGCAACGGCCACGTTTTGCTCCCGGTGGCCTCGTAGCCGGTCGGTAGCGAAAGCAGGTAGGTGTAGCCGACTTTCTTGGTGATCGTGCGCTCGAAGGAGGCGACCGGCTGCGACTCGGCGGCGGAGACCGCGAGCGCGCCGGCTAGGACAAGCAGAAATAATAGGGACGTATCCCGTTTAACTTTTGAGTTCTTCATAAACCCCTCTTAACTTCGCTTCTTTCTTGATTCGTTTTCGAATGCGTTTCAGTGCTGCTGTCACCGCCCTTTCTCCGCTCATTCCACATCTTCGACTCATCTCTTCAAGCGTTTCTCCACTTCGGACACCGCTTTCTCCCACTCCCATCCTCTTTCCATCCCGCGCAAAGCCGTCTGCTCCTTCCGATTCCCTTTCGCTGCCTTTTTGACTCGCGCCGTAAATTCTTCTCCGCCGAGATAACTCATGAGGAAAAAACGACCATTAAACTCGCTTGAACCATCTTATTTTGAGCGTATGACATAAATCTCCTGGGCTACTTTTCGTGAGGCTTCAATCATTTCCAGATAGGGAGTGTCCGTGACACTTAAAAAGCCGTAACCGTGATTTTCGCCTTCCAGAGTGCGTCCTGCCGCATTTTCATCCACCAACGCGAACCAATGAACACCAACAAAATTAGGATTCGCTGCGGCTCCCCTGACATAGCGGGAAAATTTTACCGCGCGATCCTCCGCATTCTTCGCCTGGACCAGCCCACCCCCGAAAACACCGCGATCTGTGGAACCAAAATGAAACTCACCAACCATGCAGGGCTTGTCAATTTCAACTGGAGGTTTCCAAGCGGCGATGGTGTCCCGATAGATATTAAACGAAACCACATCGCAGTATTCAGCGGCGATTTTTACCACTTGCTCATTGTGGTCGGCAAAACGGCACCCCAAATAGAGTTTTTTAGGGGCAACCTCTTTTACAGCTTTTCTAACACCTTCAAAATACTGCCGGGCAATCATGGCGTTGAATGCTCTCAAGTCTTTAATTCCTGCTTCCGATTGGGGGATCTCCTTGTAGCTGATCATTTCCTCCCATTTCGACAGTTTGGATCCCCAAGCCTGATTCAGTTTTTCAATCGCTCCGTAGTTTCCCTCGAGATACTTGACGAACTCGACCTTCACGTAATTGTCTTTGTTGCCGGCCAGCGCCGCCTTGGCTTGAAAAGTATCATCCCGCCAGGACAATTCATTATCAACAAAATAGCCAATACACATCGGATCATTGATCGAGTCTTTTGTGAATCGAAGAGTTGCCTTTTTTACCTCTCCAACAAATTCTGGATGAAATGGATCAGGAATCGGATTGCGGGTATTTGCCTGCCAGGGCAGATTCTTGCACTGCAGAAATACCCAATCGGTATAAGGAATTAGGCCCTTATGGATAATTTTGGGCTCAGACCAATTTCCAATGGTGTTAAAACCCCAGTTCATCAGTCGCTTAGGCATCAAACTTTCCCAAACATTTTCCCAGTCATTCCCGTATTTCCTCTGAAGGTTGGCACTGTAAAAACTGAACGTTCTGAGTTTCATTCCCTTGTATTCTCCGTGTTTGATCCCACGTTCATCCGTCGTCGTGATGAACTGACTGAACTCTTTTTCATTTTTCCAGGGCTCATCTGCAAACCAGCCCTCCCGGCGATCGATTGGAGTGGCAATGCCCTTTAATTTCACGACGTCCATTCCTAGCGAAAAAAAGAGTTTCCCCTCGGGATCAACCAAGTGCCATTTATTGTTATGCTTTGCTGTATAAAAGGAGCCGGTCGCATTAAGTTGGGGACCCTCAGCCCATCCTCCATAACGATTCCAGTTAGAGGGACGTGGATTGGAATCAATATACTTTAGTTCCGCCTCTTTTTCACGGGCGATGTCGCCGTCCGTTTTCACCTTACCTGGCCAATCCTGGTGGATGTATTGTCCGTATTTGTCAATAAATGGAAAAAAGGGCTCTGGGATCACCTCGCCCTTGGGATCAAAGGAACCAGTGGGTTTGATGCTATGGATGGTGATATCATAAGCTCTCGCCGGGTGGCTAAGAAAAAAGCTTACTTCAATAATATTACTCGGGTCAATCATAGCTCCATGGTTTCCTCTCCCCCCCCAGGGAGTTTTATGCATCCCCTCGAGTTTCTTCCTCAGATTTTCAGCAAAATAGCGATCCATCTCAATGGATACGATTCCGCTCTCTCCCGGATCAAGACTGATTTTCCCATTGTTCCTGTTGGATTTACCCGTGGCATTGGGATTATCCACTGTGGCCAACAGCTGGATGGATTCATTCGTATTGTTGGTTAATGCAAACTCAACATGTGTATAGGCCGAAAGATTCCAAGCGCCAGAAGGGGCTTTGAAAACTATATTGGGATAAGGGCTCTTAAATCCCGTCTTTACCCTCACCGCCTTGGCTCCGTTGATATCAGCAATTTCAAAGACAGAGTCATTGGTTGTGATGAGCGATCTCACATCAGGAGAGGAAAAATCAACCAGCAGAGGCTTTGTCCATGGCTCATTTTTGACGGTCGACACTGCCGACTTCCGCTCTTCATCCTGAGTTGCCGCTGCCGCCACTGAATTAGCGGTTCCCCCCGCAGGGACTCCGAATGCCTGAATATTTTTCACGATGAGCACCCCATCCTCTTTCGGTTGAGTGAGAAAAACGTGAATCGCAATAATCGCGGTACGATCGAGCGGATATTGAACTTGCTTCCCTTTGCTCTCACCAAAAACCACTTCGAAAACTCGCGTTTCACCAGGAGCCAGCGTATCACCTCCCACGATCCATTTTTTCTCTGCAGGAGTTCCTTGATTATCAACACGAAGCGAAATCTTTTCCAGGTTTTTTCCCGCATTCGTAATCTCCGTACGAATCCCCGCGTATCCACTTAAATCCCAAGTCCCCGAAGGAGGTGAAAACTGAACATCGGGATATTTCTGACTTGCCTTAAAATCGATCTTTAAACACTTTTGTCCTCCCACTTCAGAAAGACTGACGTTGGCTTCGCGCGGCTTTAGTTTTGAGAGATCTGCATCACTTTCCATGTTAAACAGAGATTTCGGCTCGGGTTTCGTCTCCACCGCAAAAGCTCCTCCGAGGTGACCCATGAGGAAAAGAAGGGCCATTGAACTCGCTTTAATCAGCTTATTTTGAACGTTTGACATAAATCTCCTGGGCTAATTTTCGAGAGGCCTCCACCATTTCAAGATAGGGCGTATCCGTAATACTTAAAAAACCGAAACCGTAATTTTCACAATCACTGACTCGACCCGACGTGGGCTCATCCACCAAAGCAAACCAATGCGCCCCCACGATCAGAGGATTTGACGCCGCTCCCGTCACGTAGCGCGCAAACTTCACGGCACGATCCGCGGCATCTTTTGCTTTAGCAAGACCTGGCCCGAAAACCCCTCGATCTGTGGCACCAAAATGAAACTCTCCGATTATCACTGGCTTATCAATCTCAGCGACCGGCTTCCATCCGGCAACCGTGTCGCGGTAGATGTTGAATGAAACGACATCACAGTACTCGGCCGAAATCTTAACCACCTGGGCATTGTGATCGGCAAAGCGACAGCCCAGATATAGCTTCTTGGGAGCGACTTCTTTCATCACCTTACTGACAATCTCGAAATATTTCCGGGCGATTTTTGCATTAAAATCTCTCAAATCCTTGACCGCCGCATCCGTGGTTGGAATCTCTTTGGCTCCGAGCATTTTTTCCCATTGGGAATACGATGTTCCCCATGCCGCATTTAATTTTTCGATCTTGCCGTAGCTCGCCTGAAGTTCCTTGATCAGCTCTACTTTGACCGGTTTTGAAGCGTCACCCACCATGGCTGCCTTCGCCTGAAACGTGTCATCGCGCCAAGAAAGTTCGTTATCAACAAAGTACCCGATACAGAATGGATCCTCGAGACTTTCACTGGTGAATTGAACCGCATTTTTTCTGATTTCTTCCTCAAATGTCGGATGAAACGGATCCGCGATGGGATTACGGGTATTCGCCTGCCATGGAAGGCTTGGCGAACGATGAAAGACCCAATGAGTGTAAGGAATTCCCCCTTTTTTCAGAATTTTCGGATCAGACCAATTTCCAATCGTATTAAAACCCCAATTCATGAGCCGTTTGGGCATCAGGTCGCACCAAGTGTTCTCCCAATCTGCCCCATATTTTCTTTGGAGATTGGCACCGAAAAAATTAAACGAACGGATCTTCTGCCCTTTATATTCTCCATGCTGAACCGCCGTTTCTTTAACCGTCGTCACTAATTCACTAAATCCCTTTTCATGCTCCCAAGGGGCATCCGCAAACCATCCATCTCTATGATCAATTGGCGTCCCATTCTTCGTCTGCACCACATCAATCCCCATGGAAAAGAATAAACGACCTTCGGGGTCGACAAGGTGCCACTTTCCTTCGTGCTTCGCCGTGTAGAAATGTCCGGTCGCTTTCAATTGCGGGCCATCCGCCCAACCTCCGTAACGATTCCAGCTCGAAGGGCGAGGATTCGTATTGATATATTTTAATTCAAGTGCTTTCTCACGAGCAAAATCGTCGTTCGACTTCACCTTCCCCAGCCAATCCTTGTGAATGTATTGTCCGTAACGATCAATGAAGGGGAAAAAGGGCTCGGGAATGACCTGAGTGGATGCATCAAAAGCGCCCACCGCTTTAATGCTGTTGACCGTGAATTCGTAAGGCTTTGCAGGAGTATTTAAAAAGAGACTGACTTGCACGATATTCGAAGGATCAATCATCGGGCCGTATTGAGAACGAACGCCCCACGGGGTGTAGCGCATTCCGGCGAGCTTCTCTCTCAATTTCTCAGCAAAGTAACGATTGAAGGTAACCGTGAGTGTTCCACTCTCACCCGGATCGAGACTCAGCTTCCCTCCATTGGAGTTGGATTTTCCTGTGGCTCCCGGATTATCGACTCGTCCATTTATCTGAAGCGACTCTTGGCTCTTGTTCGTAATACCAATCTCAATTTGATTGTAAGCTTCGAGATTCCAACTGCCATTCGCTGCGTTGAACGCGACGTTCGGAAAAGGCTTCGCGAAGCCGGTCGTGACCCGAAGCGCCTTCTGACCATTCACCTCAATAAATTCCTGCTTTGAATCGAGACCGGTAATGCGAGAGATGGCATCAGGTTCAGCGAAATTAAAGAGCTCAGGTTTCGTCCAAGGCTCATTTTTTACGGTCGGCCCCACTGCGGCACCCGTCCCCTTAGGCTCGGAAGCCGCTTTGACAATCGGCGCCCCCTTCTCTGCGGTGGAACCTCCGAATGCCTGAATACTTTTCACGATGAGCACCCCATCCTCTTTCGGTTGAGCGAGAAAAACGTGAATCGCAATAATCGCCGCACGGTCGAGGGCATATTGAGCTTGCTTCCCTTTGCTCTCACCAAAAATCACTTCGAAAACTCGCGTTTCTCCAGGAGCCAGCTTATCACCTCCCGTGATCCATTTTTTCTCAGCAGGAGTCCCTTGATTATCAACACGAATCGAAATTTTTTCCAGGTTTTTGCCCGCATTCGTAATCTCCGCACGGATCCCGGCGTATCCGCTTAAATCCCAAGTCCCGGAAGGAGGCGAAAACTGAACATCGGGGTACTTCTCACTTGCCTTAAAATCGATCTTTAAATATTTTTGTCCACTCCCTTCAGAAAGACTGACACTGGCTTCACGCGGCTTTAATTTTGAGAGATCCGTATCACTTTCAACCGCGAAAAGAGATTTAATGTTGCCTTCGGGTTTCCCCTCCTGCGCTGAAACTTGAATGTCATATCCTCCCAAGAGAAGGAGTGAGAAGAGTAAGGATTTTAATTTCATTGGGAGGGATTCTGTTAAGTGTTGGTAGATCGAAAAGCCATTTACTCTGCAAATTGGATTATGATTACACGTTAAATCTTTAAATGTGATCTGTCAAATCGAACGATTGGAAACTTCAAAGAATCTTTTTTGAATCGGAAAAGTGCACGTGGTTCTCGCTCCATCCTGACCTGACACTGATGCGCCCGTGATTCTAATCATAGAGGAAGTTCTCAATCCTCCCCGATTCGATGTAAGATAGCAACAAAATGCAACCCGCGCCCTCTTGTGAGGACGCGGGTTGATCAAGTTTGTTAGAATTTAAGGAGAGCAGCTGAATGCCCACTCACGCCTTCAAACTCACTCTTTATTTCAGAGGAACTGCTCCCTCCGGATAGACCCGAAGGAAGGTACTCCCCACGGCGCCATTCCACCCATCGACTGAGATTTGGTAGGTAGTCCCCATGACAACAGGAATCGTCACCAGTGACTTCCGATCTGTAGGTGCCGACGACGTCCCTCGATCGTCATTGCTCCCCTTTTCGATCAAGGTCGTTAACTGATCTCCCTCATAGACTCCCAGCATCGTGTCAAATCCCTTAAGACCTCCATAAGTCTCAAAGAGATAGGTTCCCGTACTCGGAGCAACCCACGAAAACCAAATCGATCTCGCCGATGGAAATCCTGCTTTATCCGGTTCTCCCACTTCCACCGATGCCCCCGAATTATCAACCGCAATCTTGATGTTCGCTCCTGAGATCAACTGACGATTTGAGAAATCGTCATTGGGAGGAGGCAGATCGACGTGAACCGCAACGGTTCCAGTCTCACCGCTTTTACCATCAACTGCAATCAGGTAGCCCTTCCCTGATTGAACCGGAATGGTGACGTAACTGGTCTTTTTGCCATTCGCGTCATCATTACTTCCCAAAGGTAAGCCTTTGGGATTGCTCGCAGAATAGACTGCCATCACCGTATCCACCGCACTTCCTTCGGTAGAGATTCTGACGTTCCCACTTGCTTTCGCTACCCATCTAAACCAAACCGAGTGACCTCCCGCCACCCCCGCATGATCCAACTCCCCAACTTCTTTGGTCGCCCCTTGATTGGAAGCACGACCCGTTGCTGAGTTCTTCGTCAGCACAATCGCTTCAGCGATATCATCTCCCAACGGCCGTGTGTTCGTGCAAACTAATGCCTTCGCCACATTTAATCGTCCTTTCGATTGAACCTGGGCCCCATACCTTGCTTGAAGAGCAGCATCCGTCGATGTCTCGACCCCTCGACACAACCGATTGATCAATTGGCTATAACTGTCAGCGGGGAAATGCGCCTTCATCAATGCCAACGCTCCTGCGACCTGAGGAGTCGCCATCGAGGTTCCACTCCATGCCGCATACGCCGTGTCAGAGCTTTTGATACAAGAAACAATTTCGTTTCCGGGAGCAAACAAATTCACGGTTCCCGAACCGTAATTGCTCCAGCTCGGCCTGGTCCCATCACGAGAGATGGCTCCCACGGCAACGATGTTATCGAGCAAATACGATGACGGATAATGAGCCGCCACATCAATGTTCTGACCATTGTTTCCAGCCGCGGCAACAAAGATGATTCCAACCTGCCGCGCAGATTCAATTGAATCACGAAGTGCTTGAGAATAACCACCTCCACCCCAACTGTTACTCATGATATGGGCGCCCATTTTGCGAGCATACTCCACACACTCAATTGCATCAGAGGTAGTTCCACTACCCGATGCACTCAAAAACTTACAGCCCATGAGCTTCACCTTCGGCGCAATCCCTGTCATCCCTAACCCATCATTCGAAGAAGCCCCGATGACTCCGGCACAATGACTCCCGTGGCCATGATCGTCTTTCGGGTCTCCGTTCTTGCTTTTGATGGAGTTAATTCCATAAACGTCATCGATATATCCGTTCCCATCATCATCGACTTTGTTCGTCGCCTTGTCTCTCCCTTGAGCATCTAATCCCGTCTCGCCCGGATTCTTCCACATGCTGTTTTTGAGATCCTGATGCGTGTAGCGAATCCCCGTATCAATCACCGCCACAATAATATTCTCAGCAGAGGGCTGAATATCCCATGCTTCAGACGCATGAATATCCACACCGAAAACCCCGACCTTCGGATCGTTTTTTCCAGCCTGACCGGTATTCCGCAATGCCCATTGGCTCCCATCCAAAAAGAGAGGATCATTGGGTGTCGCATTCAGTGAAATTTCAAAATCGGGCTCTGCAAAATCAACCGCGCCGCTCTTCCGATACTTCTCAATCATACTCTCGACCGATTCCCCTGCCGGTACCTCAACCAAATGCGCATTCATTCGTTGAGAGAGAACTTTTTTAGATTGAGTCCTCAGCTTTTTATTGAGCGAATCAATTTCACCCAACTGCTTCCCTTTTTTAAATTTAACAATCAGCTGATTTTCCTTGAAAACAGGAGGCGACGGAGGCGTCGCCAAGTCGCTTGCTTCTTCTTGAGCTTGGAGTGGCATCCCAATCAGGAGGCTACATCCGATGGCTGCCAGCCAGGATTTCACGGTCTTTCGGTTCAATTTGAGCTTTTTCATCGTTCCTATCTCCTTTTATTATTTCAACTGACTTTTTACTTTCAATTCCGATAAATGAATGATCACAGGTTAAATCATTTAATCGTTCAAAGATTCGGCAAAATGCGCGTATAAAGGCCGTCCGCAAAGATTTGAGCGCCCTTGGGAGTCAGATGGACCGCATCCACTAAACTTTTTTCGGTCGTAGCAGTGATGATCTCCTCCCCATTGACGACAAAGATATTGGCGTCACCTGCTGCTTTTCGTGCCGTTACGATCTCGGTGACCGCATTTCGATAAGGCTCAATCGTCACTCCATTTCCATTCACAACCGTCTTCGTGTAAGTTTGGCGAATCAAAAAGATCTTCGCATCCGGATGACTCGTCCGAATCGTTCGAACATCCTCATCCAATCCCTTTTTGTAATCAGCCACACTCTTCTCCCCCTGCCAATCATTGTAGCCAATCAGATAGGTGATCATGTCAACTTTGGTCCAGTTGTTTACCAATGCGGTGATCCGGGGAGCAATCTTACTTCCCCCACTGGCAAGATTGAAAAGCTCATATCCCAGCTTTTCCGATAAGAGAAAGGCGTAGGTCTTGTAGGCTGCCGATGACTGACCTGTTCCATGCGTAATCGAATCCCCCAGCGCGAGGTAAACCTTCTTCTGAGGCACCACCAGCGGCACCAAAGGTTTTCCTGGGACCAGATCAATTCCTGTCAGAAACGGATTCGACCAGCTCGGCAATACAATGTCATAGGTCGACTCACCCGCCACCGCACTTGTCAGCGACACGGTCATCTCATGCTGTGTGTTGGGAAAGTTGAATGCTTGGAGCCAGACGCCATTCACATAAACCCCAAAACTTGAACCTTTATTCACTTCGCCAGCGATCGTCTTAAAATTGACGTTGATCGTCGGACTGGCAGTGCGAAAGAGAATCCGAACCCCCGAGGTCGTTCTCGCACGGGTTCCAAATGCCTGAAGCTGTCCAACCGGGATCGAAAGAATCTCTTCGGGCATCCGAAGAAACTCGACCCCCAAGGCGTCATTGACTGCAAACTTCGAACCCTGAATCAAAATGTTGGGATCCGTCGGTGCGACAGAGACCAAACTCTGAGCCATCCCGTAAAACGGGGTCAATGCTAAAAAGAGAATCGCTACCATACTACGTTTAAGGATCGATTGTATTTTCATAGGATTTGGATTGAGTTCTAATTTATCGAACTGTTTTTCTGATGATTGCCCCTCGAACTTGCGGACAGATTTCCCTCATGAGCTTCAATAAAGGTAAATTCATAACGATCACAGGTTAAATCATTAAATAATCTTCGTCAACACTAAAATATTGTAATTGTGATTTATTTTTAAAATGTGGATACCCCTTTCTGGATTAGCGACACGTGAGGCCCAGGCGGCATATCACCGGGTATCTTAAAGCTTCCGAGCGACGATCTTAACTTGGGAAACGCAAAGTACGATTTCTCCGGAAGTGTGGTTAATGAGTATTTTTAAAGCTACGCTCGACGATATAGGCCGGCGGAAGGGATGCTCAAAGAGTTCCTTCATGAACTTCCCGTCAGGGGCCGATTGCTCTCAAGGCGGCGAATGCTGCCGCCATGGCAATCGCTGTCACCGCAAGAGAACGGTACGAGATTGAGTCCGCCACTAAGGGGGCTCAAGAAATTCCAAAAACGATCCCCCGTACTGGCAATTCTACTGGCACGAGCCCGATACCGTAGGAGTTACAAAAAATCATTATTTCCGTCAGCACCATAAGTTCAGATATCAACTCTTCAAGCCTTCACTAATCGTTTTTGCTCGAAAATAAAGTGCATCATTACCAATGGCTCGCATCCACTCAAGCGCTTTGGATATTTCTGAAGTAGTCGCATCCAGCGCAATCAAGTCTTGGACGTGACGCCGCCCCTTTTGTCCCTCACAAGCCGCATACAATTTCAAACTGATTAGATCCTGACGACTGGCAAAACATATCGTTAAACAAGGGCCATAATCGACCCTCTTTGCTCGAAATTGAATTCCCTCGGGAAGCGGCAAATCCAAAAGCGACATCGCTTGATGATTCACCCAATCGGACTGGGCGTTCAAATCCCGGGCAGTTTCCGTGACAAGATGACAAAAACCTTCAGGCAACGGATTGCGTGTGATTTCCCCTTGATCAAGAACCGCGATAACATCCACATCACGGGTCGTCCTTGAAATTCCATGTTGAAGAATCAAATCCGCACCACCCACCACCAGTAATGAAAGCGGAGAATGATCCACAAGTGCCATCTTTCGACCCAAACGAATCAGGAGAGCCTCGATCTCCTCCCTGGAATGAACCTCCCGCATTGACTCAAACCCGTTCCACAGGCTTGAACGAACCATCAACATCCCAATGTTTTTCTTGCTTCATACGCACCTGTCGAGTAGGCGCCTCAGGAAACCGCTTGGGATTTGGAAAATCATTAAGGGCAATCACCCAAAAAGCAGAGGACTGGCGATCCCACAATCCAATATGGGAATTGCGCCCTTCCCCTCGATACCAAACTCCATCCTCCAGAGCTTCCATCGAAAAATATGTCTCGGTTGCCATACTCAGACTCTAACATAGCCTTTGAGAAGTGTCGAGCCGATCAAAAACATCTTCAACCCAATCGATTATACGTCTGCCGAAGTGCCAAAGTCTCTTTCTGGTAACTCCGGGAGTTTCATTTTGAACGCACGAAAGGTGATTTTCGGTGAGAAGCATACTGCCACACGTGAGATCCGCATTCCGAAAATAACCTTCACGGATGAAGATTAAGATAAAATTCGCCCGCCCGATTATTTTAAATCCAAGTCGATTTTTGGCCTTTGAAAGCCATTTTCAGAAGAAAATCCATTGATCATAGCGATTTTCACGGACCCCTTCCTTATTCAAAATAAGGTCGGCGCGATCTAAGATTTGTTATGGCTTTTGTTATGACTTTTCTATTTTTAGAGACTCAAAATGACGCAAGTCATTTGTAAATAAAAAAAGGCGGGAGCCGGAATCGAAAGATCTTGCTTAATTTTTTGTTACTATAAACTATTTTTGAGAGGAGAACAAGCCATATAGTACGCTTAACAAAACTTAAAATCACATAGCCAATACTGGCAAATTTACTGGCACGAACCCGATGCCGCAGGAGTTACGAAAAATTATTATTCCAGTCATCACCATAAGTTCAGAGATCAACTCTTCAAGCCTTCACTAATCGCTTTTGCTCGAGAATAAAGCGCATCATTACCAATGACCCGTATCCACTTAAGTGCCTCGGATATTTCCGAAGTAGTCGCATCCAGCGCAATCAAGTCTTGGACATGACGCCGCCCCTTTTGTCCCTCGCAAGCTGCATACAATTTCAAACTGATGAGATCCTGACGACTGGCAAAACATATCGTTAAACAAGGACCATAATCGACCCTCTTTGCTCGAAGTTGAATTCCCTCAGGAAGCGGCAAATCCAAAAGCGGCATCGCTTGATGATTCACCCAATCGGACTGGGCGTTCAAATCCCGGGCCGTTTCCGTAACCAGATGGCAAAAACCTTCAGGCAGCGGATTGCGTGTGATTTCCCCCTGATCAAGAACCGCAACAACATCCACATCACGGGTCGTCCTTGAAATTCCATGTTGAAGAATCAAATCCGCACCACCCACCACCAGTAATGAAAGCGGAGAATGATCCACAAGTGCCATCTTTCGACCCAAACGAATCAGGAGAGCCTCGATCTCCTCCCTGGAATGAACCTCCCGCATTGACTCAAACCCGTTCCACAGGCTTGAACGAACCATCAACATCCCAATGTTTTTCTTGCTTCATACGCACCTGTCGAGTAGGCGCCTCAGGAAACCGCTTGGGATTTGGAAAATCATTAAGGGCAATCACCCAAAAAGCAGAGGACTGGCGATCCCACAATCCAATATGGGAATTGCGCCCTTCCCCTCGATACCAAACTCCATCCTCCAGAGCTTCCATCGAAAAATATGTCTCGGTTGCCATACTCGAACTCTAGCATAGCCTTTGAGAAGTGTCGAGCCGATCAAAAACATCTTCAAGTCAGTGTGGATATGATCCGGCGAGTGCTGAAAGGCCTTCAAAAAGAAAAATCCGTGATCTGCATCGAAAAAGGACAGCAGGCTAAATGGAAAAAGGCCAATTAGGTAATGAATTGGGTAATGAGCAAGAAGAATCCCGAGCCTTTAAGGATTTTTCGACTGAAGGATTGATTTTGATTTAACGGAATGCCCGAGAAACATTTGACGAGGGGAGATCTCATCCATCACAATACGTAGCAGGCCATGACCTGCGGAGTTTTCCTTTTTTGAGGAGCTTGCCGACGAGATCGTAAAAATGGGCCCCATTTTTACTATGCTCATTGTTGACAAAATGGGGCATTTTTTGACCCATTTAGCAGGCTTCCGGTTCCTGTTCCACACCTCTCTCCGAAGCCAAAACGGGCAACTTGCCCGCTCCCTCCACCTCGGCCGCAAGAGGCGAGACGGAGCGGTTGCCAATCATCCGCAACAGGGCAATACCTCGAATTCACTCTTTTTCAGCCTTGTGAAAGACTGATAAAAAATCCTCAGACGTCTCTCCTAAGCTCCCGCTTGAGGGGCGGAACCACATCCACAAAAGACTTCGAACAGAGATCGAACGAACTTCGAACACCGTTCGAGCTTCGTTCGAAGCTTGTTCGATCTTCCCGGAAAAGTCCGGGATTGAGAATTTTCATCACCCTGAAAATCGACGCCGCAAGCAATTGACACCGGGAGTTGGTTCGCTTTTCTAAGTGATTCTAACGATGTCAAAATATCACGTACCATCCCGATCACTCACTTGAAAACCACCCTCCATCCCGACCCTGGCATTGAATCACGACATCTCCGGTCGGGAAAGAACCTGCCGACCCAACCCCTCTGGAAGGAGTTTTCCACCAACCCTCTTCCCCTTGAAATTCCAACCGCCAAGGAATGGAACGAGGATCTCGTTCATCGCGTTGGCATGAAAAAGAAGCTCTTTGTAAGCCACTCACCCTGCCCGGCATTCCAGCCCGCGCCTTCATCCATGAACCCTTTCCCCCTTGCCATCAACCACGCCCCCATCCGGGCAAATACCTATTTATCCCGTGTCGGTTCCATACGTCAGGACTCGGCTCAAAACCAAGAAATGGTCACCATTTCTTTTGAAATGAGCATAGCAAAAATGGGCGCCATTTTTGCCTTCTCGTCATTCCTCCTCAAAAAACCGGACTCCACAGGTCTGGGCCTGCTACGTCCACAACTTAAAAATCCAATGAAAACCAAACGCTATAACATCACTTTTGATACGTCCGAAAAGATCCCAGCAGCCATCCGGGCTCGGGAAATCAAAGCCAAGCTCAAACTTTTTCACGAAAATTTTTCCAAAAAGTTTGAGTTAAATCCCTAGCCAACCGCTAATTCTTGTAATCGATCGAGGACCATCGGAATCCGATTTTGATTGCCGGGCCCCGCCGGAAAATGTCCCGGCAGAGCTTCACGAAAAGCATTGTTCTTCAACAAAATTGAAAATTCCGCCGCCAAATAGAGCCTTAAATCGGCGGGACCTTGACGGACTTCGGCAACAATTCCTGAGCGACCATCGACAACAGCCAAGAGATCTTCCAGATCATGACTGGCAAAATAGTCTCCCTCGCCGCGATCTTTGAACGCCTCCAGTTTTGTCGCCAGAAAGTATTTCGCTTCAATAATTGGAGCCATTTGGTCCGGGCTCACCTGTTTATTTGAAGCACTTGCCAATGCTTCCCGAAACCAGCGAGACCGTAATCCCAAAACAGTGGAATCAATCGGCATCACATCCACTTTGCAATTTTCGATCAGGTAACGGCAAATCGGAGCCCCTTCAGAAGTGTCGTTCACGAAGCCATCCCTCCTCAATCGCGATTCAAGTTTGGCGTAGCTCGCCTGCGTTGTGACTTCGACAATTGCATCCACATCTTTGGTTGGACGAATCTCGTGCAGTTCCGGATGATCCATCAGCAACGGAACAATGCTACCACCCAAAAAGCCATGAGGAACCTCGAGCCGTTGCAAACGGCGGGTAACAATGGCAATGGATTCAACCGGACTCATTCAGACACCGTCTGGGCTTCTCCTAACGATTCCAATCGTTGGCGCAATTCCGAAGCAGCCATGTTCCGTTCACGCGCTCGACCCTCCCTCAAGGCATCCACTAAGGCCAATAATTCATAAAGCTTTGAATCTCGACGGGCGGCATAAGGTACATTCGAGAAGAGCGGTTCCAAGGCATAACCACGAACCTTGCCTTCCGCATCAGGCCAAACAGGGGACAGATCTTTTCCTTTCTCTTGCTGAAGCTGGTCACATAAGGGTGGAGCGGCATAGGAGGTCGGCATTCCTCGGGTGGGAGCGCCACGACGCGCCGGGAAAGCATATTTGACCCCGTGAAGTAGATATTCGAGGAGCGCACTGACTCGAGGCCTTTTTGCCTTTAAATCAAACAACCCGGCCTCAGAAGCCCTGCGGCTAGCTCCATGAACTTCTCCCACGCTCATTCCCAATTCTCCTGCCATTTCGGCATAGGTTCGCAACGTGGGCATCGAGAGCCACTTGAGCAGAACTACCACATCTTGAGATTTCGCAGTCACACTTATATTCATAATTCATGAATTGTGAATATACAAGGCATTTCTATCACTTTTTGCCCCCTTCAGGACATTCAACTAAAACCGACTGGTAACGCCCAAATCCAACTGATGAGAACAAGACTCTAAGTTGACGCGGGCTTCATAGCCAAAGTTGAGTGTTGTCGTTTCGCTAAATCTGAGTTGGAATCCGGCTCCCGGAATGATCATCTCCCGCCCTGCTCCTTCTGGATGCACGGTAAAGGCATCGCCTCCTGCGGCAAACTGGGCGCGAATCTCGTTTGGTTTCTCCCATTGATGCGAACCCATCAGTCTAAGTTCCGGGATCCATTTCCAGCCGTTGTAGTTAAACGGACGACTCACTCGCATTCCGGCTCCCGTCTCTGCGGAGGCTCCCGCTTGAGAACCAAGATTCAATCGCGCTGCGGAGCCCCGCTCCTTGTATTTCTCAATCCATTGATACCCGTAGTCTAGTTTTGCGATTGGGCCCCAGACCCATTCCTCCGCCTGAAAATCGACTCCTCCGACGATTTGTCCTGATAAATCATACCCTTGCGTTGAGCCTGATGCGGTCTCTCCGATAAATCCAATATTTCGTTTCGTATCAAAGCTCGTTGTTCCTGCTCCGAGACTTCCATTCAAATAATACCCGTTCTTGTGGTACCCTCCGTAGATTCCGATTCTTCCGGAATTTGCCTCCACCGATCCTCCGCCCCCTCCAAGTTTCGTGTCGGCGTACCCTTGACCTGCAAAGAACCCGGCCGTTACTTCTTTCGTTAGTTCCTGATCAATCCCTGCCGTGATTCCTCCCAATCGGTTCTCATACCCGATCCTTCTTTCATCCGAATCGACATCCGAGTAGCTCCCGGTCGTATTCACAAAGAATCCGGTCTTTCCTGAAAACTTCTTCTTCGGGATCAGGATTGCTCCCTTTTCGACGGCGAGCAGTTCATTTTCATAATCTCCATCGAGCGTTTGAAGGGTGATTCCATTCAGACTGACTCCTCGATCTCCCCATCGGATCTGACTTAGTCTTTGGTTTGTTCCGCTGTTACTGATGCTTCCGAACTGTTTCACCGTCGCACTCATCGCCGTTAACTTTTCAGGACTCAATTGATCGTAGGCCGTCTTTAATCCGCTGTTGTCTTGCCGCATCAATCCATTGAAGATCTTTCCGACATCACTCGTTGCGGTGACTCCCGAACTTCCTGCTACCGTTCTGGCATCAATCGCTGCCGGACGAAAACTTTGCAAGGCTCGACCGACGGAGTTCTGGTTTGAATTGAATCCGGAGACATTTCCAAAATCTGCAGGAACTGCGAAGAGATTCACTTCCGTGTTCCGATACTCCGGCATCCAGCTCACTCCGTTGCCATTGCCTGAAAAGTCATACGACTGAAACGAGCCTGTCACCGAGGAGGCCGTCAGGAAGGTGACTTTCGTTCCGAACTGAGGAACGAAGTTTGTTGAACCAGAGAAGATCGTGAACCCTTGCAAGGTTCCTCCATTGATGACAGCAGCTCCTCCGACTTGCGTTTGATCGTAAAAACCACTTCCGTTTCCAGCGGTCGCTCCGTCGATTTCAATCAGAAGCGAGCCTCCGGGATTGATGGTGAGAGAACCGACTTGTTGGATCCCGGGGGAATTTCCCGGACTGTACAGTGCTCCGCTATTAATCACGAGATCTCCGGAGATCGTTCCACGTCCCTTCAGGGTTCCTCCGTTCGCCACGACGTTCCCTGCCCAATTCCCACCCGCTGACGTTCCGATCGTGAGCGTTCCTGAGTTGACCGTCGCCATCCCCGTTGAGGTGTTTGCTCCAATGAGCGTTTGAGATCCCGTTCCGGTTTGCGTAATTCCAGTGGTACCCCCATAAGCGGTCGCGTCAGGCGCGAGCTCCAAGTTATTCGCCGACAAACTTACGGTTAGACTGATCGTATTTGCATTGTACACCAGTGCACCCGAAAATCCTCCTCCCGCGATTGTGACCGCCCCCAGTTCATTGGTAAATCCATGTGCAGTTGCCGTGGTTCCAGAATCACTGAAAAAATCGTAAAGGGTAAAACTCCCGGCAGCAAAACCAGCTCCTTGATTGATCGTGATCGCATTACTGTTCAATACGACTTCGCCATTACTGTAATTAAAGAAGCGAACTTTATCGCTCGTCGTTCCCAACGTGAAAACAAAGGTGGAGCCTGAATCAAAGGTCGTTGATCCTGCCAGCGCCGCTGCAGCATTATCGAAAACGAGCGACTGATTTCCATTCCCCGGGGTTACGGTTCCTGAAAAATGCAACTGCCCAGTACTCCCATTCGCTACCGTGATCGTGCGACTTGTGTTACCGGTCGAAAGATTGCCCAAGGTCATATTCGCTCCTGTTAAAGTAAAGGTCGGATTACCGGTGAGTGTGGTTGCGCCAAAAATAAGCCCGGCGGTTCCTGAAGTGACATTCGCTCCTTTGTTCACCGTCAACGGATTGGTGCCGACGGAGAGCGTCCCCATCGTGTGATTAATTCCGGCTCCTGCAGTGGCCCGATCAATGGTAATCGTGGTATCTCCTGAGCTTGCCGCATTGACGGTAGTATTATTCCCAAAAGTCGTCGCCGTATCATTCGTTAAAGTTAACGTCCCCTTATTCAGAGTGAGTACCCCTTTCGTCCCCGTTTGCCCGAGTGAGTTTCCATCCCGAAGATCGATTTGATCCCCGGTATTCACTCCATTCAGCACGAGTGTCCCCGTAAAACCGGTATTGGCGGCGCCAATCAACATCTTCACGGTATTTGTCCCATTCGTCGACCCGCTAAAGGTCAAGGTATTGCCGCCCACCAATTGCCCGGCGGTGTTCAATTGAAAGACCGTTCCCGCGAGAGAGGTAATTTGAATCTCTCCATTGCCCCCTGAAAAATCGAGCACACGACTCGCCCCCAAAGTAAAGTTGTTCGCGCGAAATCTTCCCCCACCAAAAATCAAATCATTGGCGGCATCTCCCAACCGGCCATCATTCAGAGTAACTAGCGTCCCCCCATTGAGGAGCCAGTTTCCGGTGAACGTATGCACGGCCGCTGTCGTAATTAACCTCGCGGTTGAGGTCCCTTGAATGGTCACATTGGCCGCATTCGATAGAATCCCACCAATATTGACATTCCCAGTCCCCGTACTGTTAAAAGTGACATTCCCTAAAAGCGAAATGGCTTGGTTAATTTGAAAAGTACCAGCGGTATTGCTCACCACGCTCCCTCCGCTCGCGAGCGAGAAGGTGTTGCCCGTTAAAGTAAGCCCTCCACCGGTTGAGAGCGTGAGACTATTCAAAGTAAGTCCAACAAGATCCTGTGATGTCGGATCAAACGTTGCCGCACTTGAATCCAAGGTAACATCATCCCCATTCGCCGGCACACCGCCCGTCCAGTTTCCACCCGTCGACCAAAGGGAATCAGTGGAAACTAAAGGATTCCAAGTTACCGAAGCCGCATTCATTGGAACATTAAACCCTATGAGGCAGAAAACAGACCAAAAAAGGGGCTTACAGCTTCGATACGTGATCATTGTGGTGGCTTTCTACAGCTTAACCGATACTAACCTAAGCCTTTATCTCAGCACTTTCAAGCCATTCAAATTATCTTCCCCCAGCCCGCAGCCTCCCCCCCCCTCATCATGAATACTTGCGAAGTTGATGGCACTTACACCAATGAAAAAAGATCACTACCGCCGAAATGAGCGAATATTTCCAGTAAGGGAGTCGATCTGTATGGTAAAAAAATTAACGAGTGTCGATGCCCGCTTATCGCGATCCACCACCAACGTCACATAGTTTTCATTGCTCCCCAAGTCCGTTGAGCCATTGGGATTGAAGGAAAAACTCCGATAGCGATAGTTGCTCCCATAAACCCCTACATTGGGCGAATTCCGATCAGGAAACATCTCAGGATGGAGATTAGAAAAAAGGAGCGGCGACGCTTCCTCCCAAAGAGCGATGATCACTGGAGGGGGGAAATATTCCACTTTGGTCAGTGGCGTCGGCCGCTTCTCTTCCGAAAGAAAAAGCTGAAATGCAGCGTAGCCGGCCGGAGGAGCTGAGACCGCCTTTCCTGACTCAGGAAGCATGTAAAATCGCACTTCCACCGGCAAGCCGCGAGCCACTGCCGTTTGATGCGCCAAGTTGAGCTGATCGAACAAACGACGCCCACTCTGATTTAATTGATATGCCCTCATGACCCCTCCGATTGAAGGAACTGTCACTGCGGCAATCACTCCAATAATCACCAGTACCACCAGCAATTCAATTAACGTGAAGGCGCTCCTGCATCGCCCTCCTGCCTGTTTTTGAGAAATCCGATTCATTGCTTACTGAGTAAATCGTTTCGTGGAAACCGTCCTAAACTTGTAGAACCGACTAATCGGAAGCGGAGTCGATTGATTAGGGTCGGCGTAGTCAGGAATAGAAGTATTGCTTAAATCTAAATAGCGTTCCACCGTTTGACAGCCTCGATATTCTGCTTGAATCAGATCCTCGCCATCGACCCAAATCGAAGGATTTCCCTTCTTCTGTTTCTGCAGAGACTGCACCCTCGCATAAATCGTAAACGTATTCGACTTCGTCGTCAGTCGAGGATAAATCGTCGCGTAGGGCCGCTCACGGGAGTTATCTCCGGTCACCCGTTTATCATTCCAATACGTGGACATCGACGAGTACGTTGCCCCTCCCTCTTGAGGAACAATCGGAAGGGTACAGATTTCACTCGCTGAACGGAAAATATCCTTTGTTGTAAATCGATTTTTGAAGCCTTTGAGGGTTTCATCCATGTTAACAGGATATCGAAATTCCGTTGACGTCAATGCGGCCGCCTGCCCCTTCTGCTTATATTCATGCGCCAACGATTCGGGAATCGAAATCACTTTTTCAGATTTTAAGATCGAACGTATCCCCGTCTCGCGGGTAATGTAGGTAAACGGAACAATCTGATAATTCATATTAATACGACCGCCCGTCGAAAGCGGCTCACTAATGGCATAAGGCTCCACGACAGGCATATTGAATAACTCCAGAAGCAAGTGATCCGCTGGCGCTCCAGTACTGGCGACACCACTCCCGTTTCGATCCTTATTCCCGGGATGTGTTCCACTCGGGTCTGGACGAAACAAGAGCGTCTGCCAGGGCCGAAACGACCAGACGCCCGTCGGCAGCGACCCTAACATCACAGGTGATGGCATAATTCGATTCGGAGAAAAACGCGCACTCCCCACCAAGGTATTTGCTGTATAATAAGGAGTCGCCCCGTCGGCCCCCTCGTCCGGCTTGTTGATGTACGGACCATCCGGATACCACGATACTCCGTTATCCCAGTCACCTGGCAGGTCCGTCGCAGCGTTATAGGCAGTCGTTTTCCCCATCGCCACCCCAGTCGTAAACGTATCCGGAACCACCGAAGAATCACGAGGCGCTAAGTTGTCGATTTTGTTTTTTAGAATTGCCTGATTGAAGCGTGCCTTACACTCACTATACGTTCCGTTTCCGGTATTCGGCAAGCCGACCAATTTCCCGACAGTCGATTGATAGAAAGGGTGATTCTGCCCGGCCCTCATGTTGTGAGCCCAAAAATCCGTGGATGTAGAATAGAGACTGTGAGGCATATACATTAAATTATAATTGGCATCCGAAACCTGAACCGTTTCGCGCACCGCAATCAAGCGCATGTCTCCCACCGCAGGAACGATCGCTCGGACACGATCCTCCTCTTGAACCCATGTCGGCTCCTGATTTCCATCCGTACAACTCAATCGACAGTTTGAGCCGATTAACTTTCGATAATTGAGTGGCGCGGACACTCCCGCTTTGGTCTCAATCGAGAGCAGGGGCACTGGAAAAGTCGCTGTCGGAAATTTCAATTCTATCGATTGCAACAACACTTCAGGGGTTGCTGAGCTCCAAAGTTCAAATTTAACAATTCCATTTGCTGACGGATTGAAAGGGAATGTCGGCGGCGCCGCTGATTTGTCCATGTTGATTGGAATACTGATCAGTGGATAAGCGGTATTTTTGGCCGCTGCCGAAACGGCTCCGATCCCTCCGCCATAAGGGTGATCACCGAACATCCGATTCGGTGAAGGTTGTCCGGCGGTTCCTGATCCGTTCATGGTGACCGTTGCGGCATCCGATTTAAACATTGGCACTTCTCCCACGATCCCTGTCCACTTCATGCTCAATAATCCACTGACTTTGACGGTGTATTCAGGAAAATTTCCAGGAAACCCATGGGAGGGGTCAAAAAATTGAGGAATCAATACCGCCATCACTGTTTGCTGTTGTCCCACCGGATCTGCCACAGTTGGAAATCCATTGGCAATCAGATCCGCATTATTAAGATTGGTTCGGTTCGCAATCAAGGGAGCATCACCTGAGGCAACCCCTACAAATAAAAGGGTTGCTCCTTGGAGCGTCGGAAACCGTCCAAAGCCTCGAGTTCCCGTGGTTGAGTCCTTGATGGGAACCACCTGCCCGGACCGTTTAATCAACTGCTGATTCACAAAATCATACGGCGTATAGGTCGTCATTCTTGCCACAGAGGTATCAATGAGATTCACACAGCGAATATAATCAAAAATCTCTGTTAAAATCTGATCCCGGTCCGTTCCACCGGCAGGATTCGTGGTGGAATATTTTTCAGAAAACTTGCCACCAAACCCAGGAATTCTCTGAGAGGTCAACTGACGAAGGTATTCCAGAAGCTGCCGATTCCGTCCCAAGCCCGTGACGGAGCCAGTGACCGGAAGATCCGTGCTCGGGCTGTTCGCATTCTCGCGTTGAAAATAATAGAGCTTTCCATTCACCGTAGAACAGAGCGCAATCAATTGATCCAACGTCGTTCGATATTCTTTCGAATTCGTAAGCGAAATGGGCCACATTGAAACGCGAGGCTGGTTAAAAAGATTCACATCCGGCGCTCGACTAAACGCCGTTAAAAAGAATTTGGCCTTTTCCAACGTTTCTCCCGTCAACTTCACCGTGTCATTTTCGAGTCGGGTTGATTCATCAATCGATTCCTCAATGATGGGGCTGAACGCCAATTCATCAACACTGGCGAAAAGTCGATCTGAGTCCGGTGTCACTCCACTTCCCGCCACCGTCCCTCCCAGCGAGGTTCCGGTTCCCCCTTTGACACGGGGAAGGATTTGATAAAGCTTCTCCCTCCATTGATCGTCTGAAAAGCCCTGCGGTTTTTTTAAGACTGTCGAGAGCGAGGTCATCGACGGATGTCCAGGATACCGCTGAAACTCATGCTGTCCTGGCTGACGACTTCCGTAGTACGAATCCTGATTGCTACTCAAAAGCGGCGTGCTCCAATATGTCCCCTCGGAAGCCGTATTGATATTCACCTTGCACGTTTCGTCATCCGCCCAAAATGCAATACGACCAATGATCGGATTCGATGCCGTTGCGGATTTGATAATTGCCTCTCCGGGATTCGAGCCTGCTTCGGCTTGCACAATCCGCCCATCCGCGAGAACATAAAGCCATCGCACTGGCATCGGAATCTCATTATTCGAAGAAATCGGAGCATCTTTTGCCACGGAAAAACCATCAATATCAGGAACCTTGTCGCCATCGGAATCGTAGGTTTTGACCCCATTCATTTCCACCAAATGATTGGCATCGAGGATCGGATAATAAGATTTACCATTCACTCGATAAGGCTGATTGAGATCCGTAAATAAAGCACTCTGGTCCTTCCAGCTCTCAGGAACTCGCTCCAATTCATGGCTCGGATCAAATCCTCCTTTTTGACTCATGGTGCTCCAAGAATAGAGCTTGTAGCAAGTAGCGACCGCGCCACTCTGGTCGTAAGTTCGAATCATCCCCGGCTGTGAAGCCCAGGCCAAAGGGGCGTCCCCCTCCTCCGTTACTCCACGCGTCGCTTGAGTAATTTGGGAGATGCAGAAATGATAAGCTGATTGAGTGAGCAACTCAGCACGGGCCCCCTCCGAATATCGCTTGGAGGACTGCATTTCCGTGGAAACACTTCCAACAAAGGCCATCACCAAGGCCACCAAAAAGACCAAGCTGGAGAGAACAATCAGTAGCGCCATCCCGCGACGATCAGAAAACGTTCTCCTTGGAAAAAGCGAAAAGACCTTGTTCCATTTTTTCACAACGGACTCCATTTCGAGTTTTTCAACGAAATCACCGTTCTAAAAATCCGGTAGGAAATCTTTCTTTGGGTCAAATTTTCGCCAAATCGTTTCACGTCCTCATCCAATTTTAATGCATCTTGAAAAAAACCATCATTCAATCCGATCTCGGGAGGAGTTTCACTCTCACCCAATCTCACAATCGAAGCTTCATCCACGGCCACCAGAACCACCTCAATCGTCGGAGGTAATTGATTCTCCGTCACCTGCGGCGGCGTGCTCGATCCAGGAACCGGACGCGTATCGTATTGATAGTTGCGAGTCAGCGGAGCTCCCGCACTACCATCGGACGAAGCCAAACGAGGTAACACGATCAAGGCAACAATATTCTCGGCGAGCTCACGCACTGGAGGATGCGATTCCTCAAAGGGCTTACTGAGCCAGAGATTATTCGCTCCACGGACTTTGTCATAAATGGCCAAACTCTCTGACGGCTGTATGAATTGCATCAACCGATAGCGGTATTGATGAGGAAACGGTTTGGATAATTTATCCAAAAAAGTGGGCCTTAGCAAATCCTTATCATATTTTACATAAAATCCACAAACATTCAGGAGTGACTCCATGTGTTTGTATCGACTGTTGTTAGAGACCCCAAGAGTTGTCTGAAAAAAAATCGAGTGAGTCATTTGATCGGGAACCAACCCCTTTCCCGAGACGAGACAGAGATCGGATTTCCTCACGTAACCCTCAACCTCTCCGGAGAAAGAATTATATCGATAGTCATAATAGGTATTGAGCGTGGCATTCCCCAAAGTCGCCGTAATCACATCAAAAGAATTGCGCGCCGCCTGAAAGGCTTCGATTTGCGTCGTGCACCGCTTCCAGACCGTGGAGACTTGCTGCGTAATTTGAAAAATGATCCCCATGATCACAACCAGAATCGTCGTCGCCACAAGCATCTCGACCATTGTAAAGCCACGATGCCCTGGAGAACTTCCAATCCTTGCACTCCCGACTAAAATCATCTTAAAGCTCATCGAGTCACGATTATTCCCGGGAAACGATCAGAGGATAGGACCTCTCTCCCGTCCTGCCTAGCTCTTTGATCTTAATAAAAACCGTTTTACCGGCGGTTGGTGAGACTCCCCCTTCCACATTAAAATCGCCAATCTCAATCTGGACGGTAAAAATACACTGCGGATTCCCCGCCTCAACCCGCATTCCTTGATGATCAAAATAAGCAGAGTAAGCCCTCAACTGGTCATAACTCGTTCGACCAATGTCATTCGACAGCGCTTTGATAATATTGGACTCAGAAGTGAGCGACGTCGCCTTGCGAAAATGACCCAAGCCGACCGGCACCATTCCGACAATTCCAACGAGAGCAAAGCCGACAATTCCGAGAGCAATGGCGGTTTCGACCAAGCTGAAGCCCGCAATTTTTCGATTTCTCCGTTGGAGGAGCCCCTTAAACTTGGAACTTCGAGTGGCATTCAAATGATTCATGGCTTTTTCCTAAACCCAACACTTCGCTTGCTTTCCAAAAACTAGCAAAGATTCAACTTGCTGACAAGATAAATTTATCATATACTATATTTTATGAAATCAAAATATTCTCAGATTTACATTCTTAATTACAAGTCAATTACAACCCAAGGCGAAACTCATTCCGATCATTATTTATCCTATGCGAATTAATTGTAAAATTGGCAGCCAACCCTTGCGGAGTCTTCTTTGAAGACGAGATCCCCCTTCCATGAAGCCATGATTCTGGAGCCTTTACGAGGAGTAATTTACAGAATTGCCTTACCAACTTTACCCACCCAGACTTCAACGTCAACCGAACCCTCATGAACCCTCCCCTTGTTACACGCCCCAATCTCATTTTCTTTTTTACCGATCAGCAGCGCTGGGATTCCACAGGCCTCCACGGGAATCCACTCGACCTCACTCCCAATTTGGACCGGATTGCTCGAGCTAACACTCACCTGAGTCACTGCTTTACTCCTCAACCGGTTTGCGGCCCCGCACGCGCCTGCCTTCAAACCGGCATGTACGCCTCCTCTCATGGATGCATCAGCAATGGCGTCCCCCTCCCCGACAACCTACCCCTTCTGGCAAACTCCTTTCGCGAAGGCGGCTATGAAACGGCTTATATTGGAAAATGGCATTTAGCAGGACGCCAAAATCCACGAGGACCGGTCCCCGTCGAAAAACGGGGCGGCTACGAATATTGGCTCGGCGCAGAAGCGATCGAACTAGTCACCGAGCCGTACCGCTGCAACGTTTATAATCAGGAAAATCAGGAGGTCATTCTTCCCGGCTATCGCGTCGACGCACTCACAGATGCCGCGATCCGCTATGTCTCCACCCCAAAAGAAAAACCGTTCTTTCTATTTTTCTCTCTCTTGGAGCCACACCATCAAAACAACACCGATGACTACCCTGCCCCCACCGGATACGCAGATCGTTATCAAGGAAGATGGACTCCTCCCGATCTCCAAGCACTTGGAGGCACTTCTCCGCAACACCTCGGAGGCTATTGGGGAATGGTCCGGCGCATTGACGAAGCCTACGGACGACTGATGGACTCCCTCCAAAGCCTAAACCTTCTGGAGAAGACCGTCGTGGTCTTTACCTCCGATCATGGCTGTCACTTTAAGACGCGAAACAGCGAATACAAACGCTCGTGCCACGACGCCTCCCTCCGGGTTCCCGGAGTGATTAGCGGCCCCGGATTTTCGGGGGGCGGACAAATCGACAAACTCATCTCTCTCGTCGACCTCCCTCCCACCCTGCTAGAAGCCGCCGGACTTAAAGTTCCCGAGACCATGCAAGGCCGCTCACTCCTTCCCCTCCTTCGAGGAAATGCCGCTCCATGGCCGGAAGAAGTTTTCTTTCAAATCAGCGAGGCCTCTTTGGGTCGGGGAATTCGCACGCGGCGTTGGAAATACGCCGTCACAGCCCCCGCCCACATCAATACCCGTGATCGCGATTCCTCACTTTATCTGGAAACCGAGCTCTACGATTTGAACTCCGATCCTTACGAACTCACGAACTTGATTGATAAATCAGGAATGGAACCGATCCTTTCTCCGTTACGCGAAACCTTACTCAAAAGAATGCGCGAAATTGGCGAACCCGAAGCAGTCATTCAAACCCGAGTGAAATAACGAGAATCAACCATGAATCCCTCTCAAAACCGTGCTTTCGCTTTTCTTAAAAGATGGACCGCTTTTTTTTGTTTTCTCCCTGGACTCGCCATCTCGCAGGAGGCCCCATCCTCCGAAAAAAACACCAACAGCCCTTATGTCCCAACGGACTATACCCAGGTTTTTGCGGATGAATTCAACGAGTCCAAGCTCGATCTCACGCAATGGTGGACGCGCTACATTTATAAAAACGGAATGCAGGACACCTTGAACAACGAAAAGCAGCGCTACCGGGAAAACGAGAACCATCAAATGACCGGAAGCGCTCTTAAGCTCATAACCAAAAAAGCGACTGCCGATTCGACCCCAGAAGCGCCTTATGACTCCGGCATGATCCGTTCGAAAAAAACCTTCAAATATGGTTATTACGAATCCCGAGCAAAGATCCCGGAGTTTCTGGGCGTCCGAGCCTCCATGTGGCTGACGAGCGACGCCACTCCTGACGGGGTTACCAGCTGGCCACCGGAGATCAACATCTTCTCCGTCGTCATCAATGTCAAAGAGGATATGGGGCCGCAAAAAAATGATTCTCCCAATATGGTTTTCACGGGAGTCGCCAATCGCAACAAGCAATATCCGAACCTCTGTCCGTGGGGCGTTACCAATCTCTTTCTGGATCCAAGTTATTCCGTCGCTCCCAAAGATCCCGGGGCCGGCTCCTACCATGCCCCCTTCAAGTTCACCGAGGACTTTCATGTTTTTGGAGCCCTATGGGAAGAGGATGACACGGTCACTGTTTTTATCGACGGCAAAAAGATCGTAAAACGAAGTTACCGCTGGGTGAATAAAGAAGGAATTGAAGCTCCTTTCGCACACCTCATGTTTACCCTTGCCGTCGGTGGATCGTGGGCTGGACGTTTCGGAATTGAAGATGCCAGCTTTCCTCAATCCATGGAAATTGATTATGTCCGGGTCTATCAGAGGAAAGATAAAATTCTGACCGGACAAAGCACGATTGGACGTGATCTTCTTTATCTTCTAAAATCAAGTAATCCCGCTCCATGAAATCCATTCGACATTCCCTCACCCGAATCATCCTCGGCTTTCTCCTTCTGACAAACTTCATCCTGGGTGATGAAACGCCGACCGACAGCCTGTACATTCCTGAAGGATATCTCAAAGTCTTCGAGGACAACTTTAGTGAATCCAAATTGAATACCGCCAAATGGTGGACCCGCTACATTTATAAAAATGGAATGCTGGCAACGCTCAATCAGGAGCGTCAACTCTTTCGTGACAACGAGAATCATCTCTTCACCGGCAAATCACTCCAACTCACCGCTCGAAAAGTGAAAAATGAAAAAAATCCGTATTTTCTTTATGAATCCGGAATGATTCGATCGAAGATGACGTTCAAATATGGCTATTACGAATCCCGCGTCAAAATGCCGGGTGGCTTGGGTGTCTGGCCTGCCTTCTGGCTCAACAGTGATTCGGATTCAAACGGGAAGGCGGAGTGGCCTCCGGAAATTGACATCTTCGAGTTCGTGATCGATGGAAAAACGGAGCTACCCAACATGGTTCACACCGGGGTGATCAACAATACGCACAAGGATAAAAAATCACATCCCTGGAAGGCTGAAAATCTCTATGTCGACCCCGATTACAAACCCGGGAAGTCCCTCTCTGGAGGCGCCTACACCGCTCCGTTTAAATTCCCCGACGACTTCCATACCTTCGGTGCCTTGTGGGATACGGATGATACCGTGACCATTTTTATTGATGGAAAGAAGATCGTGCAACGGCGTTATCTTTGGATCCATAAGGACGGCCGCGAGGCCCCGTACGCCCACGTACTACTAAATCTTTCCATTGGCGGAAACTGGGCCGGTCGCAATGGAATTGACGACTCCGCTTTTCCGCAATCCTTGGAAGTTGATTATGTTCGGGTCTATCAGAAAAAGGATCAGATCAAAACCGGCCAAAGCACGATTGGACATGATTTGATTTATAAACCTCCTCAAGAGGAAGAGGTTCCCGCCCCTTCAAAAGCGAATAGCGTCACTGAGGATTAACTCAGCAACGTCATGTATCCCCTCACCATCTCCCGCCTGATCGAGCAGATCCAACAGCAAATGCCGCCTCCGTTGGAAAAGACAAGCGTCGACTCCTTTAAATGCGGAGATCCGACACAACCCCTTCGAGGCATTGTAATAACCTTTCTGGCAACCTACGCCGTATTGGAGCAAGCCGTCTCACTCAATGCTAATCTCATCATTACGCACGAACCCACATTTTTTTCGGGTCGCGATGCCTCCGATTGGCTTGAAAGCGATTCGACCTATCAAGCGAAGCGGGAGTTTTTAATAAAACATCAACTCACGGTTTGGCGCAATCACGACGGAATTCATTACCGTCGACCGGATGGAATTTTCACCGGAATGATCGAAAAGCTCGGATGGAAGAATCGAATGATTCCCGAAGACCACTCCTTGATCGAAATTCCGTCCCTCACCCTTGAGCAGCTTGCCCACCACTGCAAGGAGCGGCTTGGAATTCAAAAAATTAAAATCGCGGGAAATCCCCTCCAACCGTGCGAGACCCTCGCCCTTCTTCCGGGAGCCAGCGGAGGAAAATCGCAAATTGAGCAACTCCGCCGAAAAAATGTCGATGCCGTCATTTGTGGGGAGAGCCCGGAATGGGAAACCTGCGAGTACGTCCGGGATGCCACACGCCTTGGAAAACGAAAGGCACTCATTGTGCTCGGTCACGCGAATAGCGAAGAAGCCGGAATGGAATGGTTTGCGAACTGGTTAAGACCGCAGGTTCCCAAGGAAATCCCAATCACCCATATCCCCACAACCGATCCGTTTCAATTCATTTAAGACGTTCGTCCTTGAAAAATTGCGGTAGATCCCCGCTGAATCAACTGCACAGGAAGCGTATAATGCCGGGGCTGACCGGTCAAAAGGCCGCTTCCGCGCTCCATATTAATTTGCGCCGCCTTTTGTCCCATCTCATACCCATTTTGCTCAATGGTTGTTAAGGGCGGAACCATCACCTCGGCATTACTGGAATTTCCGACACCGACCACACTCAAATCGCGTGGCAACGAAAGGTTCAAACGCTTTGCCGCACGATAAACTTGTTGCGCCAATCCATCGGTGCAGGCGATAACGGCGCTGATGGAAGCGTCTTGACGAAGCGACTCCAATATCTGCTCCGTCACATCCGAGTCAATCGGCACGCGCATTAAACGAACCACTGTATTGGGAATTGGCTTGACCTCACTAAGCAATGCCTCACTTCGATGATCGGCCCATCCGAGATTTTCTGGACCCGAAACCACTAAGAAATTCCGATGATTCAAAGCCGCAAGATGCGAGACGATCAACTTGGCGATCATGAATTCGTCCGAAGCGAGTGTATCCGCAGACAACTGAGGCATCGCATGATCAATGGAGACCAATGGAATCTGTCGGCTCTCAAACTCCTTCAAACAGTCTGCATAAAGCGAGGTGAAACGAGGCCAGAGAATCACTCCATCCACCCAGTGATCCAACAACCGATGAATCTGCTGAATCGCGTAATCCTCACTTTTGATTTCAGGGCGAATACTATCCCACAAAAAGATTGGAAGATGATCCGCCTCTATGAGGCGATCGTGAATTCCGTGAACCACCGCCGTCCAAAATGATCCTTGAGGATGAACCAAAACTCCTATCATCCGGCTTTTACCACTGCGAATTCCACGGACCAGCGCATTGGGACGATAGCCCATTTTTTTAGCCATCTCAATTACTTTGGCCTGCGTCTTCAAGGCGGCCCCCTTGTCCCCTCTCAAAATAAGAGAAACCGTCGCCCGGGAAACCCCTAGAGCTTTCCCAATGGCTGCCTGACTGACTCTCTTGGGGCGAAGTCCCTGCCACGATTTTGAAGGCTTAATTTTACTCAAGTTTAATACTCCATTTTCAATAATTTAGCTTACTATCAGATGATAATTTTTTTACAACGTTTTTGTTCAAAAAATTAAAAAATGGATCAAACATTGATTGCTTTCTATCAAAAATAATCGCTTTGATTATTTGGCTAAATTACAAATTTGACATATGATAATTTTTTGCTTTAATTGTAACATGAATTCATCCAATTCAAAAATCCAGATTGTCAGCAACTCAATCCCCAATATCCCTTGGCAGGAACGTCCTATCGGAGACATCTCGGTTGTATGGCGCTACTCAAGCAACCCAGTGATCCCGAGAAACCCCTTTCCAACAGCCAACAGCGTCTTTAACAGCGCAGTGGTTCCCTTCAATGGGAAATTCGCCGGCGTCTTCCGCTGTGATGACACCTCCCGACTTCAGAACCTCCACGCGGGCTTTAGCGATAACGCCATCGACTGGAAGATCAACCCGGAGCCCATCCGATTTATCGGAGCGGATTCGGAAATCGCAAAATGGAACTTCGGCTACGATCCCCGCGTTGTATGGCTCGAGGATCGATTCTATATCACCTGGTGCAATGATTATCATGGTCCCACCATTGGTGTGGCGTGGACCCAGGATTTCAAAACCTTCCACCAGATTGAGAATTCATTTCTCCCTTACAACCGAAACGGCGTTCTCTTTCCTCGCAAGATCAACGGAAAGTATCATCTCCTCAGCCGCCCCAGCGACGGAGGACACACCGCATTCGGGGATATTTTTGTCAGCAGCAGCACCGACATGGTTCACTGGGGCTGCCACCGTCACGTCATGTCGAAAGGGGGAACTCCCTGGCAGGGAACCAAAATCGGCGCTGGCCCAATTCCCATTGAAACTACCGAGGGCTGGCTGATGTTTTATCACGGCGTTCTCAGTTCCTGCAATGGCATGGTTTATGCCTGGAGCGCAGCACTGCTGGATCTCGAAAAGCCCTGGAAGGTGATACACCGCCCAAAACCCTATCTTCTCGCACCCTGGGAAATTTATGAGTGCGTGGGAGATGTCCCAAATGTCACCTTCCCCACTTCCGCCCTGACGGATGCAACAACCGGTAGAATCGCCATCTATTATGGCTGCGCAGATACCGTAACGGGAATAGCATTCTGCCAAGTAGATGAAGTAATCGCTTGGCTGAAATCAAATTCCCTTTAGTAGCCTTTGGACTTGCTAAGCCCTACAGACTGCTAGGCTTTTTCTACAAGAAAAAGCTCCCAACCCGAACACCTCATGAGAATTCTCTACATTGATATTGATAGCCTGCGCCCAGATCATCTGGGCTGCTACGGATACCATCGCAACACCAGTCCGTCGATCGATCAGATCGCTCGTGACGGAGTGATCTTTCGAAAAACATACACCGTCGACTCCCCCTGTCTTCCTTCCCGTTCCGCACTCTATTCCGGACGTTTTGGAATTCAAACTGGTGTCGTCGGACACGGCGGAATCTCCTCACAGCCAAAAATCCAAGATATGAATACCCGCCGCTTTCGTGACACTTTTGTGGAGCAAGGCTTCATCCGAGAGCTTACCCGCAAAGGCTGGCACACGGCGATGATCAGTCCTTTTGGCCAACGTCACGCCGCCCACTGGTTCTACGCCGGCTTTTTGGAGATTCATAACACCGGCCACGAAGGAATGGAATCCGCAGAACAAATCCAGCCCTACGTCGACAAATGGATGCATGAAAATGCAAAGCATGACAATTGGTACTTGCACGTGAATTACTGGGATCCGCACACTCCTTACCGGGTTCCCCTTGAATATGGGGATCCCTTCGCCAACGATCCGCTTCCAGCCTGGCTCACCGACGAGAAGCTCATTGAGCGACACTCAAAAAAAGTCGGCCCTCACACTGCCCAGGATATCGGAGGCATGTACGATGACCGCGAAGATCCCCGCTACCCGCGTCACCTCGGAAAAATCTCCAACCTGAATGATGTTCGCCGCTTGATTGACGGCTACGACACCGGCATCCGATACGCCGATGATCACATCGCCAAGATCATCGCGACCCTCAAAGCCGCAGGCGTTTACGAAGAGACCGCCATCATTATTTCCGGGGATCACGGAGAAAGCTTCGGAGAACTCGGGATCTACGGCGAACACGCCACCGCGGATGAATCCGTCAACCACATCCCGATGATCATCAAATGGCCCGGAGGAAGAAAAGGAGCGGAGGAAAATGGGCTTCACTACAATATCGATCTCGTTCCCACTCTCATGGACCTGACGGAAACCAGAAAACACGAAATTTGGGACGGAAAATCCTTCGCTGAATCCATCACCAAGGAGAGCGAAACCGGGCGGAACGAGTTGATCCTGAGTCACTGCGCCATGACCTGTCAGCGCTCGGTTCGCTGGAGCCAATGGCTCTACATCCGCACCTATCATGACGGATTCCATCTCTACCCCCAGGAGATGCTCTTTGATATCGAACGTGACCCCTACGAACAAAATGATCTCACCGCGCAGCATCCCGAACTGTGCAAGGAAGGAGCATGGCGGCTCCTTCGCTGGCATGATGAGCAGATGCAGAAAATGGCAAAGTATTCTACGGACTCCGTGGATCCGCTCTGGAGCGTCATGCGAGAAGGCGGCCCTTTTCACGCCAACCTTCAAGAGCAGACCCGCGACCCCGGCGGCATCGACGGCTTTCTTAAATACCTGAAGCGCCTAGATGAAACCGGCCGCAAAGAGGGAAGCGACGCTCTGCGCAAAAAATACGCCGCATTCCTCCCTTCTGAAAAAATTAATCCCCGTCGATCGGATTCCTGACCCTCCCTTCACTCTGGAGTGATTCGAGCGGAACGAAGTGGTCACACCGATTCCTTTTCTTTTAAAAGCCGGGCGGGAACTCCGACAATTAAAGTGATTGCTCCAAGGAGAAGGATTCCTCCAATCACCGCAAAGCCCGCATAGTAACTTCCCGTAGCCGCTTTGACTTGTCCAATAATCACCGGACTAGCGAATCCACCGAGCCCGCCGAGACTGCTCACCAACGCAATCCCTGCCGCCGCAGCCGAGCCAGACAAATAGGCCGGAGGAATTGTCCAAAAAACCGCAAATCCGCTGTAAATTCCTGAAGCCCCAACCACGACAAGAAGAAACGCCAGTCGCGCATCATACGCCGCCGTCCAACCGAGCAATCCGAAGCAGAGCGCTCCCACCACCATCCCCGTCGCTACATGCCATCGGCGCTCCATCGTTCGATCCGAATGTCGTCCCACGAAGTACATCGCCACCGCTGCAGCGGCGTAAGGAATCGCTGAAAGCCAGCCAATATTCCCAACACTCTGCACTCCCATCGTTTGAATCAGCGACGGCATCCACAGGGTCATAGAATTGTTTCCGCAAAGAATTGCAAAATAGACAACAACGACGACATAGACCTTCGGATCCAAAAATGCCTGACTCAGTCCGCCCCCTGAACGACGGTTCACTTTCTTTCGATGATCTGCCTCAATCTCCGATAAAACCATCCGCCGCTCCCGCTCCGTCAGCCAATTCACTTCTTCCGGACGATCATGCAGATAAAAATAGGCGTAAATTCCAAGCGCAACCGTCGGAAGTCCTTCCAACAAAAAAAGCCACTGCCAGCTTTTGAGAATTGTCACGCCGGACATCCCCTCCATGATCCATCCGGAGAGAGGGCCGCCAATGACTGCCGCCAGAGTGTTCCCAATTAAAAAGAGCGAAGTGATTCTTGCCCGACGACTCGCCGGAAACCAGTAGGTCAGATAAAGAATCAACCCCGGAAAAAAACCGGCCTCCGCAGCTCCGAGCAAAAAACGGGCGACATAAAATTGCATCGGAATCGTCACAAAAGCCATCCCCGCAGAAATCGTCCCCCAAATCACCATGATTCGAGTAAACGTAATCCGTGCCCCGACTTTTTGCAGATAGAGATTGCTCGGCACCTCAAAAAACATGTAGCCTATAAAAAAGAGCCCAGCCCCCAAACCATAAGCCGCATCCCCAAGACCGAGATCCCGCATAAATTCGAGCTTCGCAAAACTCACATTGATCCGGTCGAGATGACTGAAGAGATAGCAGACAAAAAGCAGTGGAAAGATTTTGAAAGTAATCTTGCGAAAGACCAGATCTGCCTCACGAGGAGTATGGGCCAATTCCATCGATGAATGAGAAACAGCCTTCATGATGAGACTCCGTATCGATGTCCGACTTGAAAGGATTTCAACCTCTTCAGGTCCGGAGCCACCCCCAGTCCCGCCTCATCGGAAAGCTGAATGCCCCCTTCCTTTAACGTTGAGATTGCCGGAGCTAGCAAATCCCGCAGCGGATTCGGGTTTGCATCCACCTCCACAAAGCCATTTCCGCCAAGGGCCGCTTTCAAATGAAGTGACGCCATCAATCCCATCCCGCTACCGAGCCAATGCGGACAAAAAAGTCGCCCCGCTTCCAGCACCGCTTTTCCCACCGGAAGACATCCACTAAATCCTCCCCACTTTGCCAAATCCGGCTGAATCACGGACAACGCCCCCGCCTCTGTCGCCTCTCTGAAATTTTCAGCACCTCGAAGATTCTCACCCGCCGCCAAAGGAATCGGAGAGTGGCTTGAAAGTTTTTTCCACTCATCGATCGTAGAATCCGCCGCAATCGGTTCTTCAAGCCAGAAGAGGTTAAATTCCTCCAAAACGCGACTCATTTCTTTCGCCTCTTCCAGAGTCCATCCTTGATTCGCATCCGCCAATACTCGCGTCTCCGCTCCGAGTTCACGACGCAATCCCTGCAAATTGGCTGAATCGCGATCCACTCCAAAACCGATTTTTAATTTAAAGGCACGATACCCCTCCTCATATTTCAAGGCCGCCAGTTTTTCCGGCTGAGTCGGATTCAATCCCGAGGCATAGACGCCGATCTCCGGACTGCCGCCGAACAATTTCCACAACGGCATTTTCATCCGTTTCCCCACCATATCCCACAAAGCGATATCCACTCCGGCGATGACCTGCGCCATGGTCCCCGGCTCTCCACATTGAATTCCCAAAATTCTCAACCGTTTTGAAAGCTCCTCGAAAACTTCCCGGGGCCCGCTCCACTCACGGCTCAATAAAAACGGGGCCACATTCGATTCGAAAACCCGCGCCCGATGCTCTGCGCCAACCCCTGGAAAATTACACCAGACTTCCCCCCACCCGAAACACCCCTCTGAATCCTCCACCCGAACCAAAACCGCAGGGCGGTCCGTCATGATTCCAAATGACGTCTGCACGGGCGTTTCAATCGGCGCCCTGAAAACCAGCGCTTCAACCCGGCTCAGCCGGAACGGAAACTGTCCTTCAAATCCACTCATTCATCCCTTACTGAATCAAGTTGATGGATTTTAGAAATTTCTCCATTTGATCCATCGTCCTGGGTTTTTCCTGCGCATAATTGAAAAACCCGTGTTTTTTGTTTTCATAAGAAAAAAGCTCGCACCGATTTCCACTCGCCTTCATTTTTTCACCAAAAGACTGCGCGGTTGCATAGGGAACCACTTGATCCGCCGTCCCATGAAAAACTGCAGTCGGAGGCAGTCCAGCAATCACCTGGTGGATCGGAGAGTATCGGCGGGCAACGTCCTCCTCCCCAAAAATAGACACCTTCTTCGTCACATCTAGCGCAGGGTTAAACAATATCATCGCCCGTGGAATTTTATAAATCTCCTGCGGATCGATTTCAGCCTCCCGGAGCATCACCGTGCAAGCCGCAAGATGGCCGCCGGCGGAACCTCCCGCCACCACAATTTTTTCCGGATCGATTCCCAGTTCGTCCGCGTGTTCTTTCGTCCACAGAACGGCCGCTTTCGCATCGGCGACCGCATCCATGCCGTTGGTTTTGTGTCGGCTGGAGACGCGATATTCAGGGGTCAGACCCACGACCCCCTTTTCTGAGAGAAACTCACATTGATCTTTGAACTGCTCCCGGCTTCCCCCTACCCACCCTCCTCCAAAAAAGAATATGACTGTTGTTCTCTTGTCCCCCGGCTTCCATTCTTTTGGCTTATAAACCGACATCGGAAGCTGGATTCCATTCACCTCGCGATAATTGATGTCGGAGCTGGTAGCGTCGGCTTTCGACGCGACACACCCCAATCCCATCAGCATCAACATGGCCAGCGCCGGTATTGTCACAGTAATGATACTCCTTTAGAATTCGTAAATCCGGACATCAAATTTTTTGAAAGTATCCTTGAATACATTGCCGGTTGGCTGAAGACTTCTTCCCTCGGCAGGCACCAAAACCTGCAGCACTGGATTCCCTCCAATCGTGAAGGTGGCTTCCCCTTCTGCATCTCCATTGTTAGCCACAAACAGATACCGCTTCGTTCCCACCCGCTTGACCAGCAGATGCAGCCATTCCGGATTTTCAGGAATGCAATCCACCGTTACTTGTGGCGTTGAAAGCTGAGAAAGTAAGGCCGGCGCCGCCTGATCAATCTCTGCGGCAATCGCCTTGAGGTCCTCCCACTCCTGCTGCTTTTGAGCCATCGTGGCACCCTTTTGATTCCAAACATCAAACCATGAATAAAACAGAATGCCTGTCGCCCCTTCACAAATCGCCTGCCAGGACATACTTCTCATTTCCGCATAGGTGGGAGGACGCGAATTGGTTCCGCCAATCCCATAGTTGGCCAAATTAAACGCCTGGATCACCTGCCACATCGGCCGGGCTTTGCCCACCTGCTTAAACGTCTCGATCGTCCAATCGGCCGCCATCGACGCCGGCTTGGTGGTCACCGGATAGGGATCCGATCCGATCACATCAAACGCTTTGATATAATCCGCCGTTGCCGGAGGATTGGTTAATACCATCCAGCTCGGATGATCCGGGTCATCTTCCATCACCCAGCGCTGATGGGCTTCCATTGCCGGTATAAACGATTCCGTCAGTTCATCATTCAAATACCAGGTCAACAGCGCGGGGTGCGACCGGAAATTCCGGATCAGCTGCCGAACCACCGTTTCCTCCGTCGCCTTGCTCGTAATGGTCTTCGGGCACCACGGAGAGCCAAAATAATGATCTTTCAGCGAAAAGATCACCTTGATCCCGTAGCTCTGCGCCGCATCCAACTGTGTCTGTCCCGGAACCCAGTAAGGCATCAGACAGTTGAATTTGCTGTCCGCATAGAGCCTTAAATCATCCGTGATTCCATTTCCTTCATTAATGCCATTGCAATACATCCCGATCGGAAAAAAAGGCTTTCCATCCACCTGCAGACGTCGGTTGACATCAATGGCCACCTTCGGCGCAAAGGTATCCGCCATCCGCACCACTTCATGTCGGCTTTCCGATAAAATATTTCCTGCCGTATCTTTCAGATAGACAACCGCCGTGTAATTTCCAGGGGTCAGATCCGTCGAGGGCATCACGACGTGATATTCATTCTGGATGGCTTTGACACCGGGCGCCGTCGCCGGATGCAACAATCCCCCGGAGTCATCGAGCAGTTCCCCGGAGAGCCTGACCCCCGAAGCCTTGAGGTTGTAGTCCGCTAAATTCAAAAGGGCGCGCACCCGGATTTTTTCAGGTCCGCTGGCGGTAATTCGGCCTCGATACATCGGAGCCGTCATCAAGGTCTGCAACACAGGTTCAACCCGTCTCACCAGCTGAACATCATCAAACCAGGCCACTCCCACCCCCCCTTTTTGCACATAGCAAGTCACCGAGCATCCATTGGCCTCCACCGGCAAGCGCACCAATCCCGATACATACGTCCAATTTTTGGTTCCCTTGACTCCATCAAGATAAACCCCATTCATATAGTTTCCCGCCCGATCCCTCCACTCGACGCAAATGGTGGCATTCTTATACAGAAGCCCCTCGGTTTTGATCCATCCCCCCACCTGGTAGGTCACCCCGCCGGGAACATCCACAAACTGGGAGCAAAGCTCATAGCGTGTTTTGAGTGTGTTGGAATATTTGAGCGATCCGGATCCCGCATGAGAGACCCCGTCATCCCGAGAATAAACCACGTTGGATCCCGTCCAACTCAGAGGAATCGGACCTCCGTTTTCAAAACTATGATTAAGCAGACTGTTGGGAACAACAGGAGCCGGTAATTCCGCTAAGGCAAAAAGGGCAAACATTTGAAGAAATACAAGAACTCGAACGCATCTTCCGGGAATCATAGAGGAGTCCTTTTGTTGCAACTTAAGATGAGTTTGCGAGAAAAACCCAACGCAGTCAATATTAACTATCATATGATAATTTATTCTGTTTTTCGTGATTATCCCCGGCCTTGACGGTTTTTTAACCGTGCAAGACCGGGGAGGATTGTTTGTTTTGACTTACTATTGGATTTCCAATTTTACTGGGTCAAAGAGAACCCGTCCACCGTGGTCGTGAACGTATTGGTAATCGCTGGCGTCCAATCGGGATCATCATAGTGAACCAACCCCGAGCCACAGGTCGCCACCCCAACAAAGATCTTGTTGGAGAGATCAACCGTAACCGTTTCACCCACTTGCTTCCAAGTCACTCCATCTACGGACAGGTAAGAGGTGAATTGATTTCCCTCACGCACCAACCGGAGCCATTGAGGCTCGACATCCACCGGTCTGAATGTTTTGCCATTAGCCACCTGCTGATCCGCACCCCAGACGCTGCGATGAAACATCCGCCCGCCCATATAGCCACTCCAGCTGGACCCCAAATAACGGGCTGAGCTTTTGATCGCCACGCCAACGCATTTATCGAGCCCAAGAGCGGATTCCCGCGCCATCAGACCAACGTTACCGTAATTATCCGTACGGATTCCACTCGATGTATTAACCGTTTTCCAGCTGGTCACTCGAACTTTCATGTCAAAGTTGCCCTCAATATACCGGCAGTTGAAGTAGAAGTCATCGCCACTTCCTCCACTCGAATTGGTATATCCGCCGCCCATCGTGGAGAGGGTGCCGGAGCCTGTTGATTCATTCATGACTCCCGAAACATCGCCAATCTGCCCAACATTCAGGGCATTCCATCCGTAGATGCGATAAACGGAAAGATTGATGTTCCCAGCTTCACCGCCGTAACCATCCACGGCAATCTGGTAGGTGACTCCCCCTTGAAGTGAAACAATTAACTGACTCTGACGTAACACTCCATCCTGGATATCATCATTCTCCGCGACCAGTTGCAGAGCCGAGAGACTCCCGCCGGTATAGATCGAAAGAAGCGTATCGAAATTCGATCCGTTCGTATCGATGATATAGTCGCCCGAAACCGGAGCTGTCCAAGAATACCAGACCGAATGAATTCCCCCTCCACCAGGGAACTGGGGCTCACCGGCTTCCGTAGTTGCCGCTGCATTGGTCCCGGTGGTCGCAAATCGATCTCCACTCAGAATCATTCGATTCGCAAAGCTGTCATTCGCCGGAGGAACCCCAACGGTCACCAAAGCCATCCCTGTCACCCCTCCCACCCCATCCACTGCGATTTTGTAGATCGTATCCTTAACCGCATTGAAGTTCACAGAGCTGGTCACCCCACCGCTCGGGTCGTTATCGTTGGCCGCGATGAGCTGATACGGTCTGCTCGCGGTTCCTTTTTTGTAAAGGCCGAGAACGGTATCAAAGGTACTCCCCTTGGTGTTAACATAAGCAACCCCCGTTGCCGGCGCTTTCCAGAGGAACCAGACCGAGTGACCCCCGGCTTGACCCGCAATCGCCGGCTCACCCGATTCCTTGGTCGCCTCGCCTGTCGCCACGCGTGTCGTGATCCCGTTCACCGAACCGAGATTCATTGGAGCATTATGGTCATCATTGATCGGACGAAAATCCGTGGATTTCAGTGCGTTCAAGACATTCAGCTCCCCCGTCTGACAATAGCGATCGAGATAACCGGAGGGGACCGCGCCACGAAGCATCCGGTTGATCAGCTTCTGATAGGACTCATTCGGAAACTGCGCTTTCATCAACGCAAAGGTTCCCGTGACATGAGGGGCAGCCATCGAACTTCCACTGCAGAACAGATAGGCGGAATCCGATGCCGTTCCTGTCGAATAGATATTTTCGCCCGGAGCAAAGAGATTCACCGCTCCCATGCCGTAATTCGAAAAATAGGATTTCTGACCCTTGAGATTCATGGATCCCACCGTCACAATATTTTCCAGCATATAGTCGCCTGGATACGATCTCCGAAGATCGAGATTTGTCTCACTATTCCCCGCGGCAACGACCACAATAATCCCTTGATCACGACAAGCCCCGATCGCATCGCGCAGAGCCTGAGAGTAACCGGCACCACCCCAACTGCAATTGATCGCTTGAGCTCCCATTTTTCGAGCATATTCGATTCCCTCAATATTATCAGAAACATAAGACCTTCCATTCGAATCAAAGGTCTTTACCGCCATCAGCTGTACCTTCCAGGCCACGCCAGCAATCCCTACTCCGTTATTGGCCACCGCACCAATGATTCCCGCGCAATGGGTTCCATGGAAATGATCTCCCATACAATTCCCGGCATTTGGACTCTTCGGGTCCACCAGACAATTGACCCCATAAAAGTCATCCACATAGCCATTCCCGTCATCATCAACCCCATTCCCAGGAATTTCCTTTGTATTTTTCCACATGTTGCCCGCCAGATCCTGGTGTGTGTAGCGAATCCCGGTATCCACCACCGCCACCACCACGGATTCTGCCGAGTTACGAATATCCCAAGCTTCGGGAGCATCGACATCTCGATCCACAATTCCAGTCCGACTTTCTCCACTTCCCTCGTCAAACACCGTTTGTCCGATGTTATGGAGGCCCCACTGCTTCAGATATTCACCATCGTTCGGAATGGCGCTCAAAGAGATCGCATAGTCCACCTCCGCATACTCCACCGATGGATCCTTACGCAGACGGGCTAGAACCACTTCAGGCTTTTCTCCCTTTGCCGTCTCCAACAGCTGAATTCCCAGACGACGTGAAAGCATTTTCTTGCTTTTGGTTTGATGGCGCGCATTCACAGACGCCACCTTGGCATCGGTCGCCTGAGCCGTTTCCCCCGCCACCCGCTTATACTTCACAATGAAGTGATTTTCACGAAGTGGCATAGGAGCCTCGGATTCGGCCGAAAGACCTTCAATTGGGGACCCCGAATTCGCCAATTGGGCAGAAAGCGGCATCGCCAGCATTAGCCATCCCATCAAGACTCCTGAAATTATCATATGGTAATTAATCTTCATACTTTTGTCCTATTTTTGTTGCTTGGGTTTTTAAAATTGCAATGACTTCGTTCAAGAAATAACAAAAAAACGGATTCGGTCAATAAATATATTTTTTTATCATATAGTAATGAAGCCCTCCCTCAACTCCTCCCAGCGCCCCTGCGAGATTTAAAAAATCAGGAACGAGGAGCCCCTCAAAAAACGACGGAGGAAGCGAGAACTCCGGATTTGGCGAGAGAAAAGATCCACCGATCATCCCGCCGACTCGAAAGAAATGGTGAGATAAAAAATCTTTTCTAAGCTGCATTATCTGATATTGTTTTCATATGGTAAATTCCTCCCACTTTCCTTTCCTCGCACTCAACCGCAACAGCCAAACCCGACGACAGCGCGCCCCCCAGGGCGACTGGATCCATGTTCGGAAGGATTTCAACTCAACAAAAACCTCCCGACTTTTTTCTCTTCCCCCCTCCTGTCGTTGGATGGCGCTGCGACGAACCAATCTCTACTGGATGCAACCCGCATTTGGCTCCGCCCTCGATACAATCCCCCCAGAGACTCAATTTCTTCTTTTCCAACAAAAGAAGACCTACACCCTTTTTTTGCCGCTCATCGAAGGAGATCTGCGCGCGACCCTGAAAGGAAATGGCCCTCACGTGGAGATCGCCTTTGACGGGGCACTTCCCGACTCAGTACCAAAATCAATGCGCGCCCTCTACATGGCCTCCGGTCGCGAGCCTTTTACACTGATCCGCGACTCCATGAGCACGCTTTCGAGAGAGATGAAGTCATTCCGGCTCCGTGAAGAGAAGCCGGCTCCGGAATTTCAAGATTACTTCGGCTGGTGTACCTGGAACGCCTTCTACGACAAAGTCGATGAGCGAAAAATGGACGCCGGACTTCAATCGTGGAAAAAGGGCCGTTTCATTCCCAGCCTCGTTCTCCTCGATGACGGATGGCTCGATCGCAAGGTCGATCTCCTCAACGATTTTCCCGCCGACAAAAAAAAGTTTCCCCGAGGCCTCGCTTCGCCCGCCCGAATGCTAAAAGAGAAATATGGAGTCAAGCGATTCGGAATCTGGCACGCCTTTCAGGGCTACTGGGCCGGATTAAATCCAGACGGGGCCCTGGCCAAACGCTACCGGACGACCCCCAATCAGGGAAAAATGCGACCGTGGGAGAAAGAAAATGAGAAAGTCATGGAATTAAACCTCGTTCATCCCGACGAGATCTATCGCTTTTATCATGAATTTTATCGTTACCTCAAAAGTCAGGGCGTAGAGATGGTTAAAGTCGACGGACAATCGTCACTTGAAGTTTTTTGTCGAAATGTTCTAGGGCGAGTCAGCGCCATGCGCGCCTATCAGGAGGCATTCCAAAGCGCCGGCGCTTCCGCTTTCGGATCAAACCTCCTTCACTGTATGTCCCACAGCAGCGACGTGATTTATCACTCAAATCTCTCCAACTGCATCCGCAATTCAGACGATTATTTTCCCCAAAAAGAGAATTCCGCACAACAGCTTCACCTTCAAATAAACGCCTACAATGCCCTCTGGATCAGCCAAGTGGCAGTTCCGGATTGGGATATGTTTCAAAGCCATCATCCTCATTCCTCCTACCATGCTGCCGCCCGCGCCATCAGCGGCGGACCGATTTATGTCTCAGATAAACCAGGAAAACAGAACTTCCGCCTCCTCGAAAAACTCGTCTGGTTTGAAAATGGAGACACCCGAACCCTCCAATGCCCTAATCCGGCATTGGTCACTCGCGATCGACTGATGACCGATTGCACCCAAGAGCCCAAGCTCTTAAAAATCTTTAATCAGGTCCACGGAATCGGACTCCTCGGATTTTTTCACACAAATAAATCGGGAGACCGAATTCAGGACTCATTCAAACCGACGGATGTCGAGAATCTCAAGGGAGCTCTGTTTGCCGTCTGGCGACATCGGGCTGAGACCTTGGAAATCCTCACTCGCCGACAAGCCTCCAAGCAAATTTTAAAAAATACCGAGTGGGAACTTGCCATCATCTCCCCAATCCATCACCAGACCGCAATCCTGGGGCTTTTGGACAAATATAATAGCCCCGCTGGAATTGAAAAAGTCGAGTCGTCCAAAAGCTGTCTTAAATTCGAAACGAAAGACGGAGGAAGAGTCGGCATTTATTGTCGCCATAAACCCCTCCAATTGATGCTTAACGGCTGTAAAACAACGTTCAACTATCATCCCAAAACAGGACTTCTTGTCATTTCACTTCCTAAGCGAAAATCATCCACGGTAGTCGTGATACTAAAATAAACGCGATTGGAACTTGAAGCCATTCCTTGCAAACGGATAGACCAAGAAAAGAAGGGCTCAAGAGATAATATTAGGAGTTGGAGTCCCCGTTACAAAAGCGACGAAAGAAACACTCCCGCGTTCAAAATGACGAATAAAAATCGGTGTTTTAAAACCTCACTCATTGACTCTTAGTGTAACACGCAAGCCAATGATGGCAATTGCGCTATGATTGAAAATCCGAGTCCTCTTCCTACCTCCCTCTCAGCTTCCACCCCTATTCAATGGCTCCATAGGCGTCTCATCCGCAATTTTCTGCAACCGCTCCGCTTCTTCCTTTTTCAAGTCCGGCAATACCCCTTTTTTATTGATCTTCGGCCCCACAATCTGATGGGGCATTCCGACACTGGGCTGTCCAAAGAACGAACGGTAAAAAACACAGGCCGCCAAATATCCCCCATGCGTCGTTGGATGATGGCTATCCCGATACAACTGAAACGGAGGATTCTTCCCCGGCCCCATAAAAGCCAGCCAAGCGGGCCCCACTGGCACCACTCCCACATTCAACTCTTTTCCGAGCGAGGTGTAGGCCTCCTGAAGGGGAGCCATCTCCTCCTGCTTAATTTCCGTCGGCACCTGATTATAGACCGGCCAGGTCATATATAAAACCGTCTGAGCCCCGGCTTTTTTAATTTCTGCATCAAACATCCGGACATATTTGTTCATATCCTCCCGATGATCCTTCGGGTAGGTCGCCTTCTCCTGCAATACCACGTAATCCCATTTCTCACTCTTGATTTTCGCCAACGCCTCCCCTTTCTCCCAATGCTGCTGCAAACAGGATGCCCCGATTAAACTTGTAAAAAACTCAAACTCTCGCCCGGAGGATTTCGCCATCGCCGCAATGATCGGAGGAATCTCCCCCGCGCCAATGAGACTGTTCCCAATAAACATCACCTTGAGTTTTTTGGGAGCGGAATCCTCAGAATATCCCGAGAGCGGAAGAAGCCACAGGAGAAGCAATACGAACGATGTTATTTTCATGAATGTGATTTCGCCTAAAGTGAACGGTTATTCTGAAAAATCGACCGTGAACTGGGAGTTCGCAGGATTTTTTACAAAGTCACAACGCATCTGATAGACGAATTTTTTAGATCCCTTTGTCCGACTATCTTGCAGCCCAAACCAAGCAGCTGAGGTCTGAATACTGAAATGCGCTCCCATGGCGTCCGTAATCGTAATCCGACGAGGCTTGCCCTGTTCCAAATACTGATCATTACTCTCAATCGGAAAGGGAACCGCCTCTTTGCCAGCAATCGAATATTTTCCACCGAGATTAAATTTGGAGGGAAGATTGACCTGCCACTTAAAAGCCTTCGATCCTTCCGGAACGCCAGAGTAGGTAAAAGTGATTCTAGCACCATCAATTTTGGCATTGAGTTTCGCTCCACACGGATAAGTGGCGTCACCCGTCGAAGGATCAAATGCGGGTTGCTCGATCTTCGTCTCCCCCAACATCAAATTAGGAACCGTCATCAGAAACTCTCCCATTCCTGGAGCACTCAAAACGATTCCTTTTCCTCCGAATGAGAGCTGGGGAGATTCTGCAAAAAGAGAGCTTACCATTAAAGTAAAGCCGCCGATGACTGCCAGTAGTATTTGCTTCATTTTATTTTCCTTGATTGTAATTGAGCTGTTATCTGACCTCGATCAAAACCGATTAATTCGTTGCCAACTTTGCCCGCCCCCATTTACCTCGATCCACTGAATTCTTTCCCGTTCCATTCCAAACCAAAGCCTGTTTGCGGCGCTCCCCATCGTCACTATTATTCACCGCCACATCAAAGAGGAGTTCCTTCCCATCCGCAGGAGTGATCCCCATCACTTTCCACGGAATCGTCGCCACCAGTGTATATCCGTCACCGGAGACTTCCCTCACCACCAAAGCACTGCAGTCTCCTGCACCTGCCTCATTTCCTGCAACGAAGATCTCAGGTTTCTCACCGCTTGCGCTGATGCTAATATGCCGATCCGTAAATAACATCGGCCCCCCTTCATCGGGTTTCTGGTCGCCGACAAAGATTTCAATTCCATCGCCCAGCCAAAGCTTCTTCCCCTTTTGTTGATTCTTCATCGGGATCGGATCCTTAACCAGAATATGAAGATATAAATTCGTCACATCCCAACATAAACGAAAATCCGCTCTAAAATCATCGGATGGCTTTCCTTCAACAATACGAGTCCCATCAATGGAATCCGCCGGACGTCCCGGCCAATTTGCCGTGGTTCCATCCAGTTTGATCCCAGGAAGCGATTGCGCAATGGAAAGCACCTTCCTGGAAGTCCCCATCTCCTTGGCAGTAAACCGCGGATCATCAAAATGAAACGGCGCCTTCTCCCCCATCATAATTGCATAAATCTGATCATTCGACAGCTTCGCTTGGGATACCAGCTCTTCATAGGGACGATCCACCACATTAATCAGTCCGATATTATTCCCCTCTCCATTAAATCCCTCAAAAAAGCGTCCTGTGATTGATTGATCCATATAGCTGAACCATTCGGAACCGACGACATAAGGAAGTGCAGCGGAAGATTCCAAATAATTGCGATAGGCCAGTCCACGCTCATTCTGATTTCTAACTTCCTTGCGCGCCAGCAACCCCTGATCATCCGCACAGAAATGCCACTCACTCAAAATAATCGGCTTTCCCCCACTACGCTCGTGAACCTTCTTTAAAAACGATTCCTCAATCGCATAGGTATAATAATTAATACTCAGCACATCCAAATATTTCCCTCCCGCACGAACCACAATCTCACTCCCCGCCGTTCCCGCCGTCCAGCGACTTCCAATCAGCAAATGATTCGAATCGTGCTTGCGGTAAACCCGATGAATCAATGAGTAGTAAGTCTCCATGAAAAGCTCAAAGAATTCCTTCATGTCCTGAGCCCCTGCCTCCGTACGAATGAACAACGGCTGATCTTTTAATTCATCAAAGCTTGCAAACGGTTTCGCTGGATTCCATGCCTCGTTAAATTTTTGGATCTCTCCATATTTTTTCTGGAGCAACTCAACCAACCGTAACTTTGATGCACAGGTGCTTTTGTAAGTCGGAATCAACTTCGGAATATTTTCAAAATGCTGTTCATTTCCCAAAAAGTATCCGATGAGCAGCGGATCCGAAGCACCGGGAGCAAGGGCCTTGGCAAAGGCGTCATCCAGCGCTTTTTCATTCCCGGGCGCAAACGGATCTAATAATTTGGACGCCCCGATCTTATCCGGAAACAACTGAATCCCTGGAATTTTTCCCGACGGCAAATGCGCCACGTACGGAAAGTTAAGACCCTGCATCACTCCAGGCGAATAGCGGGAAAAGGCCCCCGCGCTGTTAAATCCCCAGGCACGAAGCCGTTCTACCGTTTGACGGCCAAATTCCTCGGGGTCATACGATTTCCCAAATTTACGAATCCAATTCGCAATATAAAATGACATCACTCCCGCAGGACCTTCCGGTCGCCAGACCCTCGCAAACTCCCCCTTCTTTTCCGGAATCCACTCGTACGTCGTCTCCCGACCATCAACCAGCGTGTAATCATCAATATTGGCATTCACTCCACACGGTCCAAGGTGAAAGAACACATTCCCTTCGGGAGTCACCAAAACCAGACGCTCTCCTGCCTTTTCAACATGAAAAAAACCGGTCTTTTTTAGCTTATACTTTTCACCGCTCCCAGAGAGCCCACCAAACTTATCCAATGCCGTCGGTCCTGCCTTGGGGAGCTCTCGCTTCTGCTTCTCCACATCCGCTTTTAATTCCTCCTCACTCGTAATCTTATCAGGATAATTTTTCCTGACGCTCTGACCAAAGCGATCCACAATAAAGCTACCACTTGGAGCGGATTGCGCGAATTCCGCACCCAAAATAAGCCCGACGACCCCCAAAAGGAGCGCATTATTTATCATATGATAATAACTTATCTAAAAGACTGATTCTGTCAAATTGAATTGTGACTCAAAACTTCGTCGTCACCCCTAAATCCCAGTGAAACAGCTAAATCGGCATATTACAGTCTCAACTATTGAAGCACAATCGTGGCCAAGACGCCGCCAGATTCATTCAAAAATTCGGGTTTATTTTTTGAATTACGGAGTGTGAATAAAATATTTTTCCCTCTCAATGCCCTCACAACAGCCTTTACCGCCTTGCTCTTGTTCGAATGGGTAAGCTGTTTCAATCCCCATTCGGAAGACGCATAAACTGGCACTTGTATTTTGTACACTTTGACATTCATATTAGTTGAACCACTCCTCGATTCTTTCATTTCCCGTCATCGTATTTTCCTAGCGGGCCTAGGCAGATGTTACCCTCATGTAACTCAACCTGTAGCGGGAAGATTATGTGTCAACGATATTATCCAGCGCGATTCATTCCCTTTCGCTCCTCAAAATCCTCAAGGCATTTCTAAATCTCTTCCAATTCACCTTTGATGATCAGCAAATTATTTTTATGCCCTTTACTCAAGTGATGTTTCGAGGTCAAGAAGCCGTGTTGATCCTCGGCTTGAAATGAAATAATTTTCTTCCGTCATACAAAAATTTTACATAAATCATCTTGATTGCCGACGTAATGCCTTTGAAGACATGAATCCACGCATCTCTTCGTTGACAATCTACTCGTTTAAGTTACCAGTAGCTATAGATACAAAGCGAAGTCACGCTTTCCTCCTCGAAAAATCAAGTTTTTCGCGGGTATTCCAACCAACTACATTACAAATTAAAAATCGAGCAATCGCATGTCAAAACAGTACGAAATTGAAGCCCACACCTTATTGACGGCGCAGCGATTGCCTGCCCAGCTTTATGCAAAAGAAGCCGCGTTTTTTCTTCGCATTAGTCCGGAAGATCTGAATCATCTTGCTGTAAATAAACTCATCAAACCGGTTGGGAAACCGACTCCGAATGCGCCAAAGTACTATCTGACACAGGAAGTTCTCAGTAAATCCAACGATTCTGAATGGATGAATAAAATGAACGTCTTTTTAAGTAAACACCGTAGAGACAAGAATCTCAAATATCGGAAAGACGAGCCCCAAGACGTAACTTCCGCAGAGCTTCCTCAATAGCTTACATTGCCTCCACGATTCTCGTTGAAGCCGAGGGCTCTACTACACTCAAAAATGGAATGATTTTGGAGTTACCATTCTTTTCCCACTCCTCCAATGAGGGACAGATCACCTCCGCTCCTTCAGAATAGGCACGATGAACGGCTTTTGAGCCGTGTCCCAGATTTGACATCGCCATTCGCTCTGGATACCCCGAAGTCTTGGCTCGCTGCGCCCAAGCATAGCGATATGAGTGAAGCGAAACCCCTTGAATTCCAAGTCCGGCGCAGCGCTGTTTAAATTCCGTGGAACGATCCCCGGCGCGGACTGAATTCAAATACGGGAAGAAATACCCTTGCGCGGGCAGTTTCCTCACAATTCCTTCCAAACGGGGCCCTATGCGGACTTTGGCCGGAGGCTGATCCTGCCCCGCGAGCTTCTTCCGATAAATAACCAATATGTTCTCCCTCCAATCAATCGCCTCAGCGCTTAAACGGGCCGCGTCTCCTTGCGATGCTCCAGTCTCCCAAAGAAAATCGTAATACAACCGACGCTCTGAATTTCTTTCTCGATCGATAATACGAAAATGTTCGTCCAAAGTAATGGCTCGCCTCTTCTGGTGGCGAACCTTAGGCCATAGTTTCTTGGGCAAAACAATCTTGGGAAGCCAATCCATATCGAGAGCAAAGTTATGGATTTTTCGCAAAAACATATTCGTGGAAATTCCGCCAAGACCCAAAACCTTGAGAATGTCCTCGCCCGTCGTATCGATTAATTTTTTGTGGCGAATCAGGTCAAACGCTGCGTCTTTCATGGCCGACTTTTTTCTCATCAGTGTCAATGGACCCCCGCTTTGAGCAAACGCATCCATGACCGTCTGCCAATTCCTTTGAGTCATCTCCGGATCGGAAACGCTCAGATAGGCAATGGCAATTTTCCGATTGATGATCGGATTGGCGTGCGCTTCGTTGTGAGAATGTAAAAGACGTTTGGCTTCTTCCTTGTCGGAAGTTTCCAAACTAAATTGCTTTCGAGTCAGGCAATCCTCCAAGTAGAAACGTCCTGACGCTCTGCGGCGATATAACCGATATTTCGACATGATGCTCCCTCTTGTCATAAGCTAGAGCGATCACAGAAAAGCCCTTCATGGCTTCTGGCCGGTTAAACGCCGTTTGTGGGTGGTTTTATGGAAAAATTCCAAAACCGATCCCACGTACTGGCAATTCTACTGGCAAACCAGCTCTTGGGGGCCATTTTTCCCTCTGGATCAGAGGGAGAGGCGGGAGCCGGAATCGAACCGGCGCATAGGGCTTTTGCAGAGCCCGGCCTTACCACTTGGCAATCCCGCCGTGAAAAGGGAGCGACAGATTCTCCTGATCCTTGAATTCTGGCAAGTCAGAAATCATATAATTCACTTGTCACGTGTTTGACATCTAATTGAAACAATTCACCATTACAAAGCAATCTTAGGAGAAAAAATTATGTCACAACGCCCCAAAATTCTATTTCTTTGTACTGGTAATTCTGCCCGTAGTATCATGGGTGAATATCTCATCCGTCAAGTGGCCCCCGGGCGATTTGACTCCTGCAGCGCCGGCTCTCAGCCGAGTGGCAAAGTCAATCCATGGGTTCAACGCTGCCTCAAAGAAAAATTCAAGATCGATACCTCCGATGCACGAAGCAAGTCTTGGAGTGAATTTAAGGATACCCATTTTGACTTTGTGATTACGGTTTGCGACAACGCCAAAGAGAGCTGCCCGATCTGGCCCGGTCAACCGATTATCGCCCATTGGGGCTCTCCAGATCCCGCTGATTTTCAAGGGACGGATGAAGAAAAGATTCACAAAATCTACGATGTCGCCCTCCAGATTCGGCGCCGCATTGAGTTGTTCTGCAGCCTCCCCATTGAAAAAATGGAACGTCTCAAACTTCAAAAAGCCATGAGTGATATTGGCACGCCGCAGCCGCAGCCCGTGAACGCATGAAGCGAATGCTTCTGGGTGAATTTCTCGGCACCGCGCTTCTGGTTTTCTTTGGATGCGGATCCGTCGCTGCTGCGGTCACCACCGGAGCTCAAGTCGGAATTTTCGAAGTCGCCATTGTTTGGGGACTTGGAATTGCAATTGCGATCGGTCTCACCGCACCCCTCAGCGGAGCGCATTTAAATCCTGCCGTCACACTCGCTGCGGCGATTTGGAAGAAATTCCCTTCGCGCCTTCTCCTCCCGTATTGGTTCGCCCAGCTGACTGGGGCCTTTTTCGCGGCCATTCTCCTACATCTCATCTTTTCTGATTCGATTCATACGTTTGAAAAGAGACAGGGAGTGATTCGAGGAACTCCTGGAAGCGAAGCCAGCGCGATGGTTTACGGTGAATACTTTCCCAATCCCGAAGGAAAAGCACTGACTCCTGACTCCCGTGAACGAATGACGGCGTCACGCGCTTTTTTTGCCGAAGTCGTTGGAACGGCGCTGTTGGTTCTGGTGATTTTCGGCCTCGAATCCGGATCCCCTCCGGTCTATCCACCCGGATTTCGACCCGTCCTGATTGGACTCACGGTAACCCTTTTGATTTCCCTCTTGGGACCACTGACAATGTGTTGTCTCAATCCCGCTCGAGATCTCGGACCGCGCCTCTTTTCGAGTCTGGCTGGATGGGGATCCATTCCATTCACCGTCAATGGAAGCGGATGGCTCACTGTTTACCTGATCGCCCCGCTTTTGGGTGGAGTTTTGGGAGGAGCAATTTTCCAAAGACTCCTCGCTGAAAAGTAATGCTGCGTCAAATCAACTGAAACGCGGCCTCTCTTAGTTCATTTAATGCCATCCGCATCCTCTCCAAATCCTTCAGCTCTCCTCTTGGAGTTTCACTCTCAGCACCATCAATCAACGCTCGAATGGTTTTTTGAAGACTCGCAATGTCGAGTTCCAGATGTGCATAGAAAATATAAAAAATCTCCTGCGTCCTCGGAACATCATCAGGTCGAATGGAGTCATCAACAAGAACTTGAATCTGGTCAACCGTCGTGATGATAAACCTTAAATGAGCTTCACGATTACTGTTCGCCTCAGCATCTTCCAAGAGAAGCTCGGAAAACCCTCGAATGATTCCCAAAAAATTTCTCAACTGATGACGCCCCCGTCGATACTTCAGTTTCAACTCCTCGCTCATTGAGCGTCACTATGCCGAGCCCTCCGCCTCGAGCAAGAAGATAGCCTCCAAAAAATTCCGAAAACTTGGCGTGAGAGGCATTCTTCCAAAGTCCTGGATTGATTCTGATTCAACTCCTGCTTAGGATACGCTCCCGTGATCGAACCGCCACCGGCCCCCTCCTCTCCGGAACAGGATCCCCCGGATGCGGAGCTCGTTCAACGAGCCCAGCAAGGGGATCCCTCGGCATTTGACGACCTCGTCCGTCGCTATCAGAAGCGTCTCTACAGCGTCATCCACAACATGACACATCACCATGCAGACACAGAGGACATCCTTTACGAAACCTTTCAGAAGGCTTACCAAAACATTCACGGATTCAAGGCCCAATCCGGATTTCACACCTGGCTCTACCGGATCGCCATTAACCGGAGTCTCAATTTTATTCGCTCCCGAAAGAATAAAATTCATATCAGCTTAAATGACGACGAAAGCGATACCGCTCCCCCTTTGGAAATCCAGGATGAAACGGCCGCTCAAGACCCGGAACAGCAGCTTGCCCTTCAAGAATTACAAAATAAATTGAACGAATCGCTCCAGAAACTGTCTGAAGAGCATAGAGCTGTGGTAAATCTTTTCGACATACAAGGCCTGAGTCACGCGGAAATCGCCAAAATTATGGACTGTTCCGAAGGAACCGTTCGCTCCCGACTCTTTTATGCACACAAACAGTTGCAAAAATCTCTCAAATCGTATATAAATCAGGACTAAATCAATGAACCAACCAGAATCCACCCCTTCGCTTCAGAAATTATTGGCTTACAAGCGCTTGGATATGCCAAGTTCTGCTTATTTTAACGGGGTTGTTTCCGAGTTTCATCGTCGCCAACGCGCGAATTTCCTTCAACCAAAGTCCACTTGGTCCACTTGGATGGAATCTCTCTCAGATATAATCTTCTTTCAACCGGCCCGATGCCTTCAGATGGCGAGCGTGACCTGCGCTTTGATCACTCTGACAGTGGTTGGACTTTCTCATGCGTGGAACTCTCCCACGGGCGACCTCTTTGCCACTCACATCCCATCGATTTCTGAAGAACACTATCTCGTTTCAAACGCTTCGGAGACCTTGGCCACTCTAGAGCTCAGCCCGAAGCTCGAAATGGTCGCCTCCCTTCAAGACTCCGATTTGGAGCGGGCTCAATACGTCTTGAACGAAGCGCCTGCCGCCTACGATGCGGTCATGGCGTTTTAATCACCGCATGATCCTCTCCTTCTCACGCTCCTCGATGGTTTTAGGGGCGTGGTTTTGTCTCGGTTTCTCCGCACTCACCGCTCAAGGCGTCTTCGAGTCGATCGGGCAGGAAGTTAATAACCTCTTTGAAAAAGTAAAACCCTCCATCGTCAAAATTCGCTCCGATAACGGTCTTCTCACGCTCGTCGGCAGCGGTTTTTATATTGATCAAAAGGGGACGATTTTAACCAGTGCCATGATTGTGGCTGACGATACCGCAACATCGGTGGAATTGGATGGAGTCAAGTTGGATGCACAGGTCATTGGAAAAGATGTTCGCAGCGGACTTGCCCTGCTCCGCGTTTATAATGATGGCAAAACTCCGTTTCTGACGTTTGGGAATTCCTCACAACTCAAACCGGCCACTGCCGTGGTCGGAGTCGGGTATCCCTACAATCTTCCCGTCGCCCCCAGCTTCGGACTCGTCGGCGGCTTTGATGTTCAATATCTCAACCGATTTTTTGCAACCACCCATATCCGCGTCAATCTCCCCATCAGCCCCGGTCAGGTCGGCGGCCCGCTCCTCAACACCAAGGGAGAAGTCATTGGGATTATGGTGATGTCCGTCGAAAATGGAAAATCCTGTTACGCCCTCCCTTCGCTCGCCGCACAAAAAATTATCAACGAGCTCCAAACGACCGGAGCCGCACGGCAAGGCTGGGTCGGTGTCGGTGTTGCGGATCGGAACCCGGCGGAACCGAACCAAGGCGTCATGATTTCAAAACTCTTCGATCACTCTCCTGCCCCGCAAAGCGGCCTTCAAATCGGTGACGTGCTTCTACGCATTGGCACCAAAGAAATCCGTCACCCATCCGATGTCATCGATGTTTCATTCTTCAGTAAAGTTGGCGAGACCCTTCCAGTGGTCGTCTCTCGAAGTGGCAAGGTCATGAACTTCAAACTGGCCGTCCACGAACGCCCGACCTCCCTCCCTGCGGTCATTCGCACGGAAAACCCGACTCCCGCCCCCTCCACGACTTCTCCGATCATTCGTCTGAATGACTCCACCCTCTCGCACTAATCAAGACTGAAATTAAAAACCCTCTGTCTTCTCTGCGAACTCTGCGCGAGTAAAAGCATCGGGAGATTTACGACATTCCGAGACGCTTTTTTCCCTCGGGAGAAATCATCGAAGGATTCCAGGCCGGCTCCCAAACGACTTCGACCTGTGCCTCCACAATTCCCGGCAACGTCAAAATTTTCTCGCGCGCATCCGCCGCAATCGCAGGCCCCATACCACACCCTTGCGCCGTCAGGGTCATCTTGACGTTCACTTGAATTCCTTTGTCTCCCGGATTCAACTCCAAACTGTAAATCAATCCGAGATCGACAATATTGACCGGAATTTCCGGATCGTAACAACTTTTCAACTGCTCCCAAATATCTTCTTCCTTCACCGCACCACTGGCGACGGGTGTCGAAGCGGAAACCTTTTCTTTTCCCAATGCATCTGCGTCCTGCCCGCTAATCCGATAAAGCCCCGGCTGCGTCGGAACCGTCACCGTATAGGAACCGCCAAGTCCTTGGGTAATCGTAACCGATGTTCCCGCAGGAAGTATCAACTTTTGACCGCTCGGAATTTGAATTACTTCAATTTCCCGACTCAACGCAATGGATTCACCTGATGACATAAATCAATTCTCCTTGGCAGCGACCCTAACGGGCCTTGAAAACAAATGCAATGCGAACCCTTGAAGGAACTGTGGTTAAAAACTCAAAAATCACTCTCTATCAAAAACTTTGAACATTTTCTCTCCCCCTCCTGTCTAACCTTTTGTCTATTATTAGCGGATGCCTGTTTTCCTCCTTGGGGCTTGGTGGCCTCATCCTCCTTAAACAGGCATCCGCTCTTTTTTACCATGGCACTTTTAAAATTCTGCGCTAAGTTTATCTCCATGAGGGACTTCCTTCTTTTACTACTTCTCAGTTCCAGCCTTGCCTGGAGCGCGGATGAGTCCTCCAAAGCCACCCCTTCGGAAAAGTCCGAAAAAGAGAAAAACTGGCTTCAAGAGACCCTCAAAGACCAACAACAAATGAGGGAGTCCCGTCAGGCTACTATGGACGAAAAGAAAAACCCGTACGAATCCCTGAGTAATACCAAAGAAGAGGGCCGACCGGTTTCGCTGTTAGATCGAAAAGAAAAAGCCCCTGCTCCAAAAACTCTCCCTACAAAATCTTCTGAGACAAGCCTCCGCGCGGATCCGCGAACTCCGAGCACCTACCGTCCAGCCATTTCTGGTTTCTCCAAGTTTTCGTCCGCCCCCCTACACGACTCACCCGATCGAAAAGAATCCAATCCTCCAAGAAGCTCCGATTTAGCCAACGATCCATCCAACTCCGCACTCGATCCCCAAAATCCCTTCCAAATCCGGAAACCCCAGGAACTTTCCAATCAACTCAATACCCGGCGCGATAATTTGAAGTTAGAAAATGCAGTGAATGTTCCACCTCCCACCCAGAATCTAGATCCCAACAATCCCTACACCCGCAATCCGCTTGATCCGAAAGAGCGACAAAACTCCGGAAATTTTAATAGTGATCGATTCACTTCCGTCAACATTACCCCGAGCACGCTCCCCAACCAGCATTCCATCAATTCTCCCTCAGCCCCCAAACCGCCCGTGAATCCCTCACTGAATTTCCGACCGGCCAATCAAGACCCAATGAATCGCAATCCCCTCTGGAATCAAAACGGGGTAAACAAATCCCGGATTCCCGACCCCAACGATTATTTGAGACGATAGCGACCGCAATTCAGATATTTTCGCATTGAATCAGATACCTCGATCCGTCCTCGCGCAGAGGTCGCAGAGTACGCTAAAAATTTAAAAACCTCTGCGGTCACTGCGAACTCTGCGCGAAAAAAAATCAGCGGCTCCACTCAAGCATTCGCTCAATCGGGATCCGCGCTTTTTCCATGATCTCCGTCGGAAGCGTGACTTCAGGCCCGCCCGTCTCGAGCGAGTGAACTAACTTTTCCAACGTAATTTTTTTCATGTAACGACAATCCGCGCAAGCGCACCGATCGGTCGGCCCCGCCAGAAAGGTCTTCCCGGGAATCTCACGACGCAATCGATGAAGCATTCCCGATTCCGTGACGATGATAAATGATTTTGCCTCATGGTTCTTGCAGAACGTCACCATTTTTTCGGTGGAGCAAACTTCGTCCGCCAACAACCGCACCGCACGATCACATTCCGGATGCGCCACGATCGGAGCCTCCGGATGCGTCTCACGGATTTTACTGATGCTTTGGTGGGTAAACTCGATATGAACGTAACAATTTCCCTGCCAAAGTCGCATCGGACGCCCCGTCTGCTGCATCACCCACTCCCCTAAATTTTGATCCGGCACAAAAAGAATTTCGCGGTCCTTCGGAATTCGCTCCACCATCCGCACTGCATTCCCCGAAGTACAAATGACATCGGTTCGAGCCTTCACCGCTGCCGTACAATTAATATAGGCCACCGTATAGAGCCCCGGATGCTTCGCCTGATACGCCGCCAATGCCTCAGCTGGACAGGAATCCGCAAGAGAACAGCCCGCTTCCAGATCCGGGATCACCACCCGTGTCGAGGGATTCACCACCTTGGCCGTCTCCGCCATGAAGTGAACTCCACAAAAAACAATTGATTCGGCCTTTGCTGATTGAGCCTGATATGAAAGCCCCAGCGAATCCCCCACAAAGTCCGCCACCTCCTGGATCTCGGCCTCCTGATAATTATGGGCCAGAATGACGGCGTTTTTTTTCTTTTTAAGTTCCAGAACTTTTTGCTGCAGGGCATTCATCGTGGAGGAGTAGCTTTGCGGATTCCAGAAATTTGTCGAATCAGAATCCACCCAATACTGATACAGATCAAACTGTCCGCCACATTAAACACCGGCCAGTGCCACCCTTGATAAAACCAGTCCACAAAATCGACCACATACCCGTGCCGCAAGCGATCCAGCCAATTCCCGAAAGCTCCCGCCACGATCATCCCCCCCAGCACATTGACCTCTGTTTGACGCCAATCCAAATCTCGAGCGACCCACCAGCCTAGCCCCAGAATGAGAACCGTCATCACCGCAAGTCCCGAATTAAATCCCTGCATCATCCCAAAGGCAATTCCGGTATTCTCCACATAAGTCCAATTCCAAAACCCTGGAATCACCACAACCGATGAACGAGGACGCAGCCATTCCATCGCCCATACCTTGGTCCACTGATCGATCACCACCGCCAGCCCGCTCACAATCCAGAAGATCGCTTTTGGTTTAAACATCTATCCTGATCCAAGCGGGTATTGAAAAGAATTTCAACCGTAAGAATGGATTTTTTAATCAGGAACTCACGAACTCAAGAAAAATCGAGTGATCCCGTCTGATTTTTGTTTCTTGAGTTCCTGAGTTCCAGATTTACTTGAGGCCATGAGATTTCTTAAAATGCTCTAAAGAATCGTCAAAGGAACACTGCTCTCAATAATTCCTGCTCCAATCGCATAACGAGTCAGTCCCGCCGTATCATGAATATCAAGCTTCTCCATAAGGTGCTCACGATGCTTCTCAACCGTCTTAATACTAATCCCAAGTTCCGAAGCCGTTTGCTTATTAGCCTTCCCTTCAGCAATCAATTGAAGGACTTCCATTTCTCGCGAAGTCAGTTGCGCCGCTTTTTGATTAACCACGCCCTTGCGGTTTGGCGTTTGGGGGTTGAGACGATTAAACCGTTTGGAAATGGAGGGACTAAAAAATGTTTTTCCCCTGTGAACTTCACGAATCGCCTGACACACATCTTGAGACGAGGTTTGCTTGAGCAAAAACCCGACCGCACCGGAATCCGTTGCGTTTTTAACATACGCATCATCACTATGCGCAGAGAGCATCAGCACTTTGACGGCAGGGAGTACTTTGATCAATTGGCGAGTCGCCTCCAACCCATTGAGTCCAGGCATCGCAATGTCCATCAAGACCACCTCGGGATTAAGCTTTTTGGCGAGCGCAACCACTTCACGTCCCTCTTTCGCTTCTCCAACGACTTCTAGGTCCGCTTCCATCTCGAGCATTTTTCGTAATCCTTCGCGCATAATCGTATGATCATCCGCCAGTAGAATCGTAATTTGTTTCATCAGTGAGTTCCTTTCGTTATCCCAACATGGGGCGGCAGAGGAATTCTCACCTCAATTTCCGTCCCCGCACGACAAACCGATTTAAGCTCAAAAACACCCCCCACGTAAGTCGCTCGTTCTCGCATTCCAAGTAAACCGAGATTCGCATCTTCTTTTCGTCTGCCGGGATGATGATCCAGATCAAAGCCGATCCCATCGTCGTTAATCACCAGTCGAACGACATTACCCTCCAAAGTGAGACTCACCGTAACGTGTGGAGCACGCGCGTGTTGTTCCACATTCTTTAAGGCTTCTTGGAAAATACGGTAGAGCGTCAACTCCGTTTCAGCGGGCAGACGGTCCAGTAACGGTCCACAAATCAGATTCACCAAAACCCCCGTTCGGCTGGTAAATTTCGTGCTCGCGTCGTGCAGCACCGCAACTAATCCCAACTGCTCCAAGACACTCGGCCTCAATTTACGAGAAATCGACTCCACTTCTTCAGCCGCCTCACCGAGCATCTCGATGAGCTTCAACGACTCTCGTTTCGAAGTGAGGTCTCGAGGTGAAAGTTTGTCTGCCTGCACCTTACTTCTAACAAGAATCGCGCAGAGAAGCTGGGTAATGCGATCATGCAATTCAAGCGCCACCCCTCCACGCTCGGATTCCTGCACTTGCACTAAACGGTGGGACAATGCTCGCAGCATTTCCTCGTTGCGCCGAATCTCCGTCATATCGGTCACAACCATGCCAATGGTCGCTTGATTAGAACCCTGCTTTGCCAAGGGTCGGATGGAGATTTGCGCCGACACTTGTGACCCGTCCCCCGCCTTGAGTAAGACTTGAATTTTAGAGCCGGATTGGACGGTTTGCTTCAGGAGAGTTCGTAGCGCAACCAAATCTGCTGCGGAAAGAAAGCGGTGAAAGGAACTGCCGATCACCTGCTCCAACGGTTGTTTGACCATTCGGGCGAAACACTCATTGGCGTAAAGAATCGTCCTGTCCGCCGTCAGGGTCAGCGCCCCTTCGTTCATGGATTCGATAAGCAGTCGATAAACATGATCGGTCCCCTCCAGCGTGAACACTTGCCGACCCCGCTTACCCACACCCACACCCACACCCACCACCGCATCCACCTCGCCATTGCGGATGGCACGCAGCGCTTCTTCGGCTTCCGCCAAGCGGGACCGGAGCTTGACGAGTTCGCTGGACGAATTGGAACGAGTTTGTCGTTTCGCTTTCACAACGTGATTTTACCTTTGGTGATCAAGTCCAACTTAACAAACAAGCCGGCAATGTTCGTCAGATTACCAATGAATCGGCGCATCGGCTTGGGAAATTCGACGATGAGCGTCGGGGTTGCAACAATCTGCTCCTCGCGAGCAAGGTTAGGTTGCTGATAGATGTCGATCACTTCCAGTTTACATTTGTCGATCAATTCCGTTTCACACAGATGACGGATGCTCAAGATCGCTTGTTGTGATCGAGCCGTGGCCCCCGCGACAAACAGCCGTAAGAGATACTTGCCCTTGGGCTGTTTGGCTTTGGACTTCGCAACGACCGGTCTCGCTCGGAGGGTTTTATTGATTTTCATGGTCGTTCGCCTCGATTAACCGGCCGAGTGTAAATCTAAGCCGACAAGCACGCGATCCGCATCGGAAAGGGTACCAATGATGGTTCGCACGGGTTTCGGCAACTTCCGCACCACGGTAGGAATCGCCAAAATTTGATCCCCTTTGGCCAACTGGGGATACTTCAGTAAATCAATTACCGTGATGCGATAGCGACCTTTGAGGTGGGCTTCGCAAAACTTTTTGAGATTCACGAGTGCCGTTATCGATTTGGGCGTCTGGTCGATCACGTAAAGGCGCAGTTGCCAAATTCGAGCAGACCGTCGCGGGGATACTAGAGAGCGAGGGCTCTTTATCTTCGCTTTTGTTTTCATCATCGAAGCTTTCCATTTCTGGGGTTAGTCGCCGCCTTAGTATCCGCCTGGCGCAAGAGGCCGGAGGCCGCTCGCTCCGTGCCCAATACGAAAGCTCGCGTGCCGACCTGTTCAGCAATTCGCCGGAGTTCCACTGCTTCCGTTTCATAATCGGAGCGCAGCCCACTGATTTTCCGTTCGAGGGCCGTGCGTTTGCGCTCTACTTCACGCTTGAGTTGAGCCGCTTCCTGCTGGGTGGCCAACACCGCAGCTTTTTCGAGAGCTCCTTGTGCCACACGAGCGGAGCCGGTCAACACACCACTGACCCCGATATAAGCGTCCACCACATCAATACCCCGATCCGAAATCAGGAACTCGCGGATTTGGTTCGAGTGTGCCATCCCCCGTGCTTTGAGCACATAGAGCACACGATTGCGCTCCCCATTGCCCTCGAAGTCTTGCAATAATACCCAAGCGTCCATCAGTGAAGACATCGCCGCTTCACTTTGTTGCAGCGCATGCCCGCCCTGCGTGAGACTCGTGAAGAGCGAGGTGACTTGTCCCGCCTTCAAATAATCAATCAACCGCGTCACCATCCCCTTACCCTCCGAGTCAGTACCAGAAACCATCAGACTGGTAATAGGATCAATGATGACGACATGAGGTTTGAACGTGGCGATCTCCTTAAACATGGTAGCCAGATGCATTTCCAGTCCATAAAGCGAAGGCCGTGCCGAATGAAACTGTAGCAAGCCGCGCTTGACCAGCGGCTCCAAGCGCAATCCGATGGAATGCATGTTGCGGATGATCTGGTCGGGTGATTCCTCAAACGAGAAAAAGAGCACACGCTCCCCACGCTTGGCGGCGGCTTGCGCAAAGTTGGCGGAGATGATGGTCTTGCCCGTGCCAGGGGTCCCCGTGAGCAGAATGCTACTGCCACGGAAAAAACCCTTTCCGCCCAGCATCGCATCGAGCCGGGGAATGCCGGTGGCAATTCGCGCATTTGACGCCTTATGATTCAGGGACAGTGACGTGATGGGCAACACGCCAATGCCATCATCGCCGATGAGAAAGGGAAATTCATTGGTGCCATGCAGCGCGCCGCGATATTTCACCACCCGTAGATGCCGCGTGGCAATCTGGTCATTGACCCGGTGATCGAGCAGGATGACGCAGTCGGAGACATATTCTTCCAGCCCGTGACGCGTCAGTGATTCGCGTCCACGCTCGGCGGTAATGACAGCGGTCACCCCCTTATCTTTGAGCCAGCGGAAGAGTCGGCGCAACTCGGCGCGTAGAACGGCCTCGTTGGGTAAGCTGGAAAACAGCACTTCCAGTGTGTCCAACACCACACGCTTGGCTCCAATGGAATCAATGGCGTGGTTGAGCCGGACGAACAACCCTTCCAAATCATATTCACCACTCTCATGGGCTTCACTGCGCTCGATGTGAACGTAATCGATCACGATTTTTTTACGTTTCACCAGCCCTCCCAAATCAAACCCGAGCGACGCAACGTTGGCCTTCAGCTCCGATTCCGTCTCCTCGAAAGCCATCAAAACCCCTGGCTCATTGAACTGCGCTGCGCCGCGCACGAGAAATTCCGCAGCCAACAACGTCTTCCCGCAACCCGCACCGCCACAGACCAGCGTCGGCCTTCCTCGCGGCAACCCACCTCCCGTAATTTCATCGAGACCATGGATGCCCGTAGGACACTTCGGCAAACGAGCCGAAAGTGAGACCGACTTGTGACCATTTGTTTTAGCTTTCATTCAGGAGCATCCTTTCATTAATGCGGTAAAATCATTTTCCATAAAAATTCAAGACTTGGTTTTAGCAGACTTCATCAGCGACTTCATCTTGGTGCGCGTCTTTCCGATCGGAATTTTCGCAATAATCGTGGTCCCTTTGCCGGGAGCAGACTTGACCTCAAAACGTCCATCGACCATTTTCAATCGCTCACGCATGCCGAGAAGCCCCAGATGCTTGCCTCCTCGGGCCAGCAAGACCTGTTGCACTCGAAATGATTTTCCATCATCCTTGATTTTCAATCCAATCCCGTCTGGCAGTTTCTGGATGCTCACTTCCACACGACTGGCTTTCGCATGCCGCGCCACATTGGTGAGTGCTTCCTGGGTGACGCGAAAGAGCACCGTGCGACGGTCCGTGTCCAGGCGCTCCACCCCCGCAAAGGCAATCAAACGAGCCCGCACACCGGTCCGCGTGGTAAAATTTTTCATATAGGAATGCAAGGCGGGAATCAGCCCAAGATCGTCCAGTAACGCGGGGCGCAATTCCCGAGCAAACTGATGTACGATCTTTACCGACTTTTCCACCAGGCGTTGCGTGCGACTGATGTTACCGATCAGACCATGGGAATTGAGCGTTGCGTCCTTTTTCAGCTTCGCCAGCCGCACATTGATCCCTGCGAGAGTCTGGGCGATCACATCGTGCAGTTCCCTACTGATGACTTTACGCTCCTCCTCCTGCGCCGACAGAATCTGACGCGCAAATTGCCCTAACTTTTCTTCCATAAAGCGCGACAGTTCCAATAACCGACTGAGGTCTTCCTCACTTTTCTTGAGAGCCTTCTCCACCTTCCAACGTTGGACAATTTCCTTTTCCAATTTTTCGTTCGATGCTGTCAACACCTCTAGGCGACGCTGCACTCCCTCGATCCGTTTACGCTCGGTGATGTTGTTAAAAAAACAAACGACTCCATTTTCACCGGCCGGCAGAGTCATCCGTTGAATCTGCCATTCGTATACCTCTGTCGCCCCCGTATCCCGACGCTGCTCGGTAAATTCAGGCGACTGATAGGTCTCTCCCGTTTTTAAGGTGTGCCGGAACCGTTTCACGATTTGATCGGCGACCGACTTCGACCAGAGGATATGAATCACTTCAGAAAAATCCCGACCAATCAGAGGACGGACGTTTTTGAAAACGGGCAGAGCCTTCGGGTTAACTTGTTGGAGACGAAACTTGGAATCCACGAGATAGACGCCGACAGGCACTTGAAGGACAAGTGCAGAAAAGAGCGCCTCACTTCGAAGCAATACTTCCTCCGCCTGCTTGCGCTCCGTGATGTCGCGGACATTGCACTGGATGACCGAGCGACCATTTTCCTGATAAAGGTTCGCCACCACTTCGACTTCCTGATGCTTTCCTTTTTTGCTTTCAAGTGGTAAATTTTCGTAGCGAATCTGGTGCTTTTGTTTCAACTTCTGGAACATTCCCCGGCTCGCGACTTCATCTTTAAGCAAACCGATCTCAAACAATTCCTTCCCGACCAGCTGATCATTCGAATAGCCAAGCAACTTCGTCATGAACGGATTGGCATCCGTGATTTTGCAAGTCTTCGGATCGAGAAGAAGAACGCCGTCGTGTGCCGCTTCAAAAAGCCGTCGGTAGCGAATTTCCGAAACGCGCACTTTATCCTCGACCTGTTTCCGGTCCGTGATGTCCACCATAGCAATATGACATTCCAGTCCCTTGAGCAAACATTGAGCTTCGATGTTGACGATCCGGATTGGATGACCTTGACGCAAAATTTCGAAGTCATCGGTTTGTTTTGTCTGACTTGAAAAGATCTGTTTTAAGAAGATATTGAAAACAGGCCGAAACTCTGTCGAAATCAATCGTCCAAAGGATTGGCCCACCAACCGAGAGCGTTCCATTCCGACGAGAGCCGCTCCCGTAAGATTAACTCGATTAATGATTCCAGACGCGTCGAGAGTAAAATATCCGACGGGGGCGAAGTCGTAGAGGTCCATGAACTTCTCCAACGTGATCTCAAGCTCATTTCTCGCCTTATGAAGCTCGGCGTTCTGCATCTCAAGCTCAATCTGGTGGACTTCCAATTCGTGAAGCAGCCGCACCTTATCAGCCCCCGAGTTTTTCACGGGAGCGTTTGACCTTAAACCCTTCTGTAGATCCCGCAGACGGATTTCAGCAAGTCGCCGCAACTTGATAGGATCGCCTGAGATCGCTAACTCCTTACCTCGAGCTGCGTTTTTCATATTTGTCCACCCGCGCGCTTCTTGGGGCTGACTGTTTTTAGCGACACTTTCCCTTTTTCTTTTGCAGATTGCTTGAATTGCTCCGCGACATGCCGTTCCAAAAGAGAATGCTTCTCCCGCAGTTTCGCTTCCAGTGTCTTTGCCACTGTAATATTCGCGAAGGTGATCACGACACCGTCAATCCGGTCATCCATCGTGCGGTAAGGCATGATGCGGACGGTGAACCACCGACCGTCGTGTGCGCTAATTGATTTTTCTACCGCAACCAATTTTCGCAGCACCTCCCGAGCATCCTCGACCAGTTCCGGGTAGCGCAGCTCCGAAGAGAGATCGGTGATGGGCCGGCCCGCGTCGGCTGCAATGAGCTTGATAATTTTCGTCGCTTGAGGAGTGAACCGCCGCACATTGAGATCCTTATCCAAAAACAAGGTCGCGATATCCGTGCTATCGAGCAGGTTCTTCATATCGTTGCTCGCCTGCGAAAGCTGATCCACCTTGATCTGTAACTCCGTATTGACCGTCTGGAGTTCTTCATTCATCGATTGCATCTCCTCCTTCGAGGTCATCATTTCCTCATTGGTCGATTGCAACTCTTCATTGGTCGATTGCAGCTCCTCATTGGTGGACCGGAGTTCCTCTTGTGAAGTCTGCATCTCTTCGTGGGTGGCGCGCGACTCGCCACGAACCCGTATCAGTTCCTGCTCCAATTCCACCACTCTCGTGCTGCGAGCCTGAGGCGGCGATAACCGGCTCGTTGGTTTGATTGATACAGGTGCAGGCACGTCAGTAAAAACAATCATCACCAATCCATGCAGGGGCCCGGCGTCATCGAGCCGCCGGATGGCCACATCCACGTACTGAGTGCCCCCATTCGTTCCGACCTTGAGTCCGGACAGGGTCACGCTTTCTTTTTTCCGAAGCGCTTCCTTAAAAGCGGTCATCAATTCGTAGCGTAATCCTTCACGGGCCATGGCAAAAAGATTCCAGTTGGCCTTCCCGGCAGCGGGTTCCAGATATTTGCCAGTCCGGCCACTGACATAAAAAATATCCCCCGCCTCATTGGTAAGCACAGCGGGCGGAGCATAACACTGCAGAACCAACTGATCCGCGAGAGTTTGAAGGCTAGCTGACGGTTTAATCTCTGGACTTGTCTCAGACGCCATGTGCGCATCGGCCCTAAAGGAAGCGGGAAAGACAACCTGCTCCGACTTCAGAACGGGTTCAATTCGGCGGAAGAGTCTCGATTTTCCGCTGAGGGGAACAAACAGATCGGTGTAGTCGCCAATCGTCTCCGCAGTCCCTTGAAACAAAATGCCGTCCGGAGTCAGGCTGTAGTGAAAAAGTGGAATCAATTTCTTCTGCACCTCTGGAGTCAGATAGATCAGAAGGTTGCGACAGCTCAAGATATCCAGCTTGGTAAAAGGCGGCTCCATGATGAGATTCTGAGGAGCAAAAACGACCATCTCTCGAATCTCTTTGCGCACCCGGTAACCGCGTTCTCCTTTGGTGAAAAACCGCTTCAGCCGTTCTTCCGAAATATCCGTGGCGATGTTTGCCGGAAAGACCCCCCGCCTCGCTTTGTCAATCGCGTCCCGGTCCAAATCGGTGGCGAAAATCTGAATCGTAAATTTTCCCCGAGGCTTGATTTCCTCGACAGCCTCCTTGAGGACGATGGCCAAAGAATAGGCCTCTTCCCCCGTGGAACAACCAGGCACCCACGCCCGCAACGCTTGACCCGGCGCGCGGCTCGCAAGCAACGCAGGAATGGCATGCTCACACAATTGCTCCCATGCAACCGGATCACGAAAAAACTTTGTCACTCCAATCAGTAATTCCTTAAAGAGAATATCAAGTTCCTGTGAATTCTCCTGCAAGTAGCGAACATAACCGCTCATCTTGGGAATCTGATGAATTCCCATGCGGCGCTCAATCCGGCGACAAAGCGTGTTCCGTTTGTAGAAAGAAAAATCATTGCCCGTGTGAGCACGTAACAGGAGGACCACCTTTTCCAAAGCGCTCTGCGTCTTGCCTTCCAGTACCGTCTTCGTCCGAGCCATGAGCGGAGTGCGTTGCAGATAGATAAGAATTTTTCTCGCCAACTCTTCCGCCGGAGCCACAAGATCCGCCAGCCCGGCATTAATTGCGCTACTCGGCATGCTATCGAATTTAGCCGTCCTCGGCTCTTGCACGAGTACGACGCCGGCCTTCTCCTTAATCGAATGCAACCCCAACGTCCCATCGGAACCCATTCCCGAAAGAATCACGCCGACGCTCCGCTCCTGCTGATCTTGTGCGAGGGAACAAAAAAAGGAATCAATCGGCAGTCGCATCCCGCGACTTGCGACCGGCTTGAGTAAATGCAAGACCCCATTTAAAATACTCATGTCCTTGTTGGGCGGAATCACATAGACGCTATTCGGTCGCACCTTCGTTCGGTCCTTGACCTGGATGACTTTCATCCCTGTCGCGCGTTGGAGCAACTCAGGCATGATCCCTTTGCGCGTCGGGTCCAGATGCTGGACGATGATAAAAGCCATGCCACTGCTCACTGGCACATGCCCCAAAAATTGCTCCAAAGCTTCGAGGCCACCAGCGGATGCACCGATCCCGACGATGGGGAATGAAGGCCGCGAAGGCGAGGCGGGAACTTCCGCGAGAGGAACTGGGAACCGCGGTTTGTGACGTGTCGGCGAAGGTGTTTTTTTCATGCGCTTATCTCCTGCGCTGAATCATGGCATCTCGGGTTCCGGATGAACAGTGCCACGTCACAATTTTTGCCTTCGACTGGCGCCAACCAATTCGATCAACTTGGGGGCGATTTCATTCAAGGGGAGGATAAAATCGACATCGCCGGTCTTGATCGAAGTCTCCGGCATGCTGAAATCCTGTGACGTGGGCCGATCTTGTGCAATAACCTTGCCGCCTTCGTCCTTGATGATCTGCACCCCAAAGGAGCCATCCCCATCGCCACCCGTGAGCACGACGGCAATGGCATTTTTCTTGTAAACCGCGGCTACCGAAGCAAACAACGGCTCGGCGGACGGACGGGCATAATGAACTTTTTCCGCAGAGGAAGTGGAAAGCTTAAGGCGTCCACCTTTGGCCACAAACAGATGGTGATTGGGGGGGGCGACGAAAACGCTCGAAGGGTAAAGGATGTCGCCCGTCTGGGCCTGCTTCACCTTCAAATGAGTGCGACCGTTTAAAATCTCGGCCAAGATACTCTTATGCTCGGGAGAAAGATGCATCACGATGGCAATGGCTGCCGGAAAATCCGCCGGCAAACCGCCAAGAATAACGGATAATGCTTTCAAACCACCCACCGAGGCGGCCATCGCAATCACAGGAGAGATCTCTCGTGCAAGGTTGGTCGACTTTTTTTTCCTTGAAGCCGTGGGTGTTGAGCGCTGCTTCATAGGTGCACCGCCCACTATCAAGGAATTATTTGGATCCGGATATGGGGTGAAGACCCCATTTAACCTGATTCCTCGTCGGACCCTTCCGATTCAAGATGGAACTTGTGGAGGAAGCGATGAATCACCGGAGCCAAAAAAACGGCAATCGAAGTGATAAAGACCACTCCACTAAAAAGCGCGTAAAACGAGGCGAATAATTTCCCACCCACCCTGTGCAATTCGCTCACTTGCCCCATCCCGGTAAGAATCATTGACGCATTCAAAAGCGAATCCAACCACGAGAGCCCCTCACAAAAATGGTATCCAAAAATCCCCAATCCGAGGGAAACCCCAATGATGCCAACAAAGAATCCAAAACTACGAAGGACCCGAAGAAAGAAAACCTTTCTGGGAAGCAACGGCTGGGTTCGAGGCTCAAACATGTTGGGTGATTTTTACCAGATGCATCACCCCCAGCAAGAACCATCGCTCAATTGGTAGGGTTACACCCCATGGTGATGTGAGCCTTCATTCTCCATTCTCCCGTTGGTTTTAAAAACCAAATACAACCCCAATAGAAAGATTAAAAAATGAAAAAAAATTATTCAATTGCGCTTTTAGTCGCTTCGAGTCTAGCACTCGCGAGCAGCGCAACCTTGTTCGCATCCGAAACCGATGACCGCATCGAATCCTCTGCCAAAAAATCCCACGTCTTCAAAACCTACCTCAAGGACGACTCCATTAAAACCGTCTCCAAGGATGGATTTGTCACTCTCAGTGGAACCGTCTCGGAACCCAACCACAAATCGATTGCTCAAGATACGGTCGAAAGTCTCCCCGGAGTCAAAAGTGTGGATAATCAATTAAAAGTTAAAAACGAAAATGTTGCGAGCCAATCAGACGCATGGATCGGGATTCAAGTCACCACCGCACTTTTGTTTCACAGCAATGTGCGAGCAACCAAAACGGATGTCAACGTGAAGAACGGCATTGTCACCTTGAGTGGTGAAGCCGCCAGCCTGGCACAAAAGGAATTAACTACAGAGTACACCAATGACATCGAAGGAGTTAAAGAGGTCAGAAACGAAATGACCGTCGCAAAGAACCCAAAACTACCCGAAGCAACGATGGGTGAAAAGATGGACGACGCTTCCATCACTGCTCAAGTGAAGTGGTCCTTACTGGCTCACCGCTCCACCAGCGCGCTCAAGACTAAAATTGAGACAAAAGATGGCGTCGTTAAAGTCAATGGAATTGCCAAAAATGATGCAGAAAAGAGCCTCGTCACCAAGCTCATCTCCGGCATCAATGGCGTCACCACGGTCATTAACAATATGTCGGTTGGCGTCACCGCTGCCTCCAATCAGTAAACACACTCAAGCAACTGGCTGACGTGGATTCTAAAAACGCGTCAGCCACTTGCAATGTCCAAATAAAGAAAATTATATGTTATACACCATTGCAGTGGTCTTAATCATTTTGTGGGTCCTCGGCTTGGTCTCCGGCTACGTGCTCGGATCCTTTATCCACATCCTCCTCGTGATTGCCGTCATCATGATCTTGGTCAACTTCATCTCAGGACGTAAATGAATCCAAAAACAATTGTCTCCGTGATCCTCATTACCTTTGGAGTCGTCATACTCGCCTACTCCGGACTCTCCTTCACAACCCCAGGAAAGCCAGTCGAGTTTCTCGGAATTCATATCGAAACCACTGAGAGTCACTTTGTACCTCCCGTTGCCGGGGCCTTCGCGCTCGTCGGCGGACTTGCGTTACTGCTCGTGAAACCTCGACAGGTTTGATTCGGGGAAGAAAGAAGCGCCGGAAGGCCGTTTCTCTGAGGAAAGCAGGATTACAGGAGGTTCTTAACTACTTCGTCTCAAAGGGGAGCGTAAATCCGCCATCCATTCTCGCGCGGAGTTCGCAGAGTTCGCCGAGAAATTTGAAAACCTCTGCGTTCTCAGCGAACTCTGCGCGAACTTCCACCTTCACCTCATCCAAAAATCGTCAAACTTTGGGAGTCCTCCAATAGAGCGGGAGGTTTACTTTTTTAATTAGGAATTCAGTTCTGGTGCGCGGTACAGGGTTCGAACCCCCGCCCGCATCGCTACGCGAAGCGTTGCGGGCGGGTGTGACCTCTACCCAATTCGTCGATTGAGATAGGCTCGCCCAAATCCAGTTTTAAGCTGTTTCTCACGTTTTTTAGCCGACGCCTGAGATAGTGACGCCTCGTAGTAAATCAATCGAACAGGAATTCGATACGCAGTCGCTTGAACTTCGCCTGCTTGATGCTGCTCGATTCTATTTTTCAAATCGCCCGTAGATCCAACATACCACTCCTTGTCAGAACACTCGAGAACGTATACGTAGAAAAATTTCATCGTGATTTTTCTGGTGCGCGGTACAGGGTTCGAACCCCCGCCCGCATCGCTACGCGAAGCGTTGCGGGCGGGTGTGACCTCTACCCAATTCGTCGATTGAGATAGGCTCGCCCAAATCCAGTTTTAAGCTGTTTCTCACGTTTTTTAGCCGACGCCTGAGATAGTGACGCCTCGTAGTAAATCAATCGAACAGGAATTCGATACGCAGTCGCTTGAACTTCGCCTGCTTGATGCTGCTCGATTCTATTTTTCAAATCGCCCGTAGATCCAACATACCACTCCTTGTCAGAACACTCGAGAACGTATACGTAGAAAAATTTCATCGTGATTTTTCTGGTGCGCGGTACAGGGTTCGAACCTGTGACCTCTCGCGTGTGAAGCGAGCGCTCTACCACTAAGCTAACCGCGCATGAAGAGGAGCCTTCCCCTACTAAGTTTGTATCTGCTATCAAATTCGCACAATGCAAGGTCTGTCTGTTATAAACGGACTCGGCATGAATCAGACCATAAGAGGCATTTATAAACGAGGCAAGAATTTTTGGCACCCACGCGGTAAGTCACTCGTTTGTCTTTCCGGTTCCACCAATCGCCATCATTGTCGATTTTGTGTTCCATCCGTACCCGCCCCCGCCCGCGTAAATTCTACGCGGCATTACCCTGTTTCGCGCCCTGCGCTCCGTTGGAACTTAAGAAGGGAGGAGGTACGCGCATTCGCGAGATCTCCGCTCAATTCCCCTTTTGGGCAATCATCAGCTTACGATCTCTTTAAAGGAATATGCCGAATTTAGACCTTTAAGAATATATTGACATATTATATTCTTTAAGATATATTTTTAATATGAAAAAGTTCTCAGGTTTCGTTCCCCATAACGACGCGAGCGCCGAAAAAGAGGAGCGATTCGCGAAGCTCACAACGTATAAAGCGCGCTCTCTACGAGAGCTGACAGCGGCCTTTTGTGACTTGCGCAAGGGCATGAAAGTCTCTCAATCAGAGTTGAGTAGCCTTACGGGAATTTCGCAATCAAAAATATCGGCCTTTGAATCAGGAAAAGTTGCCATTCAGTTGGATACCTTCTTGAAAATTTTAAACGCTTTGGATCTGGAGCTCATCATCCAATCACGGTTTAAAAAACATTGAAGAGGGGATTAAATTGAAAAGCAAAACGGGCCGATTACACGTCTCTTGCAATGCTTCATCTGTTGGAACTCTGACCAAGGATTCGTCGGGAGGTCTGCATTTTCAATATAGCGAACCGTGGATTGAGTTGGAGAGGAATTTTCCGATTTCAAGATCCATGCCTTTAACGAACGTCCCTTATAAGGGTGCTGTTGTTATAAATTTTTTTGGTAACTTGCTGCCAGATAGTGAGGAAGTAAAAAGCCGGATCATGGCGCGAAGCGGTGCTGCTGGAACCGATCCATTTTCGTTGCTTGAAGCCATCGGAGGAGATTGCGTTGGGGCACTGCAGTTCAATTCGGATGGAGAAGTCTTGCCCCCCGATCAGGAAGAAATGACAGAAGTTTCGATCGATGAAATTGCTCAAATGATCAGTGATTTAGAAATTACTCCTCTCGGAGTCACTCATGATCATTCATTTCGGATTTCGGTAGCAGGAGCACAAGGTAAGACGGCCTTGAAACAGAAAGATGGAAAGTGGTGGCGCCCAAAGGGGTCAACCTCAACCACTCACATCATCAAACCTCCCATCGGAAAGCTTAAAAATGGCATGGATATGACTAAGAGCGTTGAAAATGAATTTTTTTGCCTAAAATTCTTTTCGAATTGTTTGATTCCTACTGCGGAATCGCATATCCAGGAATTCGCTGGCAGAAAAGCCTTAGTTGTAAAGCGCTTTGATCGCGTTGAGGCGAGTCATGGAAGAATAAAAAGAATCCCCCAAGAAGATTATTGTCAGGTTTTTGGAATTCCCTCCTCCCAAAAATACGAGAAGGACGGAGGTCCTGGAATTTTACGAATTTTAGAAGATTTAAACCAATCGGATCAGCGTGAAGCAGACCGTGCACACTTTTTCCTAACGCATGTCCTCTTCTGGATTTTGGCAGCCACAGATGGGCACGGGAAAAACTTTAGCATCCTCTTAAAGCCCGGAGGAGGATTTCAATTATCCCCAATATACGATGTTCTATCCATGGAACCGTGTTTTAGAGCCGCACAGATTAGACGCAATCAAGTCTGTTTAGCGATGAAGGTAGGAGATAAAAAGCATGATGGTGTCTACCGCTTACTGCCTCGGCACTTTTTACAGACTGCTAAGTCGGCAAATCTTCCAGTTAAGGAATGCCGTGAAATGCTCGAATTGATGTACGAAAATATACCAATTCTACTTCAGAAAACGAATTCTGAGATGCCGGATGACTTTCCCCCAGATATCGCTGAGTCCATTTCAAAAGGAGTTTTGGAGCGCGCGAAACTTCTCAACTTCATTGGCTGACACAATATTCTTCATTTTCTTGAAGCTTTGGTTTTTGTAACAGAACCCATTTCTGCTGGAATACCCAGCCTAAATTGATTTCAGTCGGGATCGAATCGAATTCCCGTTTTGCCATTTTCCATCGATCTGCAATGTCATCACCGGTGATCCTATTCTTCGCCCCCTTCTCTATGAATTTGAAGATCCCGCATTTGAGAATATCAACGATCAATATCTCGTGGGGAGTAGCATTCTCGTCGCCCCCATCCTCCACCCTTTCGGAGAGACCCCGGAGATCGTCAGCAAAGGAATCCGCTATCAAACCCGTCAAGTCCATCTTCCCTCTGGATGGTGGTTTGACCTCAAGGAAGGAGAATGGATTGAAGGAGGAAAAACCGTCACGGTTCATTCGCATCTCGGTCAAGTCCCGCTTTTTATCCGGGATGGATCCATTATCCCCTACTTTAATGGGCCCCTTCAAAATGCAGATATCAATCTCCATCAAATCGAGATGCACATTTTTGTCAAAAATAAGCCGGCAAAATCCCACTACTACATCGACAATCCAGAAAATCGGCAATACTTGGAGGGTAAATTTAAAACATTCGCCATTCAATCCGAGCTTAGTGGAAATTGCATAAAAATCTCTTTTGAAAACCCATCCGAGCAACTCCAATGGACGCCTGTCATTTATGGAGATGGAATTGAGATGATTCAAATCGGTCCATCCAAAAAAACTTTAAAAATATCCACTCGTCGTTGGGTTGATGAAAATATTAATGTGAAGTTTCTCCAATACGCTCGCGTGTGATGCGAGTGCTCTACCACTAAGCTAACCGCGCATGAAAGGAGTCGCATTAAACCGCCCCCCCCTACTACCGGTGGTAAGAAATTTTACGCCGTGAGCGCGGCGCGGAACGTATTCACGTGAACTTCAACGACCTTGTTCACGTCCTTGGTATATCCCCCCGCCAAAACCCAGGCGATCGGAATTCCTTGCGATTTTGCCCAGGCAAAAACCGAACGGTCCCGCGCTTGTAAATCTTCCTGATCTAATGCCAGTGGCGAATACGGATCCTCGAAATACGGATCCGCCCCGGCTTGATACAGCAACAAATCCGGCTTCGACTCTGTCAGAAATCCGATCTGCGATTCCAATGTTTTTAATAAAACTTCACGTCCTGATTTTTCAGGGAGTGATGCCGATCGATGAAATTCTCCATCCTGATGCTGTCGAATCTTCACATCCCGAAAGGCTTGGTTTTGAAAGTAGTCATTCCCATAAATTGAAAGAGCACGAATCCATCCTCCCCGAGTCTCCGTGAGTGACGCTGTTCCGTTTCCATAGTGTAAATCCAGATCCAAGATCCCCACCGATTTCAATTGCCCCTCGGCTTTCAGTTTTTCCGCAGCCACGATTAATCCATTAAATGTGCAGAAACCCTCTCCGTGATCTGCATGCGCATGATGAAATCCACTCACCAATGCTGCTGAAATCCCTTCGGACAACGCCCGACGCGCCGCAGCAACCACTCCCCCGCTCGTCAAACAAACGGAAGGATAAAGCTCCGGAGACCAAGGGAATTTTTGTGATTCCGCAAGCGCCTTCGGTTCTCCGGTTTGAATCGCCCTCACGTACTCCGATGCATGAACCCGAAGCAAATCCACTTCCGTCACGGGCTGCGGCATTTCAATCAAAACTCCTGGCAGACCTCGAAGCGCCTCCGCAACCAATCCAAATTTTCGAATTGGCATGATATGCTCCCCAATCGGAGCCGCATACCCTTCATGATAAAATGCGGTTATTTGCTTCAAGGCTCAATATACCTCAACCGGCGATCGCTTTCCATCCTCAGATGAACGGCGCGCCGCGGCTTCCTTGCCCAAGGTTGCCACTCGAAGATTCATCACGGCAGCATCCAATTTACGATGACTCTCCAACGAGAAAACCTCCGGCTTCGCCAACTTCGCTCTCAATTTTTCGATCCGTCCCCACGCTTCTTCCTTGATCTTCGCTGGAAGTAATTCCAACGCCGCACGTGCTTCCGCCACTTTTTCCGTTCGGTGACACAAAAGAATCATGTCGTTCCCCGCCTCCACGGCCATTCGGAATGATTCCTCAAATCCGTACTCGTTGAGAATCGCCCCCATATCCATATCATCACTGATGACGCATCCGTCGTATCCCCATTCGTCACGCAGCACCCCACGAATCACCGGAGCCGAAAGCGAAGAAGCTTTTCCTGTAGCATCCAGATCCCAATAACGGGCATGGCCAATCATCACCGTGTCCAATTCCTTCAGCATCTCGCGAAAGGGAATCCATTCGCATTCCTCCAATTGCTTTCGCGTCCGAGGAACCTCTGGCAACTCATGGTGAGGATCCACCGGCGCCGCACCATAACCGGGAAAGTGCTTTCCACAACTGAGGATTCCCTCTCCGCGCATTCCTTCGGTAAAAATCCGCGCATACTGAATGACTTGTTCTGGCGTCTTTCCAAAGGTCCGGTTTTTGAGGGAATTGTCCGCCTCATCATCAAATGAGACATCCAGCACTGGACAGAGATTCAAATTAAAACCAAAGAGACGAAGCAACTTCCCTGTTAAAACTCCATGCTCACGGAAAAGCGCTTTCTCTCCCTTATCTCGAAGCTGTTTAATACTCGGGGGCTCGGAACCGATCTCCTTTAAACGCGAAACCCTCCCCCCCTCCTGATCAACCGTAATGACCGGCTCCCGAACGCTTAATGATCGCAACTCATCAATCAGATCCCGAAGTTGCTGAGGTCCCTTGATGTTTCTGCCGAACAAGATAAAGCCCCCCGGCTCTACCTCTCGAATTAACTTTCGAGTGACGTCATCCAAGACAGGTCCCGGCACTCCAATAATCAAAAAATCTCCAGCATGATAGGCGCTCATGGATTCTTCCTAAGCGAGCTTTGCGCCGCTGACGAGTCAAATGTTGTAACAACTTATCGCACGATCCAGAATAAATCTAAAATCACGGAATGTTTCTCGCCAAGTTCACCAAGTCGCTAAGCCTTTGATTCTGGTTGGTTAAAAAAAATCTTCTACTTGGCGCCTTTGCGGACTTGGCGAGAGAAAAAATCCAAGATCGACTTTATCTCTCCCATTCCTTAATCGTCTTTCAATGGACCCAGCGGAGTACAAAATCCGATTTTTTCGTAACGAAGACCGTGAAGCAGTTCGCCGCATTTGTGCCGATACGGGATTCTTAAGCAAGCCGATTGACCCCGTCTTCGAAGATCGGGATCTCTTTGCGGATTACCTGACCAAGTACTATACCGATCTGGAGCCCGAATCGACCCTCGTCTGTGAACTCCACCATGAGGTGAAAGGATATCTCATGGGCTGTCGCCGCACTCGCTATAACGATACCTTTCACGCTTTTTTCAATCTCTGGCTGAGCTTTCTTGGCCTCACCCGCTACTTCCTTCGTCCGTACAACGAAGCTTCAAAAAAATATATTCGTTGGCTTCTTTTTAAAGGATGGCGCGAGGTCCCCAAGACTCCCAAGGGAATGCCGCACTTCCATATTAATCTTCTCCCTGAAGCTCGAAATCTCCTCACCACCCATCGCCTCATCCAAGCTTTTCTCGACTATTTAATTCAATGCGGAGAATCATCCGTTTATGGACAAATGGTGACCTACGAAACGCGACGAGGGGAACGAATGTTTGCCCGGTTTGGCTTTACCGTCCTCGATAAAGTTGAAGTCACGAAATATCGCGAAGTCTTCCCTCAAAAAATATTTCTCTACACCATCGTCAAAGATCTTCAGCGTAGCCCACAACTCTACGGAAACACCGACAAATAAAAAGCCGATCCAGCACTTTTGCACGGGATCGGCTTTGTTCGAAGTCCTGAAGCCTTCCGCCTCATGACTCGTGAAGGATCTAATTAAGCCCGACTGAGATATTTTCCGTCCGCCGTGCTAATCTTCAGCATTTCACCTTCCTTGATGAAAAGCGGCACCTGAACGGTCAAACCCGTTTCCATCACCGCAGCCTTGAAAACATTGTTCGCAGAGTCGCCTTTGACCCCATCCGCAGATTCAGTCACCTTGAGCGTCACCGAAGCAGGGGCCTCCAGCAGCGCAATCTTATCGTCCGCAAAAACGACCGTGACTGGCAAATTTTCGACGAGGTAATCCTTAATCGGTGCCACGAGCTCATCCGAAACCGTAATGGTTTCGTAGGTGTTCGGCTCAATGAAATTGTAACCGTTGTTATCTTTGTAACTAAATTCGTATTTGGAGCGATTGACCGGAACGGTTTCCAATGCGTCGTTCGATCCGAAACGCTGAACGAGAGATCTCCCACTTCGTAAACTCCGCAGCGTCATCTGAACAAACGCTCGAAGGTTTCCTGGTGTGCGATGGGTTGCCTCCAACACCATCATGATATCTCCGTTAAATCGGATCGCCTGACCCTTTCCTACTTCATTTGCATTCGGCATAAGTCTTCTACTTTCTTCCTACATAAGTTTCTGTTTAGCCAAGTCCTGCGCATCCACCATGCCCATCGGACGCCGCTGCGCATCGACCACCACCAAATCATCAATCCGGTGTTGCTGAAAAACATTCAGCACTTCCACCGCTAAATTGTCAATACGGACCGTGATTGGATTCGCCGTCATCACCGCACGTAACCGTTCTGCGCCAATCTTCGGATTACACTGATACCCACGAACGAAGTCGCCATGGGTGAAAATTCCGACGATCTTTCCGTGCCCATTCACCACCGCAACCGCCCCGGCGCGCTTCAGATTCCAGAGGCGCAATGCCTCACTCACCGTCGCCGTTTCCCGTAAAATCGGAACCTGCTCCAACGGACGCATCACTTCGCCCACTTTCAATAGCAAGTGTTTTCCCAACGCGCCCGCTGGATGATACTTTGCAAAATCTTCCTTCTTAAAACCTCGAGCCTCTAACAAAACCATTGCGAGTGCGTCACCCATTGCCATCATCGCCATCGTACTTGAAGTCGGGGCCAGGTTCAAAGGGCACGCCTCCCGTTCGACTTTCACATTGAGATGCACATCGGAATTTTCCGCCAGCGTTGATTTCGGATTTCCCGTCATTGCCACGATCGAAACCGAAAGCCTCCGAAGCGCCGGTAAAACCCGCAAGACCTCCTCCGTTTCACCGCTATAACTCAAAATCAAGCACAAATCCCGATCCGCCACCACTCCCAAATCGCCGTGCGCCGCATTGACTGAATCCATCACCACAGCCGGAGCGCCGGTACTACTGAGCGTTGCCGCAATCTTCTGGCCGATGTGCCCCGACTTTCCAACCCCGGTTACCACCACTTTGTGCCCGGTTTGAATCGTTTTTTGTAAAAGTCGAACCGCTTTTTCGAAAGACCCGTCCATTCGCCGGCGCAAACCACGCAACGCATTGATCTCCAAATCAATGACTTTTTGACCTCTCAGAAGATAACCCATGGAAATGGTCTCTAGCCGAAGGCTCCCTTAGAAGAAAGCTCAAATTCCACCCCCCCCTCTCGACTTCACCCATCTACGCTCGCGCACTTCTCCGCCTAAAAGGAAAAGATTGAAACCAGAACCTTAATGAAGGTAGAGTTTCCAAGTCATCCAATTGTAATTGCAATCCATCTAACGATGCGATTTTGATCTCAACTGGATTTAATAGGGAGTAACGACTAATGAAATCATGCTTTTTAAAAGGCGCTGTTTTGATCTTGCTCGGTTTCATTTTTACAATTGAAGCCTTGGCGGCAAAACCTGCCCCCACTCCTCCAAAGGTGATCGACCCGATGTCGGTAAGCAGTTTTCTCGTTTCCTTAAAAAATGACCAGTTAACGTTGGAAAGAAATGGAAAACAAAGCATCTATCTTGTTACCCCAGAGACCCGCTACCTTGTTGGAATGGAAGAGTTTCCCAAGAAATTTCTGAAACCTGGAATTAAAATCCAGGATCCCCCGGGGGATGCCGGCAATACCCTTTCCGAAGTATTCGTCATTCCTCTTTTCAAAAAGGAGAAAGGTTCCGATAGCTCAACAACAGGTGCTGCGGGAAAAAAAGCCGTCAAAGACCCCTCGAGCTATTTCGTTTCGCTCGAGGATGATATTTTGACCATTGAAATCGCCGATCAAAAACAACTCCAGAAAGTCGACTCGATGACCGCCTATCGGATGGGTGGAAAGGTTGCATATCCGGATTTTCTAAAGAAAGGAATGAAACTGAATTTGTCCACGACCATTCCATGGGGATATGTCACCTTAGTCGATATTATTCCCACCTTCAAATTAACCGATCCGACGGCTGATCCGGCAGACACTGCGGGAACTCCTGAAGTCCTTGCAGATACTCTCAATTGGTACTTTGTTTCTCTAGAGGATGAGATGTTAACCCTCGAAAATAATGGATCCAGCTTTCTGTATTTGATTAGCTCAGGAACTCATGTCCGAGTCGGCAAAGAAGAGGTTCCCAAGAAGATTTTACTCCCAGGAATCAAAGTTATCATGCCTCCCACGGAACCAGGGACGATCCTTCCTGAGATCAGCGTAGTCCCTGTTTTCAAAAAAGACCCTACGATTACCGTTAATCCAGATCAGGTGGATACAACCGTAGAAACCGAGTGGAATTTCATTTCGATCAATGAAGAGGGGATGCTCATGGTCGAGAAAGACGGGCAACAGCAGTTGAATCGCGTCGATTCCAAAACAGCCTATCAGATGGGTGGAAATACAATTAAAAAGGAATTTCTCAAAAAAGGAATGCGAGTGATTCTCTCGAGCAACGAACCGTGGTCCGCTCAAACCTTGGTCAAGTTGGTCCCCACCTTTAAACAACCGAAGCCCGAAGAGACCATTATAACAACAACCACCACCATACCTGTTAAAACCGCTTCAGCAACCAAGACAAAAACGACAACCTCCACCACTCAAATCCCTTAAGATTTTACCGAATTACCTCCCACCGAAAAGAGGGCGATCCCGGCATCTACTGACCCCGCCCCCCTTTTTACCCAACTCGATTCAAGAGGAATTTCTCATATCGATTCATAAGCCAGTCATGAGAGAAACCTCAGATTTTCCTAGCAACTCCTGTCCATGAAGAAGTTCACTCAGTCCCGTGTGATCTACTTTCTTGGGGCCGGATGCCTCGTTTTGGTGGTTTTTCTATTACTTTCAAACGTCACGGTTTTTCGCTATTCCTTATCTTTTCAGGAATTTACAGCAGTCTTACTCGGCAACCAAAAGGCACCGGAAGCGTTCACTCCTCCTGAAGCCTCGCTCTTGACTCTCCCCTCAGGAGTGGAGGTCAATATCTCCGCTTCATCGGGCGAACTCCCTATCGGCTCGAACAGCGGCACTCTTGAAATGGAATCCGCACCTCCCTCAACCTTCCAGATCACTCCTAAGCTTTCCGCTCCTTCCGTGCACCTTGAAGCCATGGCAAAATTCCACGAGCAAGCCCAAAAGACTCTAGGCAGTCAAAATTCAGGGGGGAGCGGAAGTCGAATTACCGGATCACGTTCCCTCAATGTCGGTCGAAAACCGTTCTCATTTCCCAAGGATGGGCGAGCACTCTATGGTGATATGTATCTCCGCAATCCCTCCATCCTCCCGCCTAGTGTTGTACAAGTAATCAATCAACTTTTAAAAGGGATCGACCTAAAATACTCTTATCTTAAAATCATGCGCGACCCCTTGTTGAACGGCCCCTTTTTGGAGGTCGAAGCAAAAGGTCCCGCTCGCGATAAGGGACACGAGTGCGATGAGGGGTACCGTTATGAAGTCCGAGGAAGAATTACCGAAGCGCTTGATCGCTCCTACAATCATGTCGGCCCCTGCATTCTCTTCGGCCAGGCCGCCATGCGATTGATCCAAGAGAAAAAAATCGACATGATTCTCCACATCGGAAAGTTTGGCATGATTCGGGAAGATGGACCTCTGGGAGAATACGATCCCTTTGGAGCCGAACCGCTCTTCGAACTCGCTCGAAAACAAAAGATCCCGATCTTTATTTTTATCACCGACGGCTTGGGAATGGCGAACTTCACCGACATTGTCTCAAATGAAGCCCCATGGTCTCCGCCTAAAAGTTTTGTCGACTCTGTCCGTTCGACAGGAGGCGATGTTATTGATATCACTGGACGTACTTGGCATCGAAAACTCGAGACCATGATCAAACAATGTCCCACCGCCCCAGAGCAACTAAAACTCCAACAGAAATACTGGTTTTACTTAACTGACGGAGATCAACACCAATGGTGGCTCGAAAAAGGATTTTGAATCTTCAGGGGCATCGTGATGGCGACGCGTGCAGAAAGCCTTTCTCAGAGAAACCGGATTGCAATGACGGGGTCCGGCATGCGCGACTCCAAAAACTTCTTCTTGCCATTCTCTCCTCTCTCGCTACGCTTCGCATGCGCTTTATAACTCTGGGAGACCGGGGTGGCGACAGGAACTTCAACCCCGTTCCGCCAGGGTATTGGGCGGTTTTTTCGTCTTTAGGTCCGGATTTTCCGGCGTTATTGAAGATGCGGGGAAAAGGAAATTCATGCAGGCATTATTGGAAAAATCGATGCAGTCCTTCGTCGAAGGCAGCATTGTTAAAGGTCGAGTGATTCAAAAACGGTCACGCGAAGTGATGATTGATATTGGTTATAAATCCGAAGGCGTCATTGATTTGAACGAATTCGAAGACGCTACGGCCCTTCAGGTCGGCGACGAAGTCGAAGTACTTCTCGAGAGCCTTGAAGATGATGATGGGATCGTCGTTCTCTCGCGCGAAAAGGCGACTCTTAAGCAGAACTGGGAAAAGATTGTTAAGACTTTCAAAGATGGCGGAACCATCGTGGGGAAAGTCAAGCAGATCGTCAAAGGCGGCCTCATGCTGCACGTTGGCGTGGAAGCATTCCTCCCCTCCTCGCAGATCGACATCATTCCTCCCCGGAATCTCAAGGATTTCGAAGGAAAGTCACTCGAGTGCAAAATTGTTAAACTGAACGAAGAGCGTAAGAACGTCGTTCTCTCCCGTCGCGAAATCGTTGAAGCGATCCGTGCGGAAAAGCGCGCGAAGTTGCTCTCCGATCTCAAGAAGGGCGACACGGTCAAGGGCGTGGTCAAGAATATCACCGACTTCGGAGCATTCATCGACCTCGACGGTCTCGACGGTCTTCTTCACATCACCGATATGAGCTGGAGCCGGATCAATCATCCGTCCGAAATGCTCAAGGTCGGTCAGGAAATCGAAGTGCTCGTCACCGAAATCGATCGTGAAAAGGAACGTGTCTCCTTCGGCCTCAAGCAGAAGAGCGACAATCCTTGGGAAAAGATCGCGGAACGTTATCCGGCGGGAACCAAGGTCAAAGGCAAAGTCACGAATCTCGTGGCTTACGGCGCTTTCATCGAACTCGAAGCAGGAATCGAAGGACTCGTGCATGTCTCGGAACTCTCCTGGACGAAGCGCGTTGCCAAACCCTCCGATGTTCTTCAGCTCGGTCAGGAAGTCGAAGCGCAAGTCATCGACGTCAGCAAGGAAGATCAAAAGGTCTCCCTCTCCGTCCGCGCGCTCGAATCCAATCCGTGGGAAGAAGTCTCCCTCAAGTTCCCTGTGGGAACGCTCGTCAAGGGGAAGGTCCGCAACCTCACCGCTTACGGCGCGTTTGTGGAACTCGAAGAAGGAATCGACGGTATGATTCACGTTTCCGACCTCTCCTGGACCCGGAAGATCAATCATCCTTCGGAACTCCTCAAGAAGGGGCAAGATCTCGAAGCCAAAGTGCTCGAAATCGACAAAGCCAACCAACGGATCTCGCTCGGCATCAAACAACTCGCTGAAGATCCTTGGAAGTCCATTGAAGACCATTACAAAATCGGCGACGTCGTCTCCGGTAAGGTCAGCAAGGTTGCCAGCTTTGGTGCCTTCATCCAGCTCGCCGACGAAATCGACGGATTGGTCCACATCTCGCAGATCAGCAGTGATCGCGTTGAGAAGGTCAAGGACGTGCTCAAGGTCGGCCAGGATGTCACCGCCCGCATCATCAAGATTGATAAGCCCGAACGGCGTATCGGTCTCTCGATCAAAGCGGTCGATTACACCCCCGATCAACTCGAACGCGAAAAAGAGAAGTTCGATTCCATTCGCCCCGGCGAAGATCTCTCTTCTCTCGAAGCCGCCTTCGACAAGGCCGAGGAAGATTATCGTCCCGGCGAAAAGAAGAAATAATCCTTCTTTCGTAGTTTCAAAACGGGCATGGCCTTCGGGTCATGCCCGTTTTTTGTGTAGAGCTTTGTCCGCTCTCCCTATGGTAATTTTTGGAGAGAACAGGTCTGCGAGAGGGAATCCTCTTCAATTTTCTGGCATTCGTTAGAGGTGGGCCGTTCCCTCAAAAACAATCACCGCAGGCCCCTGAAGCGTCACCTTTTTCCACTGGCCCGCCTCACCGGAAAAACCGACCCTGAGAATATCTCCACTCTGAACCTGAACTTGCGTTGGAACCGCAATCCCCTGAGCAAGATTTGCCAGAAGTGCCGAAGCGACGACTCCAGTCCCACACGCCAGAGTCTCTCCTTCCACTCCACGCTCATAGGTTCTGACGCGAATCCGATCCTTCCCGAGAATTTGAACAAAATTTACGTTTGTTCCCTTCGGAGCAAAGGCGGCATGATACCGAATCTCGCGTCCCCATTCCAGAACGGGAACCTGCTCGGCATCCGGAACAAAGACAACCGCGTGCGGAACTCCAGTATTCAAAGAATGAATCGTTTGCTCTCCCGAAGTGAGAGGCACCTTCTGATTCAACTTCTGATCTCGGGGAGGCGTCAACTCAATCGAAACCTCATCCCCATCGTAGATCGCCTGAATCAATCCGGCCGGGGTTCGAAACGAGACTCCCTTCGTCCCTGAGGGAAGAAACCGATGGACGTAGCGCGCAAAACATCGCGCCCCATTCCCACACATCTCCGCCTCGCCTCCATCTGCATTGTAGTAACGCATCCGGAAATCCGCCCCTTGATCGTCCGACTCAACTGCCAACAAGCCGTCGGCACCAATCCCAAACTGGCGATGACACAATTGCGCGATCTGTTCCTTCGAAAAGGAAAGCTTTCGGTCGCGATTGTCTACCACGACGAAATCATTCCCCGCGCCATTCATCTTGTGAAAAGAAAGTGTTTGAGACATAGCAAAAACTTAATAAGAAATTACAAAGCGGTCAATCGACGAATCAATCCCCCCCTCACACATCGCTCCTTTAGATCCCAAGAAGCGTTCGAATCGCACATTCACGGCTCGGGGCCATGTCGAGGACCCGAATCAGAAAATTCCAATTAATGGGAGCGAGCCTTCCCTTCTGACAAGGCACGCCAATCCTCGGGATCGGGCATCGATGTTTCTTGGCCCGTAAGCACTTTCAACATGGCCTCGCAGCGGTGACGATACGTATGTGCGCGAAGAACGCATTCCATCCCTTGCCGCGCAATGGCTTCACGTTCCTTTTCGTGATCCAAATAATAGGCAATCTTAGCCAAGAGATCGTCAGCGTTCTCATAGGTCACCAGCTCCTGACCAGAATAAAACATTTCAGGTTGTGCGCTACCAGGACAGGGATCCGTGATGAGCAGAGACCCACTGGCTAGGGCTTCAAAGACGCGCATATTGAGATCGCCTTTAACGCTTTTGTTAAAAATGATTTTAGATTGAGAAAAAACCGATGCCATTTCAGTCAAAAAACAGCGTTGGGCGTGGATGGAGTATTTCTCTTCGATCCTGCTGAAATACTGCAATCGTTCGTAGCCAAAATCTGCGGGAGTTTTTACAAGCTCCCGGGCGGGGAGCGTACCGACAAAAGAGATGGAGTGGATCTTTTCAGATCCTTTCCTGCCGTGGATTTCCGGGTCGCAAGCCACCGGCACCCAATAGGTACGTTGCGAGCCATCCTTCATGAATTCAGATCGATATTGGATATGACAGATAAAGACGTAGTCGAATTGCTTGGCCCAAGGCAAATGCCAGGAAAGACTCAGATGAGAATCAATCAGATAGCAGGCTTTCGGGCAACGCAGCGCATCCAAGTTTTGTGGGAAAAAACCATCACTGGACTCTATCCAGATAAAGAAATCCGGATGGTGCTCCTTGGGAATCTGTCGCAAGACTTCTTTCATATCCGGCTGATAAGGAGCGACGATATTGTGATCCGTAACCGGAACCTTCAAATTGGTCAAATCCCATAATTCAATGTGATCCCGATCAATGGAGGGACCAAAGGTGATCACGTCGGCGATCTGCCGAAACGCCCGCTCGAAATAAGCTGCGGTGGTGATGGGAGACGAGACGTAAGCAAGCCAGATTTTCGGTCGAGGTAATGAAGAGGAAACCATCGATCTTCTCTAGATGAAATGATGTTCAGGAGTGCTGGTCTTTATTGTATGACCAGAAGCATCAAACTACGATCTGACGTAAACTTCCGCCCCTTTTTCCACAAATTCCTTCGACTTCGCTTCCATTCCTTTTTTGAGCGCTTCTTCCTCGGCAATTCCTTGCTCGGCGGCGTATTTTCGAACGTCCTCGGTGATTTTCATTGAGCAAAAGCTCGGTCCACACATGGAACAGAAGTGAGCACTCTTCGCGCCTTCTTGCGGAAGGGTTTCATCATGAAACTCGCGAGCGGTCACCGGATCGAGACTGAGATTAAACTGATCTTCCCATCGGAATTCAAATCGCGATTTACTTAAGGCGTTGTCGCGATACTGCGATCCCGGATGTCCCTTCGCCAAATCTGCCGCATGAGCCGCGATTTTGTAGGCGATGACTCCGTCTTTGACATCCTTTTTGTTCGGCAATCCAAGATGCTCTTTCGGTGTGACGTAACAAAGCATCGCACAGCCGTACCATCCAATCATCGCCGCACCAATTCCACTCGTAAGGTGATCGTAGCCAGGAGCAATATCCGTCGTTAAAGGCCCAAGCGTGTAGAACGGCGCTTCATGACACCATTCCAACTGCTTCGCCATGTTCTCTTCGATCATGTGCATCGGAACATGCCCCGGACCCTCGTTCATGACCTGAACCCCCTTGGCCCATGCGCGTTTCGTCAAGTCGCCCTGCACTTTCAACTCTCCGAATTGAGCTTCATCATTCGCATCCGCAATTGAGCCAGGACGCAATCCATCTCCAATACTAAAACTGACATCATACGCCGCCATGATATCGCAAATATCATCCCAATGCGTGTAGAGGAAATTTTCCTGATGATGCGCCAAACACCACTTCGCCATGATGCTGCCTCCTCGAGAAACAATCCCTGTCATCCGTCGTGCGGTGATCGGAATAAAGCGCAGCAGCACTCCGGCATGAATGGTAAAATAATCGACTCCTTGTTCCGCCTGCTCAATCAATGTGTCGCGAAAAATCTCCCAGGTCAGTTCTTCGGCACGGCCTCCGACTTTCTCCAGCGCCTGATAAATCGGCACCGTGCCAATCGGCACCGCCGAATTCCGCAAAATCCACTCGCGGGTTGCATGAATGTTCTTTCCCGTCGAAAGATCCATCACCGTATCCGCTCCCCACTTCGTCGCCCAGCGCATCTTCTCCACTTCTTCTTCAATCGAAGAAGCCACCGCGCTATTTCCGATGTTGGCATTGATTTTTACGAGGAAATTTCGTCCAATAATCATCGGCTCGGCTTCCGGGTGATTGATATTCACCGGAATAATCGCACGTCCTGCTGCCACTTCGTCTCGCACAAACTCGGGGGTAATGATTTTCGGAATACGTTGAGGGAAGCGAGCAAAAATCCCCGGCTGAAATCCATCCCGACGCTCTTGCGAGCCGTCATGTTGCTGAGTCAGAGAAGTCCGGACTGTCTGCTCCCCAAATTGCCCTTTGAAACGGTCCAATCCCTGATTTTCACGAATCGCAATAAATTCCATCTCCGGAGTCACAATTCCCTGACGCGCATACCAAAGCTGTGTCACCGGATGCCCCGCACTTCCTCGAAGCGGACGGCGGCGTTGCCCCTTTAACCCGGGGAATTCTACCAACCGATTACGCTCTGCCTTGCTCGCGTACTCTTCATGCTGACGGGAAAGATAACCGTTGTCCTGAGGTTTCACCTCGCGACCTTCGTACTCGGTCACATCCCCACGTCCCACAATCCAATCGCGACGCAACGCAGGAAGCCCTTCTTCAACCGATCCTTGGAAGGTAGAATCTCCCCAAGGCCCGGAGCAATCGTAAACCCGCACCGGCTCATTCGGCACGGTTTGATTGTCAAACGTTTGTGATGGAGCCAATTCAATCTCACGCATTGGAACTCGAACTCCGGGAAGACTTCCTTCAACATAAACCCGTCGACTCTTGGGAAGTTGCTCACTGCTATGCGGTTCAATCAATTCTTTCGTCGCGATCATAGTCGTTCTCTCCAAGACCAGGAATGAAAACGGGAAAGAAGACCGCAAGTCGTGCGTCAACTCCCTCCGCCGGCATAACCCGGATCAGGTTCATCGGGTCGTGGCCCTTGGCCACCTCTCAGCCCCACGAGGGGCTCCCCAACGCAAAACCTAGCGAAAAGCTCCTGTGATGCAAGTGGGAATCCGAAATTTGGTAGGGCGCTCTACTAAGAATGCAAGTCTCACACGGAGGTCTCGGAGGACACGGAGTATTCATTTTGATCAATCTCCGTGCACTCCGAGACCTCCGTGTGAACCAAAAACTCTGAGAGACTTACTCTCCCAAAAACAACTTTGCCGCCTTCTGAATCTCCCCCGCCACATCACCCGCTGGCGTCACAAACGAGGGCCGAAACCAGGGTGAATATCCAACGACGTCGTGAAAAACCAACACTTGTCCATCACAGCCCGAACCCGAGCCAATCCCAATGGTCGGAATTTCGAGAGCTGCGGTCATTTCAGCCGCAACCTCCGCCACCACTAATTCTAAAACAATCGCAAAGACTCCCGCTTTTTCCAAACGGCCCGCTTCTTTCAACAAACGCTCTCGATCTTCCGGTCTCTTCCCCTTGCGACGATATCCCCCCTCTTCGCGAACCCGCTGCGGCAACATTCCAAGATGTCCCATGACCGGAATCTCTTCTCGAACAAGGGCTTCAATCACCGCCGTATCGTCCCCCTCCAACTTCACCGCTTCCGCTCCCGCTTGAATCAGAAGTCTTGCACTTTGAATCGCCTGCTCTGGAGTGGAATAAGTTCCTTTCGGAAAATCCGCAACGACGAGTGCCTTCGGTTTTGCCGCAGCCACCGCGCGAACATGATAAATCATTTCTTCCAATGTGACTGTCGTGGTGTCCGCTCGTCCAAGCACCACCATCCCCAACGAATCTCCGACGAGTAGAATCGGAACCCCGACCTCGTCCAAAAGCCGAGCCGTCGGATAATCATAGGCCGTCAACATCCGAAGGGAGCCCCCCTTCATCTTTCGAACCGCTGTGATTTTCGTTAAAGTTTCTTGAGTCATCAAAGCCACCCACCCTTCCTTTACCGTTTGGGAGCATCCCGGCAAGCGGAGATCAGGACGAATCTCCATCAACGGCCCCAGCACAAACCGGCGCACCATGATTCGAGGATGGGGAATGATTAAATTCGGATTCTGAATTTGCTCCTCACCGAAATACAAAAGATCGAGATCCAACGGACGCGGCGCATTCACCGGTCGCAGTTCGGGGCGTCCACATTCCCTCTCAAACTCCTGACAGCGCTTCAGTAATTCAAATGCTGTTCCTTCCCACTGAATCTCCGCAACCGCATTCAAAAATCGCGGTGATCCGGGAGGACAGTCGACCGGTTCCGTCTCCCAAACGGAAGACTTCAAAATCGAATGGTCTGTAGAAATTTCCTGAAGAAACTGAAAACCAGCCGCAACTCGATTTTCTCGTTCGCCTAGATTCGATCCTAAAGCAATTCCGACTCGAGTCATCATGCAGGTCCCATCTTGGTAGGGCGACCTCGATGAGGGCGCCGCGGCGGGATCATCGATCCCGCCCTACCAAATACCAGAAACTCCACCGCTTCATCATCTTAATCCTAAAACATCCTGCATCGAATAAAGTCCGGGCTTCTGGGAAATCGCCCATTGTGCCGCACGAAGCGCCCCCGAAGCGAAGGTCTCCCGACTCGAAGCGCGATGCGTTAACTCAATCCGCTCTCCAATTCCCGCAAAATGAACCGTATGATCGCCCACGACGTCGCCACCCCGCAGCGCATGAACCCCGATTTCATCCCGCGTCCGCGCTCCAACATTTCCCTCACGGCCATGGCGGGCTAATTTCTCAAGATTCGATTTCTTCACCTCGGCCAAAATTTCCGCCAACCGCTTTCCGGTTCCACTCGGTGAATCGATTTTTAAACGGTGATGCATCTCCACCACTTCCTGATCATAATCCGCGCCAAGAATCTCCGCCGCCTTGCGCGTCAGATAAAAAAGGAGGTTCACACCAACGGAAAAATTAGGTGCCAGCACGATCGGAATCTTCTTCGCACTTTTTTTAATCATCTTCAATGCCATCGGTGTGTGTCCCGTCGTTCCAATCACCAGCGGCTTGCTCAGTTGACTCGCATGTGCCGCCAGGACACTCGTGACCGAATAATGACTGAATTCGATAATCGCGTCGCACGCTTTGATTTGAGAAAGAAATTCATCACCCTTATCAACTTCACCACTGACTTTAAATTCAGGATTTTCGCGAGCCAGCGCCAGAATCGTCTGACCCATGCGCCCTTTGGAACCGACCATTAAAATCTTCGTAGGCATGGGATGAACCTATCCGCTTTTTTTCCGAAATGCAATCATGCCTCTAACTGCCCTAAACTGGTAGGGACCGATCTCCGAGCGGTCCGGACACATGTTACAGAAATAGACAATCCCCTATGGCGCAGCAACAGTGCGCCAAGGAGAACCACTCCCATCATCATCCAGTACTTTGGACTTAATAAAATCATCCTGACTCTGAAATTCTTGTTTGTCCCCAGAAATTAACTGAATCCCCCCACAGACATGAGCTGTATTTACGTAAAATTTACCTAAGTGGTCCCGCGCAAGAATCACATCTCCTGGCCCATTAAACACAACGGAATCAGATCCACGCTTCTCTAGGTCATTATGAGCAGAATGCATTACGAAAAAAAACCATCCTTCTGAAGCATTGTTCGACGACTTAAATCTAATGAGTTGCGAGTCATCAACGTAGTAAGAACCCCCATCGAGATCTGAATATTTTGCAATTGTTGTTCTTAACGATGGCTTGAAATCCTTTAACTGCCTGATTCCGTCCTGAATCCACTCCTCTCGATTCTTTCCCTTAATCGAGTAAACGGTCTTACTTAAAAACTGGGAGCCAGCTAAAATCAAAACGAAAGAGACCAATACCATTGGGATTAAGTATCTTTTAAAATTGACCTTTGACTTGGTAGCTACAACGCAATTCCTTTCTTCCTATTAAAAGAAAAATCCGGACACCTCGGAGGGGTGTCCCTGCCTAAATCCGCAACCCGAATCTTAAAGATGCCGGCGACGCTTAACCAAATGCAACTGGGCAATGGAACGAGCCAAAGCGGCTTCGGTCGCTTCAAGCTCTTCGCCGATCAGTGTCTTCGCGCGGAGCGCATCTTGCGCCCGTTTGATCGCTTCCTGGGTCTTGATCTCATCGATATCTTTTTCGCCAACAGCGAGGTCGGTCATCACGGCCACTTTGTCGTGATCAATCTCGGCAAAACCTTCACCGACCGCCATCGACTTCGATTCCGTTCCTGTCACCACGCGCAACTCGCCCGGAATAATCATCGACATCAGGCGCGAGTGACCCGGAAGCACCTCAATTTCTCCCTCCAACGTCGGAAGAAGAACACTGCGGATCTCTCCCTGAAAGACTCGGCCTTCAGGCGTGACGATTTCCAATTTCATTGTGGCAGCCATGGCGTCTCAATCTGCTTATTTCGAAACCGTATCGATGCCACCCTTCATGTAGAAGTTGGCCTCCGGAACACTGTCATGTTTCCCTTCCAGAATTTCTTTGAAGCCGCGGACCGTCTCCTTGACCGAAACGTATTCGCCCTTGGTTCCCGTGAAAATTTCCGCTACGTGGAACGGCTGACTGAGGAAACGCTGGATTTTACGAGCACGGAAAACAGTAAGCTTATCTTCGTCCGAGAGCTCATCCATTCCGAGAATCGCGATAATGTCCTGAAGATCCTTATACCGCTGCAACACGCGCTGAACGCCACGAGCCACAAGATAGTGCTCTTCACCAACAATCTCAGGCGCCAAGGCCTTTGAGGTCGAGGAGAGCGGATCAACCGCCGGATAAATCCCCAATTCTGCAATGGAACGTTCCAACACGATCGTCGAATCCAAGTGGGCAAACGTATTCGCCGGAGCTGGATCGGTCAAATCATCCGCCGGCACATAGACTGCCTGGAAGGAGGTAATCGAACCCTTGTTCGTCGAAGTGATTCGCTCTTGAAGGTCTCCCATTTCCGAAGCCAACGTCGGTTGATAACCGACAGCGCTCGGTGTACGACCAAGAAGCGCCGACACTTCGGATCCGGCCTGTGAGAAACGAAATACGTTATCAATGAAGAGCAAGACGTCCTGATTCTTTTCGTCACGGAAATATTCCGCCATCGAAAGCGCACTCAAGGCCACGCGAAGACGCGCGCCAGGAGGTTCACTCATCTGACCGTAAACAAGCGCCACTTTGGAATCTTCAAGCTTGTCCTGCTTAATAACGCCAGCTTCGGACATTTCATGATAAAGATCGTTCCCCTCACGAGTACGTTCTCCGACCCCTGCAAAAACCGAGTATCCGCCGTGTCCTTTGGCGATGTTATTAATCAGCTCCATGATGACGACGGTCTTACCGACACCGGCACCACCAAATGCGCCGACCTTACCACCCTTCGTGAAGGGACAGATCAAATCGATGACCTTGATTCCGGTCTCGAGCACAGATGCTTTGGTATCTTGATCGACCAACAACGGAGCGCGGCGATGAATCGGATACCGCTTTTCAAACTTAACAGGTCCCCGTTCGTCCACCGGCTCTCCAAGAACATTGAAGACACGACCAAGAACACCTTCACCGACCGGAACTGAAATCGGAGCGCCGGTATCGATCACCGTTTCGCCGCGCTTCAAACCTTCCGAGGAGGACATCGCAATAGCGCGAACCCAACCTTCACCCAAGTGCTGCTGCACTTCGAGCGTCAATTTATTCTTCTTTCCGGAGACGTCATACTCGACCGTCAACGCGTTAAAGAGTGCGGGAAGTTTTCCCTCCGGGAATTCTGCGTCGACCACGGGGCCGATCACCTGTACGATTTTTCCAGTATTCATAGGCTTCTTTTATCCAGTTAGTTCAAAACCATTTGCGCCGTGCTGATTTCCAGGAGTTCCGTGGTAATCGATGCCTGCCGCACCTTGTTATATTCGAGTGTCAAATCCTTCACCATCTGCTTCGCGTTATCCGTTGCGTTCTTCATCGCCACCATTCGCGAGCTCTGTTCGGAAGCCCTTGCATCCAGCACGTACTGGTACACTTCGCAGTGCACGTAGAACGGTAGCAAACGCCCGAGCAATTCCGGAGCCGAAGGCTCAAAGAGATAATCTCCACTGCGACGCTCGCCCGTTTCGGTCAATCCCAAAACGGCGTGACCGATCGGAACCAACTCCGAGCAGCGAGGCTCCTGAGTGAGTGTATTTTTAAAGTGAGAGTAAACCACCTCAATCGCATCCACTTCGCCCTTTTCAAAAAGATCCAGCAAAAAGGAACTGACCCGCTTGCTATCACGGAAGCTGAAATTATCCTTCAGTTCAAAATCAGCGAGAAGATCTCTTCCGGAACGCACCAGATACTGACGCGCCTTGCGGCCGACCGCCACATAGACATTCTCCGGTTTGTGGCGGAGTTGCACTTCTTTAAAAAGATTCGTGTTTAGCGCTCCACAGAGTCCTTTATCCGTTGCAATGACCAGGACCACCCGCTTTTTCACGGGGCGGGCTTGGATCAACGGATGAGCAAAATCTCCGGTGGCCGATGACAAGTGTGCTGCAATTTCATCCAGCATCGTCGCATACGGACGCCCCGAGAGCGCCTGCGCCTGGGCACGACGCATCTTCGATGCGGCAACCATTTGCATTGCCTTCGTGATCTGTGCCGTATTTCGGATCGATTTGATCCGTCGGCGAATGTCGCGCGTGTTAGCCATGAATCATCCGTAGGTTCAAATCAAGCCAGATAGGAATCGACAAAGGGAGCGACGACTTTTTTGAGTTCCGCTTGAATCCCATCATCAAATGCCTGCTTCTCACGAATCTGCTTCAAGATCGCTTCGTGCTGATTCTTGAAGAAATCGGTGAGCTTGTTTTGGAAATCCTTGATCTTTTCTACCGGAATCTTATCCATGAACCCGTTTTGGATCGTCCAGAGAACCGCCGACTGAACTTCGACCGCGATCGGATTGTACTGAGTCTGCTTAAAGAGCTCCACGATCCGGTTTCCACGATCCAACTTCGCTTTCGTTCCGGCATCCAAATCAGATCCGAACTGCGCGAACGCTGCCAACTCACGGAACTGGGCGAGCTCACCTTTGATCTTACCGGCCACCTGCTTGATCGCCTTGATCTGAGCCGCGGATCCGACACGAGAGACGGAGAGACCGACGGAAATCGCCGGACGCACGCCTTGGTAGAAGAGATCGGTTTCGAGATAAATCTGACCGTCCGTAATTGAAATCACGTTCGTCGGAATATAGGCCGAAACGTCGCCCGCCTGGGTTTCGATAATCGGAAGCGCCGTTAAACTTCCGTTTCCGTTCTGTTCATTCACACGAGCCGAACGCTCAAGCAAGCGGGAGTGGAGATAGAAAACGTCTCCCGGATACGCTTCACGACCTGAAGGACGTTTGAGAATCAAGGAAACCTGACGGTAAGCCACGGCATGTTTGGAAAGATCGTCGAACACGATCAACGCATCCATTCCGTTATCCATGAACCACTCACCCATCGCCGCACCGGAGAACGGAGCGAGATACTGACTGGTCGCCCCATCGGAAGCCGTTGCCACGACAATGATCGTATATTCCATCGCGCCGGTCTCTTCGAGAACGTTGATGACTCGCGCCACGCTGGAATTCTTCTGACCGATCACGACGTAAATGGAATAGAGCGGACGGAAGCCTTCTTTGCCTGCATTCGCCTTGTTGATCCGCGCTTGATTAATGATCGCATCGATCGCCACCGTTGTCTTGCCGGTTGCACGATCGCCAATGATCAACTCACGCTGACCTCGACCAATCGGAATCATCGCGTCAATCGACATGATCCCGGTCTGAACCGGCTGAGTCACTGATTTACGTTTGATAACGCCGGGAGCAATTTTTTCGACCGGATAAAAGGCTTCGTTCTTGATTGCGCCTTTGCCGTCAACCGGCTGACCGAGCGCATCCACCACGCGACCGAGAAGTCCTTTACCGACCGGAACCTGGAGCAAGCGGCCCGTCGTCTTAACCTCGTCGCCTTCTTTGATTTTGGAGTAATCGCCCAAGATGATCGCACCGACTTCGGTCTCTTCCAAATTCAAGGCCAATCCGTAAACGCCTCCTGGGAATTCGATCATTTCGTTCAACGCCACGTCGGTCAGACCTTCGATCTTGGCGACGCCGTCAAAAATCTGGCGAACCACACCGACGTTACTTTTGGCCACCACGGTTTTCAGACCGGCGACCTGTCCTTTGATGTCATCTAGAATCGTGCTCATAACTGCATTTCCCTGGATTAATTACTCAACTTTAAATGGTTCAATCGGGTCCGGATCGATCCGTCCCACACATCGCTTCCTCGTCGGATGCGAACTCCACCAATCAACTCCGGCACCACGCGATACGTGCGGGCAGCCGCAGGTCCGACTTTCGACTCCACCTCACGAAAAATCGCTTCACCTTTATCCGAAAGTTCCACCGCCGACTCCACGCTCACCGTCTGACTTGCCACCTGAAGATCGACCAATTTCATCAATCGGGTCAAGATCGGCAGATATCCACGCGGTTTTTGGGCGGCAACCGCCTTCACCACCTGGCTCAACTTCGCCTCATCCAATCGACCGTCTGACATACAGACGTTGAAAAGCTTCTTGGCGTTTTGCCGGTCATCACGGGTGATTTTCATGGATCTTAGGCAACCAACTGTTTAACCGTCTCGTCCTTCAACCGATTTTGATCATCTGCCGAAAGCACTTTTCCAGAAACCTTCGCAGTGGTTTCAATTACCAGACCGACAATTTCCTTGCGAAGCTCGGCCAGCATCTTCTCGCGATCCAACGCAATCCCTTCGCGACCCTTCTTCAAAATATTCTCCGCTTCCGCAATCGCTTCCTGTAATTTCTTTTCACCCTGAGCGGCAGCCGCTTTGTGGGCTTCGGCAATCATCTGAGTCGCTTGATCCTGCGCCTTCTTCATGATTTCTTTTCGGGAAACTTCGGCATCCGCCAATTCTTTTTTGATTCGATCGGCATTTTCAAGACTCGCCGCAATCTCTTTGCGACGCTCTTCGAGGACAATCATGATCGGATCGAAGGCGTATTTTTTAAGAGCAAACGCCAGAATCGTGAAGACCACCATCTGGGCAAAAAGCCCAGGGAGATTTAACCCGAGTTGTTTCGCTTGTGCTTCAAACCCAGCGTGAGCGGATCCTTCAGCAGAGGCCAAAATAAAAGTGTTTAATAGCATAAGACTCGAGAGAAATTCCGGCCCCCGGGTTTAATCCCGGAAGCCGGAGATGAAATATTATTTACCGAGGAAGATCGTGATGAAGACCACGCCTTCCGCCAGCGCCATGGCGATAATGCCCTGGACCAAGATCGACGTTGCTGCGCCGGGATTACGTCCCACCGCTTCCGCCGCCTTCATTCCAACAAGGCCTACTCCAATTGCTGAACCCAACGCTGCGAAACCAATTTGAAAGTTTCCAGCCAATTCTGCTAACATCGGTATCATATCTTTTCCTTTTTTTATGTTTTTAACGGGCCTCCGCGATTGAACACGGTCCGATCCGCCAAATCGTTCGTCTTTTAGTGGTGCTCCACCCCTTCTTCATGCTTGCACATCAGGGCCGTGAAAACCGCCGTGAGCAGACAGAAAACCAAGGATTGAACAAATGCCACCAACAACTCAAAGAGATAAACTGGAATCAAGACGAGCGCCGACCAATTTCCAAACATCATCATCAACGCTTCGATCATCGACTCACCGCCAAAAATATTTCCGTACAATCGGAACGTCAAGGAAACCGGACGAACCATAATGGAAACCACTTCAATCAACCCGACAAAGACGAAAATCAGAGCTACAAACCATCCGAGAGCTCCCGTCATTTTCGCTTTTGAACCGAAGATGTGATGAACCACTCCACCAACCCCATTTGATTGAAAGGACCAATAAATCCAGAAAATAAAGAAGACCAAGGCGATCGCCATTGTCATTTTAACATCAGCATTGGCACCCCGTAAAAACGGATGCGAGACATGAAGACTCCACCAGTTTTCCCCGTACCCCCAACCGATCGTCCCGACTCCAGGGATTAACGCAAAGAGATTACAGCTCAAAATAAACAAAAAGACCGAAGCAAAAAACCAAAAGGTCTTCACAAACAATTCACGACCCAAAATCCCCTCAAGGACTCCCCCCAGCCCTTCGATCACCCACTCCCAGAAATTTTGCGCGCCGGAAGGAACCCGACTGATTTGACGCGTCGCATATTGTGCAAATGCAATGATCAGCATCGCCACGACCCAGGAGATCGCCATTGAGTTGGAAACAGGAAAACCAAAAATCTCGAAAAGCACAGGAGCCGCCATCGGAAGGCTCTCGGCAGAAGCAAGAAATAGTGGCATCGTCATTGGCATGAGAGCGCAGATACTTGCGTGATTTTGGAGAATCGCAAGAAAAAATTCAGGAAAACTTATGATACCCGTATAAGCCGACCTTTTACTGTAAAAAGTCGGGCAGACTCATCTCCGGATTCCATTCCAATACAGGTACTTCCAATAAACTTTGGATCACTTCGGGGTTGGTTTGATACGCCACCGAATCGTTACATGGATAAGCATTCAGAATAACTGCCGCACAGGTTAATCCGGCGCTTTGAATGCTTTCGACCGAGAGCAAAACCTGATTGATTCCCCCTAGTCCGCGCGATGCCACTAAAATCACCGGCCATCCCAGTTGAAGCGCCCACTCACGCACCGAAATTTTTTGAGTCAACGGAACTCTCCACCCGCCGACTCCTTCCACCGCAACCCGCTCGTAGGAATTTGAAACCCGCTCAATTTGCTGACACAACGAATTGATTTCGATTTCACGATTTTCACGACGCGCCGCCACCCACGGAGCGAGAGGCTCTTGAAAGTGAATCGGATTGATTTGATCCAACGTCAGGACATTTCCGGAAGCCTCTGCTAAACTTCGAGCATCCTCACGATCTCCCGCACTAATCGGCTTGAGACCGACGGCATTTTGACCGGCTTCCCGCCAACGTCGCACCAACCACGACGTAAAAACAGTCTTTCCAACTCCCGTATCCGTTCCCGTCACAAAAACCCGCTGAAGTTTGTTGTTTGGAAAACTCATTAAGATCATCATACCTGCCCGCGAAACACACGAAAAGGAGAAGCGGTTTGTTTATTGAAAATTTTTCGCGTCATTTCGCGTGTTTCGCGGGCAATCATTTTAGCCTTTATCCCAACCCAAAATACTTCCCAACGCCCCAATTCACCCAGGAGCGGGGAACCATTCTCCCCAAAAGCGGAGCAATCGTTCCTTGAAAAAAATCTCCGACAACGACCTGCGGCGGTGGATTCTTCATTTTCAAAATCTTTTCCACCAGCTCCGCTACAAGCTCCGGCCCGGGAGCCGTCGCCAAATCAGCATCGATCCGTTCTCTGATTTTCAATGCCCGTTCGTCCAAGCCTTTCCCGTCCCCCATTGCCCCATTGAAGCCGGTGTTGATATCGCCCGGCTGTAAATCGACGATCCGAATCGGAGTCCCAGCAAGCTCCAACTGCAACCCTTGGGTAAACGCACTCATCGCCGCTTTTCCCGCACTGTAGGGAACCATCATCGGAATTGGAAATCGCGCAGCCAATGAGGTCACGTTTATAATCGTCCCGTGCCCGCGCGCTTTCATCAACGGAATCACCTGCTGACACAAAAAGAGCGGGCCTCGCACGAGAACGCGCCACTGTTTTTCAATTTCATCCAAAGGAAATGTCGCCAGAGGACCAAACGCGCCGTGCCCGGCATTATTAATCAGGACGTCAATTCCCCCCGATTCTTTCTCGACCTCTTCCAGAGCATACGCCATCGCGCATTCCGAATTTAAATCCATGACGACGGGATGAAATCGTTCCAGCTTCGGCAGTCGATCCAACGTACGCGATGTCCCCCAGACCTGATGACCGGAGGCTGCGAGTCGCTTCGCCATGGCAAGACCGATTCCCGCACTCGCCCCCGTGATCAAAATTTTGAGAGACGAATTCAACGCATCACCCCCATCGTTTCAAAATGAGTGAGACGTTGGATCCCCCAAAGCCGCTCGAATTACTCATCGCAATTTGGGGACGGTCTGAAATGGCTTTCGTCAAAATCGGAACCCCGTCGCACTCCGGATCCAATTGGTTAATGTTCGCCGAGACTGGCATGAATCCTTCACTCAACGCCAATGAACAAATCCCCGCCTCCAAGGCCCCCGCCAACGAGAGCCCATGCCCCGTGAGACTTTTCGTGCTGCTCACGTAAGGACGCTTTCCTGTAAAAATTTTTTTAATCGCCCGCAATTCAGCAATATCTCCTGCTTGGGTCGCCGTCGCGTGCGCATTGAGATAATCGATCTCCTCCGGCTTCACTCCGGCATCCTGAAAGGCGTTGTTCATACAACGCGCCAATCCTTCTCCCTCCGGATGCGGCGCCATGACATTAAATCCATCCGAGGATTCTCCCCATCCGAGCATCTCTGCATAAATCTTCGCTCCCCGTGCCTCGGCATGTTCCAAGGATTCCAGAACCAAGACCGTCGCCCCCCCCGCACCAACAAAACCGTCGCGTCTGACATCAAACGCACACGGATATTTGGAGGGATCGGTTTGAGGACTCAGCGCGCGAACCGGAACAAACGGTAAAATCGTGTGTCCGTTACAATCCTCCGCTCCGACCGCAAAAACCGTATCCTGTCTTCCCAATCGAATCAGATCCATTGCATGCCCAATTGCATGTGCCGAAGAAGCACAAGCGCTGACAAATCCAACGGTCCCCCCTTTAATTTTAAAACAGGCCGCCAGATTAATATTCAGAGTCCCGGCAATTCCTGAAACAATTCCCATCGGATTCACACGCGCCGCACCACGGGTCAAAACTGTCTGCGACGTGTCATAGCAAAGCCAAATCGATCCTGCCGATGCGGCCATCAAAGCAGTTCGCGGGTTCGAAACCTGCTCCTCACTCATTCCCGCATCCCGAATCGCCTGCTGCATGGCACAAAATCCATAGAGCGCGTTGGGCGACATCGAGCGCAACTGCTCGCGTCCAATTTTATATTCGGTGGGATAAACCCAATCCTCACGATCCACTGCCGGAAATTTGAATCCCTTCACTGTCCCCGCCAACTTGATTGGAATCTCCGGTTTATCGAACTCGTCAAAAACCTCGATTCCCGTGCGACACTCTTTCAGACTCGTCAGAACCTCTTCACGACGATTCCCGATGCTGCTAATAAATCCCAAGCCAGTGACAACAACTCGTTTCATCTTCCAATGCTTTAACCGATCCGGGGCCTTGCGTCACGCAAAAGCCGTTACTCTGAGGAAAGCAGTCTGGAGATAAATGTCAGCGGGCAAAAATCCTGAAATCCTCATTTCCTGGTCTCCTCAGAAAACCCCTTAAACTATCCTAGGGATTTTTGCCATTACGTGGTTCACCCCCTTTTTCGAATTCGGCACCCTTTATGCTTTCCAACCCCTTAATTATGAATCCGGTTGGTATTATCAGTCCTCTGCAGGAAGCGATTTCTGCCCTCCGTACCCGGCAGGATCCGAATGTCGTCATCCAGATCGTTTTGCACGTCGCCTGTCGTCTTGCCAACGCAGTCCACGGTTCATTTATTCGAGTCGATTTTGAAAAGAATGCCCTTCGCATCGAAGCGACTTATGGCGATGACTGGACTACAGAGACTCGTGGAGCCAATATCCCCATTGGAGATGGAATCACCGGAACCGTAGCAAAGACCGGAAAGCCTTACCTTTGTCGAAACGTCTTCGAAGATCCGAACTACATCACGCTCTTCGACTATGTCCAAAGCGAACTGGCCGTCCCCGTTTGGGTCGGAGATCGCGTCTGGGGAATCATCAATCTTGACGGTTTAATCGTCGATGCCTTTGACGACCACACCGTCGATGTCATGATGATGTTTTCCGAGCTCGTGGCAATGGCCTTTACCCTTGAACGCGAACTTCGCGAATTCCGGGCACTTCAAGAGGAACTCCTCCAATCTCAAAAACTTGCCTCCCTCGGCAAAGTCATTGCGGGGATCGCCCACGAGATCAACAATCCCCTCACCACCATCCTCGGTCACTCCAGTCTTCTTCAATTGGATCCGAACAAAGCCCCGGACCCCGTCTCGCTTCATGCCATCGCCTCGGAAGCCCAACGAGCGGCAGATATCGTCAAATCGCTTCTCGATTTTTCACGAAAAGAGGCCGGCGAACTCCGACGTGTGACTGTCAAAGCGCTTCTTGAAAAAATCACCGATCTCAAGAAATACCAAATCCGGAACCAGGAGGTTCGACTCTTGGTCGAACCGTTTGACTCCACCCTCCAGCTCCACATCAACTCCCAACAGATTCAACAAGTCCTCTTCAATCTGATTCATAATGCCGAGCAAGCTCTGGAACAATCGAGCCAGGCGGATAAACAAATTACGATCCGAGTGGAATCGATTGCGGGACTCATTCGAATTCGAATTGTCGACAACGGCCCCGGAATTCCCGAAGAAGCCCGCCCCTATATTTTCGACCCGTTCTTTTCGACTAAGGGGGTCAAAGGAACCGGGATTGGCCTCTCGATGTGTCACACCTTGATGAGCGCTCATCAGGGCCGGATTTATCTGGAAAACACCTCCTCTGAAGGAACCTCCTTTGTGGTGGAACTGCCGGATCCGGAGCGGCTCGAAGCTGCAATGGGTTCCTCGACCACTCCTGTAAAATCAGAATCTCCGATTGAAGACCCGATCGCCCCACGAGGTAAAATTCTTCTGGTCGACGATGAGCAAAGTATTCTCGAGTACCTCTCCAAAGTCTGTCGTTTTTTTCATCTCAAACCGGTCACGGCATTGGATGGGGATCAGGCCCTTGAAAAAATCCGGGATCACGGGAGATTCGATGTCATTATCAGCGATGTCCGAATGCCGAACATGAGCGGTCTCGAGCTTTATCAACGTGTCAGTAACGACGACCCTGACTATTCCCAGCGATTTATTTTTATCAGCGGCGACCTGAACCATCAGGGAACCCGCACCCAAGTGGAAGAGACCGGGTGCCCTTTCCTCGAAAAGCCCTTTACTCCGAGTGTCCTGCAGGACGTCCTCATTCCGCTCTTGGAAAGATCCTTCGCCCCTGCAATTGCGGCATAAATTTAAGAAAACCGAAAATCCATTCCTCGCGCAGAGGCACGGAGCTCGCAGAGGGTTTAATTCCAATTTGAAAACCAAAACGGATTTCCTCTGCGAGCTCCGCGTCTCCGCGCGAGAAATTCTCTACGATTGCCCGGGCCGCTCAATTTCTCTACACCTTTTTCCGCATGTCCTCTGCCTTGGAAACTTTTCGGAAAATTTCAGATTGGGCCGTCCAGCGCGAGCTTCACCAAAAACGCGTCCATCCGTGGATCGAGCGCCATCGGCAACGACGCTCACACAGCAAAAAGCATCCCGTTTATGATTTTCTCTTCGACTACTACAGCTTTCGCCCTTCACTTCTCGAACGATGGACGCCGGGAGCAGGAACTCTTCTTTTGGGAGCCACCCCAAACGATTTTCCTCATTTCAAGGAACTCAAATCTCATTCTGGCGGATTGATTCTCGATCGTGCCGATTTTCCTGAAAAGCGACGGGAGACATTGGAATGGGTCATTCGCTTTTTGGAAAAAATCGAATCGCGTCCCGCTCACTTCGCCTGCTTTGGGCTTCACGAATGGGCCATGGTCTATCGGGATCCGAACCTTCGACACACCGAACCGCTCCGGATGGCGCCGGAAGCCCTCGCGGCATTCGTCGAATCCCTCCCGATCGCTTGCTCTCACTTTGATGCGTTCCGCTTTTTTACCCATGCCGCTCGACCACTGAATCGACTTCAACCCGAGCGCGATACGCGAATCGATCTGGAGCAGCCGGGGTGTATTCACGTAACGATGGATCTCTATAAATGGACCTACAAATTCTGGCCTTGGACCTCGAGCGATCTTTTAGCAGAAACCTTCTCCCTGGCCCTGAAGGCCCGAGAAATCGACATGCGCGCCAGCCCTTACGATCTTCTTTCCTATGGATTTCATCCGATTGCCATTGAAACAACGGAGGGACGAGCCGAATATGAAAAAGAACAACGGGAACTTTCCCTTCTCGCCGCCCCCATCCGAAAACGTCTCCTCACCGAACTGCGCGAGCTCAACTCCGCAAAAGATTTATCCGCAGATTAACAGAATTCACACAGATTAAAGAAAGCTCGGCCAAAATTCACCTATAGCCAGCGTTTAATCTGTGAAAATCTGCGTTCATCTGCGGATGTAGTTGAACTTCTATCCCTCCACCCAGCGCACCAAATCCGAAAGTTGAGGTCTTCCATCATGAAGCCAATCGAGAGAAGGCTTTTGCATTTGGCCCACGGGACAAAATCGAACGGCCCCCAGCGAGAGAAACCGTTCTTCCGCTTTTTCCGAGAGCTTCCCGACCACTCCAACGGTCGAAAGATGACCTCGCATCAACGTAAGTTCTTTCTCCCAATTTCCAGTCGGCGCCACAACAATCGGAATAAGATGCGGCAGCGTATGCCATTGCCACGGTTTGGATCGAGCCTGGATGACCGTCCAATCCACCCCTTGGGGAGAAGCCCAGACCCGCTCTCCTTTTCCTCGTGCCGTGTCGCGAATTTCCTGAATCTGCGCTGCAACCGAGATGGAAACTTTGGGATTCACGACTCCGCGACGTTGCCACGCTCGCGAAAGATTTTCTCCAAAGCGCTCCGGATCCTGTCCCCGCTCCAAAATGATCAACTGTGGCGAAAGACATCCCTGTTGCTGGTAGGCCGTCAGATCTTCGATCAATCGCCGCCCCAAAGAAGCACTCCACCGCGTATCACGCGCCACCCAGATCAAACTCACCCGATGCCCATAGGCGAGAAATCGCTGTTTCGGATGAGGGTGTAACGACTCCAAGGTTTCATCCTTTCCAAACGCAATGACTGCATCCGCTTCTCTCATTTCCTCGGAATTGAATTTCTCTCGAATCTGAATAGAGCTTCTTAATGCCCGTGGAATTTTTCTCAGAAACCATTTTAATTCTGGAAGTGTTCCTGAGGCAGGCTTCACGAAATTTTTTGCGCCGAGCACCATTCCGACCAAAAGACTTTGCCAAAGTGAAACCGAAAGATTTCTCGCACCCAAATGATAAATTGATCGAGGCGAAATCACCCGCACCCGACGACCCGCTTTCATCATCGCTCGCTCCAACACCTCCAACGATCCAAACTCCCGGAACACCCAGCGACGCAGCCGTGTTTCTGTCGGAAATCCGAGTGGCGCAAAATCGCCCAGTGATTTCCCCAAAAGTTTGAGACGCGCACTCAGTAACATGACCATGAATCTAATTGGGAACGCATTCCAACACAAAGTTAAAAATCAGTAAGTCTACATTGAGATCAAATTGGTAGGGATCGACCTCCGGGCGAGCCGCGCTGTCGGCGGCGCCTTCTGAGAAGTCGCCCCACCAACGCGGATCGAGTTACCTGCTGAGACAATCCTTAATTCCGACTGACTCGCATCACTTCCCCTGTTGACGTCGACTCGTTCAGAGGTCTTCCGTAACCCGAAAATCGCCCCGCGGTCCATCCCATGAAGTACCAGCGATAATAACCTCCCTTGTCCGAATCAGGGCGGAAGACATAGACATCCGGCCCATTCCAGCGCGGCTCCAACATGCCGGCTCCTTCTTGAGAACCAGCCATCAGCATCCGACCCTGCCCATCGACTCCCAAATAAACCATGACGTGCGTCACCGGAGGATCGCGTTGGGGACGATAGGTATTCTCCCAAAAAAGGAGATCCCCCACTTGGAGTTCCGTCTTTAATTTTTCAGAATCCGGATTCCCTTTCTCATCCGTCGGTGCCGGCCACGCACGTTGTTTGAGACGAAGATCGTAATACTGGTCAGAAGCCGTTCGCGCCATTTGAATTCCTCCCACCGTTCGCATCAACCAGCGCGAGGTGTTTGAACAATCCATTGCCCACGACTGGGATTCGCCGGGCGGCGTCCAATTCCCATCGTAGTGAACTCCCGCCGCCACCAAAGTCTTCACCGCTTCCATGAACCGCTCTTTCAACGGCTTCGGAATTTCTTGTCGCAAGGCAATTCGTGGAGGACGCTCCATGGGAATCGCTTTTCGAATTTCAAGTACCGGAGTCACAGGAGGAGATCCCGAAGCGGGCTTTACCGGAACCAGAGCAACCACTTCCGCACCCGGTGTCGGAATTCGAAGTCGTTGCCCCACCCGGATCGAATCTGCCGTCAATCCATTGGCGCTTTTTAATGCGGGAACCGAAATCTGATATTTTTTAGCAATCCTCCACAAGGTCTCTCCCGTTTTCACCTCGTGAGTCTGTCCTCCGATCGGGATCGCTTGTATCTTCGGAGCACTCGGTTCATTCACCGGGTAAACCGCCACCGTCTCTGCAAAAATCGAATCCCCTCCACTGAACACCGCTAAAAACAAAAGCAACGCCGCTTGTCGTCCCCATTGAGCCAATGCGTTTGGAGAAGGGAAGTTCATCTGAAAATTAGAGGAGCCCCCGATTCTTTAAATCCCGGAAATTTCCTGGCGCCGAGGACTGAACGAGATCGACCATGAATTTCAACAGACTCACTTCCCACGCGTCATCCACGCCGGTCAAAATCGCGGCCATCGGATCGTTCTTATCGGCGACTTGCGTCTTCACTCGATCCAAAACCGTCTCCATTGAATCATGCACGTCGTAACACCGGAGCTCCGCTTTTTTCATTCGAAATCCATATTTCAAAAACCCGAACTGATCCGAGTTCTGGCTGATCTGATTCGCGAACGCCTGAGCCTTTTCTCCAAAGCCTTCAATCAAAAGCTTCGCAAAATACTGCGGCGCCATGACCTGGGGCCGCTCTGCCTGAATTTGTCCCTCGCGCACACGAGAAAGCGTGACGTCATCCATATCTTCCGTCACCAGATAGTAATTGATCAGCGAATTCCCAAACGTCTCAATCCGCTTCTCCGGTGCCACCACAATGCGAGTATTTTCAATGGCGTAATTAAAATTGTCTTCCGAGAGCATCGTTAATTTATACCACTCCTTTATTCGGGGGCCAGCCCCAAAGTATTCCACAAATAAATAAATGCCGGCGCAAATTCTTCCGGAGACCGTTGAATCCAAGTGCCTACTTCCGACCTCGAAAAGAAACTCCCCTCGCTGATCTCCTCGGGATCCAACTCAAAAGGCCCTTCGGACTTCCCCTCATAGACCCAGACAAACTCCCATCCGGTCTCCTGGCAGGGAGAAAGTTTGATGCGACGCTTCAGCGTCGGTATCTCCCGAATCCCGAGCTCTTCACCCAGCTCACGACCGGCCGCGAAGTCGTATTCCTCCCCGGAATCGAGATGACCGCTGCAGGATGAATCCCAGACATTTGGGTGAAGATCTTTTTTAGAAGAGCGCTTTTGAAGAAAAACCGCTCCCTGCCGATTGAAAAGGAGAATATGAACCGCACGATGCTTGAGACTTTTCGCATGGACCACCGCTCGAAGTTCACGACCAACGACTTCATCGTGATCGTTTACGACATCAAACCATTCTTCGCGAGGCATCACGCTTCCGGAAAAAACTCTTCCTCGAGCATGAGGCTGAGACAATGGTAGATCGGGAGATGTAATTCCTGAATCCGATAGGTTTCGGTCTCCGGAACGCAGAGACAGAGGTCGCAAAGCGGCTTCATCGCTCCCCCGGTTTTTCCACTGAGACCGAGTGTTGCAATTTTTCGGGCACGCGCCACTTCCAGTGCCGCTCGAACATTTTTTGCATTTCCCGAGGTACTGATCCCAACCAAAAGATCCCCCGGCCGTCCCAACCCAAAAACCAACTGGGCAAAAATCAGCGTCGGATCGACATCATTTGAAAAGGCGGAAGAAAGCCCTAGGAAACCAGTCAACGGAATCGTCGGCAAGGCTCCCTGCAGTTGCGAAGCCATCGGCTCCGACATCCCGTGCCGCTCC
>CAZKRU010000002.1:0-114067 GCA_964555235.1 uncultured Verrucomicrobiota bacterium
TCGAATCGAACGCGATATTTAGTTTCTGAAGGCCAGTCCGCCGCGGGTTTAAACCTCAGTTGATCCTCCCTCATCCAACTCCATTCCCCAGGAATTGCGGGATCAAGCTCAATTCCATTCACGACCTTCTTTCCGATTTGATGAAGGAGCGCTGCTGGCTTTGAAAAGCGAATGATCAAATCTTGAGGAACGATCTTTCCTTCAACCACCGGGGAAATCTGCGGCGCCTGTGCCGAAATCTCAATTCCGGGAATCTTCGGTTGCGATTGATGCCAAGTCCAAGCTCCAAAGCCGAGCGCGAGGACGAGACTGCCCCACCCGATCCATTTCATCCCCCTTTTCCCCCGCTGACGACTCGCATTGAGTGCGGTCTCCGCCCAGACCGGAGGGCGCCAAGTAAACGTGCCGAGGAGGGTCTTTAATTTTTGCCCGAGAAGAAGCGTCCCGCGTGAAATCCAATGGAGTAAGTAATTCATAGCCTTACACCCATCATCGCAGGGCGCTTCAGGCTTCTTACAAAAAAATTGTTTTTATCTCACAACCATCCGATTGGATCCACGATCTTCCCATTTTGGTAGGGCGCCCTCGATGAATGTTGTCCACCGGGAGTGGACAACATGGATCCATTCAAAGGATGGACCCGAAGGGCGGAGCTCGACGGGAGTCGAGGCCGTCAACGCGCCGTTCCGCGTTCCCTCTCAAACCCAAAGCCGTGGCGGGTTCATCGAACCCGCCCTACCAATCTTGAGGCAATTTCGTAGTGGAAAAAATGATTCGCGGCGTTTCATGTTAGACCTTGAAGCCATCCGTTGATCCTGATAATTAAAATCCTGCATGAGAGAAAAAGTTCTCAAAAAATGGCCTGACTTGTTTCGAAGCCATTCGGCGGCGGTTGAATAACTGTTCGGTCAAAAAATGAAGACTCCGCTTCTTAGTTTGATACTCGCTGTCACGGTGATTCAATTTACCTTGGCGGAGTCATTTCCAGGTTATCGCCATCCGGCTCTCGTAACGGACCCAGAAGTCGTAAGCGACAATGGTGCTTTCGCCCTTATTTTCGTTAGACTCGCCGATGATACGCTCGCTGTCAGAGACGTGGTTATTCGCTATGACGTTAAGACAAGACGCATCGCAAGTGCTTGCTGGGTGACAAAGGCAAATGGAAATTTTGAGTTTCAACTTCCGACGATGGGGCTGTATGTTCCCCAGAAGCCAATTGAGGAGAAGAAAATGATGCTCATGATGTCAGTGGAGAAGATTACCGATGTCTCGAAACAAAAAATGGCTTTTGTCGGTATTTTCTGGGGAAACGGACCCAAATGAAAAACCGAACCATGTGGACCAGCGAATCTCGGCTGAAAACAATAGTGCTGCATCCAAACTAATGACTTTTGAGTTGTTCGTAAATCCTTCTTTCTCTCTCTTCAATGACTGAGGATATAAGGCCCGGCTGCTTGAACCGCAGGCCAAAGACCCTTCTCCCGCCGCAGGCGAATCAACGCTTGCGTTTGAACCTCGGTCAACGCTCCTGCGGCATCCCGACGCCGAAACGCCTCCCGATAAAACTCCGACATCAAGCTGGCGCTCTCGGCGTCACTGACCGACCACAAGGTCATCAAAAGATTTCGCGCCCCTGAAAAAAGAAATCCTCGGCGTAATCCCAACACTCCCTCCCCCGCCTGCGCCTCCCCCATTCCCGTATCGCAAGCCGAGAGGGTCACCAGCCAGGTATCTCGCAAGTTCAAAGCCCCCGCCTCATCCCCATTGAGAAGCCCATCGTTTTCTGGCGGAGGACGCTCCCCTTTTTGCCACGCCTCAAAGGTCTGCTGCGCCCCCGATAACGCCAACACCCCGGATTTCACCCGATAAAAGCCGTGCGTCGCCAAATGTAAAATCCAAGGAGACGTTAGGGAGCGAAGGCCCGCCTCAGTCGCTTGACTCCCCCAATACAGATCGACTTCCACTCCTGCGTTTTTAGCCTGCTGCGACAGGAGCTCCGCCTCGCGCTTGGCGCCCGGGAGAAGCGGAATTTGATCGCTCCGTGACGCTCTTCCGCTCCTGCCGCTTCCCTCAAAATCCGGCGAGGCAAAGATGACCATTTTCGGAGATTTTTCTACGTCAGAAGCCGCAGCTCTCAGCAAGCTTCGCGCACTGGAAACATATTCGACGCCCCATTTTTCTGCCAAAAATCGGTCCTCCTTCGCAAGCAATGTGGCAAATGACAAAAAATTCAAGCGATCATCCGGGCTGATGATGACTCGTTTACAATCTGCAGGAATCGTCCCGACCAGTGGCTGCCAAAGTAATTGATAAAGCTGTTGCAACACCTCCGCAAAGACGGCTTCCCGAACCCGATTGCGGACATATTTTTGGTACAAGGCGATCTGACGATCGATCGGCTGCGCGGGTCCCAAGGGAACCCATACCGGTTTTTTTCCGTGGAGTTGAATCAACACCCCATAGGAGGGAATGAATTTCAATCCTCCTTGATGCGACTCATAACGAATGAATTCCACCAAGGCCGCATGGACGGGAACGGCTTGAGCCACATTTTCCGGCTCGATTTGAAACGCACTTCGGATCTGCCGACTCAAGCCCAGCACCTCCGATAATTCCGCCCTCAGTCGGTCTCGCTCCCTCTCCAAATCGGCATGTGATTCCTCTCGGTCCGACGAACTCACCGATTTTTGCTCGGGGGCCTCCAAACGACGATCAATGCTCTGGATTTTCATCCGTAGCAGATCGGTTTGCTCATTTCGTAACGGCCCCGCGATCAAGTGATCCTCAATGAGGGAATCCAAAACCACTCCCTTGGTTCGATACACAATTCTCGCGAGACATTCCGGATCGCCGAGACTGGCGGCTAAGCTGTAAAAGCGAAGGGTTTTTTGAAATTCAATCCGCCGTTTTTCCGAAGTAAACGTAAAGAGATTTTGCAACAGATACTCCCGGATTCCGGCCGCTTCCTCGATCAGTTTTCGGGCTTGATCGGGCCGATGGCGTTCCAGTTCCAGTGCCGCAAAATTTTCGAGGGTTTTGAGATTATCCGGATGATTCACTCCCAGGAATTTTCGCTGCTTCTCCAGCGCGCTCTGGTACAAGCGCGCCGCCGCTTCCTGATTTCCGACCAGATGCTCATGACGGGCCCAAAATCCTTCACTCGCTGAGGTCTCCGGATGATCCGGTCCCAGGACTTTACAACGAATCTCGTACGCCTGTTGATGCAAGGGCCCCGCCTTTTCGTATTGCCCGGTTTTGTCATACAAGCAGGCGAGGTGAAACCACGAGCGGGCCGTATCAGGGTTGTCAGTGCCGATCGCTTTTTGCCGGTTCTGAGCGGCGCGAAGTAAAAACGACTCCGAAGCGGAATAATCGCCAAGGTCATAATAAAGCAGTCCCAAATGATTGGCGGAGGTCAGCGTGAGCGGATGATTCACCCCCAACTTTTGTTCGCGAACCCGCAATACCCGCCAAAAGAGCGGTTCGGCCCTCGCATAATCCCCCATGCCCAAATAGACCAACGCAAGATTGTTCACTGTGGTTGTGGTGAGAAGCGATCCTCGTCCCAAAATCGCCGTTCGAATCGTGAGCGCCTGATTGAAAAAAAACTCCGCCTTTTGGTAGTCGCTCTGACTCCAATAAAGCGTGGCCAAGTTGTTGAGCGTTGTCGCGACCGTCGCCGTATCCGGCCCCAGAACCTCTTTTTGAATTTCTAACGCCTCCAGAAAATATTTTTCCGATTCCGGATAGCGGCCCATGTTTTCATAAAGGACTCCTCGACTGTTTAAAATCTCGCCCATGCGGCGATGCTGTCGTCCCGTGCTCTTTTCCTGAAGCTGTTGCGCTCGCAAAAAGAGCGGTTCGGCCTTCGAATAGTTTGGCAGATTGGAGTAAAACCATCCGAGCTCGTAGAGCGCATCCACCAGTCGCGGATCCTCGCCGCCCCACTCCCGGGTTTGCTTTGAAAGAATTTCGAAAAGAATTTTTTCCGCTTCACCAAATTGATTCGCTCGCAGATAACGCTTCGCCTCCTCCCGACGCGTCTCGTCCTCGGAAATCGGGATGGATGCAATTTCGGCCTGTACCACCGAAAACCATCCCAGCAGGAGGCCAGAGAGAAGAAAATAGCGCGCCATCAATGTGAATGGCATCTTCATCAGTTCTTCACGGGGATCAAGCTCTAATTCCTTGCCAGCGCCGGGCAAATCTACCACGATCCGTCAGATGATGGAGCACGAGTCATTATTGCTTCGCTTGAAAGCCGGAAGTGAATCCGCGTGGGACGAGGCGTTTCAGATTCTTTACCCTGTGGCCTTCGCGGCCGCCCGTCATCCCTTGACCGCGTTGAGTCCTTCCGATGCCGAAGATGTCGCCATCGAAGCCTTGACGATGCTCGTTCCCAAAATCGAAGCGATTCAAAATTGGGATGAAATGCGGGCGATGACCGCGACCATTGCCGCACGACGTGCGATCTCATTTAAACGCAAACAAACCGCCGACAAACGTGGCGGCGGACAGACCGACAGCCTCGATGCGTTAAACGAAAAAACCGAAGGGCATTTCGAGCCCGCCGCCCTTCTGGACTCTATCTCCGCTGCTGAATTACTCGAGCTCAGCGAACTTTTGGATCAAGCGATGGTCTCCCTTGATGAAATGACGAAGAATCTCATTCACGATTTTATTGTTGAGGAGATTCCTTACAAGGACCTCGCCCAAAAACATTCCCTCCCCATCGGCTCAGTGGGAGTTTATCTGGCACGTGGATTAAAAAAAATCCGATCAAAAATCGAACAAAACCCAAAACTTTTGAAAGAAATCAACCCATACCTGCGATTACCTCTATGATGCAAGATGATGCGTTCCATGAATTAGCCATGAAAGTGCTGCGAAGGGAGGCAACGGCGGATGAAGTGTCCGCAGTTAAATCCCTCCTCGCACAGGATTCCCTGCGTCGGGAGGAATTTGAAGCCCTTCAAATCGCCCATTCCATCACCCAGGCGACCGCACCCCTGAGTGATGCGCTCAAGGCCACGGAACCAAAACTCCCTGCGTACCGGAAGGGGGAATTGCAGAGCGCCGTTCGTCATCATTTCAAAGAATCAAACCTTTCTGATTCCGCCCGCCAAAAAGATTTGAGCGAAATCGATTGGCTTCGCTGGATCTTTAAAGCGGGTTGGAGTCTCGCTTTGGGATTGCTCGTTCTTTCTCTGGTCATTCGACCTTCCTCCGTGGAGTTCGGAGGTTACACCGAATCGCTGAATCGAAGTTTATCGTCCAAAACTGTGACGTCGCAGAATCCTCGTCTCGTGATAAAACGTTTCGAGCGGGATCAGGATTTTGATCAATGGATTCACCAACCGTTTGCCTTCAACGAAAAAGCCCGCATCTGGATTGACGAAGAAAAAGATCAACTCCACATCCTCCATCGCACCTTCTGGTTTCAGTCCCCTCAAGAAACTACCAAACCCCTCCCCGAATCGATCGATCAACGACAAACCCTGCTCGAGTCAACTTTAAAGGAATTTTCAAATTAGGTTTTTGGGGGGGTGGAATCAATCCCGCGCAACCTTCGAAGCCGTCCGGGGTTTAATGGAAGGTGGAAATTCTTGTTGATGATCGTGAACCTCTGGAGATCCCCCAATGAATCCACAGATATCGCCGATGGTCGCAGATAGAGAAAGACGCGATGAGCAAACGTATGCGGTTATCGGTGCGGCCATGGCGGTGCATGGCGAATTGGGACACGGCTTTCTTGAACCCGTTTACCAGGAGGCGTTGGAACGGGAGCTTGCCGCACGCTGCATCCCTTACGAGCGAGAACACCCCTTGCCGATTCTCTATCGCAAGAAGCGATTAAACACGACGTATCGCGCAGACTTTGTGTGTTACGAAAGTTTGATTGTCGAGTTGAAGGCCCTTCAGCGACTCTCCGGGATAGAAGAGGCACAAGTTCTTAATTATTTGAAGGCATCGGGCATGAAGAAGGCACTGCTTTTCAACTTCGGCAGCCCGCGACTCGAGTACAAACGCTTCGTCATCAATCTGCGGCCATCAGTGTCATCTGCGGATAGTTTCCTCTGAAACCTCACCCCATGAATCCACAGATGCTGCCGATGGTCGCAGATTCGATAAATTCAAATAACTTCAGCCCTCTTGGCCTGCGGTGCAAAAATCCATTGGTAACTCTTTGACAAAAATAATTTGACTCTAGTCATAACCCTAGTCATATTTTACTGATGATCACCGTTTCCAAAAGTCGCTTGAAAGCCCATATGCTGGATCTTTTTCGCCAAGCTGAGAAGACGGGGGATGAAATCATTGTGACGCATCATCAAAAACCGGTGCTTCGCATCACTCCGTATCATGCCCCCCAGCGCGTGGAGGAGATCTTTGCCGACTGGCGCGGAAAGGCCTCCCTCCCAAAAGCGGCCCTTCTCGAAAGCACAGAATCGGAGTGGGAATTGTCGTGACCGTTCTGGATACCTGCGCGCTTTTGTGGTGGACCTTGGACCCGGAACAACTGAGCCCCCGAGCCCGTCAAGTCATCGACGAAACCGCCCCCCAGCTCCTTCTTGTCAGCTCCGTGAGTCTTTGGGAAATCGGTTGGAAACAGCGCTTGGGAAAAATCCAACTTCCAGGATCCCTGACCGAATACACCCGCCGTCTTGAATCCCTGAACCGCCTGACCCTTCTTCCCGTTGATGCCGCACTCTGGATCCGTGTGGCAGAAATGGAATGGGCGCACCGCGATCCGGCGGATCGGATCATCGTCGCCACCGCTGAATCGAGAAATGCCACCCTCCTGACATCGGACGACCGAATCCTCACGCATTATTCCAAAGCCGTTTGGTAGGACGGGTTCGATGAACCCGCCACGCACCGCTCTAAGCTCTTTTCATTGTCGGATGAATTCTCTCTTGTTTTATGTTCAGAAAGGGGGGTGATTTGAGCCCTTGTTCAGTAAAGGAACCTTTAATGAACCAAAATTTAGCTCTCTTTATTCTCGACTTGTAAAACTATCACATCCCCCAAGAAATGGATTCAGCCGCGCTTTTCACATTAGCGAGCAGGCCCCACATCTTTTTTATGGGAGATTGTGCGTTTTTCATCTACGAACCTCTTAAAGCAAGGGATTCTGCCATGGCGGGCCCAATAAGTTAATATCGCAAAAAAATTCTTGCAATCCACATGAGAACTCTTAAGTTCTCATAATGGAGAGGGTCATACTTAGGCCTATGATAAAACCCGGAAACTACTGGGTTGTTGCCTATGTGACAATAATAGTTGAGGAAGGTAAAATAGATAAGAGTTTAATTTCCGAATTCTTGGATGATCTCGAAAAGAACGATCCGGATTCACACGCTAAAGTAGTAGCTGCCTTGGAAAGATTAGCAGAGAACGGGCCGCCTAGAAATATCGAAAAGTTTAGAATGCTTGAAAAGGGGGTATTTGAACTAAAAGTTTCACAATGTCGGCTTCTCAACTTTCGAGATGATAACTTTTACATCTTCACCAACGGTTTCCGAAAAAAAACAGACAAAGCTCCACCAAAAGAAATAAAACAATCAAAAAAATGTCATGATAATTACGTTTCTAAAAAACAATCTAATTTAATAACCTGTGAACCATATCAAGAAGAATAATCCTATGAACAAACACATTTTAGCAGCTAGAAAGAATGTCAACTATTGGAGTGAGAGATTTCTCGCAGATTTCACGGAGGGAATTCTTGAAATAATGGAAAAAAAGAAGATAAATAAAAACCAACTTTCAAAGCGCATGGGGGTTTCAAGAGAATACATTTATAAATTATTCAACTACGTGCCAAATATGACGGTTGAAACCATGTTTAAGGTGGTTTTCTCGCTGGGATATACTCTCCATGTGCAGATCATTCCGATTGATGAGAATGCGGGAAATGCGAATAAAACGAACTGCATTCAAACGATGGCCAAGACAACCGACGAACAGGTGACATACAGCTCAAACAGGAATTTATTCAGTATGAGTCAAACATCGAGTAATGCCAGTACCAGTAATACCAGAAATGAGGGATCTCATGAAAATGAATGCCTTACAGCTTAAAGGAATAGCATTCACCAAAATAACCCTGGAGTATCGAGTTGAGCAACTCGACTATTCAATTCCAGCGCTTGTTGATGCAAATGCGAAATTCGCTTTTTCAAAAGAGAGCGCAAATTTATTTCGAGTGATGGTGACGGTAACGCTTAAAGATCAGCCGGAGGGCAAGAAGACTCATATCGTTGGGGAAATTACTGTTCAAGGACATTTTGAGATATCAAAGGATATCTCTGAGGATCTTCGAGATAGTTTAATTTCAATAACAGCGCCAAGTATACTGTACTCATCAGCAAGAGAAATGATCGCTATAATTACCGGGAGATATCCCGGAGGAAGCGTTCAAATCGGAACACTGAGTTTTCCAAAGCGGACTTTCAATAATAACCTCAACAAGCCGAGCTGATTTGTGCTGACATCGTTGAGTGCCGCTATTCGCAAAAGAATAATTCAAACAATATGAAATCCATTGAACCGCTGATAAAGGATATTCTTCAACACGATTTAAGAGGAGAGTATGTCGCACCAAATCCCAAAAGAGAAAAAGAACTCGGCGAGTTGATCGCTAAAGAGGTTGGTGCAACTCTAGAATGCTTGTGTGAAGAAGATCGCAGGAGAAAAACTGAACATCACATTATTTACAGTTTCTCGGCTAGAAGGTCGGCTTTTGAGTTCCAAGCTAATCCGCACATAGAAAAGATAATTAACGAACTCAAAGCAAAAAAAGCAGGTAAAATCGATGTAGCTTTTTTTAATCGCGTCTGCACGGGTAATGAGTGGGGTGATTTAGCTCGAATTGCAGTAAGATTCACAAAATGAAATCAAACAGAATAATACTGTCAGCGATAATAAGCATCTTGGGTGTTCGACGGCTGGTTCAAAATTTGAGAAGCGAGATTTTTCAATGACAAAGCGGTTTTCCGGCTATTAACTTTGACCAACTGAGAAAGCTTTCTTTGAATCACGCCCACGCAAAAAGTATCGCGGATCAACACCGTCAAAAATTTGAGGATTCGTGTAGTCCTGCTGCTATCGAGCTGGTTCTGAAGGTTCATGGTCTTGTATCTGATGACTTTTACGACCTACAAGACAAGTATCAGAACAGCAATGTAGGGTTTGAGCCATTTGCAGGAAAAGAGATCTGTGGAGTTTGCTTTACCGAGCATCACGATGCACCGCCATTTATTAAATTACGTAGCACAATTAGTATAGAGCATGAGTCTGGGCGTGGCGTTATCGTTTCCACCATTGAGCCCAACGGCAAAGCTCATATCTGGTTGGCTACCGAATCAACCATGTATGGTGCTAAAGCACTTTCTAAACATTTTTTGAATACAAGAGAGATCGACCTGATTGCCGAGCGTCTCAATATTTTGCCTCACGGCCATTATCTCACTTATGAATTGCCAAGAAGCGGCCTAGATTCTGTTCAATAAAGGGTCCCTTACTGAACAGGCGCGAACAGGGGAGTAAATCACCCCCTTTATTGAACAAACAAAGCCACGTCTAAGTTTGAAGAAATGATTTAGCACCAAACTTATGGCCGATGGATGCTTCTCTCTCCCTCGAACCGCGGCGGGGTCATCGTCCGTCGGCTGACGGACCACCCTACCAAAAGATTACTTTATGCCGTTCTCATCGGCATAATCACGTACAAGAACGGCTTGCTGTATTTGATGACGCCGGGACTGAGTTCGTCGATGAAGTCGAAGAAGATTTCGTCGGCGTCGATAGCTCGAAGCGGGTCTTGGAGGTAGGCAGGATTAAAGGCGATCGCGAATTCTTTCCCTTTGTAATTCACCGGGAGAGATTCTTTCGCTTCTCCGACTTCGGGCGTGTTGGCTGTGATGTCGAGGTTGTTCGCGCTGAAGTTGAGACGGATCGAGTTTGTCTTGTCGTTGGAGAGCAAGGCAACGCGACGGGTGGCGTTGAGTAGAACTTCGCGTTCGATGACGATGCGCTCTTTGGCCTCGGGCGGAATGACCTGACGGTAGTTCGGATATTTTCCTTCGACGAGTTTGGAGACGAGGTAGATTTCGCCTAAATCAAAGGCAATCTGGTTTTCAGCGAGACTGATCGTCAAGGGAGCATCTTCACCCCCGAGAATGCGGAGAAGTTCTTGAACGGCTTTGGTCGGAAGAATCGCTTCGACTTCGTTGCTCTTGGCGAATTCCATTTCGTGTTCGACCAACGCAAGCCGACGACCATCGGTCGCGACCATGGTGAGTTTGTTCCCGGCAAAGCTGAGAAAAACGCCATTGAGGACGTAACGGCTCTCGTCATTAGAAATCGCGTAGGAGGTGCGGCGGAGCATGTCGCGAAAGGTTCCCTGAGTCATCTTGAATTGTTTGGCCCCATCCGTTTTGGGGAAGGCCGGAAAATCTTCCGAGCTGAGTCCGAGAATTTTGAAGTAAGCAGAACCGGAACGAATCGTCGCTTGATTTTCATCATTGATTTCCAGCGTCAGTTCCGAAGCCGGAAGTTCACGGATAATACTAAAGAGGCGACGCGCGGGAAGTGTGGTGGAACCGGATTTCACGACCTCGGCAGGAGCAGAAGAACGGATTCCCATATCGAGATCGGTGGTGGAAATCGTGAGTTTGCCATCTTGTGCCTGGATTAACGCATTCCCGAGAATCGGAATGGTTGTGCGCGTTCCAACGACATTTTGAACGACCTGAAGGCCGCTAATAAAAGCTTCTTTACCGATGACACATTTCATAATTGGCTACCGTTCTGAGATTGATAGAGTTCAATTAACTTGACCTTCTTCTTCTTCTTCTCCGAGCGAACAACTTACTCAAACCAAGGTAATCCGCTGGTTGGGAGCAACTTGCCGATGGGAATAGATGGCGCACAAGATGAGGGATTTCTGTGGGAATGGAAGAAAAAAGTGGGCCATTTTCGAATTATTCACTGAGGGGAGAACTTAAAAGTCATCAAATCGCCACTTATTCGCATCCTATTTTGTCACAATGGGAAATCAGGCGCCGGTGGATTTTAGATGAATCATCCCAGAGGCATAAGTCACGGCTTGCCCGGCGATGGTGACTCGTTCGCCGCGATCTTCGCAAATTAATTCACCGCCGCGTGCGGAACATTGACGGGCACGAAGCTTGGTGCGTCCCAACCGTTTCGCCCAATACGGAATGAGGGTGCAGTGGGCGGAGCCAGTCACAGGATCTTCTGGAACTCCGGCACGTGGCGCAAAGAAGCGGGAGACAAAATCGCAATCCGTTCCCGGAGCGGTGACAATCACTCCCAACGCATCAAGATGGAGTAGGGCATTCATCTCAGGACGGAGTTCGAGGATTTCTTCTTCGGTTTCAAAAACGACTAAATAATCTCGGGCTTTGGCAACGAAGCGGGGGATACGCCCCAAGCCCCTCGTCAATTCCACAGGAGCGGAGCAGGGGAGACCAGGACGCGAGGGAAAGTCGAGGGCGAGAAGAGCTTCAAGGCGGGTTACGATGAGCGCCCCCGAACGAGTTTGAAAGGAAATCTCCGATCCTTGGAAAGCGAGATGTTGAAAAATCACATGAGCTGCGGCCAAGGTTGCGTGACCACACAAATCCACTTCAATCAATGGTGTAAACCAACGAAGTTCAAAGATCGCTTCCCGACGCACCACAAAGGACGTTTCCGAGAGATTGTTTTCGGCGGCAATGGATTGAAGAAGCGTGTCAGGAAGCCATTCGTCGAGTAAACAAACTCCCGCCGGATTCCCCGCAAAGAGCTTTCCGGTAAACGCATCGACGTGGTAGTAAGGGAGGTTCATATTGACTCTATGGAATTCCTCACACAAAGGCACGAAGCTCACAAAGCTTTTGAAGCCATTTCCGATTTGTTATGAAACGAAACAAAAAACACCTTCCGATTGTGACTTGGTGCCTTTGTGTGAGACGGTTTCCTTCACAACCGTGTCAGTCTGTTCCAAGAATCAGCGACCTTCGGTCGAGAGCTTTTCGGAGAGATATTCGATTTGCATCCGGAATTGGGAATCCTGCGCCATTTTTTCGCGAACCGTTTTGTCGGCGTGAATGACGGTTCCGTGATCGCGACCCCCGAAGGCATCGCCAATTTCTTTCAGCGAAGAAGGAGTCAGGCGACGGCACAAATGCATGGCAATCATCCTCGGCATGGCGATGTTGGCGGGACGACGCTTGCTGGTCATATCTGCGGGGCGCAAATCGTAGGTTTCGGCGACTTTCTTCTGAATCGATTCAAAAGTAACGCGACCCTGGGATTCGATTTTGAGAAGATCTTTGAGAAGGGTTTCGATTTGAGTGACGGTCAATTTCTTGCCGACGAGGGATCCGTAGCTGGCGACCCGAGTGAGTGCGCCTTCAAGGCGACGAATGTTGCTGCGAATTTTTTCGGCAATGAAGAACAGAACTTCATCCGGGAGCTCCATTTTCATCGAAGCGAGTTTGTGACGCAAGATGGCAATGCGCGTTTCAACATCGGGGGGCGAAAGCTGAACGGTATTGCCCCATTCAAAACGACTGACGAGGCGTTTTTCAAGACCATTGAGTTCACTCGGAGGAACATCGCTCGCGAGAACCATCTGCTTGTGGCCTTCCACGACGATGGAATTGAAAGTGTGGAAAAACTCTTCCTGGGAACGTTCCTTGCCGCAGAGAAATTGAATATCATCAATCAATAAGGCATCGACCTGGCGATAGCGGCGGCGGAATTTGGTCAGCTCATTTTTTTGCGTGGCGGAGATATACTCGTTCACGAATTGCTCCGAGGTGACGTAGAGAACCTTGAATCCTTTTTTGCGCTGTTGGAGCTGGTGTCCAATGGCCTGCATCAAATGCGTTTTTCCAAGTCCGACGCTTCCGTGCAGGAAGAGCGGATTGAAGGTTCGGGCTGGAGCTTGCGCCACGGCGAGTGAGGCGGCGTGGGCAAATTCGCTATTCGCGCCGACGACAAAGGTCTCAAACGTAAAGCGTGTATTAAGTCCGACGGGCTCGACGTCGCTCTGGGCTTCAGAAATGGTGATCGCCGTCGGTTGTGGAGCGGAGACAGGATTTTCTTCGGGAGCTTGCGCCGACTCCATACTCATGAATTCGACCTTCATCGGCTTTCCAAAAACTTTACCGACGGCGGAGTGGAGTTGAGAACGGAAATTGTCCTCGATAAAAGATTGAGCAAAAAGATTGTCGCCACCCAGGATAAGCGAGGACGTTTCGACACGGATGACCTGCAAAGGCTTAAACCAGCGATCGACAGCAGCTTTGTTGGTGAGAGGGATGATCTCTGTACAGATTTGTTGCCAGAGATGCATCGGATTTTCGATGATCGGCCCCTTACTCACCAGTTGTTCACACTTTTTAGCCACAATTCTAAGTTCCTTCCACTACCCGACCCTTTTTACTCCCAGACCCATAAATTCGCATAAGTTCTTCACCAACAAGCTTACACAAAAGAGATCCCCACAGTTATGCACGTGTTGTTCACAGGGGGGGATTGAAGTGGCAGCGGTCTGCGGGAAAGTCCCGGTGAGTTTATTCACATTGCCACAAAAAGATCGCATGTTTTACGCAGGTTCGTCGCTAAGGGAGGCGAGATTCACTGATTCGAACCATTCGATCAGGGTTTCTCGCGAGTCCTCCATTTCGCGGGAGGGGCAGTCTATTTTTTTCAACGAGGTCGGCAAGAAAAATGAGCCAAATAAAAACTTTTTTTTGACGAGACTTGACGTGAAAGATTTGACACACCGCATTTTTATTTTTGGCGAGGTCGATCACCCCACGACGACTTCGGTGTGAGTGGAGGTGTGTGGCGGTGTTCGATGGGAATTGAGGCCGTCAATGCGCCTTACCAAAAATTAAGACAACAAGCTCAACGTCGATTGTTGACTGGTGTTGGCTTGGGCGAGGACGGAGAGACTGGCTTTACCGAGAATATTGAGGCGGGAGAGATTCGCGCTTTCGGCAGCAACATCGAGGTCTTCGATACGACTGTTGGCTTCCGCCACATTCAGGTTTTGTGTTTGGGTGTTCTGAATCGCAAATTGGAACTTCGAGATATCCGCGCCGACTTCCGCACGACGACCGCCGAGAGTTTGAATCGCGGTGTTCAGAGATCCAATCGCCGCTTGTGCGTTTGCTTGGGTATCGATCGCCGAATTTTGAATCCCGAGCGAAGCGGTGGATCCGACGTTACTTGTAGTAAATGATTGTGTTGTGCCATCGGCGTTTGCGGTACTCACCGAGCCATTCGCAAAAACGGGAGTTCCATTGAATGAGGCATTCGAGGTGATTGAATCGATCTGCGACTTTAAGCCTTGAAATTCAATGTTGTACGCAGCGCGGGAACTTGCGTCCAAGGTGCCATCGGTTGCACGCTGTGCTAATTCACTCATGCGGCCAACTTGTTGTTGAACCGTATTGAGAAATCCATCCGTGGTTTGGGCAAAGGAGACGACATTTTGGGAGCCTTCACTGGAGGCGGTCAAGCGACTGAGAAGCGCTTTGAGATTCGCGCTCACCGAGACGCCTGCGGCATCTTCGCTTGGATTGGCAAGTCGGGAGCCTGAAGAAAGTTTTTTAAACGAGCGGGTCTGGTTTTCGGTGTTAATGGTGAAGGCACTCGCGGCTTGCGATGCGCCTGCGTTGAATCCAATGATGGCCATAGTTAAAAGCCTACCGGGTTTTGGAGAGAGTGCAAGTCGGAGCGGTGTGGAATATCAGAAATTTCCTCGCGCTGAGTTCGCAGAGACCGCAGAGAGTTTGATTAAAATTTCTCCGAAAACTCGGCGAGCACTGCGCGAGAAATTGGATTGATTCCCAACAAAAAAAGAGGGCAGGGATGCGAGATGCACCCCTGCCCTGCAGAGAGATGGCCCCTGATTAGGAGGCGTTTTGAAGAGCCGAGCTAATCTGAGAGAATTTGCTCTTCACCTGGGTTCCCAGGGCTTGAAGCACCACGATGGCCACCACCGCGATAAAGGCCAGAATCAACGCGTATTCCACGAGGGTCTGTCCTGACTTCTTCGCCTTGATTTGGCGAAGGGTCTCTTGTGTTTTTGTAATAAGGTTCTTAATCATTTCTATCTCACCTCCTTTCGTTTGGTATAAAAATTGTCGAAATTCCTAAAATGGGTTTTGAAGGGGAAGGGTTTTTGGGAAATGGGTTGAAGGGCTCATCAACTTTCTTAACGAAGACCATACGGTAGAACCCGTAGTTTGTCGAATCTTTTGTTCCTCGAAATGAATGGGGCGGAATCCCTAAGGTTATAGTGCGACCGTGGGTCCAGAAGCATTCCTTATGAGTATTGGTGCAATTTACCGAGGACAAAGTCACGGATCTCCGGAGCGAGGGAGCAGGAGCGGGCGTTAAATTCCTTAAGAATTTTTTCTTTCGGAAAAACACCGTCCGGGACTAGAACAGGACTGCGATTGACCGTCGGCTTGTCCTCCCCGCCGTCAATTCGATGATGCGTGAATTGCCCGTTGGAGTACCAAGTCAAAGCACGTTCGTCACCGGACTTATCATAGCAGAGCTGAAACCCCGTAATGGCATCATGCTGATACCAAAGAATCAGATCGAAAAAATCATCCGAAATCCACTTTCGTGGAAGATCGCCGGGAACGGGTAAGGTGGGTGCGTTGGTTAGCATATGGGGGCGGGTGGATATTTAAAGTTCTGCCGGCGCCCTTAGAGTAGATTCATGACGCATGGTTGCGGTAGAGCACGATACGCTTCACTCGATGAATGCCTACAATTCTACGATCATCCTGATACCAATTGAAATCACGCAGATCAGTGGGCGCATTGGGAACATTGTGGACCCAGTCGAGTTTGGGATCTGTAACCGCACTTAATCCGTCGATCCATTGATCAATCTCCTCCACGGGAACTATCGCCAGCAAACGAATATCCCACTCAGACGGTCCCGGTACCATACCGCTGCCGCCATCAAAGAATAAGATGCGAAAGTGGAGATCGTCGAAGTTGCGGCGAAACTTCACATAACGCTCAAAAAATTCCTTTTTCTCCGCAACGGTAGCAAACGAGTCACTTGAGGTGTCGGTTGTCTTGCCCTTCCCGCAGCCTATCAATGTCAACGTGAGCGCTAGAACAAAAAGTGCGAGCGGGTTCATTTTTTAGCAGAACAGCTTTTCAACCACTCGGTTGATGGTTTCACAGGATATCGGTGCTTTCGTCTTCATACGAAGGAGCCAAATTATCAGAGCCCTCCAGCGATTCAAGGCTTCTCTACGAATCCGTTGGATTGGTTCACATAAAGGCACCAAGCTCACGAACCGATCGGTTTGAGATATCTGAGCGGTAGGAGCAGAAAAAGCAAAATGCCGAACTCCTTTGTGAGCTTGGTGCCTTTGTGGGAGAACTCCCCCCTCCGCGCTTCCCGCTTGTCGGAAGGCCTCTTTCCCGATACAAACTTCCCGCTGTCATGAGTTTTTATACCTTCAAACCGATCTATCAAAAGCGCCTTTGGGGCGGAACGAATCTGAATCGTCTCTTCCAACGCTATCTCCCACCGAATGAAAAAATTGGCGAGAGCTGGGAACTTGTCGATCGTTCGGAAGCGTGTAGCGAAGTCCATGGTGCGACGGCGGATCTTCTTTCGCTTCACGATTTGTGGACTCAAAAACGCGAAGCGGTTTTTGGTTCAGCCGCTCCGAATACCGAACGCTTTCCGATTCTCATCAAACTTCTCGATTGCAACGATGTTCTCAGTGTTCAAGTTCATCCTCCTGCGAGTCAAGCGGCGGCGCTTCAGGGCGAGCCGAAGACGGAAATGTGGTATTTTCTCGATACGACCGAGGAGGCCAAAATTTTCGTCGGGCTTAAAAAAGGCGTCACGCGCGCTCAATTTGAAGCAGCCATCGGTACTCCGAAGCTCGCCGATTGTCTTTTTTCCCGTGCGACGCGGCCGGGAGAAGCGATGTTCCTCCCCTCAGGACGCGTTCATGCGATTGGGGCTGGAAATGTGATTTTGGAAATTCAGCAAAATTCTGACACCACCTATCGCGTCGACGATTGGGGTCGCGTCGAAGCCGACGGCAAGCCTCGCGAGTTGCATGTGGCCCAGGCGAAAGCTTCGATCAAATACGATGATTTCGAGCCGTACTTTGCTCAACCGCATGGCGAACGCGTTCTCGTTTGCGAATACTTCACGGTCTTGCGGAGTTTCCTTTTTCCGGAAGAGACCCGGACCTGGTTTCCGGACAAGCGGAGCTTTCAATATCAATTTGTCTCCAAAGGCGAGATCACTTTCGATCAGCGGACGTTCAAGGCAGGCGAGGCATTTCTGGTTTCCGCCGATCATCCGGATTACGATCTCACCCCCGGCTCAGAGGGGACCGAGTTGATTACGGTGGAATGGGGGCGGCGGTGATTCCATTGCAGAATCCAGCAATGGATTGGGCGGTCGTTTATCGACGATTTTTGCGGCGTTTTGGAAAAATCAAAAGTACCTCCGATCAGCGCAATCTCTGGTTTCATTACGCCGCCTTTACAATGGCTCGAAAACATCCGGACCGTTGGAAAAAAGTGGATCCACTTTTAGTCCAGCAGATTGAATCGCCCCTTTTTACTCATGCACGGCCGTTACTTGTCCAATGGCGGTTTCTCCTGGCCCATCGGAAGTCGCAACTTCGTCAAACGGTTCTACGACCCTCTCGCCAACAGTTGCGATCCGTTTCTCCTTTGGGGGTTCTTCTTACAGGAAGCGAAAGACGGGCGGCTCATGCGGCTTATTCTCATGCACAGAAGTCAGCTTGAACATGGCATTAGGGCGGCCAAAGCCATTACGGACGAAAACGAATTTTTCGTTTTTGGGACCGCCTCCATTCTTGCGGAATATCCGAATCTTGATGAATCGGTCGTTTACTCCAACGAATGTGATTTATGGCCAAAGAAAAATCCCGCGAAGGCCGATATTTTGGAGTGTATTGGCGAACTTTCGCCCTTTCATACAACGCATGGATTTTACCTAGATCCCAAAAGCCCCGAAGAGGTGATTTTGCCAAAGGGATGGGAGAAGCGAGTGATCCGGATTTCCAATGAAAACACGGCCGGTGGGGTGGCGCTTTGCATCGAAAAGCACGATCTCGTAACGGCGAAAATGGCGCGAGGGGATAAAAAGGATCTGATTTTCGTCGCGGAGCTGTTGCGAAGACGGCTGATTCAACGGGAGACGATTTTAGAACGAACCAAGAGAGTCGATCCGAATCAACGACATTATCAGCAGGATGATGAGTCACCACTGGTCGATATTCGCAGCAGAATTTTAAAGAATTTCGAGAAGGCCCTACATCTGTCTCAATCCGGCCGAGTCGCAGAAAGTCCTCCTGAAATGAAAAAGAGTATTTCAAAAAAGCGAAAAACCTGATTATTCTGTTTAAAGTCAAAAAAATATCTCAATGGCACTTATCGTTCAAAAATACGGCGGGACCTCCGTCGGCAATCCGGAACGCATCCGGAACGTAGCGGCCCGGGTGGCTGAGTGGCGCAAGAAGGGTGACCAAGTGGTCGTAGTCGTTTCAGCAATGTCCGGAGTGACGGACGGACTGATTAAACTCGCGCGCGAAGTCTCTGCAGAGCCGAGTGAACGCGAGCTCGATATGTTGCTCTCCACGGGAGAACAGACGACGATTGCACTCACTGCGATGGCCCTGAATTCAATCGGGATCCCGGCGGTTTCACTCACTGGAGCCCAGGCCGGAATTGTGACGGACGGCGTTCACACCCGAGCGCGAATTTCAAATATTACCCCCAAGCGCGTTCACGAAATGCTCAAGGAAGGGAATGTGGTCATTGTTGCCGGATTCCAGGGTCAGACCTCGGAAGGAAGCATTACAACGCTCGGACGTGGCGGATCAGATTTAACCGCGATTGCACTCGCGGCGGCGTTGAAAGCGGATCTCTGCCAGATTTATACGGATGTCGATGGGGTTTACACCGCCGATCCGAGACTGGTTCCGAACGCTTCTAAAATTCAGGAAATTTCCTACGACGAAATGCTCGAACTGGCGAGTCTCGGGGCCAAAGTCATGCAGGCGCGGTCGGTGGAGTTTGCAAAAAAATTCAAAGTCATTTTTGAAGTCCGCTCGAGTTTTAATCAAAACGCGGGGACGATTATTAAAGAGGAGACCAAAGCGATGGAAGATGTTGTTGTGCGAGGCGTCAGTTTGGAAAAGAATCAGGCGAAAGTCACCATCAGCGGCGTTCCGGACAAGCCGGGGGTCGCGTCACGGCTCTTTAGCGAGGTCGCCCAAGCGAATCTCAACATTGATATGATTGTTCAGAACGTCTCATCCAACGGGACGACGGATATCACCTTCACGCTCAATAAAGACGACCTCCAAAAAGCGCGCAAAACGCTCGATCCCCTCACCCGCGAAATCGGGGCAAAGGACCTGATCGCTCAAGAAGGCGTGTCAAAACTCTCCATCGTTGGGATCGGAATGCGTTCCCACAGTGGCGTCGCTGCCACACTTTTCAAAGCCCTCGCCGAAGCCAAAGTTAACATTCAGATGATCTCCACCAGCGAAATTAAGACGTCGGTCATCATCGACGAAGCCTCTGGGCCCAAGGCAACGCAACTCGTCCATGATGCGTTTAAGCTCGGGGCGTAAGGGACACGGAGCGGGGAAGTTCCTCACACAAAGGCACGAAGCCACAAAGGAAATCCTTTTTTTGTTTCGATCCTTTCGATTGAAATCTCCTCATTCCACCACCAAAAACTTTGTGCGCTTTGTCTTTGTGTGAGACCGGATTGCAAATTAATTGGCCACGCGTTTGATGCCGTTGCGAATGAGCGATTCACCAAAATTGATCAACAATCCCAAACGGATATTCGAGAGCCGGAGATAGGTCAGGAGTTGTTTTCCATGGACGGGGACCAGATGTTCGACCGATTTTAGTTCGATGATTACGGATTGATTCACAATTAAATCCGGTCGGAATCCTTCTTCCAAAGTAACCCCGTTGTATTCAAGCGGAATCATCGGTTGGCGGTCGACTCGATAGCCGCGCTGCTTGAGAGAATGTTCCATCAAAGCTTCGTAAACGGATTCCAAGAGGCCTGGACCCAAATCCATGTGAAGCTTGACGGCAAGATCTACTGTGTCCGATGCAATTCGTTCGATTTTTTCCTCCATCACGCTCCTTTAATTGGGTTGAAGAATTAAACCCCGAAGCATGAATAAAGTTGCGGGGGGGAAATAAGATATTCCTCACACAAAAGCACGAAGCTCACGAAGTTTTTGTTTGGGGAATGAAGGAGGCTTCCTTTGAAGGGATCGAAACAAAAAAGTGGATTTCCTTTGTGGCTTCGTGCCTTTGTGTGAGGAATCAACCTGTTTTCCGCGTGAGATAAAGAACGCCAGCAGTTCTTCGGGCGTGATGGCCTTGGCTCAAATTGATTTTGGCGGGACGCACCTGGTTGATTAATCCTCGAACGGCTTCGATGTCGGTGAAGCTGACGTCGGCGATTTGATGATGTTCCAACCATTGTTTAATTCGCAAGCGTTGAAGGGCGAGCGGCTCCGACTTGAGTTCGGCGACGCAAAGGGTTTCAGTGATTTCACCGACTTGCGATTCCATCCACTCGAGTTCTGCACTGCGGATTTCAGCGGCACGCCAGAGGACGGTCGAGACGCCGGGGGAAACTTGCTTTTCCAAAAGGGGAATCAACGTGTGGCGAATCCAATTGCGACGATACCGGGTTTCTTGATTAGTGGCATCTTCGTGCCACTTAATTTTTTCGCGGGCCGCGTACGCTTCAATTTCTCGACGCCAGACTCCAAGCCAGGGACGGTGGACCCTGATGCCATCCCGTTCGGAGGGGGAAATCATGCCTGCCGCTCCACTCCCCCGCAATAATTGAAGCAGGAAGGTTTCAGTTTGGTCGTTGGCATGATGGGCGAGAACGAGATCGCGACATTTGAATTTTTTGGAAGCCGCTAGAAAAAATTTCCAGCGCGCAGTACGGGCGGCCTGTTCCGTTTTCAGAAGAGAGGCCGGGGCTTTTCCCTTCCAGAAGGTCAGACGATGGTGGCGTGCGATTTTTTGAACAAACTTTTCCTCCGATCCACTTTCGGCGCGCCACCCATGATTGAAATGAAGAATGATTGGACGATATCCGGAAGTGACCAATGCATGGAGAAGGGCCATCGAGTCGATCCCTCCAGAGACACCGAGAAGGAAGGAAGATGGCAGATTGATTGGTTCACACAAAGCGAGCGTCAGCGGAGCGGAACGACGCAAAGCCGCCACAGAAGAGATTTTGTTTTTAAATCCGAATGATGGACGCTTGGAGGGCTTCGAGTCGTTGCGGTTTAAATCCATTTCCACCCCCGCCTGCAACGCTTTGCGTAGCAATGCGGGCAGGTCGAAGCCTCAAAGGACTCCAACGTTGAGACCGTTGAGTCGTTGCGGTTAAGACGGATCCTGAATTTCCAGGTGTGAGAACGCACTTTTCCCATCCTTACGTGGACTTAAACGTAGCGTCGTACCACTCGATCATGCGGCGCAAACCTTCTTGAAGATCGATGGTCCATTTGAAATCATCACCGAGTGCCGCCATGAGCAATTTGCTGTCGCCACTTTTGATGAACCGGCCCTCGGGTTTGGTTCGATCGCAGATAATTTCGATATTCCGTTTTGACAATAAAGCCAAGCGCTTCACGAGATCTTTGACGGAGACGGTCTCTTCCAGCCCAATATTCACCGGGCGATCGTAGTAGCCGTTTTCGACAAGTCGCAGCATGACTCGGGCGCAATCGTGGGCGTGAATGTAATTGCGGCGCTGATTTCCGGAGCCCCAAATAAGCATCGGGTTTTCTCCTTCGAGAAGTCGCTTCGTGAGCATCGGAATCGCCTGAGAGCTTTCGCCGACCCAGTTGTAATGCTCGCCGTAGATGTTAAAAGGCCGGACAACGGTGATCGGAATTCCGGTCTCTTTGTGATAAATGACCGCCTTTTGCTCGAGAATCCGCTTGGCCCAACCGTAACCCCAATTCACTCGCTCGGGTTCACCAAGAAATGGTTGGCAATCGCTCATCGGCGTCGGACCGTCATCGGGATAAACGCAGCTGGAACTCACCACCAAGGCTTGTACGGGACGGTGATGTGCAATCGCATCCAGCACGTGCGTGTTGACGAGGTCATTGAAGCGAAACATTTCGAAATTATTTTTCTGACTGAACCCGACTCCGTACGCACGTGAAGCCAAATGAAAAACGTACTCAGCTCCGGCAAGAGATTGAATGGCAAATTGCGGATCTTCGAGATTTCCCTTTCGATATTCCACTTTCTCGCGAAGCCCCGGAACGTATTTCCACGTCCCTTTCGATTCATCATCCACGAGAATCACTTTGGCCCCACCGGCGAGTAATTCCTGGCAGAGAAACGTTCCGATCAGTCCCAAGCCGCCGGTAACAGCGACCTGCTTGCCTTGATAAAAAGAATTAAGGGGCACGGGAGGAGAATGGCAGGCGTAAGTCGAAGGGACAAGAATTTTAAGCAGATCCCTTCCACTTCTGTCCAAAATAGAACCCGTTTTAACCTCAAAGGCTCGACGGCCTCAACGGTTTGGATTTTAAATCTGGAACTCAGAAACTCAGGAATTTTCATCGGTACGGCGGTGGATTGAAATAGAGGACTTCGAGCCTTTGAGGTTGAATCGGATCGTGAAGTTCAAGCTTTCTGCCTCTGGAGTTCCTAAATTTTTTTATTGACGTAGTGATATAGTGTTGTATATCACTAGGCGTGATCTTTAACTTGAACCCGCATAGTGGCCTCCCGCTCTACCGGCAGATTGCCCAGCAGCTTCGCGGAAGGATCATGGCTGGGAAGATTTTAGGGGGAGAACAAATTCCTTCGGCCCGGGACCTTTCGAGTCAACTCAAAGTCAATCCGCTCACGATTCAAAAGGTCTACCAAATTCTCGAACACGAAGGCCTTGTTGAAACCCGTCGCGGGCTCGGGACGTTCGTCGTCCAAAACTTTAAAACGGGTAATGCCAAAGAGAAACTCGCCTTCCTTCAGCCGACGATTCAACAGCTCGTCTCGGAAGCCGTCCCTCTGGGTATTGAATCCGAAGCCCTTCTTCAGGAAGTCGACCGCCAATACAAACTTTCTCAACCCCGCGAAAGGAAATCATGAACTCCATTGAATGTCATCACGTCTCCCGCAGCTATGGCTCGCAAAAAGCTCTCGAAGACTTCTCTCTCATCCTTCCCCGCGGATCGATCTACGGATTTCTGGGGCGTAATGGATCGGGAAAAACGACCCTGATTCGCATGCTCGTGGGGCTCATGTGGCCGGATCAAGGGGAGATTCAGGTACTCGGAAAAAATCCACGCGAATTCACCGTGGAGGATCGACAGAAGATTGGATACCTCAGCGAAAAGCAAATTCTTCCGCCGGCACTCAAAATTGGACAACTCGTTAATTTTTGCCGACCTCTTTACCCAAAGTGGGATGATTCCGTGGTTCAACGCCTTTCCGACCGCTTCGGTCTCGATTCGAAGAAGAAGATTCAAAAACTCTCGAACGGTCAACAGCGCCAAGTCGGGTTTATGATCGCGCTGGCGCAGAAGCCTGAAGTGTTGATCTTGGATGAGCCGGCTTCCACTCTCGATGTCGTCGCACGTCGAGAATTTCTCGACGAGATTTTGGAATTGATCCGAGAGGAAGAGCGGACCGTTCTTTTCTCCACGCATATTCTGAGTGATGTTGAGCGAATCGCTGATCGAGTCGGGATCCTTCGAGACGGAAAACTGGCCATTGACGAATCTCTCGACTCTCTGAAAGAGAATGTAAAACAGATCCGGTTCACCTCTCGTGACGGTTCCACCCCCAAGATCCTGCTCCCGAACACTTATCGCACCAAGAAAGACCGACAGGAACTTCTCGTTACCGCTCGGGTCAACGATTTGCCAGCGATTCAACAAGCCGCTCAAAGCGCTGGATGTGACTATGAAATCCTCTCCCTCGGTCTGGAGGATCTGTTCGTCGAAATTAGCTCAAAGAACGTTTGAGGAAAATGATGAAACAATTTCTGCATCTCATGAAGTTGGAGTGGAAGTACGATCTTTGCATCTGTCTGGGGATTCCTCTCTTTCTGGTACTGAATTATTGCTATTTTTTCCCACAATCTCTCGACAGGCCTTACTACGAAAAGATAGAGCTGTTTGGATATCGAGATACTTCCCCCATGTTTTACATGCTCTTTTTTTTCGGCTTTCTGACGCCTTGGATTTCGATTTATAACAATCCCACCGTTAGGGAGAGGTTGCAGTCCCAGCAGTGGACCTTTACGCTTCCAATGTGTAGCGCGATCATTTTCCACCGCGGATGGATTCGGACGATGATCATGGTCTTGTTCGTGTTAGCCATTCCCTTTTTAAGGATGAAAAACGAAATGGATGCGGAGATCCGATTCTATTCAAACTCCGAAGAAAAGATCGCGGAGCGATTTAACGAGACGAAGGCGTTTTTTCCTTCTGCAGAACTTAAAATGCTTAAGGAGAACGAAAAGCTCAAACCTACGATAGTGATTAAAAATGGGCGTTTTTTAATCCGACTTTTTAATTTCACTTTGGAATTGTGGATCTACCTATTTTATCTCAATTTTATTTTTTGGTCGATCCCAAAGGCCGTGCGATTCAAGCGTGTCCGTTGGGTTACCTTTGGGCTATTTGGGGTGGTGATTGTTGCTCCATTCTTGGGGCTTATGTCGCTCGATGAGAGCATTTCGAGTCGCTCTCTGCAGTACCTATTCCTTTCCTCATGGATGAAATGGTGGATTCCACTGACGATACTCAGTCTAATGCTTTTAGGGCTTACCTACTTTCACGGGCTTCGTGCGTATCGCCATCGGGAAATTGAATGAGAACCTCCATGAAACCGAATTCTATGAGTCAGTTTTTTCACCTCTTGAAATTTCACCTCGCTTCAGTTCTGTCATTACAATTTTTTTGGTTTGTGCTGCTATATGGATGCACGGCGCTCCCGCTTGTTTTTTTTGATTCAACAAATTCAAACAGAGCCTATCTGCCAGATATTCTTTTTGCTGGGTCGACAAACATCACAAGCATTTGGTATGGGATTCTGCTTGGACAATTTTTAAACATCCAAGGCTTCGACTCAAAAAAAATGTCCCCTCGATTTATGGGGGAGAGCGAATTCATTTCAACGCGACCGCTTTCGCTACGGATGCTTTTTATAAGCAAGGTCTTTGCCATCAGCCTCATCTTTGGAGGGCTTTTTCTTCCGAATTTAATTTTAGCGTCGATCACTCCTCATTTGGAAATCATTGGATCGGAGAGTCAAATTCCACTTCTGAACCTCATCCGGTCGAAGATCCTTGAGAGTTCATGGGTTGATCCCACACAGCTTCACCTCCCGAATGGATCATGGATCTCGGTTCAATTTGAGCTTATCATTCCGCTTTCGATTCTCCTGATGACTTTGTCTCCATTTTATTTTCTCAGAAAAGTTCAAAGTACCTTCCTCATCGGAGCCCGTGGAGCGGCTCCGATAATCATCGCCTTCATGTCACCGATGATTTTCATGCTGATGGGGCGTTTCATTAAAACAACATCTCTGAACGTTTCGATCTTCCTCTGGTTTTACGAGTGGCGCTATTGGTTATTGGGATGCTTAATTCTAGGACTCTTTGGGTTTGTGGCTTTTCTTGCCGAAAAGGCCGAGGCGCGGGAAGAGTTTTAACAAGGCGTCCCTACCGATAGAGGCCCTTCAGACTCATCGAAAAACGCTTGCCATTTTCAATGCGCCGGGGAAGCTATGCCCTTAAATTCTAGCAAAGGAAATTCTCATGCCCATTCTCTCGAACATTGTTGGATCCATTGGAAATACTCCCCTCGTGAAACTGAATCGCGTGACGGCGGGGCTTGAGGCGACGATTGCCTTGAAGTGCGAATTTTTCAATCCCCTCGGCAGCGTGAAAGATCGTATCGGAATGGCGATGATTGAGTCGGCGGAAAAGGCGGGAATGATTAAGCCCGAGACAACGCTGATTGAACCGACCTCGGGAAATACCGGAATTGCTCTCGCGTTTGTCGCTGCGGCAAAGGGGTACAAATTGATTTTGACGATGCCCGAGAGCATGAGCCTGGAGCGCCGCACGCTGTTGGCAATGCTCGGTTCAAAATTGGTTCTTACGCCCGCGGCCGAAGGGATGCGTGGGGCGATCAACAAAGCGCAGGCGCTCTTGCAGGAAATTCCGAATTCTTTCATGCCGCAGCAGTTTGAGAATCCGGCCAATCCGGAGATGCATCGCAAGACGACGGCCGAGGAAATCTGGCGCGATACGGACGGTAAAATCGATATTTTTGTCTCAGCGGTTGGAACGGGTGGAACGATTACCGGAGTTTCCGAGGTCATCAAGAGCCGCAAGCCTTCCTTCCAGGCGATTGCCGTTGAGCCGAAAGATTCGCCCGTCATCAGTCAGACTCGTAAGGGAGAGCCGGTCAAGCCGGGGCCTCACAAGATTCAAGGAACCGGGGCCGGATTCGTTCCGAAGAATTTGAACCTCGCGATTGTGGATGATGTCGTCACCGTCACGAACGAAGAGGCCTTTGCCATGGCGCGCCGCCTTTCGAAAGAAGAAGGACTTCTCGTCGGAATTTCGACCGGTGCCAATGTTTGTGCCGCGATCGAAGTCGCCAAACGTCCCGAAAACAAAGGGAAGCTAATCGTTACCGTCGCTTGCAGCACGGGGGAACGTTACCTCAGCACGGCCTTGGCAGAAGAAGCGCGCAAAGAAGTCGGCGCGTAAGATTTCAAACGCCTTCTTGGTAGGACGGGGTCGATGATCGATGTCCTCCCGGCACGAGCGAAAGCCGTTTTACCTCGAAGCCTCGAAGAGCGCTACTCCGAGTCGGAGGTTTTCACGGGGCAAACCGTTCCACCTCAAAAGCTCGACGGCCGCAAAGTTAGAGGCCTTGGAGCCTTTGCGGTTAAGATGGGATTCTGTTTTTCATCCGGAGAGATCCTTGGGGGGTATCGCTAAAGAGGTCGGTCGGCCTCTCTTAATAAACGCAAGTTACTTGCATTTATAGTTTGAGTTTGTTTCTTAGAGCGCTTTGACCTACGCTCACGGGTTCATGTTTATCTATCCCAAAGTTTACGACGTGATCGTGATCGGAGCCGGCCACGCCGGAGTCGAAGCGGCGCTGGCTTCGGCGCGGATGGGATGCGAAACGCTATTGCTGACGATGAATCTCGATAGCATCGGGCAAATGTCATGTAATCCGGCCATTGGCGGGCTTGCGAAAGGGCACCTCGTTCGGGAGATCGATGCATTGGGTGGAGAAATGGGAATCAATACCGACGCCACGGGAATTCAGTTCCGCATGCTCAATGCCTCCAAGGGGCCGAGTGTTCGGGGGCCACGGGCGCAGTGTGACAAGAAGGCTTATCAATTTCGGATGAAAGCAACCTGCGAGCGGCAGGACCATTTGGATATCAAGCAAGGCCAGATCGCGGAGCTGCTCGTGGAAGGCGATCGCGCTTGTGGCGTTGCGACGCAGTTTGGAATTTCCTATCGTTCGAAAACGGTGGTGGTGACCACGGGGACCTTTCTCCGAGGATTACTCCATGTCGGATTGAAAAACCAGGCGGGCGGACGGATGGGCGATAGCGCGAGCGGTTTTTCGGAATGTTTGGCGAAACTGGGCTTTGAAGTTCAACGCCTTAAAACGGGGACGCCGCCTCGATTGAATCGTCGGAGCCTGGATCTGACCGTTTGTGATGTTCAGCCAGGAGATGAGCCGCCGCCGACATTTTCCTACGAAATCGATCAACTTCGTCGGGGGCCTAACGATCTCTTCACCCTGAATGAATGGCGGGAGGGGATGTTCCACGTGGAACAAATTCCTTGTTGGGTGACGTACACAAACGAAAACACACATGCGGTGATTCGCGCGAATCTCGATAAATCGCCGATGTATTGTGGAGTGATCGAGGGGGTTGGGCCTCGTTATTGTCCCTCCATAGAAGACAAAGTCGTTCGCTTTGCGGAGAAGGATCGGCACCAGCTTTTCCTCGAGCCGGAGGGACGTCACACAGACGAGTTTTATATTAATGGGTGTTCGACAAGCCTCCCGTTTGAAGTCCAGCTCGATTTTATTCGATCCATTAAGGGTCTGGAAAAAGCGGAGATCATGCGTCCCGGTTATGCGGTCGAGTACGATTTCTGTCCGCCGACCCAGCTTTTCCCTTCGCTGGAAACGAAGAAAGTTCAGGGGCTCTTCTTTGCCGGTCAAATCAATGGAACCTCGGGATACGAAGAGGCTGCCGCTCAAGGGCTCATGGCTGGAATCAATGCAGCGCTTCGGGTTCAAGCCAAGGGACCGCTTGTCTTGGGACGAAACGAGGCCTACATCGGGGTCTTGATTGATGACCTCGTGACGAAGGGAACGAAAGAACCGTACCGGATGTTTACCTCCCGAGCCGAGTATCGATTGCTTCTTCGCCAAGACAATGCGGACCTTCGGCTGACGGAAAAAGGGGGAGAGATCGGATTGGCGACCTCGCGCCGTGTGGATCGACTCCGTGCGAAGGTGGCGGCGATTGATGAAGCCCGGACGCGACTTCAGCACGAAAGAGTCGAAGGCATTCTCCTTGCAGATCTTTTGCGACGACCGGAAATCTCTTGGAAAGATCTTCCTGAATCGTTTCGGTCGGTTCCGACCGAAGCGGCAGATCAGTTGGAGACGGAATTCAAGTACGGCGGCTATATCGAGCGGGAACTTCTGAACATCGAACGAATGAGGAACACGGAGACAAAACAGATTCCGGATTGGATTGATTACGAAGTGATCCCGGGATTGAAACGGGAGGCGGCGCTCAAGCTCAAAGCCATTCGTCCGCAGACCTTCGGCCAAGCGGGCCGAATCTCCGGGGTGAATCCGAGCGACATCAGCATTCTTTTGGTCTGGGCGAAGAAGGGAAATGCCAAACATGGATAATCTCACACGAAGGCACGAAGCTCACAAAGGAGAATCCGTTTTTTTGTTTCGATGTTTTGAGCGACTGCTTCTTGAGTTCCCAAAATAAAACTGGATTTCCTTTGTGAGCTTTGTGCCTTTGTGTGAAAAAATGAATCCTACTCAAGTTCTTTCCTCCATCGCCGTTGTTGGAGGAGGACCGGCGGGACTTCGGGCGGCAGAAGTTTTGGCGGAAGCCGGTGGGCGGGTTCATCTTTTTGATCAACAGCCATCGGTCGGTCGAAAGCTTTTGGTTGCGGGCAAGGGAGGGTTGAATCTCACGCACTCCGAGCCCTTTGAAGCCTTTTGGACGCATTACCATCCGAACCCGGAGCGATGGAAAAGCATCTTGGAAAAATTTCCACCTCAAGCCTTGCGGGAGTGGTGTCATCGTTTGGAAATTGAAACCTACGTCGGAACGAGTCGCCGCGTTTATCCGGTTGGAAACCAAGCGGGAAAATTACTTCGACGATGGGTCCTGCGGCTCAAATCGCTCGGAGTTATTTTTCATCAGCGGCATCGATGGTGCGGCATAGCGCCGACACGAGTACTCACTTTTGAAACTCCGAATGGACCCGTGACCCAAACCTTTGATGCCGTGATCCTCGCGGTGGGCGGTGGTTCTTGGCCTCAAACGGGTTCGGACGGACATTGGACGAAAGCAATTAAAAACCATAAAATAGGCATAAGTGTTTTATGCGCAACGAATTGCGGATATTATTTGGCGTGGCCGGAATGGTTCATTAAAAAATGGGAAGGGACGCCAATTAAAAATTTGGGGGTTTCAATTCCAAACGGCCCCTCCATTCTTGGCGAGCTCATGATTACCAAAAGAGGAATTGAAGGAACCCCGATTTATCATCTCTCCCGATTTCTACGAAACGTCGATCGCCCTCAAATTTTCTTAGATCTCAAGCCGGAATGGACCGAAGATGAACTGCTCGCTCGCTGGAAACCGGCGCGAGGATTTCTGCGGGATGTCGAACGTTCGTGGAAAATTTCCCCTGTGGCCAAAGCACTTCTTTCCTGGGTCGAGCCGATCCGAACTCCCGAAGCGTGGGCCGCGCGTGTCAAAGCGTGTCCAATTTCACTCGAAGGCCCGCAGCCCTTGGAAGAAGCGATCTCCACGGCGGGGGGCGTTGCGATGGAAGAACTTAACGACGCACTCATGCTCAAAAAAATTCCCGGCGTTTTCTGCGCCGGAGAAATGATCGACTGGGAAGCCCCGACCGGCGGCTATCTTCTTCAAGGATGTTTCGCCAGCGGAACCGTCGCCGCAAATGGCGCGAAGGAATTTTTGAATTTGGTATAGACCGATCGATGATCGGGCCGCGCAGAGGAAAGCCTTATTTCACACGAAGCTCACAAAGCTCACCAAGGAAATCCTTTTTTTTGTTTCGATCCTTGGAGGAATCGATGCTTGGTAGCTCAAGCCAAAAACCTTCGTGAGCTTCTCGTCGTGTGAGGAATTTCCTCACAAAATTCGCAAATAATCGCCGAGCGGATATTTTTTGAAATCCTGATCCAAAGTCACGAGTCGCGATTGGGTGAGGCGCGCGAGGGTGGCGAGATAGGCATCGGTCCAATCCCGGTTTTGCAAGGTCCAGGTGGAAAGATTCTTTTTCCAGTGAAGGTCAAAGTCGATCGGCTCGTGAATCCAGAGAGCGTCCAAAGTTTGAGAAATGCGCTCTACTTGTGTAGAGGCCTCGACGGGAGTCATCACCATTTTCCCCATCACTTGAATATTGGTGAGGAGTCGCAAAAAACCGAGTTGAGTGATCCGACAAAAGGCCGGTTTGAACTCCGATTCCAGAAGTGTCCGGGCCTTGCCGTGGTGAGGATGCGAGTCGAGCGTCAACGCGATCCAGACATTGACATCATAAAGATCGGCGAATGCGTTCAAGATCCTCCTCCTCTTCGAGCGCGGCAATTTTTCGAGAATCGAGATTACTTAAGGCGGTGCCATCGGCGCCGGAAATCGTGGGGAACCGGGGTTTCTCAGGAAGGGTCGGATAGGTGCGAGAGGTTCCGATTCCGGCGAGAACAATCTGAAGAAAAGTTTCTTTAAGCGATTTTCCTTCGATTGCGGCGCGGGTTTTGATCTCTCGAAAAAGGGGATCTGGCAGTTCGATGCTTGTTCGCATAACTACACAATTGCATATTTACGTAAAAATGCAAATCTTGATCTTCCGGAGTTCCCTTGCCATAGTTCCTCCCATGTTTCTCGGATTTCAACCTGCCAGTTTCTAACCTGTACTATGCGCATTACCGCCTGCCTCATTACCAAAAACGAAGCGAAGAATCTTGCCCGTTGCTTGAAAAGCGTGGAGGGGGTTGTTCATGAAATCGTGGTGGTGGATAGTGGAAGTACCGATGCGACGGAGGAAATCGCTCGATCGTTTGGCTCACGATTTATCCGGCATGCGTGGGAGGGTTATGTGGGACAGAAAAATTTTGCGCTGGCGCTAGCGCAAAATGAATGGGTGCTGAGCTTGGATGCGGATGAGGAGCTTTCGGCGAAATTACGCAATTCAATTTTGGCATTGGCTTCAAAAAAAGGTCATCCGGCCGGATATGAAGTGAGTCGAATGGTTTATTTTCAGGGAAGTTGGATTCGACATGGCGACTGGTACCCAGATCGATTGGTCCGGCTTTTTCGGAAAGAGAAGGGGCAATTTGTCGGTGGCGATGTTCACGAGCGGTTGGAGTTGGAAGGGAAATCGGAGCGACTGTCCGGGCATTTGCATCACTTCACGTACACGGATGCGGAAGATCGATTGCGGCGGATCCGGCTTTATGCGTCGCTTTGGGTGCGAGGCGCGATTATCCAAGGCCGACGCGCGCGACCGTGGACGCCGGTGCTCCGGGCCGGATGGCGGTTTTTTCGTGGGTACGTGATAAAGCGCGGCTATCTCGATGGGCCGGCGGGGTTTGAAGTGGCGTGGGGGAATGCGTTGGAGGTCTTTTTGAAATATCAATTGCTTCGCAAGACCGATGAGGATCCATTGCGTCGAACGATTCGTCCTCGTGGCCCGTTTCGAGTGCGGCCGGAATCTTAATCGTCCGAGCCCGCGCGCCGGCGTTGCTGTTTGTTTGTCGCGCGATGCTTTTTGGTGCGAAGAATTTTTTGTTTTAATCCCCAAGGACGCGGACGTTTTTGACGGCGGACTTTTTCACGAGCTTCTTGGGCGACTTTTCGTTTTTCCAGAGAGCGTGCCTCCAGTTTTTCGATGAGACGAAGCCATGCGGCATCCCGATTTGCGCTCTGCGATCGCGATTCCTCGGCGCGAACGCGAACGCCAGTGGGTCGATGTGTGAGTTGAACGCAGGTCGAGACTTTGTTGACATTCTGTCCACCATTTCCGGAGGAGCGAACAAATTGCTCTTCCACTTCGTGTGGGGCAAAACCGAGAAGCTTCAGACGTGCAAGAAGTGCGAGCATCTCTTTGCTCTAGCAGTCTCTCTAAACGCTGCAACGCATTTAAGCGTGGATTGTCTCACACAAAGGCGCAAAGCTCACGAAGGAACCCCTGTTTTTGGGGGAATAAAAAAATTCCCCGTTGTGAGCTTTGTGCCTTTGTGTGAGGAGGTTCCCTTCCCTACCGTGCCAGCATGTTCCACGGGCGGGAGCTTCGTGTGAAATCTCACCACGATTCTTTCTTTTCCAAATACGGGCGCAAGGCGGGAGGAATTCTGGGGGCTTCTGGTCGAGCGGCGATCCAGCTCACGGTTTCGGGGCCGCCCCAGCGGACGAATTCTTTGGGAAGGTCGTGAGCAAGAGTTTGAAGGAGTTGAAAAGCGGCCGCCCATTTTCCTCGGATGGAATCGGCGCGGGCGGCTTTGAGACCAATCCGAATCCGATCAACGGGAATGCCTGCACGCGCGGCGGCTAAATCGTAAGCTTTGGAGGCTTGCGCAAAAGCAGAAGGCTGTCGCATCCACCAATCTCCCGCCATTTCCAACTCGATGGCATCCGCCTGAGGATCTTCGAGGAGTGGAAGCAACCGACCTTCAATCTTTCCGTCCTGAGGCAGCAGGTGATCGCGCATTCGAAGCCATGGAAGAGCGGGGGTGTTCGATTTTTTGGCATCGGCAAGTTCCACGGGGAGCGTGCGAGCAAAAGGAGTGTAAAGGGGATCACCGACAATCACATTCATCCAGGAAAGTGCGCGTTGACTTCGATAGCCGGCCTCGATCAGCGTGTACCCATCGAGCAATGCCTGGGTGAAAAGATCGACGTGAGGCGTGAGATCCAGGTACGGTTCGTAAACGCATCCCATCGTTGCCGCAGCTCCCGCACGAATCAACGGGCCGATCCAGTGTTGAGTGGTGGATCGAACGGTCGAGGCACTGAAGGAGTGAATGTGGTAGGCAATGGCGCCTCGGGAAAAGGCGGGCTGCATTAAAAAAGGGCCGGTGGCATGTTCGGAGTACCAACCGAGATACCAAGCGACTTGGGACCAGGGAAGATTGTTTCGAAAAAGCGCCTCACTCTCTTCGAGGTCCGCAAACCAGCCTCGCTGTTCGAGGGCGATTTTGGATTGGCGAATCCACTCGTCTCCCCGGTAATAAGGATCCTTCGAGTCGGCAATGCCACGAACGTCGATCATCGCACGGCCGACTAAACCATGAGTTTCGGCCCATACGGAATCGCCCATCATTCGACGAACATCGGAGGCCTCCGGACCATCGAGCCGTCCCACGAGAATCGAATCGAGAGCGTCGATTCGATCGAATCGATGTGTGCGTCCTTCCGTGTAGTACGGATTCAGAATGAGTCCACTCCGAGGGAGCCCACTAAAGGGAAGGAGAGCGAGTTCGGAATCAACACTGGCGGCATTGGTGCGAAGCGCTTCTTGAAGCGGAGGCGTTTCAACGAGAGAAGGATCCGGGGCAATTTTGAGAGGAATTCCGCGCATCAGCACCATCGCCCAAATTTCGTTACGAATCGCTCTTCGAATCGTGAGCCGTTGACCGTTTTGATCAATTCGCTCTTCGATTTGTTGGAGCCAATCGCGGTCTTTCAATAGTTTTTGAAGCGGCTGGAGAAGTGTTGAATCAAAGTCCGCACGGGAGATTTCCTCGGACTCCGAGCACTCAAGGCCAACGACACGGGCGGCAGGAATTTTGCGAAGCTGCGCATATTCACGGGCCAGCGATTCGCTCTCAGCGGCGTTTTTATTGTAAACGACCAATAAGTGATCGCGAAGGTCTGAGGCGGAAAGAATGGGGCTGATCGAGAGGATTAAAAAAAATGTTAAGATTGCACTCAAAACCCGTAATTTTAGGAGCCGGAGCGAGGAGAGTAAATTTTTAAGAGAATTGTACGGATTTCTCGCCAAGTTCGCGAAGGAGCGAAGCAGAGAAAATTCCGCTTTGGAAGATGAGAAGGAAAATCTTGGCGTCTTGGCGAACTTGGCGAGAAAAATTCCCACGAAAGCGTTAGCAGACACGAAGGAGTTCATAGATCGAGACGAAGTTCATCGTAGGCGACGGAAAACCCGGGAGGGAGATCGGCTTCACGAGCCATGTGGGATTTGTGATGAGTGATATGGGTGAGCCAGGTTTTTCCTGCATGAACCCGCTGACCGGTCGCAATCGCTTCAGCCACATTCATGTGAGTCGGATGCTCTTGATCACGAAGTCCATCAATCACCAATACCTCGACTCCATCAATTCGAGAGGCGGTCTCCTCGGGCATGGTTTTGCAGTCGCTAAAATAGGCGAGTTTTTTTCGGCCCTCCTGCTCAAAAAGAAACCCGCAGGTCCGGGTCTTTCCATGAGTGACTTCCAACGGAGTGATCGTGAGGCCGAGACAAAAAAAGGAATCCGTAACAGGTCGGGGATCGACGCGGACATAATTGCGGATCGTTACTTTCGGATTAAAGGCATAACCAAAAATATGTTGGAGCTGTTCGAGGGTTTCAGGGTGGGCGTAAACGGGCATAGGGGCGTCATTGATTTCACAAAACCGGCGGATGTCATCAAAACCCAAGAGGTGATCGGCGTGAGCGTGTGTGAGAAGGACCGAGTCGACGCGTTGGAGGTTCGCACGGAGCGATTGGACTCTTAATTCTGGGGTGGTATCGACCAAAATGGCCCCTTCCTGAGTTTCGAGATAAATGGAGCAACGCATCCGCTTATCACGAGGATCGGTCGATTGGCAGACATCGCAGTTACAGGCGATCATCGGAACCCCTTGAGAGGTACCGCTTCCGAGAAAGGTGACAGAGAGCGTGCTCACAGAAATGAAGAGTTTTCCGAAAAAGGAGGAATCTGTCGAGTCTTGTTCCCTTTGGTAGGAACGCATCTCCGAGGCGTCCGGGTTTGAGGAGCGGACCGTTCGGAGATCGGTCCCTACCATTGAAAATGCATTTTGCTTCGCAAAACAAAAATTTTCGGCTAGGAGTTTTTTCATGAAACAACGCGCTTCTTGGTTGAAAATGATGCTGACCCTTTTTACCGCATTTACCGCCTCTTCTTGGGCGCATCCCGGGCACAGCAATCTGGTCGGGTTTTCTGAGGGAATGACACATCCGCTCGGGGGGTGGGACCATCTGTTGGCAATGATCGCAGTGGGACTCTGGGCGTTCCAACTCGGAGCGCATGCCCGATGGTTGGTTCCCAGTTGTTTTGTAGGGATGATGACCTTGGGTAGTGTGGTGGGGATTTCCGGTTTTTCGATTCCATGGAGTGAACAGGGAATCGCACTTTCGGTCATGCTTCTGGGACTTTTTGTTGCGACGACGGCGAAGCTCCCCTCGGTGATTCCCGCGCTCTTGGTCGGGGGATTTGCGCTTTTTCATGGAGCGGCCCATGGTTCCGAAATGCCGGCGACCGCTTCAGGATTGTATTATAGTCTTGGATTTATTCTATCGACGGTAGCGCTTCATGGGGTTGGCCTCGGGCTCGGATTTTTCTTCGAGCGAAAGGCCTCTCTGCTTTGGGTGCGAAGCACTGGAGCAGGAATTGCGGCAGTCGGAACTTATTTGTTCGTTGGGGCGTTTCTGTAAACGCCTGACGGGCTCACCTTGATTGGAGCGCGACTCGTTGCGCCAACAGTCCATGCTTGGGACTGAAGATAAACGCCAGCCCAAAAAAGCAGGATTGAAACAGGACCATGAGGCCGGACGTTGATGCGTCGAGGCGAAAGCTTGTACAAATTCCCAGAATTGCTGAAAGAACGGAAGTGGCTATTGCAATCCCCATCATGGAGCCGAAGCGATCTGAAAGAAGATAGGCGGTGGCTCCTGGGGTGATCAGCATGGCAATGACGAGGATCATTCCGGAGGTTTTCAGAGAGACGACGATGGTGAGTGCGAGAAGCGAAAGCAAAAGCAAGTGCAACGCGGGAACATTCAGTCCGATGCTCCTCGCGTAATTCGGATCAAAGCAAAAGAGCCGAAGATCGCGCTGTTTGAGGAGTAGAACAAGAAGCACTCCAGCAGCGATGGAGGCCATTTGAATCATTTCGGGCGATGTGATGCCGAGAAGGCTTCCAAAGAGGATGTGCATGAGATGGACGTCGCTTTCGATTTTGGAGATCAATATCAAACCAACCGCGAAAAATCCGGTGAAGAGAATTCCGATGACCGTATCTTCTTTGACGCGCGTCTGCTGTTTGACCAATCCGATCCCCAAAACACAAAGAAGTCCGGAAACGAAGGCGCCGAGAAGGAGCGGAATCCCGAAAAGATAGGCGAGTCCAATACCCGGAAGTACGGCATGTGAGATGGCATCGCCGAGAAGCGACCACCCCTTGAGGATCATAAAACAAGAGAGGGTGGCACAGACCACGCTGACCAGCGTTCCGACGATCAACGCGCGGACCATGAAAGGGTATTGAAAGGGATCGACGAAAAAGTGAAAGAGGGCGTCCATTTTAAATCTGGGGAGTGGTGGGGAGCCTCTGCTGCATCCGCCAGCGGGAAAGAACGCCGTGCTTGGGGGCAAAGATCATGGCGAGAAAGAAAAGACTTGTTTGTAGCGCGACAATGATTCCACCCGCGGAAGCTTGAGCAAACCAACTGATGTAGGCGCCGATGGAACAGGTGAGTGTTCCTTGAATTCCGGCGAGCCAGAGCATTTTCGAGAAACGATCGGTGAGCAGATAGGCCGTGGCTCCCGGAGTGATCAGCATGGCGACGACCAGACAGGCGCCAACGGCTTGAAGCGCGGCCACCGCAGTGAAGGAGAGTAGTGCCAGAAAGAGCCAGTAAAGCGCCTGGGTATTCAAGCCGAGGCTACGGGCATGATTGGCGTCGAAACAGAAGAGCATGAGGTCCCGCCATTTCACGAGAATGACGATCAGCGTTGCGCCTCCGATGATTAGGCATTGGAGGGCATCGCTGTCGGAAATTCCCAAAAGATTTCCGAGCATGATATTTTTGAGATCAATGTTGCTCGGAAAGAGCGATCGTAAGACGAGCCCAAGCGCGAAGAAGGCAGTGAAGACAATTCCGATCACGGCGTCTTCCCGGAGGCGCGTGTGCGCTTTGACGAAGCCGATTCCCAGGGTAGAGAGAAGTCCTGCGATAAATGCGCCCACCGCAAAGGGGACTTGGGCGATATATGCCAGAACCACCCCCGGAACAATTGCATGAGAAAGGGCGTCCCCCAGCAAGGCCCATCCCTTCATGGTCAAAAAGCAGGAGAGCACCGCGCAGATCAATCCGACAACGGCTCCGACCAACATCGCTTTGCGCATGAAGTCGTACTGAAAAGGTTCTGCCAGTTGAGCCGAGAGTGTTACCAGGGAAATCATTTTTTGTCTGACAGCGGTGGAGTTGATTCCGTGCCATGGTCGCGAATATGGCGACCGTGCTCCATGACCAAGGGGCGCTCGTCATCACCGACCACAAGGACGGACTGGTCGGAAGTGGACGCATTCGCTCGGCGATCGAATTTAATTTCCCGCAGCACGCCACCAAAAGCTTTGGAGAGATTGTCCTGAGTGAAAACCTCTTCGGTGGGCCCTGCGGCTAGCACCGTGCGATTAATCAAGACGACTTGATCGCAAAACTCAGGGACGGATCCGAGATTGTGAGTGGAAACCAAAATGATGTGTCCCATTTCTTTCAAGTCACGAAGGAGGGAGATGATGGCGGTCTCGGTTTTGACATCAACGCCGGTAAAGGGTTCATCGAGGAGCATGATACGCCCCTGTTGAGCAAGGGCGCGGGCAAGAAAGGCGCGTTTTTTTTGGCCTCCGGAAAGCTCTCCGATCTGGCGATTTTTAAATTCGAGCATCCCCACTCGCGTGAGACTCTCTTCGACGATTTTCAAGTCTTCTGCTTTTGGAATTCGAAGAGCATTCATCGCCCCATACCGTCCCATCAAGGCAACGTCGTGAACGCTGACCGGGAAATTCCAATCCACTTCTTCGGACTGGGGAACGTAAGCGACGAGGTGATTTCGTAAGGCCATCTGAACGGACATTCCTGCAAGACGGACTTCCCCTTGATTCGGAGTGACGAAGCCCATGATGGACTTGAAGAGGGTCGATTTGCCGCTGCCATTCACGCCGACAAGCGCACAAATGACGCCCGCAGAGAGATTGAAGGAGGCATTTTGTAAGGCGACGTTCCCATTATTGTAGCGGACCGTGACCTCTCGTACCTGAATACTGATGGGGTCGCTCATGAACGATTACTTGGACTTTCCTGTAAGGCCACTGACAATCGTTTGGGCATTATATTCTAAAAGTTTGAGTAAGCTTGGAGCAACTCCCGCGGCATCCGTGAGGGAGTCAACATAGAGGACGCCTGCGTAACGGGCACCCGCTTCCTTGGCGACTTGTCGGGCCGGTTTGTCGCTGATCGTGCTTTCGCTGAAATTACACGGGACCTTTTGAGCCCGCATCAGATCGACCAATTCCTTCACCTGTTGGGGAGATCCCTGTTCATCTGCATTGATCGGCCAGATGTAGGCTTCTTGAAGGCCGTAATCGGTGGTTAAGTACGAAAAAGCGCCTTCACTGCTGACCAGCCATCGCTGATTTTTGGGGACTTCTCCGAGTTTTGTTTTGAGAAATTGATCCAGTGTTTTCAATTGTTTCACGTAAGTGGCCGCATTCTCGTTGTAGGTCTTCTCGTTCTTGGGATCTAACTTAACGAGGGCCTTGCGAATGTTTTCGGCATAAATCATGACATTGACGGGGGACATCCAAGTGTGAGGATTCGGTTTTCCGGTATAAGGGCCTTTGGAGATCCCACGGGGTGCGATTCCTTCGGTGGCAACGACGCGTGGAACGGTTCCGAGTTCCCCATAAAATTTTTCGAACCAAAGTTCGAGGTTCATGCCGTTGTAAATGACGAGATCTGCCGATTGTGCTTTTACGACATCGAGCGGGGTCGGTTCGTATTCGTGAATCTCCGCTCCCGGCTTGGTGATCGATTCCACCACGGCCGCCGTTCCGGCGATGTTGCGGGTAATGTCCGCGAGAATCGTGAAGGAGGTGACCACGCGCTTCGGCTTTTCTGCAGCATGCAGGAATGGAATCGAAAGGAAGAGGTAAAGAATGATCGTGAACAGGGAGTTTGAAGAGAATGAAATCATGGTGACGGGATTTTGCCGGACCCTCTTGATTGCGTCAACAATAAAAGTTTGTCATAACAAATACTTGCCCTGGTTCGAGGATTTCGTTACAAGGAGGGGATGGCCAAAACCCCGAAGAAGGCTCCAGCACGTGCAACGGCAAAGCGCGTCAAATTGAGCGCACATCATCGCAGTGGACTAACGGAAAGCGCGGAGGATTATCTGGAGTGCATTTCGGGGCTGACTCGAAAAAACGGCTATGTCTCGGTTTCTGATGTGGCCGAGGCGTTGAATCTGATCCGCCCCAGTGTCTCCTTGATGATCAAGCGGTTGGCGGACTTGGGATGTCTTCAGCGTGAGCCGTATCGAGGTTTTGTCATGACGGAGAAGGGTCGAAAAATAGCGGAATCGATCGAGACGCGGCATTTGGTCTTAACCGAGCTCTTTATGCAGTTGGGTTTGGATCCTCGTAAACACCACGCGGATATCGAGGGAATGGAGCATCATATCTCCGATCCAGCCCTGCAAAAGTTTAAGTCGGTGATTCAGCATTTAAAATCCCACCCCCTCTAATTTGGTAGGGCGGGGTCGATGACCCCGCCGAGGGTAGAAAACGAGAAAAACAATCAGTTCATTTTTTCTTGAACAAACTGAAGTTTTTGCTTAGGATCTGATGATGGAAGGCGAAACCGGACTGCACCCGTTGCAGATCGAAGCGTTGCGGAAGATGACTCCTACCCAGAAATGGGAAATCGCCTGTTCTCTTTATGACACGGCAAAAGAGGTGAAGCGATCCTTTTTGAAGGGGAAATACCCCGAATGGTCGAGCGACCAAGTTGAAGCGGAGCTCAAACGAATTTTTCTCTATGCCAGCACCTGATATGATCCTATTCATCATTGCTTGCTCGGGCTCCATTAAAACCAAGGGGATGGCATGAATCAGACAGCCGTTACCCTCTCGACGGAGAAGCGGCCCTCTACCGGTTTTACCCCGGTAGAAATTGAGGCGATTGATATTTTTGTGCGAATCGCACAGTTCATCGGACTTCCCAAGAGTGTGGGTGAAATTTACGGGGTGCTCTTTGTTTCGGCGGATCCTCTTTCACTGGATGATATTTGCGAGCGTTTGAACATGAGCAAAGGCTCTGCCAGCCAGGGACTTAAATTGTTGCGTTCGATACAGGCGATCAAAGCGAGCTATATTCCGGGAGATCGGCGCGATTTGTATGTGTTGGACGGCAACCTTCAGAATCTCGTTGATGGTTTTTTAAAGGATCGCGTGGAGCCGGGGGTTCAGGATTTGGGGCAACGGATTGAGCGACTGAAAGGTTTAACGGGATCATTATCGAATGGAGAGCGGAAGCGATACGCGGAGCGGGTTGAAAAACTCCGGAAATGGCAGAGACAGGTTGAGCAGTTCATTCCGGCGATTGCCCGGCTACTTTTGGTGAAAAAATGAGCGACCATTTCTCGAAGCTCCCAGGCGTGACCCCTTCTGATACGGAAGGAAAGAAGCAATGGTTCTGCTTGCGTTCGCAGCCGAAGCACGAACATATCGCCGCCGCGCATCTACGCAAAATTGAAGGAGTGGAAGTATTTTGTCCTCGCATCAAATACAAAAAAGCGACACGCACGGGGCCGGCTTGGTTTACGGAGGCCCTCTTTCCAAACTACCTATTTGCCAAATTTGATCCAGAACCCCACAAGGTTCAAGTGCGTTACACCTCAGGTGTCTGCACCATACTTCGCTTTGGAATGAGTGAAGCGTACGTCCCCGAAGAGACCATTTTAAGTTTACGCCAAGGATTGGATGACACCGAAATCCGGGTGATCCCAGAAGTCCCTGAGGTCGGAGATCAAGTGACCATTGCCTCGGGGGCCTTTCGAGGATTGCTCGCGGTCGTGCGGCAAGTGATGCCCGCCAAAGAGCGAGTGCGTTTACTTTTGGATTTTCTCGGTCGCCCTCAGGAAGTCGACCTCGCCTATTCCGAAGTCGTTCTTCCCGGAGGCGAAGCCCGAAAGAGGTAGCGGCAGTTAGTGCTTCGCTTAAGCGAGGCAGCATTCAAATGGAATGCAAAAAATCAGAAACGAAGCCAAAGGCGGCGCAAAATCAAGCGCCGGCCAGGGGCGGTAGCATGCCTGTAAGAGGTGGGCGACTTTTTCAAAAGAGCGGTCAAGGGCTTGACAATTAAACTGGTTAGACTAGTCTAATATCATGAAAGTGCAAGAAATCGGCCTCTTTGAAGCGAAGACCCATCTTTCCAAGATCATGGATCGGGTTGAAAAGGGAGAAACCTTCTACATTACTCGTCATGGAAAAAAGATTGCTGAGGTCAAGCCGTTGGCTCCTGTACGCAAATCGCGAAAAGGAATTTATGGGTGTTTGAAGGGAGAATGCTTTTACATGGCGCCAGACTTTGATGCACCACTGGAAGAGTTTAAAGAGTACATGCCATGAGCTATTTGGTTGACACCAATGCATGGATTTTTCTATTTCAAAGCGATTCGCGCTTGAGTGAGACCGCGCTGAAAATTTTGGAAGATAGTGAATCTAACTTGCAGGTAAGCGTCGCTTCATTGTGGGAAGCGAGCATTAAGGTAGGGATCGGAAAATTAAAATTTCCGCCATCGGTTCAAAAAAGTCTCTTAGAAGTAATGAGCGAATACAGAATCGAGATTTTGACAATTTCTCCGCAAGCCGCTTTGGCAGTCAAAGATCTCCCTTCAATCCATGGGGACCCCTTTGATCGCATCCAAGTCTGCCAAGCCAAAGAGCACGGTCTGGAGATGATCAGCTCAGATCCCGTCTTTGAGAAATACGGGATCAAGCGCTGGTGGTAGGAGATTGGTTGAACATTCCAGAGGAGTGCTCGCCCGAGTGTCAGCACAATGCAAGTTCATAGCTTTATCGCGATTATTCAAGCACTTAACCAAGCGAGCGTAAAATATTTGGTCGTGGGAGGTATTGCGGTCAATGCGCATGGTTTTGAGAGGCTGACAAAAGACCTTGATCTCGTTCTTTGGCTGGAATCAAATAACATTCGAAAGGCATCTCAAGCACTGGAAGGGTTGGGATTTCAACCAAGAATTCCAGTTTCGATGAGTCAACTTTCAGATCCAGAAGCTCGAAACCGATGGAAAAACGAAAAGCACATGGTCGTTTTTCAGTTGTGGAGCGATCAACACCCCCGGACGCCCATCGATCTTTTCATTGAAGAGCCGTTTGATTTTCATCAAGAATATGCAAAAGCATTTGAGCAACCGGTGGATGATAAAACTGTCGCAAAAATCGTTTCCCTTGAAACGCTGATTCAAATGAAAAAAGCTGCGGGTCGAACGAGAGATTTGGCTGACATTGAGGATTTGAAGCTTATCTATGGCGAACGTTTTCCAACTTCGTAAGGCAGAGGTCGAAAAAATCCTGAAGGAGCGAGATCCTTGGGAGTGGGGAACGTTCGAGGGGGCTCGCAGGAGAACCCTCTATGAGGGATTTCTTACGACATTTGCTGAAAAAGTAAAATGGTTGGAAGAGGCTGAGGATTTGGCAATCATGATGAGACGCTCCAGCGAGAAAAATACAAAGACTTCGAAATGAAGGCAAAAACAAAAAATAAAGTAGCGCTGATTTGTGGGATCTCGGGTCAGGACGGGGCTTATTTATCAAAACTCTTGCTTTCGAAGGGGTATCAGGTTTGGGGGACTTCACGGGATGCGCAGGTGAATTCATTTTCAGGCCTAAAGTATTTAGGAATTCGCGAGCAAGTCCGTTTGTGTTCCATGGCCATCAATGACTTTCGAAGTGTTTTGCAGGTGATCAGTCAGGTAAAGCCGGACGAAATTTATAATTTGGCCGGCCAAACCTCGGTAGGACTCTCCTTTGAACAGCCGATGGAAACATTGGAAAGTATTGCGATGGGGACCATCAACTTGTTGGAGTGTATGCGATTTCTGAATATGCCTATCAAGTTATATAATGCCTGTTCGAGCGAATGTTTTGGGGACACAAAAGGAAAAGCGGCAAAGGAAGAAACCCCTTTTCATCCATGCAGTCCATATGCGATGTCGAAAGGGGCGGCCTATTGGGGAGTTGCCAACTATCGGAATGCCTACGGATTATTTGCCTGTTCCGGCATCCTATTTAATCACGAGTCTCCCCTTCGTCCGGAACGATTTGTTACCAGAAAAATTGTGGCGACGGCCTGTCGCATTGCGGCCGGGAGTCGAGAAAAGCTGAGGCTTGGAAATTGGCATGTCAGCAGGGATTGGGGATATGCGGTGGAATATGTGGAACCGATGTGGAAAATGTTACAGCAAAAACAGGCGGAAGATTTTGTCATTGCTACAGGAGAAAGCCACACGCTGAAACAATTTGCGGACGAGGTCTTCTTTCAATTGGGATTAAAATTTAAAAAATATGTCGAACAAGAATCCTCTTTGTATCGGCCTTTAGATATTCCGTTTAGTCTCGGCTGTCCTACCAAGGCATTTAAAAAGTTAGGATGGAAGGCGAAAACAGGAATGAAAGAACTTATCAAATTGTTGATCGAGGCGGAACAGTGCGGATCATTTCGGCATTAATGGAGTTTTTCAGGTAGCAAGTGAAGTAAGCGAAAGTGGTAAATGAATTCTAAAAGTCAAATTCAGCGCAAGTCGCGGCGCATTAAAAAAACGATTGAAATCAAATCTGAAGAGTATCGTCGATTTTTAACGCTCGCGAAGAAATACGCATGGCCCCATGTAGGAAAAATCAGTATCTTAATAGGCTTTTCCTTATTGCTATCCGTCATGGCGATGTTGACGCTGGCTTTCAGCGCAGGAATGATTCAAATGTTTGTGGGCAACTTGAGTGCAGGTGCAACAGAAGTCGCGCAGACTGCAGGAAAGCCTGGAAATCCACTTTCAGATGTTTTCAATTTGAATCAAATTGGGAGCACGGTTTTATCTTGGGTGAAGCCTGAGGCAGAAACCGATTTGATGCAAATCGGCATTCGTCTTTCGATCGGGCTTCTATTGGTCATGGGAGTCCAGAAGATTCTTGAATATGGGAACTCCATTCTTGGTGCGCTTGTGTCTAATCAGATTAATTCACGGATGCGGTGCGATCTTTTTGCGTATGTATTGAACTTTGACATGCGCTTTTTTAATAAGCAAAAACCGGGGGAATTGCTCTCGCGGATGGGGGCGGACGTCAGTGAGGCGATTGGGAATCTCCAAAAAGTCATCATTAGTTTGGTTTCTTCGGGGGCGACTCTAGTGCTTTATGTCGTGATTGTTCTGAAAACAAGTCCGATGCTCTTGGTTGCGATTTTTGTCACTGGAGTGGCGCACGAAATTGTAAACCAAATTTTTAATCGACCGTTTCGCTATTTCGCTAAGCGTACAATGAATGATCGAGCGGTGCTAAGTCAGCGAATGCTGCAAGTGCTGGCTAATATGCGAATTGTTAAAAGTTTTGGTGCTGAAAAAGATGAGATTAAACATACGGAACAATTGATTGATACAGCAGTTAGAAACAGTATGAAGCGGGAATATTTACTTCAAATTGAAGGTCCTGTCCGTGCGGTTATCAATAATCTGATGCAAATTATGATCTTGTTGTTCACGGTTTACGAGGTCAAAAGCAATCGAATTACGCCCTTGGCAGCGATGATCTTTGTCTATATGGCGAAGCAAATCATGTCACCCGTAAATCAACTCGTGGGGGCACACAACAAGATTCTTGGAATGATGGGGGCGTCCCGGCGATTCTACCAATACTACCAAGTTCCGATCTTGGTGAAGGAGGGGAGTGAAATACTTCAAGGTTTCCACAAACAAATCGCCTTTGAAAAAGTAACGTTTGCGTACGAAAAAGCGGCGGTACTTTCTGAGGTGAGCGTGGAAATTAAAAAAGGCGAGACCGTTGCGCTGGTGGGCCCTAGTGGTGCGGGTAAATCGACCTTTGTGGATTTGGTGTTGCGTTTTTATGATCCCACTCAAGGGTGTTTGAAAATTGATGGACGAGATCTTCGGGATTACACGCAGAAATCTTATAGAAGCTTGATTGGATACGTGCCACAGGATCCTGTGCTCTTCAATGCGACTTTGGAGGAGAATATTCGCTACGCCAAACCGGATGCTACGGATGCAGAGATTCGCGAGGCCGCTAAGATTGCGAACGCCGAGGAGTTTATTGAAGAGCTTCCCATGAAGTATAAAACGCTCGTCGGAGAGCGGGGAATTCGACTTTCCGGCGGCCAACGCCAGCGGATTGCAATCGCACGCGCCGCAGTGAAGCGGCCTGAACTATTGATTTTAGATGAAGCGACGAGTTCGTTGGACTCTCACTCCGAACGGTTAGTGCAGGCGGCGATTGATCAGATGACGCAAGCCTCCACCGCGATTATTATTGCCCACCGTCTCTCCACGATTTTGCACGCCGACAAGATCGTTGTCATTGATCGCGGCATTGTTCAAGACGTTGGTCCGCACCGTGAATTGATTCAGCGATGCCCTCTTTACAAACGTTTGTACGAAATTCAGTTTCAAAATCATAATCCGGAGAAAAGCGATGAATTGGTCTGATGCCACAATCTTAGTCACTGGAGGAACGGGTTCCTTCGGACAACGTTTTATTCACACGCTTTTTGAAAAGCATCGCCCTAAAAAAGTGATTGTTTTCAGTCGCGATGAACTCAAGCAATATGAAATGCGAAGTAAGTTTCCAGAGGAAAAGTATCCGATCCGCTATTTTATTGGGGATGTTCGAGATAAGGAGCGCTTAGTCATGGCGATGCGCGGAGTGGATTGTGTTGTTCATGCGGCCGCCTTAAAACAAGTACCTGCGGCGGAATATAATCCGATGGAGTGTATTAAGACGAATATTCATGGTGCAGAAAATGTCATTCATGCGTGTATCGAAAACGAAGTGCATCGAGTCATTGCGCTTTCGACCGACAAGGCGGCGAATCCAATCAACCTTTATGGCGCAACGAAGCTCGCCTCCGACAAGCTTTTTGTTGCCGCGAATAATATTGCTGGAGGGCATGAGACCCGTTTTTCGGTGGTCCGCTACGGAAATGTCGTTGGCTCACGTGGTTCAGTGGTTCCGTTCTTTAAAAAATTAATCCGCGACGGTGCCAAAGAAATTCCAGTGACCGATGCGCGTATGACGCGCTTCTGGTTATTGCTAAAAGATGGGGTCGATTTTGTTCTGGAGTCGTTTGAACGAATGCATGGAGGTGAAATTTTTGTTCCTAAAATTCCTTCGATGCGAATCACTGATTTGGCAAAGGCCATGGCGCCGAATCTTCCGGTAAAACTTGTTGGAATTCGTCCTGGCGAAAAACTTCATGAAGTCATGTGTCCCCGGGATGACTGCCATCGCACCTTGGAATTCGAAAAATTCTTTATTATTCAGCCAACCATTAACTTTAATCACAAACCAGATTATTATAAGACGGTTTGTGGAGAGGTTGGGCGTGCCGTTGAGGAGGATTTTGAATATGATTCAGGCAAGAATCCGCATTTTCTCTCCGTAGAAGAGTTGAGTAAGATTAATCAAATGGCGGAGTTTGAAGGTTGATTCCGTACGCACGCCAATCGATCGAGGAATCCGACCTTCAAGCGGTGAAGGAAGTATTGTGTTCGGATTGGCTGACTCAAGGGCCGAAAATCGTTGAGTTTGAAAAGGCTTTGGGAGCATTGTGTGGAGGGAGCCAGGTCGCTGTGGTTTCGAGTGCGACTGCGGCGCTTCATTTAGGTTGCATGGCATTTGACATTAAAAAGGGAGATCGAGTCTGGACGTCGCCAATCTCCTTTGTTGCTTCGGCAAATTGTGCGGTTCACTTGGGCGCGGTATTAGACTTTGTCGATGTTGAATCGGAAACCGCAAACATATCAGTTTCTGCATTAAAAAAGAAACTGATTGCGGCTAAACGAGAGAGAACACTTCCAAAGCTATTAATACCTGTACATTTTTCAGGAACTCCCTGTCCTATGGCGGAGATTCGGGAGCTTTCTCACGAATATGGATTTCAAGTGATGGAAGACGCTTCGCATGCGGTTGGCGCTCGGTATCGGAACGAACCCGTAGGAAATTGTCAGTTTTCGGATGCTACTGTTTTCAGCTTTCATGCGGTAAAGATCATTACCACGGGGGAGGGCGGGGCGTTTCTCTCTCAGAAACCGGAATTGCAAAAAAAAGTCGAAAGGCTTCGGACTCATGGCATCACACGGGAACTTTCAGAACTGGAAAAGGAAAATCCGGAAGGATGGTATTACGAGCAGTTAGATCTGGGATTGAACTATCGGATGACCGATATTCAGGCGGCTTTAGGAATCAGTCAATTAACTCGTCTGAACGCGTTTGTTCAACGCCGTCGGGAAATTGCGTCACAGTATCGACGAGGGTTGGCGGGATTACCGCTTCGCTGTCTGGAGGAGAATCCTGAGGGGGAATCCAGCTATCATTTGTTTGTCATTCGATTGAACTTGGAGAAAATTTCAAAATCACATCGGGAGGTTTTTGAGGCGTTGCGCGCTTTGGGGATCGGAGTAAATTTACATTATATTCCAATTCCATGGCAGCCCTATTATCGCTCGCTGGGATTTCGACAGGGAAACTGGCCGGAAGCGGAAAAGTTTTACTCAGAAGCCATCAGTCTTCCGATGTATCCCGGATTGACGAATGCACAAGTGAACCAGGTGATTGAGACGGTGACGGGGATTGTGGAATGAAGCTGGCGCTTGGCACCGTTGCATTTGGAATGCCCTATGGAGTGGCGGGGAACGGAGCAGAAGTTCCTATCCCTGAGGTTCGAGAAATTTTAAATCTGGCATTAGAGGCCGGGGTCGTGCATTTGGATACCGCCCAAGCTTACGGAGAAAGCGAAAAACTTTTAGGCGAAATGACGACAGGGGAAAACCGATTTCAAATTTTCACGAAGGCACGACCGATCGCATTGGAAGCAGTAACGGAGCGGGAATTAAAAATGGTAAAGAAATCGTTCGAAGATTCGCTGAAGCGCCTTCGCCGCGATCAAATTGAAGGACTTCTGGTGCATCATTCAAAGGACTTGCTCAAGCCTGGAGGCTCGAAACTTTTGGACTGGATGGTTGAACTTCTAGATTCAGGACAGGTGAAAACCATTGGAATTTCAACCTATGATGTCGACGATGTGCCGGAGTGGGTTTGGCGGGATTACCCGATCTCGTGGATTCAGTTGCCCTATAACCTGCTGGATCGAAGAATCGAGAAGAGCGTTGGATTTCTTCGCTCTCGAGGGGTTCGAATTCAGGTCCGATCGGTTTTTCTTCAAGGATTGCTTTTGATGGAGAAAGCGACGAGGCACCGGTACTTCAATCGATGGGTTTCGGTGCTTGATCGAGTTGCACGACAAGCAAGTTCCGAGGGGGTTTCTCCGGCAGTTCTTGCTCTGCAATTTGCCTGTCGGACGGACTGGGCGGACGCCGTAGTGATGGGGGTCCAGCGAGTTCAGGAATGGCGAGAGATTTTAGCGGCTTGGAATTGTAAAGTGGCACTGAATTTTGAGGGGCTCGCTTCAGATGATGTTGAACTTTTGGAACCATTTCGATGGCAGCTCGCCCCTTAAATCTAGGATTGATCGGAATGAGCGAGGGGAATGGCCATCCATATTCCTGGGCGGCGATTTGTAATGGATATGATGTGGCGGCAATGAAGGAGTGCCCGTTTCCTGCAATTTCAGAATATCTCGCTCGACAGAAATTCCCGCGAGATCAATTGCGCGGAGCGCGAGTTACACATGTTTGGACACCGCGCCTCGATTGGTCGCGCCAAATTGCCCGTGCCTCAAAAATTCCGAAGGTCGTGAATGATTTTGAAGAAATGCTTGGGGTCGTGGATGCGGTTTTGGTGGCTCGGGATGATGCTGAGCAGCATGAAAAATGGGCGCAACCATTCCTTAACGCAGGGGTGCCGATTTATCTGGATAAACCGGCAGCCCTTTCATTGCAGCAATGGAAGCGCATCCTAAAAATGGCCGGACATCCGTCCTTGGTATTCAGCTGCTCGGCGTTGAGGTATTCCTCCGAAATGACCTGGAAGGCGGGAGAGCGGAAGCGGATGGGAAAGGTATTGCATGCCACTGCGGTGGTTCCCAAACGATGGGATCGTTATGCGGTTCACGTCTTGGAGCCGATTGTTCGGGCGCTGCAACCGAGTATCGACTCTTATGAGCGAACGGCTCGTGGGAAATCGGTGCAAACCCATTATTGCCTCAAAGGAGGAGCGTCGTTGGATGTGATTGCGACTGGAGAATCAGGAGCGCCGATTTTGATTCAATGGATTGGAACCAAGGGCGTTTGTGAATGGCGTTTTACGGATAGCTTCACCGCATTTCGAGCGGCGCTTCATGCATTTGTTCTCCAAGTTCGAACGCGCCGGGTGCAGATTCCAAGAAGGGAAACGCAGCGGGTTGTGGAAATGATCGCCATGGGATTATCATGAAGTCACTCATATTACTGACGGGAGGCTCCGGAAGGCTTGGGGAGGAGATGCTTCGTTCGCTCCTCAACAGAGGAGATACAGTGGTGGTTTCGTTGAGATCCGAGTCCCGGAAGAGAGAGTTTCTCCTCAAGCATCGAGATTCAGTAAAGGCGGGACAATTACATGGTATCGCGGTTGATTTGGGAAAGAGTGATGCAGCGGAAAGATTGATAAGGCAACTGCAGAAGGTCGGGCTTAAGCCGACGGCACTGGTTCATAATGCAAGAGACGCAAGTAATTTGAAATTAGAAAAACCGAATCGTCCCACCCAAAAACAATGGATGCGGGAATTTTGGATCGATTGTGGAGTTGGTTCGGATTTGGCCGTGGCACTTGCTTCATTGCGAGGGTCGATGCTGAGACGGGTGGTTTTGATTTCGTCCATTTACGGAGTGGTAGCCGCGCGTGATGAAATTTACGACAATCCCGGAATTGATTCGCCGATGCATTACAGCATTGCCAAAGCTGCGGTGATTCATCTAACTCGCGAATTGGCGGTACGCCTCAGAAAACAGCGGGTTCAGGTGAATTGCATCAGTTATGGAGGAGTCGAGGGTCGGGCTTCAGCGGCGTTTCGGGATCGATATGGAAAGCATGCAATTTCCGGACGAATGCTTGAGGAGTCCGAAATTTCAGGGCCTTTACTCTTTCTTTTGTCTTCGCAATCGAAAGGGATGACGGGACATAACTTGATTGTGGATGGAGGGTGGACGGCGTGGTGAAACGGATTGCCATTATTCCAGCCCGCGGTGGATCTCAGCGGATTCCCCGTAAAAACATCGTTGATTTTGAGGGAAAGCCGATGATCGTTTGGTCGATTGAGGCAGCGCAAAAGTCAGGATGCTTTGATCGGATCTTTGTGAGTACCGATTCCGAAGAAATTGCCCAAGTGGCAAAGAATGCGGGAGTCGAAGTTCCCTTTTTGCGTGAGTCCGCGCATGACTCGATCACGCCGGTCAGTCGCGCCACAGTGCACGCGCTGGAGCAGATTAAAGCGTGTCTGGGAGAACAATATGAGGTGGTGGTGCAACTCATGGCGAATTGTCCTTTGCGTGGCGCAGAAGAAATTAAGCAAGCGCTTGAAGTTTTTGAACGGGAGAAGCGTTCGTTTCAGCTTTCCTGCTTTCGTTACGGTTTTATGAACCCTTGGTGGGCTCATGAACGTGCGGAATCGGGAATTCCCAAGGCACTCTTTCCTGAAGCCTTGAAAACGCGATCCCAAGATCTTCCTGAATTGTACTGCCCGACCGGATCCATCTGGGTGGCACGCACCGAAGCGTTGCTGAAAGCGGGAACTTTTTATGGAGAAGGATATGCCTTTGAGCCATTGCAGTGGATTTCAGGATTGGACATTGATGATGAAGAAGATTTCCGTCTGGCTCGAGCGCTGAAGCGAATGATTTCTGAGTCATGAAGGTTCTCTTTCGTGTGGATGCGAATCCGAAAATTGGAATCGGTCATGCCGTCCGGTGCTTTGCTTTGGCGGAAGCGGTTCAAGAGCGTCAAGGTGAGGTGGTATTTGTCATGAAAGATTGTCCAAATCTTTTTGAAGAATGGTTGGAGCAGGGTGGAATTCGTCGCCGTTCCATTAAAAGTTCTTCGGAAGGGATTGAGGACGCCCAAACGCTGGATGACTATCTGAAAGCGGAAGAGGCGGACTGGTTGGTCGTGGACGGCTACCATTTTCAAGAGCCGTACTGGAATGCGATTTCATCCAAAAGAGCAAGACGCTTGGCAATTGATGATTATGGGCATTGTGATCGGTATGGGGTCGACATTGTCTTAAATCCAAATCCCTATGGCGATGTCGAAAATTATCGAGCTCGTTTAGATCGGGGAGAATTTGTGGGAGGCGCGGAGTGGGTTTTGCTTCGGAAAAGCTTTCGAGCAGATTTTAATCGGGAAAAAACGAACAAAATCCGCCGGGTTTTAGTTACGCTGGGTGGGGCAGATGAGCAAAACTGGACGCAGCAAGTTTTGAGTGAGCTTGAGCGATACCCAGGAGTAAAAGTGGATGTCGTGGTGGGACCGTCTCACGCTCATTGCGATTCCTTGCATGCCTGGGTATTGGGACGATCAAAGCAATTCCGCTGGTGTGGGGCCGTGACAAATATGAGTGAATTGATGGCGAGTGCGGATGTTGGAATTGGTTCGGCGGGGGTTACCGCGTGGGAGTTTTCGGCCATGGGACTTCCCGGACTTTTAATTGCATCCGCCAAAAATCAGGAAGGCAATGCAGATGTTGTAGAGTGTAAAAACCTCTTTTTAGTTTTTCGTGCATTAACTGAGGAAACTGCGGGGTTGGGGTTTAAAATCGATACCATGTTTGAATCGTACGATTTTCAACAAAGTCGACGACTGAGAGAAGTGATTGATGGGCTCGGTGCGCCTCGCGTGGTGGATCGAATGGAAGAGCTTTTAAAATCTTCGACCTTTCCTTCGCTTCGAAACGCCACTTTGGCGGATGCCGATCGCCTCCTTCTCTGGCGGAATGATTCCCGGGTTCGAGGACAGTTTTTTAATTCCGATCCGGTGTTGCTTGAGGCTCATGTTGGTTGGTTGCGGCAACTGCTTCAAGATCCGTTGCGATTTCTCAAGATTCTTGAAACGCCCGAGGGTTCCTGTGGCTGTATTCGAGCAGAGTGGGAAAATGGAGGGTACGATTTATCCTGGACCGTGGCACCTGAGTTTTGGGGAAAAGGGTTGGGATCGGTAATGTTAAAAGATTTGATGGAAGAATTACCAGGCCCATTTCGGGCGCGGATTAAAGCCGACAATGTCGCTTCAATACGGATTGCTGAAAAGTGTGGAATGCAGCGAGTGGAAGAAACGGGAGAGACCGTGGTTTACGCCAAGGAGAAAGGAAGCAAGCGATGAATATTCTGGGGATCAGTTACAATGGACCAAATCCGGGTGCCTGCCTGTTGCAACACGGCCGTTTAATCGCAATGGCAGAGGAAGAACGCTTTGTTCGGGTAAAGACCGCGAGTTTATATTTTCCATCAAATGCAGCAGATTATTGTTTAAAAAAAGGTGGCATTTCTTTGAGTCAGGTGGATCGGGTCGTCTCCGCTTGGGAAGTAAGCAAATACGTGAAGTTCATGCCGGAGTTTTACGCACGCTTAGCGCGGGAGTATGGCCCGAAGGGAAAGCAAACGGCATTTGCAGAGCCGGGCATCTTGAATCTTTTTCATCCCGAGCACATGGCATTAAAAATTCATGCAGGATTGCGCCATGGTCGGAGGATGGACCCGGTTCCGCCTCTTGAATATGTCGAGCATCACCGCGCGCATGCCGCATCGGCATTTTATTGTTCGGGATTTGAAGATGCCGGAGTCCTGACTATTGATGGGAGTGGGGAGGAACAAGCGACAGTGCTTTGGAAAGGGAGTGGACTCAAATTGGAGCCGGTTGAAGCGATTGAATTGCCGCATTCGCTTGGATGGGTTTATTCGGCGGTCACGGAGTTTTTAGGATTCCGTCCCTATTCAGATGAAGGATCGGTGATGGGTTTAGCTTGTTATGGGCGATCGGTTCCTGAATACGAAAAAGCGTTTGAAGAATTAATTCAAATTACCGAGGAGGGGTACCGAATTAATCCACGCTATCTGCACTATGGGGAGCATACCTATGGCTCGAAATTTACCGATGAATTGGTTGATTTACTTGGACGACCACGCCTACGACACGAGCCGTTGACCCGTCGGGAGGAAGATATTGCTTGGGCACTTCAAAATCGTTTGGAGCACGCGGTGATTGCGCTGCTCAAACGGTTAGTGGCAAAGACGGGGTGTCGAAACCTCTGTCTTTCGGGTGGCGTTGCATTGAACTGCAAGATGAATCAACGGCTGCGCGAAACAGGATTAATTGAAGGAATTTTTATTCAACCAGTGAGTATGGATGCGGGAACAGCACTTGGGGCGGCGCAATTGTTGAGTGTTGCTCTTGGAGAAGATCCTCGCTTTAAAATGACGCATGCCTATTGGGGGCCGGAATTCACGAATGAAGAAATTGAATCGGCACTGGTGAAGCAAAAGATTGAATTTCGACGGTGTGAAAATATTGAGAAAGAAGTGGCAGAACGCTTGGCTCGAAGGGAGTTGGTTGGGTGGTTTCAAGGACGTTCAGAAATTGGACCACGGGCTTTGGGGGCGCGTTCGATTTTGGCCAATCCGCTCTTCGCAGATAGTCGGGATCAAGTGAACGAGGCGGTTAAATATCGGGAGCCGTGGAGACCTTTTGCTCCATCTATTCTTGAAGAAGACCTGGGGGAATACGTCGAAGATGCGGTCACACATCCATTCATGATCATGACGTTTCGTGCCAGGAAAGGAATGGAAACACAGGTGCCCGCGGTGGTGCATGTGGATCAGACCCTGCGTCCCCAAACGGTGAATTTGAAAGATCATCCGCGTTATCGAAAACTCATTGAGGAATTCAAGGCCTTGACGGGACGAGGAATGATTCTTAACACGTCATTCAATGTGAAAGGAGAACCGGTAGTGAACACGCCCTTTGATGCCGTTCGAACCTTTTATGGAAGTGGCTTGGATGCTCTGGCGATTGGAGATTATCTGGTGGTAAAACGGGGGAAATCATGAAGTGCGCCTTAGTGATTGCAGCACATCCGGACGATGAAGTGCTTGGATGTGGAGGGACCGTGGCACTACTGACCTCTCAAGGTGTCGCGGTGGATTTGATGATTCTCGGAGAGGGAATTACCTCGCGTTTTGAAGATCGTCAGGAAGCACCGGCGAGGGAGCTGGCGCAGTTACATGCCAAGGCACGGGCTTCGGCAAAGCATCTCGGATTTCGAGAAGTGATTTTGTGTGATTTGCCGGATAACCGGTTTGATACGGTTCCTTTATTGGAAATTATTAAAAAAGTCGAAGCGCAGATCCAGAAATCTGCTCCCGAAGTTGTTTTTACTCAACATGGCGGAGATTTGAATCGCGATCATGAGACGACTTTTCGCGCTGTTTTAACCGCAACCCGCCCGATGCAAGGAAGACCGGTTCATGCGCTTTTTGCCTACCCTGTCGGATCCTCGACGGAATGGGCGTTTGAGCGGTTTTCTCCGGTTTTTCGCGCGGGAAAATTTGTGGAAATTGAGGCTACCCTGGAGCGGAAAATCGAAGCGATGGAGATGTACGAGAGCGAAGCGCGTCCGGCGCCGCACCCGCGTTCACCGGAAGTGATTCGAGCCACGGCAGCCTATTGGGGTTCTCGGGTAGGGATGAACGCGGCGGAAGTTTTCGAAGTCATTTGGGATCGACGGGGGTTATTGCATGATTGAAATTGGCGAGCGCAAGATTGGTCCGGGGCATCCGTGTTATATCATCGCTGAACTTTCGGCAAATCACGGTCACTCGTACGATGAGGCGCTTGCGCTGGTTCGCGCCGCTAAGGAGTGTGGTGCTGATGCGGTTAAGGTGCAGACCTATACAGCGGATACGATTACGTTGAACAGCGATAAGCCTTGGTTTCAAATCGGGAAAGGAACGCTTTGGGAGGGAAAGAATCTTTACCAACTTTATCAGGAGGCTTACACGCCGTGGGAATGGCAGCCGCGATTGAAAGCAGAAGCTGAAGCGCTCGGGATGGATCTCTTTTCAACACCGTTTGATTTTTCGTCGGTCGATTTTTTAGAACAAATGGGAGTTCCTGCGTACAAAATCGCCTCCTTCGAATTAGTGGATCTTGCCTTGTTGCAGCGTGTCGCAAAAACGGGAAAACCGATGATCGTTTCGACGGGAATGGCGACCGTGGAAGAGATTGATCAGGCCGTTCGAGCCATTCGCGAAGCCGGGGGAAAGGAATTGATATTATTGAAATGTTGCAGCGCCTATCCCTCTCCTACGGATTCGATGCACTTGCGGTCGATTCCAAGATTATCGGAGATTTTTCAGGTTCCCGTCGGTCTTTCTGATCATACGTTGGACCCCATCGTTCCAGTAACGGCGGTTGCCTTGGGGGCGTGTGTGGTTGAGAAACACTTTATTCTTTCTCGCAGTAAAGGAGGGCCTGATAGCGCCTTTTCACTGGAACCCGAAGAATTTAAGGCGATGGTTCAGGCCATTCGTATTGCCGAAAAATCGATGGGGGGAGATTCTTTGGAGCCTGATCCGAATGAAGCCCCCTCCCGGATGTTTCGGAGATCGCTGTTTGTTTCGCGAGATGTTCGGGCGGGTGAATTGGTGGGACCGGAAAATGTTCGATCGGTTCGGCCTGCCAATGGATTGCCGCCACGGGAATTGCCTCGGGTGATGGGCCGCCGGTTTCGCTGTGCGGTGGAAATGGGAACTCCGCTTCAGTGGGATTTATTGGAGTAAAATGGAATTGCGAGCTGCGATTGTGGGGTGCGGCAATATTGCCGGGGGTTACGATGAAAACGCAAAAGCCGGAGTGTGGACTCATGCTGGGGCCATTCAACAGACTTCCGGGATCAATCTAGTGGCCGCAGTAGATCCGGATTTAAATCAATTAAGACGGTTTCAAAAGCGGTGGAAAGTTCCACTTGGTTTTGAAACGTTAAACGAGATGGCGCGCGAAGCGACTCCTGATGTGGTGATTATTTGCAGTCCGAATCGTTTTCACGTGTCGCAGGTAAAGCAGGTGATTCAATTTCCAGTGAAGGCGGTGATTTGTGAAAAGCCAATGGCCCCAAGCTATTTGAAGGCGGTTCAAATGGTGCAGCATTGTTCGCGTCGTCGGGTTCCTCTTTTAATTAATTATCCCCGACGATGGGATCAGGGAATGATGAAACTGGGGCGACGTTTTTCGGAAGGACGAGAAGGGAAAATTCAAGGGGTGCGAGTTCTTTATACCAAAGGAGTGTTCCATAATGCGTCGCACTTTATCAATTTACTGACAGCCTGGTTTGGCGACGTGACGCGAATCGGGGTATTTCGGAGAGAGGTATGGGAGAGAGGAGATTTTCGTGCCGATTTTTTCGTTCAATTTATGAACGGCGTACGAGCGGCTTTTCAGGCATGTGATGAGGCGCATTACGATTTAGGAGAGATCGAGGTTTTTACTTCAAAAAGTCGTTGGCAATTTTTAAGGGGAGGACGTGAGATTCGTCGCTTCACCAAGGAAGCGGGGCGGGAATCAGGAGTCGCGGGGCAGTTGAAGATGAAGCCGGTATCGATACAATCCTCCTATGGGCAGGCAATGGAGAGAATGATGCGAAATTTAGTTCGTGCCGTTCAAAATCATGAGGCGTTACAGATGGAGTCCATGGAAGCCGCAGAGACGATTCGAATTTGTGAGCAAATTAAAAAAAGTCCTTTGATTGGCTAAGGAGAGAGTATGGCAATGTTAGCAATTCGTGGCGGAGATCCCATTCGAAAAGAACTCTTTCCAGCCTCGAATCCCATAGGGGAGGAGGAGAAGCGAGCCGTCATGGCGGTGATGGACTCCAGCAATCTCTCGCAATATGTGGGAGCATGGCATCCGGATTTTTACGGAGGTCCTCAAGTTAAAGCCTTTGAAGCGGCGTGGGGAAAGCGCTTTGACGCGCCCTATGTGATTTCGATGAATTCCAATACGTCGGGACTCATGGCGGCGATTGGGGCGTGCAATGTGGGGCCCGGAGATGAAGTGATTGTTTCTCCGTATAGTATGACGGCTAGCGCCATTGCGCCGGTTGTTTATGGTGCGGTTCCTGTATTTGCGGATATCGATCCGGAGACTTTTTGTCTTGATCCCAAGAGTATCGAGCAGCGGATCACGTCGAGAACCAAAGCGATTTTAATCGTTCATCTTTTTGGACATCCGGCAGAGATGAATGAGGTCATGGCAATTGCTCGAAAACACAAGCTGTATGTCATTGAGGATTGTGCGCAGGCTCCTGGCGCTACGTATCATGGGAAATCGGTAGGAACCTTTGGAGATATCGGGATCTTCAGTTTGAATTACCACAAACACATTCATACGGGTGAGGGGGGGATGGTAACGACGCGGGACCAAGCACTCGCGGAACGGCTTGAAGTCATTCGAAATCATGCCGAAGAGGTTGTTGATTTTAAGGGAGCCTCCGGATTGGCAAATGTGATGGGATTTAATTTTCGATTAACCGAAGTAGCGGCGGCGATCGGAATTGAGCAATTAAAAAAATTGGACGGATTGTTGGAGGAACGTATTCGGAATGCTGATTTTTTAGCGCAGCGAATTGGTGCGCTTCCCGGATTGGAGCCTGCTCCCGTGAAGTTCGGATGCAGGCACGTCTACTATGTCCAAGCGTTTAAATATCAGCGCGAGATGGTTGGGGTGCCCCGGGATCGATTTATTGACGCGATCAAGGCGGAGATTCCAACTTCGAAACTCAGGGAAACGACGCCGATCATCGGGGCTGGGTATGTAAGACCGATTTACTATCAAAATTTTTATCAACAACGGATGGGCTCCTGTTCGTTTAACTGTCCTCGTTATCAAGGAGAGGTGCGTTATGAAAAGGGAATTTGTCCGGTGGCAGAGCGAATGTATCACGAAGAACTTTTCAAACATGAATACATGAGGCCGGGAATGACTTCGAGGGATTTGGACGATGTGGTGCGAGCGTTTGAAAAGGTTTATCGTTACCGCGAGGAATTGCTCGAAAAATGATCGTTGCGGCGGTTCATGATCCAGGGGGAACGCAAGTTTGGATGCCGGTGTTGCAACGACTTCAAGCCGAAGGCAAGCAAGTGAAAGTTTTGGCGGGAAATCCCGGGGGCCCGTTTCTCGCCAGAAACGGAATTGAATTTCAACCGATGTCAACGTCGCTTGAGTCCGATGATGCGGCACGACTGTTGGAAGGGGCGACACAGTTGCTGACGGGAACCAGTTGGAATTCGAATGCGGAACAGAGACTTCGCAACGAGGCCTACCGGAGAGAGATTCCAAGTTTTGTGCTGTTGGACTTCTGGTCGAATTATAGGGAGCGATGGAACGAGTCCGAGTACGTAATTGAACGGATGCCCGATCGGGTTGGAGTCATAGATGAAGAAGCGAGAGAGGCTATGGTGGCTGTGGGTTTTCCTCAAAATCAAATCACGGTCATTGGGTCTCCGCATCTTGAGCAGATTGAGTCACTTCCCTCCAGTGTGATTCAGGAGGACCCGCTTCGAGTGTTGTTTCTTTCTCAGCCGTTGTCTGTGTTGGGATATGCAGGAGAGATGATGGATCCTTATCAGATTGTCATGGAAGCTTTGGAAAAATGGGGAGGTCATCGACCTGTTCTAATGGGGATCAAACCGCACCCCAAAGAAGCGCTCGATGTTGGATTGATCGAAAAGTGCCGCCAAGCCTTCGGGAATTTGAGTTTGGAATGGATCTCGGCATCGCAGCCGCTCGACACCGTCATGGATCGGTTTGAAGTCGTAATTGGATTTGCGACGATGGGGTTGATTGAAGCGCGGCTTTGTGGGAAACGATCCATCGCGCTTCGGATGAATTCGATGAAAGTAAACGATGTATTTGAACGATATGGAGTGGAGGTCGTTGAAATCGAAGGAGAAGCGATTCTTAGAGGAATTGAGAGAAGTTTTTCGTTGATCAACCATCGCGACTTGAACCAAGGTGCCACCAATCGGGCGTGGGAGTGGATTTACTCATGAAATATCAAGAGTTTTTAGAATCGGATCGAATTCTGCTAAGGCCATTGGAGCTAAGGGATATGCGAGGGGATTACGTGCGATGGTTAAATGACCCCAAAGTCTGCGCCCATAATGGTCATGCGATTTGGCCCAAGAGGCGATCCGATTATGAAGAATACATTCGTGCTTCAAAAGGCAGTCGAAGCACGCTGGTCATGGCGATTGTGTGGAAAAAGCGAAAACTTCATGTTGGAAACATTGCGCTTCAGTCGATTGATTGGATTCATCGAAATGCAGAGCTGACGTTTCTATTGGGAAATTCTTCTTACTGGGGAAAGGGCATTGGGAGTGAGGCGGGTTTACTGATGCTCTCGTTGGCTTTCGAGCGACTTAATCTTCATCGGGTGGGATGTGGAACTTTTTCAGATCACCAAGGGATGCGGAAAGTTGCCGAAAAGCTAGGTTTTCGTGAGGAGGGCGTTCGACGGGAAGCGATTTTTAAAGAGGGCCGATTCGTCGATCTCATCTCCTACGGTCTTTTGCAGTCCGAGTATCAACTCGAAAAAAGGAGGGCGTCATGAGTGTTGAGGTTTCCAATCAAGAATATGTCCCGTTTCAAAATTTAAAATACTGCATTCGCTGCTGTATGCCGGAAACGGTGGAAGGAATGACATTTGACGAATTTGGGGTGTGCCAAGCCTGCCAATCTTCCGAACAAAAGATGCACATTAATTGGACGGAGCGAGAAAAGGCGCTTCGAACGATGCTGGAAGAAGCCAAGGCAAAAGCGGGAACGAATTACGACTGTATTATTCCAATCAGTGGAGGAAAAGACAGTATGTATCAGCTTCATGTATTGACTCAAGTTTACGGAATGAAGCCGCTGGCGGTCACGTTTAGTCATAACTGGTTTAGTGAAACGGGTACGTACAATCTTCTGAACGCGTTGGAACAGTTCAATGTCGATCATATGATGTTCACTCCCAATCGAAAATTGATTGGGAAAATTGCACGGCGCTCGTTGTCCGGCATCGGAGACGCATGCTGGCACTGTCATGCAGGGGTTGGCGCGTTCCCGCTTCACGTTGCGGTAAAATTCAAAATCCCGCTCCTCATCTGGGGAGAATCCATTGCTGAACACTCCGGCCGCGCCAGTTATAAAAATCCGGTGCTTAAATTTGATCGCGAATATTTCACAAAAGTTTCCGCGAAATTAACTCCGCAACAGATGGAGGAAAAAGATCTTACCGCCAAGGATCTCTATCCATTCAATGTGCCGACGGCTGAGGAGTGTGAGTCGGTCGGTGTGCATGGGATTCATTTGGGGGATTATATTTTTTGGGATGATGAGCGACAAATGGAATTTGTTCGGGACACCTATGGATGGAAAGAATGCAAAAAAATGGAGAATGCATTTAAGTGCTATAAAAGCGCGGAATGCATCATGGCCGGAGTTCACGACTTTACCTGTTACTTGAAACGTGGCTTTGGGAGGGGGACGGTCCAGTCTACTGTGGATGTGCGTAATGGATTGTTGACTCGGGAGGAGGGATTTGAGCTGGCCAAGCGACATGACGGAGAGCGTCCGGAGGCTTTGGACTATTATCTCAAAGTGACCGGAATGTCCGAGGAAGAATTCTATCGAACGATCGAAGCCAAACGGCTGACACAATTGCAAGGAGTTTCCGTGCCGGTGATACCGAAGCGTGAGGCGCATCCTGAGAAGCTTGTTCCTTGGGCACAACAGGTCATCGAGAAGCACGCGCCGAAGGATTAATTTATGGATTTTCGGAACAAATCAATACGGCAAATTCTGCAACAAATTGCATCGGGCGAATTGACTTGCGAAATGGTGGCAAAGGTTTGCGTGGATGCTTATCAAAAGAGAGAAACACAGGGACAGGCTTGGGTTTGTTTCAATGGCGAGGGATTACTGAACGAGGCGCGTCAGCGGGATCAAAACAAGCCCTCTCCCCTGCGCTCCCTGGAAGGAATTCCGGTGGCCGTGAAAGATGTTTTTAACACTCGGGATTTTCCGACAGAAATGGGGAGCCCGATCTGGAAGGGTTTTACACCTGGAAACGATGCGCGATCGTTATTTCATCTGAAACGGGAAGGGGCGTTGATTCCGGGCAAAACCACTACGGCAGAATTCGCTGTTCATGCTTTAAACAAAACGGTCAATCCGCACGATCAGACGCGAACGCCTGGCACTTCTTCGAGTGGATCGGCCGTTGCGATTGCAATGGGAATGGTTCCTGTTTCGGTGGGGACGCAGACCGCGGGCTCGATTATCCGTCCCGCAAGTTTCTGCGGAATTTATGGATTCAAACCATCGTTTGGATCAATTCCGCGAACCGGAGTTCTCAAAACGACTGATAGTTTGGATACGATCGGATTTTTCACAGCTCGGTTGGAGGATTTTGAAACGGTTTTCGACGCTTTGCGGGTTAAGGGGCCTAATTACCCCTTTGTGCATGAAAAACTCGACTATCCAGAGCGACAGCTCAAGCCGGAAGGGCGTCGTTGGAAAGTGGGATTTGCGAAAACGCATACTTGGAGTGAGGCGCCATCGTATGCTCAGGCTTCCATGCAGGATTGGGTTAATAAAATCGCTGGCTTTGCGGATGTTGTTGTAATCGATTTGCCATCGGAATTTGAACGCTGTCACGAAGCACACGAAAAAATTTACGAAAAAGCGCTCGCCTACTATTTTCAATCCGAAATTGAGCGAGAGGAACTGATTTCGCCGGTAATGCGCGAGATGATTTACCGGGGCCGTGAAGTTACCGTCGAGGCATACCAGTGGGCGTTAAAGTTGCAGGAATCTTTGGCACGGAAGCTCGATGAAATTCTAGGGACGGTCGATGTTCTGATTTCCCTCAGCACGGCAGGAGTGGCTCCGCGGCGTGAGGTGATGGAAAAGCCGGATCCGGCGCTGATGTGGACGATGGCGTTTGTTCCAGTGATTGGGGCTCCGGCGTTCCTTTCCTCTGAGGGGCTTCCGTTTGGGGCACAAATTGTAGCACGTCGTTATGAGGACTATCGAGGCGCTCAATTTGCTCACGAGTTAGTGCAAAGAGGCTTACTTCCTGCCGGACCTAATCCGCTGCTTCCGCTTTAAAATTCAATGGCTACGGTACTTTTCAACGCGTTTCATTCGTCAATCCTTCATCGGGTGATGGAGGGGATTTTTCAAAAAGGAACGTGGGAACGTGCGGTGGTTGTTGCTGCCGGCTATCAACCTTCTGAGGAACTTGAGGATCGGATGTGCTGCGTTGATTATGAACGTGCGAAACGAGGGGATTACTCAGCAGCGGGAGTAGAGCTGAAAATTCCCGATGAGGGAATATTTAAAGCACTTGGGTTTGCTGAATCATTGGTGCTTCGAATGATGGATCGTGTGGAGCCTGGTCCGGGAGAGTTAGCAGGGCATTTGCCTTATGAGGACCGTAAGCGACTTTATTTGAAGCATGTATGTTATTGGAATGCAGTTTTGAAGGAGAAAGAGATCTCCTTGTTAATTACTGTAAGTCCTCCCCATGTCGGGTATGATTATGTTCTTTATGCACTCTGTCGTGCTAGGAAAATTCCAGTCGTGATCGTGAATAATGGATTGCAAGTTCCTGGAACCATTTATTGGGCTGAAACGGTGGAAGACTACGCTCCTGATTTGGGAGAAGCCTATCTCCGTTTAAAGAGCGGGGAACGTCCCTGGAAAGAGACCTCTCCTTCGATGAAAAAGGCGATACGAGGGCATTACCGTTGGATGCGACGAAATTCCAAGCCGATTCCACTTAATGATACCGCGCGTCCGGAAGTTCCGGATTTTGCGATGCTGGAGCGCAAGTCGATGCGACGGTTAAATTGGCTGATCTCAAGCCAAGCCTTTTTGAAATGGACGGGCTTTTCGAAACAGATGCAATCCATGGAATTGAAGTGCAATGAAGCGCGGAGAAAAATTTTGGAATTCCGCTGCCGCAAAATACTTCAGGATCGATATCAGAAACTTATTTGGAGGGGAGGCTTGGATTCTCCGTATGTTTATGCCCCTTTGCACTACCAGCCGGAATGTACCACCAATCCTCAAGGAGGAATTTATACGGAGCAATGGTTAATGTTTGCAACTTTGGTAGAGTCGCTTCCCGAAGGGTGGGTGGTGGTGACTAAGGAGAATCCCTACCAAGATCATCGAAATCGACATGCGGCTTACTACGATGACCTCGTGCGACTCGGTAAAGTGAGGATTTTGCCGATGGAGACAGACACTTTTGAATTAGTGGAGAAATGTCAGGCAGTCGCAACGATCTCTGGGACGGTGGGCTGGGAGGCGCTTTTTAAGGGGAAAGCGGTACTGCTTTTTGGTCATCACTTTTATCAATATGCGACTGGAGTTTATTCGATTTCATCCGTAGAGCAGGTCAAGGATGCCTTGAGACACATTCTTAAGGGAATTGAGACGCCAACCCTTGCAGCAATCCGACAATATATGAGGTCGATGGCACTTGCGGGATCCTACGGATTTATCGATGTTTTCTATGCTAAGCATGCCAAGCCAGACGAAGTTGAGGTTGTAAAAAACTTGGTCGATGGCACTTGGGATTATTTGGGGCGCCGGTCGCTATTGTGAAAATTCGCAAGGTACTCTTTGTCGGTTGGGGAGCGATTGCCAAGCGTCATACTGCGAATTTAAAGGTTTTACGCCCGGGAATTGAAATCGCAGCACTGCGATTGTCAAAGAATCCTTCTCCTGAAAAAGGATTACAATCGTTCCGAAAGATTCAGGAGGCATTAGCTTGGGGACCGGATGGAGCGATGATCACAGGGCCTTCAACGGAGCATCTTTCAAGTGCCGATCCGATTCTTCGTGCCGGGCTTCCCGTTTATGTGGAAAAACCGTTGGCTGCGGATGCAAGCGTTGCTCGATCCTGGGTCAAACGGTGGACTGGCGCACGCTTGGTACTGGGCTACAACTTTCGTTTTTACAAACCATTTCTATCCATTGAAAAAGCATTAAAGCAGGGGCGGATTGGGAAGGTGCTGAGCGCGGACGTTCAGGTCGGGCAATATCTTCCCGACTGGCGTCCTCAGCGTCCTTACCAAAGTACCGTTTCAGCAAATCCAAAGCTCGGTGGCGGTGCGTTATTGGAATTGAGTCATGAAATTGACACGGCGCTTTGGTGGTTTGGAGAGGTGGCAGAGGTCGGTGGATGGATGGGGAAAATAAGCCCGCTTTTGATTCGAGTCGAGGATTGGGTTGAAATGCTTTTACGATTTCGATCCGGAGTTCGGGCACGGATTCATTTGGATTTGATTGATCGAAAGGCGCATCGCTCGATTCGCATTCTTGGCACGAAGGGAACAATCGGTTGGGGGATGGAAACGCACGAAGCCTGGATTGATCAGGGAAAAGGAAAGCGATTATTGCATAATGGCAAGGCAGTTTCGCGTAACGATATGTATCTGGATGCAATAAAGCATTGGCTTCAAGTGGCCGAGCGCGGACAGCCTTCGGGAGTCGACGCCGGAGCGGGACTCAAAGTGCTGGAAGTGATCCAGCGTTTCCGAAAACTCCAAGGGATCAGCCAGTGAGTGTGGTCGCATTTGTATTTGCTCGTGGTGGATCCAAAGGGGTTCCCCAGAAGAATCTTCGCAAAGTGGGCGGCCTCTCACTTTTAGCACATTCGATTCAATGTGCGAAATCGGTTTCCGAGATTAATCGGGTGATGGTTTCTACCGATGATCCCAAGATTGCGGAGGAGGCGGAACAATGTGGTGCAGAGGTTCCGTTTTTGCGGCCAGCGGAATTGGCCCGTGACGATTCGCCAGAACGTGCGGCGTGGTGCCATGCGCTCCAATCGTGTCAGGAATTGGGAATTAACGTGGAGTGTTTTGTTTCCCTTCCCACAACCGCTCCGTTGCGAGCGAGGGAGGATGTGCTTCAGGCCCTTGCGCTTTGGCGGGAACAACAGGCCGACTTGGTTGTGAGTGTGACGGCGGCGCGCCGGAGTCCGTATTTCAACATGGTGACGATGGATCACTCCGGGAAAGCTTCGCTGGTGATTCCTTCGGAAGTCAGTCGACGTCAGGATGCGCCGCGGGTCTATGATATGACGACGGCGGTGTATGTAGCCCGTCCCGAATTTGTGCGATCTCATCGCGGATTCTGGGAGGGAAAAACTTTCGCCATTGAAATTCCGGAAGCTCGCGCCATGGATATTGACACTGAACTGGATTTGGAAATTGCGGAATTTCTATATCAACGTCAGAAGGAGAAATCATGAGAAGTGTTTCTGATTTGATGAATTTAACGGGAAGGGTTGCGCTGATTGCCGGGGGAGCAGGGCATCTTGGTCAAGCGATGGCAGAAGCATTGGCCGAGGTAGGGGCCTCAGTGGTCCTTTTGGATCAGGACGAGGCGAAGCTTCAAGAAGCAGCAGGGAAAATTCGAGTCGCGAATGGAGGAAAAATCAGCGGGCTTCGTTGCAATCTGCAGCGAGAGGACGAAGTTTTGGCAGTCCCCTCTCAGATTCGAGAAACTCATGGGCGCCTGGATGTGATGATCTTTGCGGCAGCTTTGGTGGGAACTACGCCCCTTTCGGGATGGACCACGCCGCTTGAAGATCAATCTTTGGAGACGTGGCGACAGGCTTTTGAAGTGAATTTGACCTCGGCCTTTGCGCTCTGTCAAAAGTGCGCCCCTTTGCTACGGGAACAGGGAAGCGGATCGATCATTTTAGTTTCATCCATTTATGGAATGGTGGCTCCCGATTACAGTTTATATGAGGGAACGAGCATGGGGAATCCGGCGGCATATGCAGCAAGCAAGGGAGGGATGCTTCAATTGACTCGGTGGTTGAGCAGTACTTTGGCTCCCCGCATTCGCGTGAATTCCATCAGTCCAGGAGGCGTTTTTCGAGGACAGCCAGATGAATTTGTGAAAAAATATGAACATCGCACTCCTTTGGGTCGAATGGCCAAGGAAGAAGACCTGAAAGGGGCGGCCCTTTATCTTGCAAGCGATCTTTCCGCATATGTGACGGGTCAGAATCTGGTGGTGGATGGAGGCTGGACGGCATGGTAACGCCGATTTCCATTGGGGGACGATTGATTGGGGAAGGATCGCCCTGTTGGATTTTGGCGGAAGCAGGAGTCAATCACAACGGAGATTTATCGCTCGCGAAAAAATTAGTGGATGCCGCGATTGAGTCCGGGGCGGATGCAATCAAGTTTCAGACATTTTCTGCGGAGGCGCTTGCGGACGTTTCTGCTCCTCAGGCAGAGTATCAGGAAAAATCGACGGGTAAAAAGCAAAGTCAGTTGGAGCTGCTGAAGGCGTTGGAGCTGTCCGAGACTGCTTTCCAAGAATTGAGCGACTATGCAATGCGTCAGGGGATTTGTTTTCTTTCAACCCCTTTTGATCCAAAAAGTTTTCAGCAGGTAGTCCAAATGGGGGTTTCTGCAATCAAGATTGGTTCGGGAGATCTGACGAATTCAATTTTATTGAAGCTGGCGGGGGAGAGTCGACTTCCGGTGTTGCTTTCCACGGGCATGGCGTCGCTCGGTGAAATTGAAAGTGCGATGTCAGTGCTAAGATCTGCTGGGGCGAGTTCGATCGGACTTTTTCATTGTGTGAGCCGTTATCCGACTCCTCCCGAGGCGGCGAATCTGTTGGCGATGGATTTGCTTGCTACCGCATTCCGAGTGCCGATCGGATTTTCAGATCACACGCTTGGAATTCAGGTCGCGGTTGCGGCAGTGGCACGTGGCGCCGCAATGATCGAGAAACATTTGACGCTGGACTCCAAGATGGAGGGCCCAGACCATGCCGCATCATTGAACCCCTCAGAATTCAAAAAAATGGTTCAGGCAATTCGAGAAGTGGAAAAGGCGTTGGGGAATGGAAGAAAGGAACCAGGACGTGAGGAGTTAGAAGTGGCTCAAGTGGCCCGAAAATCCTTATTTTTGGAGTATGGAGTGGAGGTAGGGACGGTCCTAGAGGCCCGGCATTTGCTGGCAAAACGTCCCCAGGGCGGCATTTCTCCGATGAGACTTTCCTCGGTGATCGGATATCGGGTCAGAAAGCTTCCGAAGCCTGGAGAATTTTTGGACTGGGTTCATTTGGAGAAGAGATCGTGAAATCTCGAGTGCTACTCGTTTCGGTCGGTCGCTCCGACTACGGCTATTTTTCACCGCTTTACCGCCGATTGAACGAAGAGAGCGATATTGAAGTAGGATATCTTGTGGGAGGGATGCATCTGGAAGAGCGCTTTGGCTTGACGGTACGCATGATTGAAAAGGATGGCGCGAGAATTTTGGGGCGAGTTCCGCTGTCGATGGCAACGGGGGCCCCTGCGGATATTGCACGATCAATGGGCGAGGGAGTGACAAAATTTGCGGAGGCTTATCAGGAATTAAAGCCGGATTTGGTGGTTGTGCTCGGGGATCGCTACGAAACGATGGCGGCGGCACTGGCCACAGTTCCCTTTAATCTTCCGCTACTTCATTTGTATGGAGGAGAGCGGACCGATGGTGCCATGGACGATGTGTTTCGTCATGCGATCACGAAAATGAGTCATTTGCATGGGGTCAGCGCGGAGTCTTGTCGCCGCCGTCTCGTTTTAATGGGAGAGGACCCAGAGCGGATTGTGCAGTGTGGGCTTTTAAGTTTGGAAGGGGCGTTGGCGGAACCATTTTTGGATCAGGATCTACTTTCCGAAAAAACAGGAGTTCCCTTTGGCGACGAAGTTTTTTATGTGACTTATCATCCCGTGACCCGGGAGCTGGATCGGACCGAACAAGAGGCGAAAGCACTGCTTCAGGCCTTAGAACGATTTGATCAGTCGATCCTTTTTACCTTACCCAATGCGGATACCTTGGGTGATCGGGTGGCGGCACGGATTCGAGAGTTTGTTCGGAATCACCCTCAGGCCCGTCTCGTCGAAAATTTAGGAGCTCAGCTTCATTGGAGTGTGATGCATCATGCCACGGTAATGATTGGGAATTCATCCAGCGGGATTTTGGAGGCGCCTTCCGTCGGGCTTCCGGTGGTAAATGTGGGGAATCGTCAAAAAGGAAGAGAACGGGCGCTGAATGTGATCGATTCACCCGGTGAAAGTGGAGCAATCGAAAACGCGATTCGTCAGGCAATTTCCACCGATTTTCGAAAATCGATCGAGGGCATGACGAGTCCGTTTGAAGCGGCCGATCCTTCCGGAAGCATTGTGGAGTTGATCCACCGATTTTTTAAAACTCCGGAATGGCGGAATAAAATAATGATCGAGGAGATTTTATGAAATCGAAAGTAATCATTTTGGGAGGGGGAAGTCATGCGCGTCTTCTGCTCTCCATGATTCGAAAAAACAAGTCGATTCAAGTGGTCGGTGTATTGGACGAGAGTTGGACGAGAGCGGGAGAGCGTTGGGAGGGTCTTCCTCTTTTGGGAGGAGATGAAAAGTTGAAGGGGCTCTTTCAAAAAAGGGTAAAACTATTTTTGCAAGGGATCGGTTCTGCGGGAACCACGCGCATTCGTCAGCGAGTTTATGGACGCGCGGTTGCGGAAGGAATGAAAGCGATGAGCGTCGTTCACGAATCCGTGATTGTCGGGGAGGCGGTGGAATGCGGCGAGGGAGTCCAGTTGATGCCGGGGGTAATTTTAAATCGCGGGGCTGTCGTGGGAGAAAATGTTCTGATCAATACGGGGGCCATTGTTGAGCATGACAGTATCATCGGAGACCACTGTCATTTGGGGCCCGGGTGTCGTTTGGGAGGTGGGGTTCAATTGGGGGTTGGGGTGCATGTTGGAATTGGAGCAACGATCATCCAAGGATGTCGGATCGGGCAAGGGGCAGTCATTGCGGCAGGAGCCGTGGTCACGGAAGATGTTCCTGCGGAATGGATGGTAGCGGGAGTTCCTGCCAAAAAGAAAAAAAGGGTTTAATGACGCGTGTTTTGGATCCATGGTTGGTGCGGGAAAACGACCCGATTCGCCGAGCGATTGCCTGTATTGATGGGAACGCCACCGGAATTGCGTTGGTCGTGGATGAGGCGCGACGCCTCATTGGGACTCTGACGGATGGGGATATTCGTCGTGCGGTGTTGGCCGGGATTAGCCTAGAGGATCTCGCATCGAAAATTTTGGAGCGAAAACAAAATTCTCCATACCCGAAGCCAGTCACCGCATTGCGAGGGACCTCGATGGTGCAGCTTCAGGGATTGATGCGGCAACACGCAGTTCGGCAAATCCCGATTGTGGATGAATCCGGATTTTTGGTCGATTTAGTGGTCGACGCGGATTTTTCGAAGGAAAAGACGCCGGAGTTAAGGGCGGTGATTATGGCCGGAGGAAAAGGATCGCGACTTCACCCTCTGACCGAGAATACGCCGAAACCGATGCTACCGGTGGGTGGACGGCCGCTGATGGAATGGATTGTGGAACAATTGAGAGATTCAGGAATACATCGAATTCACGTGAGTACGCATTTTCAGTCGGAAAAAATTTCAGAACATTTTGGAGATGGGAATGCCTTTGGAGTTGATATTCAATATGTTTCCGAGGAACAGCCGCTGGGGACGGCGGGGTCTCTGAGTTTGTTGGAGCATTCACAGGAACCGCTTTTGGTAATGAACGGTGATATTTTGACGCAAGTAAATTTCCGTGCGATGTATGACTACCATCGGGAACATCAAGCTGAAATGACCGTGGGGGTGCGTCATTATGAATTCCAAGTTCCGTATGGCGTTGTTGAGTGCGAAGAAAGTCGAATTACGGCGCTTCGGGAAAAGCCCGTACAACAGTTTTTTGTTAATGCGGGGATCTATTTATTGGAGCCCTCGGTATTTCGATTTATCCCCGAGCACCAGCGTCAGGATATGACGGAGGTCATTGATCGACTGTTAAAAGTAGGGGCGAATGTCGTGAGTTTTCCAATCATGGAAGCCTGGATTGATATTGGTCAACATGCGGATTACGAAAAGGCTCAATCAGAAATCGAGAGGAGATCGTCATGAAGTGGAAGAATCAGCGCGTGGTGGTAACAGGTGCCGGAGGGTTTATAGGAAGCCATCTCGCCGAGAGGCTGGTTCAAGAGGGGGCGACGGTACGTGCTTTGGTGCGGTACAATTCCCGAGGCCACCGAGGTTGGTTGGAATCTTCAAGCGCAAGTAACTCGATGGAGATATTAAGTGGTGATATTCGAGATGCCGCGTTTGTGGATCGATTGACGGAAAAGGCTGAGGTGGTCTTTCATCTGGCGGCATTGATCGGAATTCCTTATTCCTATGAGGCTCCTGAAAGCTATGTGGAGACGAATATTGTTGGAACCTTGAACGTACTTCAGTCTGCGCGACGTCATGGAGTCGGGCGGGTATTGGTGACTTCGACAAGCGAGGTGTATGGAACTGCCCGCTATGTACCGATCGATGAAAAACATCCCTTACAGGGTCAGTCCCCTTATTCTGCAAGTAAAATTGGCGCTGATAAAATGGCGGAGTCGTTTGCTTGTTCCTTCGGATTGCCTGTGGTGGTGGTTCGGCCGTTCAATACCTTTGGCCCCCGACAGTCGGCAAGAGCGGTGATTCCGACCATTATTACCCAACTTCTCAAAGGGAAAACGCTTTCGCTGGGGAACGTTCATCCTACTCGTGATTTAAGTTATGTGGCTGACACGGTTGAAGGATTTTTACTTGCGGGAGAACGGAAGACTGCTTTGGGGGAAACGTTGAATTTAGGACGGGGGGAGGAAATCTCCATTGGAGATCTCGCGCGGCGAATTGCGGCGAGATTGGGAATTTCGCTCTCACTGCAAGAAGATCAGCGAAGGTTACGCCCGGGGGCCAGTGAGGTGGAACGGCTTCTTGCGAATGCGGATAAAGCGCGTCAAAGTTTAGGATGGGCTCCAAAAGTTTCGTTGGATGAGGGCCTTGATTTGACCATTGCATGGCTTCGAGAAAACGCGGCACTTTACCGCGAAAACGAGTATACGGTTTAAGATGATTCCGCTCAGTGTTCCAATGTTGGCAGGAAATGAATCGCGATATTTACAGGAGTGTATTGCGACGGGTTGGGTTTCTTCCGTGGGGCCGTTTGTCGATCGATTTGAGAAAATGGTTGCCGACTATCTGGGAGCTTCGCATGCGGTGGCAATGGTTAATGGCACCTCGGCTCTGCACTTGGCGTTACTCGTTTCAGGGGTGCGCCCTGGGGATGGGGTTTTGATTCCTTCGCTCACCTTTATCGCTCCGGTGAATGCCATTGGGTATGTAGGCGCAATTCCAATTTTTGTGGATTCGGAGGCGGCGTATGCTCAAATCGACTCACAGAAGGTGCGGGAGTTTCTTCGACAGGAAACCCAAATGAAAGAAGGTGTGTGTGTGCATCGGAAGAGCGGGCGGGTGATTCGCGCGATCATCCCTGTGGATCTTCTCGGACACCCGGTGGATCTGGACCCCTTGTTGGAGCTGGTTGAGGAATATGGGTTGAAAATGGTTCAGGATGCTTCGGAGTCCTTGGGGGCGGAGTACCGAGGAAAGAAGGTGGGGGCCCAATCATCGGTGGCGTGTTTGAGTTTTAATGGAAACAAGACGGTGACCTGTGGGGGTGGCGGGATGTTGGTGACCTCCGATAAAGTTTTTGCTGACCGAATTCGTTATCTGAGTACACAGGCCAAAGATCATCCGCACGAATATGTTCACAATGAAGTGGGCTACAACTACCGGTTGACGAACCTGCAGGCAGCGGTTGGATGCGCTCAAATGGAGCAACTGGATCGATTGGTTGAGAAAAAACGCAGTATTGCGAAAGGTTATCAAAAGTTCTTTCAAGGGGTCTCAGGGATTCACCTCATGGACGAGGCCCCTTGGGCAAAATCAAGCGCATGGCTTTCGACCCTTCGACTGAAGGTGGGGATTTCTCAAAAAACTCCTTTTGAAGTGCAACAGTCATTAGCGGGTAAGGGAATTCAAGTTCGAAAACTGTGGCAGCCAAACCATGAGAGCTTGGCGCATCGTGAAAACTGTATTATTGCGGGAGGTTTAGAACAAGCGGAGCAGTGGTATACGGAGGGGCTGAGTCTTCCTTCTTCTCCGGCGCTTACGGAAGAGGAACAGAACCAGGTTTGCGCAGCAATCATGGAGGCGATTCGATGAAATCCTTGCACTTGAGTTTGCCGGAAGATCGACTTGTTCAGTATGTGATCAATCAGGTGAATCACTATTTTCCAGATGGAATGCCTCTTGAGGCAGCCTCTCTTGTGACGGCACTGCCGGAGACTTTGCAGTGGATTGAGGATTGTTTTTCCGTCGTCCGAAATAAATATTTTTCTCGGGATGGAGTGGCGGTATTTGATCATCTCCACACCGATCAATATGCCATGTTTCTCTATATGCTCGGTCGAGTGGCATTTAAAGCGGGAAATCAATTGGAAGCATGCCGAAAGCTTTATGCGTTGAACAAGGCGCTCCATGGAATCGATGTTTACTACGAAGTGGAACTTCCCCGAATTTTCCTTTTCACCCATCCCCTGGGAACGATTTTGGGACGAGCTCAATATGAAAATTATCTCTCGGTTTATCAGGGAGTAACGGTGGGGGCCAACTTGGAAGGTCAATTTCCCCGAATCGGAGAGGGAGTGGTTTTATATGGAAGGAGTGCGGTGATTGGGGATAGTCACGTTGGTGAGAATGGGTGGATTTCGTTTGGGAGTGTTTTACGCGAAGAAACGACTCCTCCGGGGCAGATTATTTTTGGTTCCAGTCCGTCTCTAGGAATGAAAGCGACGAAGCGTTTGGTGCGCGAACATTTTTTCGGGGGAACGACGTGATTCGAATCGGATTTTGTATCGAACGAAAAAACGCCTACCGGACATTGGGGCCATTAATTCTGGCGGCTTCCGTGGATCCTGAATTGGAAGTGTTTCAGATTCTGGGACCGGTGGTCCAATCTGAAAAATCATATTTGAACCCGACTCCCGAAAACATTCCTCCGCTTCTACGGGTCGGCCAGGTGCTGCCTTCGGTCGATCGAACCGACTTTTTAAAGCATTTAAAATCGATGCAGGTGGTAGTTAATCTTGTGGGGCGAGAAGGGTATCTGACTGAGGTGTCTGAGGGGCCGCTTTGGTGTGTCGTAGAGGATGCGGATCACAGTACACATCCGAGTCACCGATTTGATGATGCTGACCTTGCCTTTTGGTCGTCTGAAGCTCAATTACAACGTGCTCTTGCTTATGATGAGAATGACTTTTTCGTAAAACGAATTCATGCCCTAGGAGTAGATCGTGCTGCGGGACTCCGCCGGAATGCGCGTTGTCTCGGATGGATTCGCGCGGACGGGCTCGCTCAAACGACCCGGGAAGGCACGCGAAAAGAGTGGGGACTTCCTCTCGATAAACCGGTGGTTTTGTATATCCCGGATGCGTTTCGATTGCTTCGGGATGTGAAGATGGGCCCACAAGGAGTGACCATCTCCATGTTTCGCTCATGGTATCAGCAGATTTGGTGTAGAGGATCCATTTGGAGTCGCATTAAACATTGCAAAAAACATCAAACATGGAAATGGCCTTTTGATCTTCTCTCCCGGGATGTTTCGGAGGATGCAATGTTGCAATCACTCCGGGATTTTTGTAATCGAGCCGGAGCAAAGCTGGTTTTTGCAAAACGACGGCAAAAAACGGTTGTGGATGGCTGCGAATGCACCCCGATGGAACGACAGGTGTGCGATTATTTTATTCAGGAAGATGTCGATTTTCCTCAAAGCACCTTAAAGGCATGTCAAATGGCGGATCTGGTGGTTTGTGGATATGTTTCTGGAACCTTTATGGATGCGGCTGCCGCGGAGGTGGCGTATCTGACGATTCGAATGCCAGAGGATGCCTATACGGCTGAAGCTTGGAAGTATATCCGAGAGCATCGGCCTCGAGAGATTTATGATACTTACGGAGCGACATGGAGTGTCGATGCACGCAAGGCAACACAGTTTTTTAAGAACAAAAATCTTTCGGACATCGTTTGGAGTCCTCGCGAAGGAAAGTCCTTTCGGGAAAAATATGTCGGAGTTTCAAGGGGCGAAGCCAGTCAGGCGGTTTTGCAGAAGATCAAGAAAACCATTGCTGAAAGAAGGGTGTCATCGTGATTTGGATCATTGTCGTTGTAGGAGTCATAGTGGGGTTTCTGGTTATTGAAGTCGGTGGAGGACAGCTCTTACAATGGGTTTACCGCCGTCATTTATTTCGAGAGTTATCGCAGAAGTTAAAGAGGGAATCTTCACGTGAATTTTGTCGCTTTATCCATTTGATTCTTCGGGAGAAAATGGCGCATCATTGGTTACTTGCAGGCTCCAGCCAAGTGACTCAGCCGGATGATTCCTATGCGTATACCACGGAATTTCATCCGTTTCGGGGATTGCGGTGGAAGGAGTCGGTTCGGTATTGGATGGCGCCGGCGCAAAGCGGAAAACCGGATCACTCGCAGCATGGGGTTTATACGGATCAGAATCGCTTTATCCCGAACGAGCGCGGTGTGAGTCGTGATCTAATGATCAAAGAACCGGGTGTTCGTCGAGTGCTGGTTCTTGGAGGCTCTTGGCTTGCGGCTGGAGGGAGTGTCCGCAGTGATGATCCAACAAGAGGTTTGGGGAATCACGAGACGATTACAGCCATTGCGGAGAGGGAGTTGAATCAAGGTGGAGAAGGAATTCGTTATGAGGTGGTGAACGCCGCGGTTCATGGGTATGCATCGATTAACGATGCGGCTTACTATTTGTTTGAGTTGAGTCAATTGCCACATGACATGGTCATTCTCCTGAACGGCTACAATGATATGGCAAGTTATTGGGCGATGAAAGATGAGTCCGCGGCGTTGTTAACCCGCTTTGAATTATATCATCGGATGAATCTGCATATCGGGAAAATGTTGGGAATGACCCGAAAGGTAATCGCCAACGAAGAACGCACCACGGCACAAAATCTTATGATTTTACTGCGCCAGCTTCCTGGGCAAACCTCAACGGCGATCTTTTGGACGATTCTCTCCCGGACGTATCTGAGATACTTTGGGAGTCCGAAAAAAAAGCGTTCCCCGGCGGTGGAGGAAGTAAAAAAAGAAAAACTTCCCGTGGAGCAACCGTTTTTAGAGCCGTTCGTTGAATGTTATTTGCGGTATAATCGTCACGTCTTGCAGGTGGCTCAGGGAATGGGGATTCCTGCTGTAGCCATTTTTCAGCCAATGTTAGTGACGCGGTTTCCTCAGGATGTGAGGGAATCCAAGGCTTGCCCCAAGGGAGATCGATGGGAGCTTCAAAGTGCCTTTTGCCGTAGGATTCGAGAGCGAATTGCCGGGATGGAAGGTGCCAGTGGTTGGAAAGATTGGGCGGGAGTATTTGATGGGGATTCGGAGCTCATCTATCCAGACGAGATTCATTACAATGAGATTGGATGTCGAAAGCTAGGGGTGGCACTTGCGGAATTAATTCGAGCGCAGTTTGGAGTGAAGAAAAATTGATGCTTTCGAAGCCTTCGCTTTGCGTTTCGATTGTGGGCTGGGGATTTGATCCTGAGTTCTATCGAGATCTGAAATCTTATCCGAACTTGGATCTTTTTGTTGTTTCACATCGTGATCGGGATGAAATTCCCGATGAGGTGGTGAGATTAGTTTCGGAAGAGAAAATATTTTGTGAACCAAATTTGGGATATGACTGGGGAGCGCACCAACAGTTTTATGAGACTGGAATTTGGAAGGATTATGCCTACACGGTTTTCATGCATGATGATGTGGAAATGCGGGATGGGGCGGGGCTCTTTCAGAGGTGTCAGGAATTACTACAGAATCACGCGGTCGTGGGGAATGTCGAAAAGGGAGTTCGCCCGGCAGCGGATCATCGGGAGGTATTTGGATTTTCAGAATCGATTCCACCGAGCGCGGATTTTACCTTTGGATGTGTTCGAGGATCATTTTTTATGACGAGACGAGATGCTTTAGAAAAATTGGGTGGATTCGAAGTGCAATGGGATCGCCTCGGTTTGGATATTCGTTTTGGAAATTGGAGTCTCGTCGCGAGTTGCGCGCGCTGGCAGGAACGTATCGGTGGTGAGGCCCTGACGGGAGTGGGGCGAGATTGGGTGGTTCCAGAATTTCCATCAACGCAATATCTTTATGAATTTCGACGCGGTGGATCTGGGGTCAACGCTAAGAAGAAAAAATATCGCCCCTCGGTTCGAGGGGACGACAAGCAGGCGTACCTTAAAGCATTTCGGGATGCTTCAGAGGGGGTGGTACTCGGACGATGGAGTGGTCATCATTGCCTTCCGTTTGCACGTACGGTTCGAGACTGTGCCTCTCGCTCAAAATGGAAGCTGATGCGCGGAATTCTGACGATTCCTGGGTTGCTAGTGGCAGTTCGCTTTAGGCTATTAAAGGCAGCACTTTTTTCATGAAGACGACTTTGAGTTTTCAGGAGATCGAAAAAAAATGGCCAGCCGTTTTACGGGAAGCGATGAGGGAGTCTGGAAAACGGTCCTTACGATATAGTCTCCGGCGATATGCGGTCGACGAATTTTGTTTTCGGCGGATTCCCTCAACCTCCGGACGAGTACTCGATTTGGGGGGGCATCGGCTTCAGAAGCGAGGTTTATTTCACTTGCCTGAGGTGGCTCCACAGACAGTTTGCCTTAATTTAACTCCTGAAAAGAGTCCCGATGTGTTGGGGGATGCTGCGCGAATTCCGTTTGCCAACAATCAATTTGAAGGAATTGTTTGTACGGAACTTTTGGAGCATGTGGAGCATCCCGCGGCCGTAATTTCGGAAGCGCACCGAGTTCTTCAGTCTGGAGGATGGATTCGAATCACGGTGCCTTTTCTTTACTGGATTCATGGAGATCCTTATGACTTTGGACGTTATACGGATGCCTTTTGGAAAATGAATTTAGAGCGTACGGGGTTTGAAGCGGTTGAAATCGAAAAACAGGGGGGGTATTTCAGTGTGTTGTTTGAAATGATTCGGGAATCTGCAGCAAAATTGAATTGGGACCGTGGTCCTCAGTGGCGAAGTCGGTTGCTTTGGAAGCTTTTGAACTGCGCTAAACGCGAGGCTGTACGAAGAGATTTGATGGTCCATTATCGGGAGCATCCTCATTTTTCGCGTTTCTGTACAGGGTTTGGGATTTGTGCGAGGAAACCATGAAAATTTCGTTTGGAATTCATTTTCAAGAGGGGCCCTGGGGAGGAGGTAATCAATTTTTGAAAGCGCTCGCAAAGGCGTTGGAGCGACGCGGCCATGAAGTCTTTACTGATTTGAAGGTTCAGGATCTCGACTTAATTTTGCTGGTGGATCCGCGAGCGGAGTCCGTTTCCTCAAGCTTTCAAGGCCCCCAAATTCACGAATATCTTCAAAAGAATCCCGATGCGCTGATTATTCATCGGGTCAATGAGTGTGATGAGCGCAAGGGGACTCAAGGGGTAAATCAGCAGATTATGGAGGCGAATCAGATTGCCGATCACACGATCTTTGTTTCGGGATGGCTTCGGGAACTTTACCGTGGGCACGGAATGGATCCGGAGTCGTCGGAAGTGATTTTGAATGGGGCGGATCCCGAAATTTTTTACCCGAGAGGAACGGCTCTTTGGAACGGAATCGAGCCGATGAAGCTTGTCACGCATCACTGGGGAAATAACTGGCTCAAGGGTTTTGATGTTTATCAGAAAATTGACCAAGCCCTCGAGAATGGCGATTTTGCGGCCCGCTTCGAATTTACCTACGTTGGAAGAGTGCCGGATGGATTTCAGTTTCAACGGGTCAGGCATGTTGCTCCTATCAGTGGAGAAGCATTGGCCGAGGAACTTTGTCGGCATCACGTCTATGTCACGGCTTCCCGAAACGAGCCTGGCGGAAATCATCAAAACGAAGGCGGATGTTGTGGGCTTCCGCTTTTGTATATCAATCATGCTTCGATGCCGGAATACTGTCGCGGCTACGGAATTCCATTTGAGCCGGATCAGGTGTTGGAAGCGCTTGATGCCATGCGCCAGGAATATGCTATTTGGAAAAAGCAGATGCCATCCTTTCCTTGCGCGTCTCCTCGGGCAGCAATACAGTATGCGGACTGCTTTTCACGATTGTTGGCACGTCGTGGAGAGCTTTTAAGATGGCGACCTACGCAACGGACTCCGAGGGGAATTCGGGCGTTGTATCGGAAGATTCGAGATTCTGTTATATCTCCCACCCCGATCCCATATTTGCATCTCGTCGATGGGGCTAACTGGGCTTTGGATTGGGTGGGGCGTCATATTGTTCAACATCTAAAAAAAGATCTTCGATTTGCGCCTGCATTATTGCCGAGTCGGGAGCCGCTTTCCAAAAAAAAGGGAAGCCTTCTTCATTTTGGATCTCGGTATGCCTTGCTCAACCGGGAGACGGCAGACTGGAACTCGACGAATCGGGCTTTTTTAACGTGGCTTCACGGAGATGAGGCCCGTCCTGAATTTCAGCCGATGTTTGAAAAACTTCGGGAAAAGCAAGGGAGTCTCGAAAGAATTATTACCAGTTGCACCGAGTCCGTGGAGGCATTGATCCGTGCGGGAATTCCAAAATCAAAAATTTCGATTATTCCACTGGGAGTGGATATCAGACATTTCAGGCCGCCGACTCAAGGAGAGCGTGAGAAGGCTCGGGCGGTACTTGGAATTCCGGAGAAGTCTTTTTGCTTGGGTTCGTTTCAAAAAGACGGGGAAGGATGGGGAGACGGAGAGTCGCCGAAATGGGTCAAGGGGCCGGAAACGTTTTTAGCCGTTCTTGAACAGCTGCGCGTGGAGATTCCTGAGTTATTTGTTCTGCTCACGGGACCGTCGCGCGCGTATGTGAAAACGGGACTGGAACGCCTTGGGATTCCGTATCGGCACCATCATTATGATGATTATCTTCAAATGACCCAGGCGTATCACGCCTTGGATTTGTATTTAATCACGTCTCGCTGTGAGGGGGGGCCGTTGGGAATGATGGAAAGTTGGGCGACACGGGTGCCGGTCGTCAGCACCCGAATGGGGATGCCTCGAGATTGGGGGAGGCATGGAGAAAATGCGTGGATGGCGGGGGTCGATGACGCGGAAGGGTTAGCCCGAGGAGTGAAGCAATTGAGGGATGATGAAAAACTTCGAAATCGAGTGATTGCGGGAGGAATCGAGACCGTTCCCCAGCTGGATTGGGAATATCTAACGCACCGTTACGTGAATGAAATCTTTTTGAAGGAGTCCGTTTGATGAAAAAAATTAAAAAAGCAATTCGGAGCTGGGCAACTAAACGAAAAGAGGCGAATCGAGGGAAAAAAGAGTTCCAGCAATTTAAGGCCATGTATCTGAAAAATCCCCGAGGTTTTGACCTAAAGGATGGGGGTTATGTGAATCAAAGTGGGCAGCATGGCTATGATACGCATTATGTGTATCACGTGGCTTGGGGGTCGAGAGTATTGAAGGAGTTGAATCCGAAACAGCATGTCGACATTGGATCATTTATTAATTTTACCGCGGCGATTTCTGCATTTATTCCGATCAAATTTTGTGAGTTTCGAAAGCCGGATCTTTATTTGGATCAGGTGGATCTTCAGGCCGAAGATTTAATGGAGCTATCATTCGCTGATGATTCAATTCCTTCGCTCTCATGCATGCATGTCGTGGAGCATGTGGGATTGGGTCGATATGGGGATACGCTTGATTCGGATGGGGATCTCAAGGCCATGCTGGAATTGAAGCGGGTTCTTGCACAAGGCGGACATCTTTTGTTTGTGGTGCCGATGGGGAAGCCGGTGATCCATTTCAATGGTCATCGAGTTTACAGTTACGACCAAATTGTTAAGGCATTTCAAGGACTTGAGATTCGAGAGTTTAGTATGATCACGGATGGTGGGCCAGAAAAGGCGCGTTTGATTCGTGGAGCGACTAAGGCAGATGCGGATGCGCAAGTCTACGGCTGTGGATGTTTTCTTTTTCAGAAAGAGGCTTAAGACTTAAGTCTAAGATGAATTGGTTCTGGATCAAACGAAAACCGCGCCTGTTTATTCCTCAATTATTTTTGGGGATCGGAGGGCCTGCGACGTTTATGAGAAATTTGCTGGCCGGTTTGAAATCGGATCGGTTTGAAATTACCCATAGCGAGAAAGACTCGTTTGACGCGGTCTTTTTTCCTATCTCCTACGACCTCGAAAAACTACGGAGATGGAAGAAAAAAGGGATTCAAATTGTTCAACGTTTGGATGGGGTTTATTACCCTTCGAAACAGGGGCCTGATTTTGCAGAGAAGAATCGAGAGCTGCAAGCAGTGCATGGGGAGTTGGCGGATGTGGTCGTCTATCAGAGTGATTATAGTCGAAGCCAATGTCATGAGGTGATTGGACGCTCTTGTGCGCGACGGGAAGAGCGGATTGTGAATGGTGCGGATGCGCAGTGGTTTTATCCGGGCCAAATAACCCAAAACGCGATCCCCGTTTTGGTGACAACCGGAAATTTTAGAAGTGCGGATATGATTGAGCCGGTGGTGAAAGCATTGGACCAATGGCAGAGGGAAGGGAAGCAGTTTAAATTGATTTGTGTGGGTCCTATTATCAAGGACGAGATTCGAGAATTCTTCGAGAGGAGCTACTTGGAATGGAAAGGGCCGATGGATCTTGCTGAAGTTGGGAAAATTCTGAGAGAGGCTGATCTTTTTGCTTATTCTCACCTCAATCCTCCTTGCCCTAATTCAGTGGTCGAGGCACTGGCTTCAGGAGTCCCGGTGGTGGGCTTCGAAAGCGGGTCGATGCGTGAGTTGTGTGGATTTTCTTCGGAACTGTTGGCGCCGGTGAGCGATCGGGTGTTGCAGGAGTATTCGGAATTTCGGTGGGAACGATTGCTTGAAAAATTGAACGCTTGGGAAACAGATCCTTTGGAATGGCGAAATCGCGCGCAAGCACAGGCGAAGAATTTTGTTTTGGAACCGATGATCGCGCAATATCGGAAAGTCTTTGAGGAGGAAATCAGAATTTAATCTGGAACTCAGGGACTCAGGAAGAAGAGGGGGGCTGAATGGGGGAGATACAAGATAAGATTCTAAGTTCTTTGGTTATTGGTGCGGCGATTAAAGTGCATAAAGAACTTGGACCGGGGTATTTGGAGTCATTTTATGAGGAGGCCTTGTGTATTGAAATGGCTCGGCAGAAACTGTCGTTTGAACGGCAAAAATCGATTACTGTTCGATACCAAGATCTTCCTATCGGTGAACATCGATTGGATTTATTCGTTGATGGAAGGCTCGTGGTTGAGCTTAAGGCGATCAGCGAATTGGATCCTATTCACTTCACGATCGTGAGATCTTACATGAAAGCTACTAATGTTGAGTCAGGGCTATTGATTAACTTTGGAACGATGCCGGTCACGGTAAAGCGAGGGGGTCGCGAAAAGCTCGTGAGTTCCTGAGTTCCAGATTAGTATGTCTACCCGAATTTCCATTCTCTTGCCTGTTCATAACGGCGCGAAATATCTCGAAGAGGCTCTCGACAGTATTTGGGCTCAGACCGAAGGGCGATTTGAGCTCATTGTGGTGAACGATGCGAGTACGGATGAAACCGCGACTATTTTGGAACGTGTTCGTGATAAAAGATTGCAGGTAATCACGCATCGCCATTCAAAGGGAATCGCCGTTAGTTTAAACGAAGCGATGAAAATGGCTCGAGGTGCTTATTGGGCGCGGATGGATTCAGATGATGTCATGGAGCGAGAGCGACTTAAGGTTCAATTTCAGGAGATGGAGCGTCATCCGGAGCTTGGAATTTTAGGGTCGTGGATGACGAAGATCGATGCGGAGGGAAAAGAACATGGGGTGGCTAAGGCACCATGTACAGACGGAGGAATCCGGATGAAAGCGCTTTTGCACAACCCGTTTTTTCATCCGACCATTTTCTTGCGGGCAGCGATTTTGAAGCAACACCGACTTATTTATCATCATGAATTTACGTACGCTCAAGACTATGAGTTGTGGGTGCGGATTCTTCGCTACGCAGAAGGCGCCAATCTCCCTTTAGCGCTGTTGCGTTATCGAAAGGGAGTTGGGGTTTCGACAAAATCGAGGGATCGGCAGCTTGAATTTCATGATCAAGTGGTCTGGAAGGAATTAAAAGATCGCGATGTAAAAAAATTCTGGACGCTTGAGCGGGCGACTTTGCTGAGGCAGCTCATGGTGAGCGGGACTCCCTCGCGGATTCCTGCGTCCAAAGTTTCTCCTGTCATGTATCATTATCTCGAGAAGCTGGCGCAATTGCGGGACCTGTATCATGAATCCGAGTCGGTCGAATTTTTTCGGGAACAAAAGTCGCGCGTGACTCGTGCGGTTCGGGAGTATGGTGGTTCTTTGCGGGCTTTGGCATTTCGGGCTTCGATTCAGAAATTCGGCAAATGAGAATTGCTCAAATCCATTCGGTCACGCGGCCTGGAGGTGCGGCCAATGTGGCGTTGGAATTGCATCGAGGGCTTGCGTCTCGAGGTCATGAGATGTCTTGGTGGGTTGGGTCGAATGATGGGGCTCTTCCTGAGGCGCGGACAATGGACTTTCGAGCGAATCATGTCGGGGCTCAGGGACTGTCATTGATTGCGAGCGGAATTCATGCGGTGGGAAAGAAAATTGGATTGAGGCGACTGCGCGCCTATCGCGACGGAGAGCGTGAGTTGCTGGAATGGGTAGAGCATCCGCGCCGTCGTTGGGATGAGCAGATCGGATGGGAATCGTTTGCCTATTCTGGAGTGAGAAATTTACTGAAGCGAAACGATTTTAATCCGGAGGTGATACAGCTGCATAATCTCCATGGTCGCTATTTCGATCTTCGCGAGTTACCGAAAATGAGTCGACGATTTCCAACGGTGATAACATTGCATGACGCATGGATGTTGTCAGGGCATTGTGCGCACTCGTTTGACTGTGAGCGGTGGACGTCCGGCTGCGGTCATTGTCCTGATCTCACGATTTCGCCCGGGATTCGCCGCGATGGGACGCGTTCAAACTGGAAAAGAAAGCAGCGGATTTATCAGAATTCTCGTTTAAGAGTCATTTCTCCCTCGCGATGGTTGACGAATCGAGTGAGTCGCTCAATGTTGGGGGCTTCAGCGCTAAGGGTGGAAACAATTCCGAACGGAGTGGATACGACCATTTTCAAGAGAGAAGCAAAGGAAATTGCAAGACGTGAATTAGATCTCCCGGAAAATAGTGTCGTCATCTTTACGCTCGCGGATCCGAGCTATCGAAATCGCTGGAAGGATTTTCGAACATTGGTTGAAGCGTGCGCTCAATTGAGAGAAGGACCGGAATCGATTGTAATTATGGCCGTTGGTGCTCCGGAGGAAGTGCGACGTGAGGGGAGAATCGAGTGGCGAATGAAGCCGAAAATTCTTTCGAAGGAGTCATTGGCTCGACATTATCAGGCGGCCGATCTTTATGTTCACAGTGCGCATATTGAAAATTTCCCAAATATGATTCTGGAAGCGATGGCGTGTGAGTGTGTGGTCATTGGAACCGATGTGGGGGGGATTTCGGAACAAATTGATCCGAATCGAAACGGCTGGCTTTCGAAGGCCGGTGATTCTGTGGATCTCGCCCGATGTTTGAAAGAAGCGATTGGAAATCAAGTGAAGCGCCAATCGATGGCAAGGGCGGGATGGGAGCGGGTTCAGAATGAGTGGACGCTTTCGCTGCAGATGAGTCGCTACGAGCGGTTTTATCACGAGATGATGGAGGGGGAGAAGAGGCGGTAGGCGGTTAGGCTTTAGACCGTAGGCGCAAACCTACAGCCTAACGCCTAAACTCCTATGGCCCAGGCTATGAAAATCGCTTTTTGGTTTAAATCCGGACGACGCGCTCGCCTGAATCAAGGAGGGCCCCGGGAATTTTTTTACGGATACCCCGACTTTTGCGAAAGATGGGGAGCGGAATTAGTGGAGGATGTCGAGCTGCCGGAAATTGGATGGTGGTGGGGGATTCCTCGATTCATTTTTGGGAGACTCGATCAAATCTTTCGATTGAACACGGGGTATATCGTGCGGTTGCTGCTTCCGGAAAATCGTCGTCGGCTGGGTCAATACGACTGGATTGTGGCGGTGACTACTACGCATGCATTGGCATTTGGAATGATGCAACGGCTTGGGATTATTCAGGGGAAAGTTTTGGCGGTCACGACGGGACTGGTTGAGAATTTCGAAAAAGAGTGGCAGTGGACTTTTGCGCGTTGGATTCTTGGCAAATGTCATTTAGTAAGCCTGAGTCGCGGAGAGGCAGCCGAGATGGGAAGAAGGCTGGGGAGGCCTGTGCGGTATATTCCATTTGGGGTGGATGAGGATTTTTGGCGCCCCCTTCCTCAAGGGAAAAGAGATCCGAGCGAAGCCTATGCTTTGAGTGTCGGGAACGACCGACAGCGGGATTTTGATTTGCTGGTGAAGGTGTGGCGTCCGGAGTGGCCAAAGTTGAAACTGCTAACGATGTTGCCATTGAATTTGCGTGGGAAAGAAAATATTGAGCAGATTCGTGGGGATTGGCACGAAGCAGCTGTAACCGATGAAGGCCTTCGCTGCCTGTATCAGAAGAGTCGATTTGTGGTTGTGCCGGTCAAAAATGTTTGGCAGCCCTCAGGCCAAAGCGTCACGTTGCAGGCAATGGCATGTGGGAAAGCGGTGGTGCTGGCAAGGACTGATGGGCTTTGGGACGAGGCGATAATGAAGGATGGTAAGAATGTGGCATTGTACCCTGCGGAAAATGGATCGGAGCTGGAGCAAGTACTCCAAAGATTGTTGGAGGAGAATGGCAATCTTAAAGAAATTGAAATGAACGCACGCGATACGGTGAAGCAGGCATATTCGATCAGAGAGTGGAGTCGGGAATTGGAAGGAATTGTGCGATGAAGGAGACAGTGCCATTGTTGACGATTGGGCTAGTAAGTTGTAATCGACTCCATTACCTCAGAGCGACGTTGGAGTCTGCGCGGCGATGTTTGCGATATCCGAGGATTCAATGGATTGTCATTGATAATGCCTCGACGGAACCGGGATTGCGGGAATACCTCCAGGGATGTGATTGGATCGAGACGTTAATTTTTCGGAAGGAGCGCAGTCCGCTGACTGAACATACGGTGGCGATGAACGAGATCGTTTCGTTGGCCAAGGGGGAAGTTTTGATGATCTGGCCGGAGGATGTGCAGTTTATTGTGGAGGGGGATTGGATTCAAGAGGTGATCGAACTTCTGCTTCGCAATGATGATTTGGGGAATGTGCATCTCGGTCCGTTGCGGAGAAAAACAATCCGACAGTATTTGGGACTCCATCGATTTAAAAATTGGCGTGGGATGCTTGAGGAATGGAAGCGGTATGGGGGTGGGTTTCGATTTCAAAAACAGATCGACTCTTCCAGAGGATTTCGGGTGAGTACGATGGGATGGACGATGGAAGGAATTGCAGGGGCCGGAATTGTTTCGGTCTCGCGAACGTCGATGTGGAAAAAGCTCGGCCCTTGGATGGCGAAAAATCAAGCAATCGAAATGGGGGATTCCAGCGGAGGCGGAGAGACTGCGATGCTCCGGGCCTATTGGAATTCGGGAATGATTTTGGATAAAGCCCAGGTACATCTTCCGCTGGCGGCCGATATCGTGACGGATTCGAGTGGTTGTAAAGCGAAGGTTCGTGGGATGAAGCGCTACGGGCACTATGCTCCACCTCCTAATGGAACTTTTTACTATCGGATCCGCTCGCAAGAGGAGGTTTGGTCTCTAAATCAAACGAGACACCCGGTCGCCTTTGAAGATTTTGTTGAGCCGATTGGCTACACGCTTCCGCTTGATTCGGAGGGGGGATTAAAGAAAGTGGCGATTAATTCGGACATCGAGACGGACATTGTTGTGGGGGCGGCATGAGTCAGTCGGATTTTCCACGCGTGACGATTGGGGTGTTAAGCTTTAATCGGTTGAAATATTTGCGGGTATTAATGGAGTCTGCAAGGGAGTGCATCCAGTATCCCAATCTGGAATGGATCGTAGTCGATGGGAATTCTCACGAGAGTGGTTTGCAAGATTACCTTCGGTCCTTGGATTATCTGGATCACTGTATTGTCCGAACTTGTTCCCACGCTGAGGCGATGAACGAAATTGTAGAAAAGGCGAGTGGCAAGTACCTCTTGCTGCTTCCAGAGGATGTTCAATTTATCATTCGGGGAAAATGGCTTGAAGCGATGGTGGAGATTGGCGAAAAACACGCTTCAGTCGGCGGAATTGTTTTTAATGCCCAACGGCGCATGACGTTACAACGTCAATTAGTAGATTGGTATTGGAAATGGGGATCGAAATCGTGGAAAGCGCCGTTTCGTCGGCCGATCGCGAGCTATCAGAGTCGTTCCGGAGAAAAATTTTATCGCTCCGGAAATCACCGCCATCCAATTATTCCAGCGGGAATTTTATCGTTTGCCTCGGTTCAGATGTGGAGAGAATTGGGCCCTTGGAAAACGACCAAGGCAGGCGGTGAAGTAGGGGAGGACTCCAGTTTGGGAGCGGAAACGGAGATGCTCCAGCGAGTTAAACGGAAGGGATTGAATCTCGAATCGGTGGTGATGGAATATCCGCCCTGTGCGGATTTAATCACCGATGCGCGCGGGACCAAGGCGCGGATTCGAGGAGGTAACCGACGTTTCGGTTCCTACATGAGTCCACCTCGGGGACAATTTTATTACCGGATTTGGGAAGAGAAGGAATTAAGGAATCAAGCCTTTCCTTATCCCGGCCCCTCCTTTGAGGATTTGGTTCAACCCTTGGGCTATCAGCTTCCGGTGGATGAAAAAGGGAATGCGCTCAAAGTTTCTGTGATCAGTCCGGATGAAGCTTATGAAGTGGTGACATGATGGGAAAGAAACGAGTAAACTGGTTTCGAAACCAGTTCCCCTCGGGCATACCATTCGTGCTTCCAATCTTTGGGAGGAGTTTTGAAAAATCGGGAAGTCAGTTGCCTCCACCAAGAGGGGCGCGCCAAGTGGCGGTAGTCGAGTTGCGCGGGATTCGCTTCCATGGGACTGGTACGGGTCAGGTGAAGGGCGTCGCGACTCGATCGGGAGAGGAAGCAGAGATGAAGACACCGGAATCGGGCCTGATCCCAATCAGAGTCCTCTCCCAATTCATATTTGCGGTAATAATCTTCTGGTCCAGGTTCGCGATAACGATCTGATTTAAAAACGCGAACTCCATCATGCGCATATTGTCGTTCACATCCAGTCCAAGAGTGAAGTGCTCCAAAGTTCATCAATTTGGTGATCGGTCGCGAAGGGGGAGCGAGAAATCCGCGGGCGGTTTTTTGGACTTCGTCGAGCTCCGTGCAATTGAGAACATGACCTTTGACTGCCCAATAATTATTGAAGCGACCGGATTCCAATTCGGATCGAATCCATTGAATGCCGGAGGGTTCGTAAAGCTCATCACCGTCAACACCGAGAATCCAAGTAGGCGTTCCTGCGTAGTCTTTGATAAAATCATGGGACTGTCGCGAGTGTTCAATGCGATGCGCGCGAATTTGCGGAAATTCTTCTCGCAATTCCTGACAGATTTCCCAAGTGCGATCTTCCGACATGTGGTCGGCCAAGATGTAGTCGTCGCAGAATGGGGCAACATTTCGAACGGCCTGTTGAATAAAGCGGTCTTCGTTGCGAACGAGAGAAATGCCGACGAGTTTGAAGTTAGAGGCCGTTGTCATGCGGTGCGGCAGAGCATAACCGCCAAAATCGGAGAACCAAGTGCTTTTTTAAAGAAGGAAAGGGGCTGAATGGGATTCGGTGGAGCCCTCATGTGGACAGCGCTGGCGCGAAATCTCAAACGTGCTTATCCGGAAAAAAAGATTGGCTTTGTATACCGTAGAAGCTACCGAGATTTTAAAAAGGGACGCGATTATCGGGATAAAATCATTTTCAAAAACAATCCGGAGATCAGTTTTATTTGGGGATCGTTTGTTTTTGAAAAGCTACGATGGTTTTTTTCGGAATCGAAATGGCTGATTGTTGACATGGAGCGCCCCGAGTACAAATATTGGACGGACAATACACCTGAAAAGATTGCCTATCGTCAGGATGGACATGCGATTGAGATGATGTGCCGAGTCCACGGGATTCAAGCTCCCGAACTGCAGCCCACTCTCTGTCTAACGCGTCGGGAGAAACGTCGAGCCGATCAAGTGTTGCGTGAGCGGGATTTGAAATCCGGCCACTATCTTTGTATTGAGCCATGTGATCCTCCTCCCGATGGATTAAACAAAGCCTGGTTTTGGGATCGATGGGAATCGTATGTTATCAAATGTCAGGAATATTTTCGAGAAAACGCGATGGATTGGAAGATCGTTCAACTTGGAGCTCCCGAGGGATCCCAAATGCCTGGAGTGGTTTCTCTCAAGGGGGATCTCTCTTTTCGTGAATCGGGGGAAGTGTTGAGGCAATCAGCAGGTCTGATTTGTTATGAGGGGGGATTGGTTCACCTTGCGCGAGCGATGAATACTTCAGCGGTGGTGTTGATCAGTGCCTTTATGCCGCGAGGAGTTGCTTCTTATCCGGGAAATTGGAATTTGTATCACGAAATCGAATGTCAGTCGTGCGGATTAAAAACACCTTGTCCGATTGATCGAGAGTGTATGAGAAGGATTTCCGTGGAAGACGTTTGGTCGGCAACGGAGGTAATGATTGAAAAATTCCGAAAAGCATAAAAAAAGGATGGTTTAAACGGATGGGTTACGGTGGGGCATTATTGTGGACGGCATTGGCCTATAATTTGCGGCGGAAACACCCGCTTAAGAGAATAGCCTTTGTCTATCATCGCACCGAGGAAGAATATCGTGCGGGGGTAATTCATCCAGATCATTTTCTTTACGAAAATAACCCGCAGATCGATGCGGTGATACCATTGTTTTGGTACAAGAAATATCGATGGCTTTTTCCTTCGTGGGGGTGGGTAATCGTCGATATGGAGCGTTCCGAGTACAAATACTGGGAAACTTTCAGCGACGAGAGGCAGGTTTTTAAAAAAGGAGCTCATGCCATTGAAATCATGTGTCGTGTTCACGGAATTGAAAAACCAAAGCTTTCGCCCGTTTTGCGTTTGCGTCGGGATGAAGTTCAACAGGCAGACCGAGTGCTTTGCGAAAACGGATTGAAGCCTGGCCAGTATCTTTGCTTGGAACCCGGGAAGCCACCTGCAAGCGGAATGAACAAGGAATGGTTTTGGGAGCGTTGGCAGGAATTCGCAGATCGGTTGAGCGAAGAGTTTAAAAAGCAGGGGAAGGATTGGAAGATTGTCCAGACTGGGCGCGAGAAAGAGCCGGCGTTGCGTGGAGTGGTGGTGCTTGGAGGAAGTGTTGACTTTCGTGGGGCAGGACGGATTTTGGAGCAATCGCGAGGGCTTATTTGTTACGAGGGGGGATTGGTTCATTTGGCTCAAGCAATGCGGGTGAAGGCCGTGGTCTTAATGAGTGGTTTTATGGTGTCTGGACTCATGGATTATCCAGATCATGAGGTGTTGTATCGGACGATGGAGTGTTCCGGCTGTGGGTTCCTGATTCCCTGTCCGATTGATCGGGAGTGCATGAAAAGAATCACGGTGGAGGATGTCTTTCAAGCTTGTCTTAGACTGATCGACAAGGCAAGGTAGCCGGCCTGTCTCCTGCGGGGAAGCGTTGATACAAGAAAAAACATGAACGTACTTGGAATTAGTCTTGGCCATGATGGGAACCTTGCGTTAGTTCGCGACGGTGAAGTGATGGCGATGATCGAATCGGAACGCTACTTTCGTCAGAAGCGCTATAAGCTTCATGCGGAGGATCTGGCGCCTGGCAAAAAAGTGAGCGGGTTTCAATATGTCGACATTGAAGATCTGAAACAGACCTTGGAGATGGCAGGGGCACAGTGGGGAAAGTGCTTTGACGGGTTAGCAGTTCAAAATCAGGGACGTGAAGTAGAGTATCAAAATATTCTTCAAATTTTGGATCAGCTTGGATTTAGCTTTGGAGAGCGCCATCAGGTGAATCATCATTTGAGTCATGCGGCGTTGGCTTTTTATACGGCGCCCTTTTCGGATGCGATCGTCTTGAGTTTTGATGGTGAGGGGAACGATGGGCATACGCTAATTTTTAAGGCGCACCCCAAGGGAATCGAATACGTTGAAAATAATCCGATTCGGTTTGGACGTGGCTATAATAATGCAGGATTTATTGCGAGTCTTTCCCCAGACGTTGCGGGCTCGACGGCTGGAAAATTGATGGGGCTGTCGGCTTATGGACGCTGTCGTGAGGGGTGGATGGCGTATGCTCGTGAATATGTTCGATCCTACGTCAAGTTTTCCGGAACGAAACTCGAAGGGATTGCGAGCCATGGAAAAGGGCATCAGATCAATTCGACGGAATTTAATAAAATTCGGGAACTTTGGAAATTTTTGAATCACCGAGATGGACGGTTTCCGACATGGCTAGAGCGGTTGAGCTGGAATTTCAAAGCGCCAGATCCGAAAGATTGGTATTTGAAGCTTTCAGGAAGTCAGGATCCTGTGGCGCAGGATCTTTCCAATACGGTTCAAATCGCATGGTCTCGAGAGGTTTTGGAAATTCTGGCTAAATACCGCGGTCAATCCGAAAACATTTGTGTGGTGGGAGGATGTGCGCTGAATGGGACCACCAATTTCAATCTTCAGCAGGCTGGATATTTCAAGCGGCATCACTTTGTTCCAAATCCGACCGATTGTGGACTTTCTGCGGGGGCGGCGCTTTGGATTTACCATCGTGCAACCGAAAAGCCGTTCGAAGGATATGGTCGGTATTTCAGTCCTTATCTCGGTCTTGAGCCTTTCGATTTGGATCAGCTCCCGAAGTATCGTCAAGAGCGACCTCACCGTGTTGTAGATGAGGCTCAGTTGCCGGCAATCGTGGCGAAATTGATTCATGAAAATTATGTGGTCGGCGTGATTCGTGGGCGTTACGAAGTGGGGCCTCGGGCGCTGGGGAATCGGTCGATTTTGGCCAATCCACTCCACCCGGAGATGCGACAGATTCTGAACGACAAAGTGAAGCATCGCGAATGGTATCGACCCTTTGCTCCGGTGGCATTGGCAGACGAAGCGAAGAAGTTTTTCGATCATACTGAAGACATTCCATACATGTCAGTAATTTGCCATGTGCGACCGGAATATCGCGATAAATTGCCGTCGATCACGCATGTCGATGGAACGGCGCGACTGCAAACCGTTCGGGAAGATCAGAACCCATTTTTAGTTCGGACGATTCGTGAATTTGAAAAACGAACCGGCTTTCCGATTCTACTCAATACCTCATTCAATCCGGGTGGCGAGCCGATCGTCAACTTCTGTCATGTGGGACTTGCCATGCTCGACAAGACGAAAATGGATTTTGTCCTCATCGAAAACACGTTGTTTTACCGACCGGAGTATCAGGATCGGATTACTGAAATGTTAAAGATTTAAGAGGGAATGCTAATGCTTGATACACCTGTTGAAATTGAAGAAGGGCCGATCGGCCCTGTTTTTGGAGCGATTACCGGAGGGTTTGTGGCGTTAATTGCAATAGGAGTGTTGGAGTCTCGCACGGGATTGGCTGGAATTCCCGTGGCGGAATGGAATGAAGCCTATCGAATATGGGGATGGCTTCCATTCGTCGGCGCCTTCATTGGTTTTTTGTATGCTTCAAGTACCCTGATGTGTCCCAAGTGGGTTTCGATCAAGCTAGGGACGTTTTTTGGAGTTTTTCTTTGGGTGCTTTCAAGTGTGGTATTGAAACATCTACTGATCCCTCCTTTTAATGCGATTGCTTTTTCTAAGGAGAGTTTGGGAGTGTGCCTTTTTTATGGATTTTGTATGGGGCTTTTAACGGAAGTTTTGATGCGAAGAGCGGCGCTGGCGCCCAAACCAGTTGCTTTGGATTAATGGAACGCAAAGTAGAAAAAATGGATCAGAACCGACCCCAGCCACGTTGGGTGCCATTTTTGGCACTGGTTTTGGTTGTCACTATTTTTTTGCTTGGGCCTGAATTGATTGTTCGCCTTGCCTACCGCCACTCCATGGATTTCGATATGGAAATGTGGAAGTATGCGATCCAGATCAAACGCAAAAGTGAAAATCCGAAAATTTCGCATGAACATCGTCCAGGGGCTGAAGCTTTTTTGATGGGAAGCGCGGTCAAAATTAATTCCATGGGACTTCGGGATCAGGAGTATACGCTAGAAAAGCCTGCTTCCACGTATCGGATTTTGGTTTTGGGCGATTCCATGACTTTTGGGTGGGGAGCTGCAGTGGCAGATACCTTTTCGAAGAAACTCGAGCGAGATCTCAATCAAAAATCCACAGGGATCCGATTTGAAGTGATCAACAGCGGCGTTGGAAATTACAATACCTCACAGGAGGTTGAGTATTTTCGTGAGCGAGGGGTTCGCTTTCATCCGGATCTGGTGATTCTTTGTTATTTCATCAATGATGCAGAGGTAACGCAGGTCCCGAATTTAGGATGGCTTCAAGAGCGCTCCTATCTTTATGCGCTGCTTTGGTCCCGTGCACGCATTATTCAAGAACGGATGAAAATTCGGATGAATAGCGAGGAGTATTACCGAAATCTTTACCAAGACTCGAATCCCGGGTGGTCTGAAGCAAAGGCGTCACTTCGAAAATTTCCGGAAATTGCCCAATCGATCTCAGCGAAGTCTCTATTAGTGGTCATTCCTGAACTGAGAAAACTACAAGAGGGGGGCCATCCATTTGGTTTTGTTTATGATCAAGTATCTGCTGTGGTGAAGGAGTCAGGCGGCGAAACGCTCCAACTACTTCCTTCGTTTCAGGCGGCTGGAATTAAAGACGAGCACCTGCTCTGGGTTTGTCCCACGGATGCACACCCAAGTGAATTGGCACATCGTATCATGGGGGATGCCATTTTGAAGCATCTGCTTCAGAAGCCTTCGGGGGTACTTTTTCAGATCTTGAACGCATCAAAGAGTTCACTATAGTCCGAGTCCATGAAGGAACGTCTATGATTCAAGCTATTTTTGGTACCTTACGAGAGCTTTTCACTTACCTTTGGAAAAGGAAGCTCTGGTGGTTAATTCCGTTTGTGATTGTGCTTTTGTTGCTTTCCGCGCTGATTATTCTCGGAAGTGCGGCAGGAGTGGGGCCGTTCATTTACACGATTTTTTGAAAATGAACCCAGTCAAGCAGCTTTGGGAGGCGTGGAAGGGGTTCAGCCATTATGTGGCCGAATTTCAATCAAGGTTTATTCTGGCGGTATTTTTTTACATGATCTTGCTTCCCGTAGGGCTTTTATTTTGGATGCGTCGCATCGCGGGAAAATTAAATTCGCTCCCACCGTCTTCTTCGAATTGGATCGTTCGTCAAGATCGCGAAGTGAGTTTGGATTCGGCAAAACAGCAGTTCTAACATGTATCTACTCGGAATTTCAGCGTTCTATCACGACTCGGCAGCGGTACTTTTGCGTGAGGGAGTCTTGATCGCGGCAGCGCAAGAGGAGCGGTTTTCCCGTGTCAAATACGACCATCGATTTCCCAAGCAGGCAGTAGCGTTTTGCCTTTCAAAAGCTGGAATTTCGATTGCTCAGGTGGATTATGTAGTCTTTTACGAAAAACCGCTTCCTAAGTTTGAAAGAATTCTACTCTCCCAGATCCGCCAGTATCCCCGTTCTTGGCAGGTGTTTCGGGAGTCGTTAATCGCATGGTTGGGCGACAAACTTTGGATGAAGCAGGATATGGCGCAAAAGCTCGGCCTGCCTGCGGAGAAAATTCTTTTTGTCGAGCATCACCTGAGTCATGCCGCGAGTGCCTTTTTTGCCTCGCCCTATGAGGATGCTGCTTTTATGACCGTGGACGGAGTGGGAGAGCATCTCACGACGGCGATTGGAGAGGCGTCGGGGGATTGGACTGGTTCGGGCAAGAACGAGATTAAGATTCTCAACGAGATTCATTTTCCTCATTCGTTAGGACTACTCTATTCCGCGTTTACGGCATGGCTTGGCTTCAAGGTTAACAGTGGAGAGTACAAGGTGATGGGGATGGCTCCATATGGACGTCCAAAATATGTGGATCGAGTTGAAAAGGTGATCCGCCTTCATGAGGATGGAAGTTTCACCTTGGACATGGACTATTTTTCATTTCATTATTCCCTGCGGCAGACCTACACTGATCGATTTATTTCTTTATTTGGCCCCCCCCGTCATCCGGAATCGCTATTTTTCACGAGTCAAACCGGGGATGATCTTAAGGGTCGTGAACGTGAAGCTGAACAGAATCAGTATTATGCGGATGTTGCTGCGAGTATTCAAGTGGTGACCGAGCGAGCGTTGCTCAACATGGCAAGGCATTTACACCGGGTGACTGGCAAAAAAAATCTCGTGGTGGCAGGCGGCGTTGGAATGAACAGTGTGGCGAATGGAAAGCTGATGATGGAGTCCCCGTTCGATCAGGTTTATATTCAACCGAATGCAGGCGATGCGGGGGGGGCGCTCGGGGCGGCGCTTTATGCATGGCACGTCGTGTTTGGGAAAAAGCGCCACTTTGTCATGGAGCATGTCTATTATGGAAAGTCGTATGGGCCGGACGAGATTCGCGCCTATTTGGATCAGATTGGGGCCTCCTATGAACATGTTCCAGACATTGACCAGCGTGCGACTCAAATCGCTGAGGCCATGACTCGTAAATCCGTAGTGGGGCTTTCTCAAGGGGGATTTGAATGGGGACAGCGAGCATTGGGGAATCGATCAATTATTGCGGACCCACGCAGCTTTGAAATGAAGGAAGTGGTGAATACGAAAATCAAGTTTCGTGAACCCTTTCGGCCGTTTGCGCCGGCGGTTCTTGAATCACATGCCAAAGATTATTTTGATCTCGGAAAAGCAATGGATCAATATCCGCTTCGCTTCATGATGGGAGTGGTTCCATCCCGAGCGGATGCTGAGGCTAAAATTCCCGCGGTCAGTCATATGGGAACGGCTCGAATTCAGGTTGTTCGAGAAGAGTGGAACCCCTGTTATGCGAAGATTATTCAAAAATTCGCAGAAATGACCGGAGTTCCCGTGATCTTAAATACGAGTTTTAATCTGCGAGGGGAGCCGATGGTGAACACCCCGCAGAATGCCATGAACACTTTCAATAAAAGTGATCTGGATCTGCTCGTGCTTGATGAATATTTAGTTCGAAAAACTTGATCCGAATTGAAAAGCCTGTCATGAAGTGGATTTCAAAGGGTCTGGCGAGCCTTCTGGCGGTTGCGATTATTTTGGGGGGGATGCTGGCGGTTTTTGAAGGGGCCGCATTCTTGATGGCGAAGCGACTTCCGATAGAGCTTCTCTTGCAGTTGCCCGGATGGGTGAAAGACCGTCTTTCGGATGAAACCTTTGACCGTCCGGGGTATCGGATCCCCCACAAAAATGAGGCCGTGGATCATCGTGAATTGGGGATGATGGTGGCTCCAAACTTGAATGTGACTCTCAGCACGCAGGAGTTTTCCTATCGCATGGTGACGGATGATCGTGGATTTCCCAATCTTGAGCGCAAGGCCTGGGACCATCCCGATTGGATTTTGACGGGCGACTCGAATGCGATGGCTGCGGCAGTGGATCCGGAGAAAGGATGGCCCTCGCTTGCGGCTCAAAAAAAGGGAAAGCGGCTTTTAAATTTGGCGAACAATGGGTGGACCTTATTTCAGTTTTCGCAAGTCCTTGATCGGGAAGTCCCTGAAGCCCGTCCTGAAGTAGTTTTGGTCGCATTTTCGATGACCATCCTGAGTCAGACGGGGTACGAGTACGCAAAAGCAAGCAAGGTGGATTCGGAAATTCGAGGAATGATTACCCTTCAAAAGCAGAAGCAGCGGGTGTCGGGCTGGCGTTGGAACGATTTGATGCCGTTTACTTTTGCGACGTGCGCCTATTTAAAAGAGCGGAAATCCGTGAAGAATGCCTCAGAAATCGCTTTTGAATTAGAAGGGAAGACGACGGTTTACCCGCTCGGAAAGCTTCGATTTTATGATCGCCAAAATCAGATTGGAGGGGTGATGGATTGGAAGGGAGAATTTCACGAGGAACTTTTTTTGCAGGACCTTCAAAAAATTCAGAGATTCGCGGCGCAACGTAAAGCAAAGCTGGTGATGATGTATATGCCACGAAAAGAGGAAGTTTACGTTCCTTTGTTGGCAGAGGCGACTCCTCGAAATGCGGAGGCGATCAAACGAAGAGAAGAAGTGTTGGCAGGGAAATATGATTTTGAACGGTTTCGAAATTTTATCAGAACGCGTGTGGAACAAGTAGGGGCACAGTGGCTGGATCCGACGCCAACCTTGATGCGCTATGCGCGTCAGGGCGAGTCGCTTTATTGGGCCTATGATACGCACGCGAATCCACTGGGAAATCAACGAATTGCGGAATATTTAGTGGAGTCCTTGAGTCCATGACGTTGCTTTCCAAGGTTTCAGATCGGAAGGCGATCGGAGTGACCTTATTAAAGGAGTTTGCAGAGCGGCCCGAAACTGCCAAAGGAAAGATTTTTGTGATGGGAACCTTTCAAGTCGAGTGGCTTGCCCCACTTTTGACCGAAGCGCTTTCTCGTCGGGGACTGATGTTTGAGACAAGAGTGGGCCCTTTTGGTCAGATGATGGAGCTGATTATGGAGGAGAGCTCCATGCTTTACCAGGTAGGCGCAGACGAAGTGGTTTTGGTTCCGGATTTCGAAGATTGGTTTTCCAGCTTGTACGATCAGCCGTTTATGTCGGAGGAGGAATTTGATAGATTGCTGTCGGCCCGACTTCAGGAATTTGAGTGTGGACTTGAGGGGCTTCTGGCTCGAATTCCCGGGGCATTTTTGACGATTGTACAATGGACGCCACTCCGACTGCCGAACGGACAAATTCTTTCAACGAGATCTGAGGTGCGCGGGGCGGGGCGGATTGAAAAATGGCAGACAGCCGTGCGCCAGTTGGAGGAAAAATCTGAACGGATCATGGTCGTCGATCTTGATTCGTATTGTCGAGAACATGGGGCGGCATTGATCCGAGATGACCGTTTTTGGGTTCTTGCTCGAATGAGGCTTACGCCCGAGAGTCTTGGATGGATGGCGGAAGCGGTGGCGCTTCATTTTGCCGTTCGGCTGAATGCCCCACGAAAAGTCATCGTGACGGATTTGGATCAGACACTGTGGGGAGGCGTCTTGGGGGAAGTTGGAGGGGATCGGCTTCAGTGTGGTGAGGAAGGCGTTGCTTTGGCGTTTCGTGAATATCAAAAATGGTTATTAAGAGCGTATCATTCAGGATTTGTTTTGGCGATCTGCAGTAAAAATCAGGAATCTGAGGCGTTACAGACATTGGATCAGCATCTTGGATTTGTCATCCGATCTAAGCACTTTGCTGCTTGGAGAATCAACTGGCAGGACAAGGCGAGTAATCTACAAGAGCTTTCGAAAGAATTGGGATTGGGTGTGGACAGCTTTATTTTTCTGGATGATCATCCAGCGGAACGGGAGTGGGTCAGGCAGGCGCTTCCGATGGTCGAAGTTCCAGAGCTGCCCGCTGATCCCGCGCTGCGGCTTTCGTTGGTGCGGGATCTGGAGTCGGTTTATCGAAGGGGAGTGACTCACGAGGACCAAAAGCGAGGTCAGGACTACCAGACGCAACGACAGCGCCGTGAGCTCGAAAAGAAAGCCGGGACGTTTGAAGACTATCTGGTTTCCCTTGAACAGGTGCTGACCCTTCTTCCGCTATCGCGCGCGTTATTGCCAAGAGCCGTGCAGTTAGGAGAGCGAACCAATCAGTTTAATCTGACGACTCGTCGATATTCTGCTGCGGAATGGGAGGCATTTTTGTCGAGCGGAGTGAACGAAGTGACGCTTCTCTCGCTCCGGGATCGTTTTGATGATCAAGGAATCACCGGACTCGCTCGAATTTGCCGAAATGGAGTCGAAGCGCGTATCGATCTCCTGATGATCAGCTGTCGCATTCTGGGGCGGAGGATTGAACAGGTGTTTTTGCAAGAGCTCATGCGACGATTACAGGGAGAGGGAGTGACGAAGGTGTTGGGGGAATACCTTCCGACATCGAAGAATGAACCATGCCGGGATTTTTACTCTCAAAACGGATTTGTCAGAGAAACTGACGAGCGATATGTTTTTGATTTAACGCGGTCGAGGATTCCTTCCCTCCCGGGGTGGATTCGGTTGAGTGAGTAATGTCATGAAAGAAAAAATAAAATCGGTGATCGGTAAAACCTTTGGTCTGGAAGTAACGGGTATTCCCGATGATGCGGGGCTTGGTACGCTCTCCAAGTGGGATTCCTTGGGTCACCTCGAGTTGATGATGGCACTGGAAATGGAGTTTGGAGTACAAATTCCGACGGAATCGATGTTGGAGCTGACCTCGATCGAAGGAATCGAGGATTACTTAAAGACTTCCCTGTGAACTCGATCGAAGTCCTACGGTTTCAGCGGATTGAGGCTGGTGCGATTTACGAATTTTCGCATCACGTGACCGGAGAAGAAGTTGACTCGTTTGCCCGGTTGAGTGGCGACCAAAACCCTCTACACTTGGACGATGCTTATGCTCGTCGGTTTGGATTCCGCTCGAGAGTAGTTCATGGTATGTGGATCTGTTCCATTCTCTCAAAGATTTTTGGAATGGATTGCCCTGGAGCTGGGGTGCTTTGGTTATCCCAGAACACGCGGTTCATTTCACCTGCCTATGTAGGGGATGCGCTGACGTTTCGTTTGAAACTCAAACACAAGTCCGAAGGAATGGGAATACTGGTGGTCGAGATTCAGGTTTTGAATCAAAATAATGAAAGTTTAATTGAAGGGGAGGGTAAAGTCATGGCAATGGATCGAACAACCGAGAGAACGTGGGAAGAGATCGTTGTATTGATTTCCGGATCGAGTCGCGGATTGGGTGCTGCGATCGCAAGGGCGTTTGGCCAAAAAGGGGCGAGGGTCGTGGTGAATTACCGTAGCCGTGAGGACGCGGCACTCGGTGTCGTGGATGATATTCGAAAATTAGGAGGAAAGGCCATCGCGGTAGGTGCGGATGTGACGGATGCGAAGTCCGTTCAGGCCCTCCATGAAAGGGTGATTAAGGAATTTGGACGCGTGGATGTACTGGTCAATAATGCATCCCCAAAAATTGCCCCCATGCAATTTTCGGAAAGTAGCTGGGAGGAGTTTCAAGGGTACTGGGATCACTATGTCAAATCGACGTTTTTGCTTTCACAGGCGGTAATTCCGGGAATGCGTCGGGAGGGATTTGGAAGAATTGTCAATCTGCTCTCGTCTTACATTCAAGGAGTTCCTCCGGTCCAGATGAGCGGGTATGTCGCAGCGAAGAGCGCGTTGTTGGGGCTCGCCAAAAGTATGGCGGTGGAACTCGGGGGCGATGGAATCACGGTAAATAGCGTTTCCCCGTCACCAGTAATCACGGACCAATGGGAGGATGTTCCTGATGCGCGCCGTCGTGCACTGGCGATGCGCAATCCCATGCGCCGTTTGGCCACAGCAGAAGAGGTCGCAGATGCCGTGGTGTATCTTGCGAGTCCGGAAAGTCGCTTTATTAATGGAGCGAATCTCTTGATGGCGGGAGGCGAGGCCTTTTGATGAACGTCCGCTGGGCGAAGTCCGATGAGGTTCCTCTGCTTCAGGCATATTTAAACGTGCATTGGCGGAAAGACCATATTTTGGCCAGAGATGAAGAACTTTTTCGCTGGCAATATCGCAAGCCCGGCGCCGGAGAGGATCCAGGTGTTTTGATTGCAATCGCCGAGGGGAAAATTTTAGGAATGATGGGGACGATTTCGCTTCCGATGCAAGTTTCCGGGGAGCGAATTCCTGGATCGATGATGGCGCTTTGGAGTGTTCGGGAGCAGGACCGACCGAAAGGGGTTGGATTGGTGCTGCTGCGTGAACTGATTCAGCAAGGTCATGCATGGGTGGGAGTTTTGGGGGCAAATCCAGCAACCACCTTGGCGATTTGTGGGCGCTTGGGATTTCAAACCCTTCCGAAGATTCCCCGGTATTTTCGGTTTTACCGGGAGGATCTTCTTCAGCCATTCGGACTTACGGGAAAAGAGTGGAAAATTTCCAAACCCGTTGGTCGTAATGCGCCGAATTGGGTGGCTTGGAGTGAAATTTCTGAAGAGCGGTGGGATGCGTTTTGGGAATCAGAATCTGAAGGAACCATTTCTGTCGACAAACGATCAACCTATTTGCGGTGGAGGTATTTGGAGCACCCCCGATTTCAATATGAAATGCGCGCCTTGATGGATGAGAGGGGTTTTCCTCAGGGCCTGATTGTCTGGCGAATCGAGATCGCCTCCCCTTTGGGAATTCCCGTGGTGCGCGTGGTCGAATGGATCGGCTTGAAAAAGACCAATGAGATGACCGAATACCTAGATGAGGTGGGAATCAAATCGGGAGCCGCTTTTGCAGATTACTACGACACGAATCCGCACTTGGAAGGGGTGTTGGAGAAGTTTGGATGGCTGGAGGCGGGGAAAGTCACCGAGGAAATTCCATCACGTTTCCAGCCGATCGACCACGCCGGAGCCCCTTTAAATGGAGCGGTCCTTTGTCGTCATTCTCAGCGGCATCTGCCTCTGGTTTTAACAAGGTCCGATGGGGATCAAGATCGACCGAATTAATTTTATGCTTCTCACCGTCATGTATCATTATGTCCGTCCGTTGGCGGAAGGACGATTCCCTCGAATTAAGGGGATGGATCTTGAGGTATTTGACCGACAGTTGGACTGGCTCTCCGAGCGGTTTCGATTCCCAGACAAAGAAGAGGTGTTTCAATCACTTCGAAAAGGGCGAGTGTTACCGGGACGATGTGCGGTTCTGACCTTTGATGATGGGTTATTAGATCATTATTTACACGTGTTTCCGAGGCTTCGTCGGCGTGGAATCAGCGGGTGGTTTTTCCCTCCTGTACAAGCAGTGGCGGAAAGAAAAATGCTTCCCGTCCATCAGATTCATCAAATTTTAGATCATGTTAGTAATTCAGAAGCGTTAATGCAGTACCTGTGGCGCGGATTTCGTAAGGTTGCTCCAGACTGGTCCAAGCGGATTAAGCGAGAATGGAAGCAAGGCTGCACCATCACAAACCGCTTTGACTCTGCGGAAACGACTTTTTTTAAACGAGTGCTACAATTTCGATTGCCGCGTCAAATCAGGAATCGTCTGGTTGATGAGTTATGGAGGGAAGTGGTTGGCCTGGAGGAGTGGGTTGCCTCACGTGAATGGTATCTTGATCGGGAACAGCTAAATTTGATGTTGCAGGATGGGATGGCCGTGGGAGGGCATGGGAATGCACATGAATGGTTGGAGCATTTATCAGAAGCGGAACAGCGAAATGAAATCAGGGCGACTCGTCATTTTTTAAGTTCTCTGGACGGGGCATTGATTGGCGGAGAATGGGCGATGGCCTACCCTTACGGTAGCTACAACGAAGCGACCTTAAGTATCATGAAAAGTAATGGAGGCAAGATTGGGTTTACGACAAAAGTCGGGGTTTCTCAGATGCTTCCAAGTGCGTTAGCTGTTCCGCGCTTAGATACCAATGATCTCCCTCCGCAAGCGCGAAGTTCTTGGAAGAAAAAATTTCCTGACCTGAATTCTCGAAAGAAAAAGTCCTCGAATCAAGGTCCATTGTAATGTTTGGAATTCATCGAATTCGACGCGATATGCTGTTCAGGTCTGAAAGTCGTTGGAGATTTCCTCGATCTATTTGGGTAAAGGCAGACCTACGTCGTGATCCTGCGGACGTGGATGTAATTATCGGAACTCATCGTCAGTGTGAAATTGTTGCGGATGTCGTTGAGAATTTTAAAAGACTTGAAACACGACTTAAGCTGCATTTTTATTTAGTGGAATCAAGTGGAAGCCTTGAGCACTACTGTGCGCTTCCGAAGGGGCCGGGAATTAGTCGGATTTTAATTCTGTCCGATGTTCCCTGCACACACTCTGGTCCGGATCACTGGATCGCACCTTCTCAAGGGGCGGCTTTGGCCGCACAGTTGGGGCACCATTTTGGAACTGGGAAAATGGTATTTTTTAGTCACAGTGACATGATGGGATACCGGCGCGATTTTTTGAGTTATCTAGTTGGAAAATTGGAGCCAACGGTTCCGGTGGCGAGCTTCACGCAGCGTCATATCTTCCCTTTTAGTGGCGGAATGATTTACCGCCGGGATTTTTTTCAAACCGCTTCGGTGGATTGGCTTCCGGTCGAAAAAAACGGTTATCGAATTCCAGGAGTTGAGCGGTTTCCCGAATTGGAGCGAATTCAGCAATGGCTCGATGCGGGTGAGCAATTTGTCGTGGAAGGAATTCGTCGTGGCGGAACTTCTTATATTGCGGCGTCATGTGGAGTGAAGGAGGATTTTTTTGGGCATCCTCTATCTGTCAACTATGGGTTGGATCAAAATGATTTTGGACAATTCTCGGAATTTCGCTACGGCAGCATTCCTTATGGGCGCGAGAAATTTTCCGAGCGGTATCCTGAGTTTTCAAATGAGGAGAATGCGATGTGGCGGAAATCTTTTGATGATGAAGGAAATGTGATTTTTCTTCATGCAGGAAGAGGAGTGCTGTCCGGAAATCCCAAAGTCAAACGAGGGGATTTTCGATCTTTCATCAAGGATTTTAATGATCGAATCGGAAAGAACTCATGAAATTTCATTCCAAAAACCGCCCTGCATTGATTGTATTTGATTTCGATGGGGTCATGACTGACAACCGCGTTTTGGTTTTTCAGGATGGGACTGAAGCGGTTTGGTGTAGTCGGAGTGACGGTCTTGGGGTTTCGATGTTGCGTGAAGCAAAAATTCCAATGGTGATTTTATCAACAGAAAAAAATCCGGTGGTGACGGCGAGAGCAAAAAAACTCCGAATGCCGGTTTTGCAGGGGAAAAGTGACAAAAGTCGGGAGCTGCTCAAGTATAGCCGACATTTAAGGGTATCACTTTCAGAGATTATGTATGTTGGTAATGATTTAAACGATCTTGCCGCCATGAAGATCGTGGGATGGCCGGTTTGTCCCTCAGATGCACATTCACAGATCAAGCGAATTTCAAAAATCGTATTAAAAGCAAAAGGCGGCGACGGTGTTGTCAGGGAAATTGCAGAAGTGATTTTGAAGATCTCATTTAAGGGGCAGTGATTTTAGTAACGAGCTTAATTTGAAAAAGATGAACGGAACTGGAAAATTTGATTTTGTCTTTGCGTGGTTCAGTGTCCGAGGTGGATCCTATCACAAATTAATTCATCTTCACGAGCTCCTTAAGGGGATTGGTTTTCGAAGTTTGCTGCTGATTTCAAATGATCCACCTTACGGGTTAAATAGCGAAACCGATTATACTGCGGAGGAGCTGTATCGTCTCAGGGAAATCGGGGTTGAAATCAAGTCACGAGAGGAAATCTTGAAGATCGTATTGAGCGTTCGTTCGGAAGTTTTTGTGACTGATACAGGGGAGGATCCGAATGGCGCGGAAGGTGCGGTAGTTGATGCAGCAAGAATGGGACGTGCAAAGTCAGTTCAAATGGCATGTCTTTTGGATGACTTTAAGTACTGGAAAAGTGATTATCTTCTGCTGCAGAGGCCATTTTCGCTGTGGCACGTGATCGAATATTTTAAAAGACGCGATGCAGCCGATCTGATCGAATGCAAAAGAATATTTTTTACCGGAAATATTTTTAATGAAGCCATCACAAATCGATGGACATCGAGTATTCGCACAAAAAATGATTTTTGCCAAAAATACCACTTGGACACTCGTTTTCCCATCTGTCTTTGGATGCCAGGAAGGGATGATGGAAAAGCCGAGCACTTTCCCCATGTGATGGAAGCTTGCAAGGCGCATCAGTTCAATCTCATTTGCAAACTTCACCCATGGGAATACAAGCGACTAATGCAAGGAAAGGCGGAAGGACGTTCTGTGGAAAAGTGGGACTGCGAGTTTATTGAAGAGCGGGACAGCTCGTGGGCGATGAATTTTTGTGATGTGGCGGTTGCGGGCAATACTTCGGTAGGGGCGGAAATGGCGTGGTGGAAAAAGCCTGCAATTTATTACAAAACCATCAAAACATGGAGAACCGATGCGGTGGCTTCCTGTTCAGATCTGATCACCGACTACGAAGATCTTAAGTGGATGTTGCAAAAAGCGGTCTTGATGCCGCCGCCCGAATGGGCCTATGAGACTGGAATTTCCAATTTACATCCTAATCCGAGAATCTCCTCCTTTCAGCTGACCATTCGCTCTCTCATTGAGGTTTTGGAGCAGCCGACGGAGCGGCGTAAGATCGGCACTTCGAAAAAACTCCAGTCCATGTATCGTGAGGATTATGCTCATTTCATGAAGATGCAGGGGGCTCCAAAGGTCACTTGGCGGGACAAGGTTTCCAAGAGGATTCACAAAATTCTTGATCGCCGGGACCAGCGACGATCCAAAAGGAGTCTGAGAAAATTGGAAAGTGAGTGCGTGAACGAGCGCTGGCGGGTTCCGATGGAGTTTCAGGGTTTTGGCGATTACAAAACCATCAAACCGAAACAAAACCGATTTGAAATTAAGCAGTTATTCCAAAAAGTTGCCAAGTTGAAGCCATCCGTTGTTTGTGAAATTGGAACTTATCGTGGAGGGACCTTGCTTTTATGGGGATACGCGGGAACTGATGATGCGCTGCTCATCTCGTTGGACCTGTTTGAGGGGGGGGAGAGGAACGCTTACAATCGAAGCGCGGTGCAATTTCTTCGAAGAATATTAAAGCCAACCCAAAGCACCTGTTTTTTTGGAAAGGACTCCCAGTTCCCATCGACTTGTGGCGAAGTGAAATCCGTATTGAAAGGAAGATCGATCGATTTCTTATTTATTGATGGAGACCACCGCTATCACGCCGTCAAGCAGGACTTTAATCTTTATGGACCGTTGGTCAGAAGCGGAGGGTATATTGCCTTTCATGACATTGTGAAGCGGGAAGGGGCATCGCATCTGGAGGTTTATAAATTTTGGGAGGAGATTAAAGGGCGTTACGAGAGTGAAGAGATTGTTGGACCCCCAGATGACAAGGATCATCCGATTGGGATTGGATTGATACGAGTGCCTTGAAATAGATCGATTGATTCCATTCGACTAATTTCAAAAAACTGCCAGAAGAAAGAACTTATGAGTACACCGGTTTACATTATCGCGGAAGTCGGAATTAATCACAATGGTGATCTGGAGATTGCAAAGCAATTAATCCAGATGGCTAAAGAGAGCGGTTGTGACGCGGTGAAGTTTCAAAAGCGAACGATCGATGTCGTCTATCCGCCTGACGTGCTGGCGACTCCACGCAAGAGCCCGTGGGGAACCACGACGCGTGAGCAAAAAGAAGGATTGGAGTTCGGCTTGGATCAATATCGTGAGATCGACCGGTATTGCAAAGAATTGAAAATTGACTGGACCGCCTCTTGCTGGGATGTGCCGAGTCAGAAATGGTTGAGACAATTTGACTGTCCTTTTAACAAAGTGGCTTCCGCCATGGCGACGCATCCCGAGTTTTTGGAGGCCGTGGCTGAGGAAAAGAAGAAGACCTATCTTTCCACGGGGATGTGTACGTATGAGGAGATTGATCGGGCCTTGTTGATTTTTAAAAAGCACGGGGCGCCCGTCGTCCTGATGCATACGGTATCAGAATATCCAGCACCGGATGAAATTCTGAATTTGCGCTGTATCGAAACGCTTCGGAACCGTTACAAAATTCCGGTGGGTTACAGTGGGCACGAGGTTTCAGTCTCGCCTTCGGTGGTTGCGTCCGCACTTGGTGCTGTGGCGATTGAGCGTCATATTACATTGGACCGTGCGATGTACGGAAGCGATCAAGCGGCTTCGCTAGAACGTCCGGGATTGCAGCAGATGGTTTCGACGATTCGTAAGATTCCGAGTGCTTTGGGGGATGGCGAAAAGCGGATTACGGAAGGCGAGAAGGCGGTCGCGAAAAAACTTCGCTACTGGCACGAGTAATTTTAAGCTGATTTCTCTCGATGATTTCAGAACTGCAGTCTTCCAATGATCCGGTGATTTACCGGGGGAAAATTCGTGATGGAGCCTGGGGGCGTTGGAGCTCGGAAGACTTTGAGGTTCGTCATCATGCCGCGAGTGATGTCGCTTATTTGAGTCCATTTCCTCAGCGGGTGAAGGACTTCTATGCCTCCGCTGAATACCGCTCTCAGTACAATGCTTCCAACGAAATTCAGGAATACTATCGCTTACATGATGGGATTCAAAAGGAAAAGTTAACCCGTCTCGATCTTCATGATTATCGTGGGAAAGTCGTTGGCGATTTTGGATGTGGAGGGGGAGTTTTTCTGGATTTGCTTCGGGGAATTGCTTCGGAGACGGTTGGAGTGGAGCCGAATCCCGATTTTGCTCAGGCCTTACGCAACAAAGGTCATCAGGGGTTTCAATGGGCGGAAGAGGTGATGAGATCGCGCCCTGGAACCTTGGATCGGGCGGTCAGTTTTGATGCGATTGAGCATGTTGAGAATCCGATCGAATTTCTCCGTCAGATCCGGGAGTGTCTCAAGCCGGGAGGTCGACTGATTGTTTCTACGGACAACCGGAACGAGCTGTTGTTCCAGCTGAAGCCGAAAGGGTTTGAGGAGTTTTATTATCGCACGGCACACCTCTGGTATTTTACAGAAAAATCGCTCCGAATCATGGGAGAGGCGGCGGGGTTTCGTGTGATGAGAACTTTTTATCAGCAGTGCTTCGATCTTGGAAATATGATGCGATGGATGGAGCAGGGAAAACCTTGCGGAAATGGAACGATGGCGACATGGCTGGATGCATCCCTTGAATCTCATTTTTCCCAACATCTTGAAAAACAGGGATGGGCAAATCTCGTTTATCTGGAATACGAACGGGTAAAGTGATGAAGGTTTGTGCGTTGATTCCAGCGCGAGGAGGCTCCAAAGGAGTTCCAGGAAAAAACATCCGTCTTTTGGGCGGACATCCTTTGATTGCGTACTCGGTGGTGGCAGCAAAACTTTGCTCCGCCATTGATCGAGTGGTGGTGACAACAGATTCTGATGAAATTGCCTCAATTTGTGAGCGCTATGGTGCTGAAGCGCCATTTCGACGGCCGGCCCCGATTGCGGGAGATCGCTCGACGGATTTGGAATATGTGGAGCATTTTTTGGATTGGGCTGATCAGAATGAGGGGGCGCCCGAGCTGGTGGTTCAATTGCGGCCTACAACACCATTTCGTGATCCAATACTCATGGCCGAGGCGATCGAAGGACTTCAAAAAACTCCAAGCGCAACAAGCGTTCGCTCGGGTCACGAGCTCCCCGAATCCCCTCATAAAATGTTGCAAGTGGTCGATGGATATTTTACTGGATTTTTCCCGGACGACCCACGTCCCGAATATTACAATCTTCCTCGTCAAACTTTCCCTAAAGCCTACCAACCGAATGGGTACATTGATATTCTCAGAACCTTGTTTGTTCGAGAAGCCCGTGCCTTGTATGGACCCCAAATGATGGCATGCGTGACTCCTTATGCGGCGGAGGTTGATTTGCCCGAGGATTTTGATCGACTGGAATTCGAGTTGGAAAGAAATCCGCAGCCGTATCATCGCTTACTCAGGCGGGAATTGGAGGGAGCAGCATGAAGTGGATGGTGAGGAAAGCGCGCGAGCAGGTGCAGGCGTTGAAACCGTGGTGGAAAGGGGTAAAAAAGGAAATTCAGGCCCATACACCTTGGCGGGAACAGTTATTTCATAAATACAATTATAATTTTAGCCCCGCTCAGTTGAGGGTGCTCATGAATCAGATTGAGCAGGTTCGAGAGATCCCGGGAATTATCCTTGAAGTTGGCTGTGCGGGTGGGAACACGACGGTATTTCTCCAAAAATTCATGAAAGATCTTGGAATTGAGAAGGAATACATCTGTTTGGATACGTTTAGTGGATTTACTGCCGAGGATATTCGATTCGAAAAGAAAAAGCGAAAAAAGGGTGTGGAATTTTTACATGGGTTTCGAGCCAACAAGAAAACCTGGTTTGACGAGACAATGCTTCGAAACCAGGTTTCTGTCCGAGCAATCCAAGGGGATGCGAACCACTTTGATTTTTCGGCATTGGGGCCCATCGCCTTTTGTTTATTGGATGTCGATATTTACAATCCCGCAAAAAATACGCTGAATGGAATTGTTCCGATCATGAGTCCGGGGGGGATTGTGGTGATGGATGATTGCAAGCCAGGAACGGAATACGATGGGTCATATCAGGCCTATATGGAATTCGTAAAGGAAACCAATCGGACGCCCGAGTTGGTTTTTCGAAAATTGGGCGTTTTAAGATTTTAATGGAGCAAAACGATGGCAGGTCACGGATTTTCACACGAACCGAAACAGGTGCCTCAGGTACACACGAAGCACCGTCGGATTCAGACAGCGATTCCAGTTCCAGAATCCATTCCAATTTTTGAGGATTTATACAAGTACGAATCTCGCTCGATGCATGGGCAGATGCCCGTGGTTTGGGATCGAGCGGAGGGGTTTCAAGTTCATGATGCTTGGGGAAATACTTGGATTGATTTTACTTCCACGATTTTTGTCACGAATGCGGGACATGGGAATCTTCGGATTCGAAAGGCGATTCAGGAGCAATTAGACAAGCCATTGCTTCACACATACACCTATGCGACAAAAATTCGGGCAGACTATATTCGATATCTGATCGAAAAGACGCCGAAACAATTTGAGAAAGCTTTTTTACTTTCTGCAGGAACTGAAGTCACCGAGTGCGCCTTTAAGCTGATGAGAATGCAGGGACGCAAGATCGGGAAACGTCGTGGAGGAGTGATTGCGTTTGAGGGAAATTGGCATGGTCGCACGCTTGGCGCTCAGATGATGAGTTATAATCCTGCACAAAAAGAGTGGATCGGGACATTGGATCCGAATATCTTTCATCTCCCATTTCCATATCCCTGGCGTGAAGAGGCGATCAAGGATCCTGTCGGATTTTTTGAAAAGAGCCTTCGAGAGCTTTGCCAAAAAGAGGGATTAGATCCTCAAAAGGATTTGTGCGGCTTCATGTTGGAAACCTTCCAAGGATGGGGTGCTTGGTTCTATCCTCCGGAATTTGTGCAAGCACTCTGCCGTTTTGCCAAGGCGAACGGGATGTTGGTTGCTTTTGATGAAATGCAGGCTGGATTTGGAAGAACGGGAAAGCTCTTTGGGTATATGCACTACGGAGTTGAGCCGGATCTGCTCTGTTGCGGAAAAGGCGCAGGGTCAAGTCTTCCACTTTCCATCGTTCTCGGATCCGCGGAAGTCTTGGATCTACCTGACATCGGATCAATGAGTTCAACACACTCGGCGAACCCGATGGTCTGTGCCGCGGGATTAGCGAATCTCCAAGCGCTTTTAGAGGACGGGTTCATCGAAAATTCGAAAACTCTTGGGAAAGTGTTTCATCAGGAGTTGGAAAAGCTTCGGAAGAAATATCCTCAACAGATTCGATATGTGACGGGAACTGGGTTGTTGGCGGCATTGATTTTTCAAGATCCGACCGGGAAACCGCTTGCGTCATTGTGTGATGAGATTTGTGAGGAAGCGATGCGTCGGGGATTATTGATGGTTCACACAGGGCGCGAATCGATTAAATTGGCGCCGCCCCTTTGTATCACGGAGGAAGGGTTGCGGGAGGGGTTGCAGGTGTTGGATGAGGTTATTAGAGACTGTAGCCTTTTAGGCTGTGGGCGGTAGGAGTATGAGGGATCATCAGAAATTGAGGGCTTTTGAGCTAGCGGATGAGGTGGCCTTATTCACCTACCGACTTACAAAAGAGTTTCCCAAGGAAGAAATTTATGGACTGACATCGCAGATGCGGCGAGCGGCGGTTTCGGTTCCTTCCAATATTGTCGAAGGATCAGCTCGTGAAAGTCAGGTTGAATATGTACGCTTTCTTGAAATCGCCTTTGGTTCATTGCGAGAGCTTCATTATCAATTTGATCTAGCAGGGCGATTGGGATATGTGGAAGCGAAGGAGATTTCTAGTTGCGATTCGAAAATGCTCGAAACCGAGAGGGTTCTTGGGGCGTTGATCCGGTCGATGCGATCTGACCTAAAGCCTACAGTCTAAAAGCCTATAGACCCCATGTTTATCATTCGCCATTTCGGTATTGTCGTTCAAGATCTAGATCGAGTTCTCGGGTACTACCGCGATTTTCTTGGGTTCGTTGAAACGCGGAGAATGGAAGAATCGGGGGAATTTTTGGAGACGGTGTTGGGTATTTCGGGGATTCGTGTGACGACAGTGAAGATGAAGGGATCCGAGGGAGAAGTTCTTTTGGAGCTGCTTAAATTTCATCATCCTCAATCCGAAGGGGACGTGATCCCGAAGCGGTCTTTGACGCAGTTGGGGCCAACGCATTTTGCATTGACGGTAGCAAACGTGGAGGCGCTTTATCAAAAATTAAGGGTCGCCGGACATCGATTTATTTCGGAACCACGGATTTCTGCGGATGGTGGAGCGAAGGTTTGCTTTGGGTTTGATCCTGAGGGGAATCCGATTGAATTTGTGGAAGTCCTTGGGAAGGCGGTAGGGAAATAGACTGTAGGCTATAGGTAAACTTTATGACGATTTCTTCCTGCAGCCTACCGCCTAAACCCCTACAGCCTATCATTGGTATCATGCAGGGGCGATTATCTTCTCCTATCAATGGGAAAATTCAGGCATTTCCTGCGAAGGAATGGCGCGAAGAATTTGAACGTGCTGCGAGTTTGGGTCTTTCATCGATCGAGTGGATTTTTGAAACCCCGTTTGAACAAAATCCACTTTGGACCGTTTCAGGGGTTGAGGAAATTCGTGACATGGTGAATCGCACGGGAGTACGCGTCGATTTTATCTGTGCGGATTATTTTATGGAATCGCCGCTGGTGCGAATGTCACCTGTGACTCGTGAAAAGAACCTGAACATCATGAAGCGGCTATTGGAACAGGCCGCTCTTCTCGGAGTTGGTGGAGTGGAGATTCCCTGTGTCGACGCGTCGGCAATTCATTCACGGGAAGAGGAGGATGAATTGGCGACTGCTCTGGAGCCTGCATTAAAACAAGCTGAGTCGTTAAAATTGGAGATTGGATTGGAAACTTCGCTTTCACCTGATCGGTTCCGAGGACTTTTGGATCGAATCGCGCATCCTCAACTCAAGGCCAATTACGATTCAGGAAACAGTGCTTCACTTGGCTTTGATCCGAAGGAAGAGATGGATGCCTATGGGGCGTGGATTAATAATGTTCATATCAAGGATCGGAAACTCGGGGGGGGAACGGTTCCTTTTGGAACGGGGGATGTGGATATCCCCCAAGTACTGAGGCTTTTGAAAGAAGTGGGCTATTCAGGGATTTGGATTTTGCAAGGAGCCCGTGGCGAGGACGATTTAAAAACAGCTGAAAAATATCAGCGACAACTCCAAATATGGTTGAAGGAGGCCGGATGGATCTCGAATTAAAAGGGAAACGGGTTTTGATTACGGGGTCAAGTCGAGGAATCGGGCGTGGAATCGCCTTGGGATTTCTTCGGGAGGGAGCAGAGGTAGTAGTGACCGGTCGCAGCCTTTCGGCACTTCAGGAAGTGCGCCGTGAAGCCAAATCCTTGGCGGGGAAGGCGAAATTTTTTAAAGGCGATTTGACCCATCAGAGTGCGCGACATCAGCTGGTGAAAGAATTTTCTGGAAACGGCCTGGATGTGTTGGTTCTTAATCTCGGATCTGGTAAAAGTTGTCCAGGACTTCAAGCAGATGAAGGGGAGTGGATTCGAGTGTTTCAATTGAATCTTTTTTCGGCAGCAGAAACTCTGCGGTTATTTCATCCGGCACTTTGCCGAGCAAAAAAGGCTACGGTCACAGTGATCGGTTCGATTGCGGGGCTCCACGCGTTGGGGGCTCCAGCAGCATACGGCGCCGCGAAGGCGGCGTTGAGTCATTGGGCCAAAAGCATGTCCCGTGAGCTGGCGGGAGATGGAATTCGCATCAATTTGGTGGCGCCTGGGAATATTTACTTTAAAGGGGGTACTTGGGATCTTAAGCAACAGAAGAATTTGAAAGCAGTACGAGCGATGCTCAAACGGGAAGTAGCGCTTCAGCGTTTTGGAAGTGTTGAAGAGATTGCGGATGCGACCCTCTTTCTTTCCTCGAATCGTGCTTCCTTTATCACGGGAGCCTGTTTGATCGTTGATGGAGGCCAGGTTCGATGATGGATTTAAGCGTCGAAAAGACGAATCGTTTTTCGAGAATTCTCGAGTTGGATGTATTTCGAGGGTGGGCAGCATTGAGCGTGGTCTTGGCTCATTTGTGCCCGGATGTCTTGGAGGGAGATCGCATTTGTAATGGAATTTTGAGCGGTTTTGATGCGGGGTTGGCATTTCGACTGTTTTTTATCATTAGTGGGTATGTCATTCTCATGACGATTCGTCGCTGCGAAGACCCATTCGCATTTGTGGTTTCTCGAGCGGCAAGACTCTTGCCGGTTTATTTAGTATCAGTGCTGATTATGTACGGGCTGCGGGTGATGGAGCATCCGGAAGATTTTACCTTCATACGGTTTCCTTGGTTCGAAGTAATGGCAAACCTAGCCATGGTTCCGGAATTTTTGGGAGTTCCGCTCGTTACCGGAGTGATTTGGACGCTTCAAGTGGAATTGGTCTTCTACGTATTCATGGTGTTCGTTCACTCGCTAGGGCTGATTCAATGGATGGATCGTATTTGTTTCTCGATCGTTGCACTGGCACTATTGATCCAAGCAGAGTGGGGTAGTGGAGTATTTCCACAGGCATGGATGCAGCAATTCATTCTCTATGCGCCCTTTTTTGTGATTGGGGTTTTATTTCGAAGCTTTAGAGAGGAAGGAATTAGTCGATTTCGCGTAGTCGGATTGATTTTGGCGATAGGGGGGGCGGTCTGGGCGGAACAAACTCAATATGTACTCGTAGGAACGGGGGTGTTTTTCTTAATGGAGATGGGGCTATTAACCGTTCTCTGTGTTAAACCGCTGATCTGGCTGGGGTCTATTTCTTATGCGCTATACTTGATTCACAATGATCTGGGGCTTTGGATTCAGAGAGGATTGATGGAGCGAATCGGGTCCGGATGGGCCTCCTTTCTGATTTCTTTAGGTGCGGTGGTGGGGATTGCACAACTGATGACGTATTGGGTAGACCGACCCATGGGGCGTTGGGTGAAAAAAGAAATGACTCGGGAAAGATTAATTCGAATGGTGTGGGTCTGCTGTTTTGGGGTGGTTTATGGGATGCTGTTGAACCGGGGAAGTCTCTTTCTCGAAGCAAGAGCTG
>CAZKRU010000003.1:0-109708 GCA_964555235.1 uncultured Verrucomicrobiota bacterium
CGTCGGAGGAATTGATTTTCACACGGATGAATGGGTTTGGGGACCGATTGCGAAACTAGACTACGGGTATCAATGGATTGAGAAGTACAATGAGAGAGGATCGGCGGCGAGACTCAATCTTGATTCTCAATCGGGAGCCTCTGCGGAGACAGGTGCCGGAATGAGAGTGAGCCGCCCGTTTAATTACAATGGCTGGAAATGGATCCCGGAATTAAGATTGATGGGATCTCATCAGTGGGAGAAGCCGAACGATATTCGCGCACAGTTTGCCGCAGGAGGCGATGCCTTTACGGTGCATCCGGAAGGAGCCGGACAAGAGATGATCATCCCGGGAGCAACCCTCCAACTCAGATTGAGCGAAACAACGACTCTCAACTTTGGCTATGAAGCCCGCGTGAACTTGGAGTCTTGTTCGCACCAGTTGGATTTGGGGATTCAGACGAAGTTTTGATTTGAATCCAAGTGAGTATTGAATTCGTTTCTAGGGTTCAAAATGAATCTGCGCCACGCGGACGACGGTTTGTACGCCAGAAGGATACGGAGTGAGCTCGAGGGTTGCCAGGCCCTCTTTTTCTCCTTGGAGGAAACGCAGGCTCTCCGAATTATCGACCCAGTTCACGGATCGAATTTTTCGATGCAGTCCGGAGAGTGAGCGACATCCTCGTCCTCCGGTGAAGAAGGTGAGGTTTGTGTGGCCGGCCACTGAAAGATCGTGTGCGAAATAATAAGTTTTGCCTTCGGATTCGAGAATAAAATCGCGCCCCGAGCATTCCACGCCGCGAACCGGCCTTCCGGAGTAGAGCGCTTTTTCATAAAGTCGAATCCATCGCCCAACGGACTTCACGATGGCGGATTCCATCTCTGGAATGCTGCCGTCCGCCTCGGGTCCGATATTTAAGAGATAGTTGGAACCGACCTTACGACAGCGACAGAAAAACTCGATCACTTCAGAGGGTGACTTGTAGGTGAAATCCGAATGTCCCCGGCCCCAGTGAGAATTTAAAGTCTGACACATTTCACCGGCGACATATTTTGTGTGGCCTTTTCGATCCATCGGGTTTGCCATCTGGTTTTCGTAGGTGACACTGTCGATCTCGGGGTGCTCGATCACTCCCGGACAATGAATTCCGGTGTTATTAATAATCATCGCTTCCGGTTGGTATTGACGAATCATGCGGTAGAGTCGATCGAGCTTCCAATCGAGCTCAGGGCGACACCAATTCCCATCAAACCAAAGACCTCCCAAGACTCCATATTGGGTGCAAAGAATTTTGACTGATTCGTAGAGATAGTCCAAATATTCGTTAAATTCCTCGAGGGAGAGATCCCAGGTTTTCTTTCCACGCCAGTGCCAGTCCATGGTGGTATGGTAGAAAAAGGGAGAGAGTCCAGCTTTGTTACAGGCGGTGGTTAGTTCCTCAACGAGATCTCTTTTCGCTGGAGAATGGGGGGCATCGTATTGATGAAGGCCCCGGGTGTCATACAGAGAGAATCCTTCATGGTGACGAGTGGTGAGCGCGATGTAGCGCATTCCGGAATCCTTCGCGAGGTTTGTCCATTGAGTGGCATTGAATCCACGGGCGGTAAATTGATTGAAGAGTGGCGTGTACTGATCGAGGGAAACGGGCTTGAGATGTTGCGCCCATTCGCCTTCGCCGAGGAGCGAGTAGAGTCCCCAGTGCATGAAGAGTCCGTAGCCCATGCTTTCGAATCGACTGACTCGAGGGGAGGGAAGTGGAACGGAGGATGGAGCGGCTGTGGTTTGATTCATAAAATCGATGTAGCTTTGATCTTTTGTGGCGTGGTATTTCCCCTGCTAAAATTTCGCTGCTTCCGTGGAGCCGGGGAGTTTATCGGTACGAAAAGGGGCGGTAGGAAACCCGGCGCCGTTGTAGAGATTGCAGGTTGGATTATCAGCCCATCCGTAGCGAAGGGCGATCGGATTTGGGACGGTGGGGGAAGAGACGAGAACGGTTGAACCATCAATCTTTGCTTCAGCGGGAACCCATTGGTGATTTTCTCCGCAAATGACAAATCCTTCCAGAGTACTATTCGCGGGTTTTGTGATTAATCCCGATTCGGTAAATTGAAGGGTCACACGAATTTTGTCGCCTTCGACTTTCATGGATTCAAAGACGGGACCGGAATACGGAATCTCCTTCTTATAAGTTTTGGCGAGAGCGACTAGGGCCATTCGAAAGCCGACCTCCTTTTTATTTCGAGGATGGATATTGTTTGGATCTCCGAGATCAATCAGGACGGCTTGTCCTGTATTCGGAACGGAGAGAGCCATTGATTGCGCTTCGCGAAGTTCCGCCCAGGTATTTTTGGTAGGAGCGATAAAGTTGGGAAGTTGACAGAAATAGAAGGGAAACTCGTAGCCCCAATGTTCACGCCAATCTTGAATCAGATTCGGAAGCTCTTTTTGGTATTGGAATGCCCGATTGGCGTTGCCCTCCCCCTGATACCAGACGGCTCCTTGAATGGCAAAGGGAAGGATTGGATGGATCATTCCGTTATAGAGAAAACTGGGGTTATACTGAATGGGGATGGGGGCGGTGGGGAAGGAGGGCATGGCTTTGCGTGCTTCTTCGGTGAGAGGGGGGAGTTCGGATTCGAGCTTTGCTTGCCATGGACCGATGAGGGAAAGACGGCCAGAGGGGGGAGCAAAGGTGATGGTCATTTTTTCCAAAATTCCTGAATTTCCGGTGGCATTGAAAAGACGGACGGCGAGGATGTTTTCTCCGGATTTAACGAGGCGCGAGGGAATTTCATAGTGATGTGCTGCAGTCATTTTTGGAAGTGATTCGAGCGTGGTTTCTCCAGTCTTTTCGCCATTCCAATAAATGCTTTCAAAATCATGAGGAACTCCCAAATCGATTTTTACGGCTTTGCCCACGGCAGCCGGCGGAACGATGATTTTTCTTTTGAGCCAAATAGTTCCAGTGTCAGGAAATCCGGCGACTGAAACCTTTCCGGGAAAGGTCACCTGCTTCCATTCCGAATCAGGAGCGTTCAGATCGGAAACGGTCGCGGCGGCTCCTTGATCCTGGCGAGAAAATTGGGTTTCCCATTTTCGATAAGCGATGGCGAAATCATCGATTTTTTTTCCGTAATCGACCAGTGCGGCGAGTCGTTTTTCACGACCGGCACTTAGTTCGGGAAGCTTGGCGAAGCCTTCGGCACTCGTCCATCCTTCGATCTGAGTTCCTCCCCATGCGGAAAGAAGAATTCCGACAGGAAGATTGGCGCCTTTTTGAATCTCTTTTCCAAAATAATAACCGACGGCAGAGAATCGCGAGACGGTAGTGGGAGTGGCGACTTCCCAAGCTCCCTGACAGTCTTCTTCGAGCTTTGGTGAAGCATGATTGGCGAGGTTAAAATGGCGGAGCTTTGGATTGGCGGATTGAGGGATTTCTTCGTGTGCATTGGCGTCTGCTCCTAATGAAAATTCCATGTTGGATTGTCCGGAGCAGAGCCAAACATCGCCGATCAGGACATCGGTGATGAGTAGTTTGTTTTTTCCTTCAATGATCAAGTCAAACGGGCCTTGATCGATTCCGCTGGTGTCGAGTTCGACCTGCCAGCGTCCGTTGGCGGCTGTTACCACTTGAGCGGAGAGCGAGGCAAGGGAGACCTTCACCGTTTCATCAGGATCGGCTTTTCCCCAAAGCCGAGCGTGCTTTGATTTTTGAAGCACCATGTGATCTGAAATGATCGCGGAGACGGTGACATTTCCGAAAGTCTGACGTTGGGTGAGGAGCAGGAGCAGGATCCCAATTCGAACAAGAGACTTGAGAGTCAGCATTGATTTTAATCTAGAATAGTTGAAGCGGTTGACAATGGATTCTTCATTCTATCTGTAGAGTAAAGATCTCTGAATCTGGTAGGGACCGATCTCCGAGCGGTCCGTGTTTGGCGGCGGACGCCTGCGGAGAGGCGTCCCTACCATTACTCTTAAAGACTCGAATGAATCGCAAATTTAATCATCGAAGATCAATTGGCAGTGGAGCGGAGTTGCCAGTCTTTAGAATCTTGGGAGGTTCGGCGTGAGGCCAGGGGATTTGATATTCCATTCCGGGATAGAGATCGAAGAAATTGTCAGCCAACGGAGTTTCTCCACTCAAGTCGAGACAGATCCCCCAGACAAAGGTTTCACTTTTGAAATGCGCAGTGCCATTGAGGACTTTGACCTCCACGGTTGCTTCAGGCCACTGAAGCTCACGGAATTTTTTAATGAGGAACCGATTTCGTGCGAGGAGACGTCCCTCCGCTTTCAAGAGCGCAAAGGCGGAGCGATTTCCTTCCATCGCGCTTGCGGGAAATGAGGCGAGGATCGTCGAGGCGTTCGGCTTGACGGTCACCGGTTTAGTCTGGTCCAAGGGATAAGTCCCTTCGAGTTGAAAGACGCCATAGTGAAGTTGAGCTTCGATAGGCGTCTGTGTCTCGTTGACTCCATAAATATGGATTGTTTCCGCTTCCTGAGCGATGACGAGGTGAAGAGGATTGAACGAGCGTTTGACGGAGTAGAAGCTTGGAGTTTTGCGAAGGTAATAGTCGAGAATGGTCCAGCTGCGAGTCGCAGGCCAGCAATCGTTGAACATCCAAAAGCAGGCGCAGGAACTACTGAACATTTTATGACGGAAGGCTTCGATGAATTCACGGAGCGCTTCGCACTGGAGAAGTCCACCCCAATAAGCGAATTCTTCTACGCTCATCTTGCGGATATTGCGTCCCAACCATTCTTCGGTAATCCGATCGACGGGGCTTGCGGCGGCCCAACTATCGACTGAGTTATCATGGAATTGCCATGCGTGGGATTGGATTTGCTCTTGGCCAGGAGGAAGACATTTCATCATGGTGGGGAGCGTCGTCGGTCCGAGAAATCCGGCTTCGTTGGGAAATCGACAGATCATCGGTCGATATTTGTAAAAATCGACATCGTAGAAGCCGATTGACCAGGCATGTTGATCGCCGACGTCATCTTGATTGGCGGGAAGATGATCGGGCGAGTAAGGGGAGCTCGGCTGATAGAATCGGGAGGGATTTTCCTCTCGAAAAATTCGCGGCAGGGTGAAATGGAAAAACGGCTGTTCGGGGTGGATCACTCCTTGTTCGGAAATGGCCCACGCATCAAACATGTCGATCTCATTATTCCCACACCAGGCAATCAAGCTGGTGCGATGGGCCAGACGTCGGATTTGATAAATCGCTTCCTTCTTGGCATCGAGATAAAAGGCTTCGTCATTCAGTGGATATTTCCCGCAAGCGTAGACAAATTCCTGCCAGACCAAGATCCCCTTCTCATCGCAGAGGTTATAAAAATCTTCGCTTTCGTAAATGCCGCCGCCCCAGACGCGGAGAAAATTGAAGTTCGCTTCAATTGCACCGTTTACCAAGCCCTCGTAGCGGGTTTTGTTCAGACGGGCAAAAATAATTTCGGAGGGGACGATGTTGGCTCCCTTGAGGAAAATGGGGCGATTGTTGATTTCAAAAAAATAATAGCGTCCCGAAGTGGGGTGCGGATCCTGATTGACGACAACCCGGCGAAAACCGATTCGTCTTTCTTCGGTTTCGAGAGGCTTGCCATCGATCAAGATCTCGGCTTTCAACGAATAAAGGGTCTGAGGGCCATGATGAATTGGCCACCAAAGTTCCGGGTTTTTAATCTCCAGAGTCACTTCGTAACAATGGAGTCCCTCGTTGAGTTCAATTGCCTTTTCGACACGGAGCTTTTGATCGGGGAGAGTGAGGGCGATGGAGAGCTTGGAAGGAGTCTCATGGAGTTTCTCCATAAAAAAACGTCCGCGCACGACGCCCTGATCGAGCGAGGGTGAGAGGTCGACCAAGGCGACAAATTGATCGAGACGTACCGGCTGTTGCGACCACTCGAGGGTGACATCGCCGCTGATGCCGACGTTAATGAAGCGTGGAGACCAATCCCAGGAAAACTGACTTTGGGTTTTGCGCTGCCAGTGACGTTTGTGAAGTTTTTGATCGAACCCGCCACCCAGGAGATATCCTTCGTGCGGTTTTTCCGAGACGGCGAGGAGACCGGATTCGACATGCACCGTCAAAAGGTTTTTTCCTTTTCGCAGTTTTCCGGTCACTTCAACGCGGCAGGGGTAAAAGGTGTTTTGATGGGTCGCAATCGTCTCTCCATTCAGGACAATCTTTGCAGCGAGATCGAGTGTTTCAAAGTGAAGCCAGGTGCGTCCGTTCAGCGCTTCCTCCGGAGCTTCAAAAAAACGGCGATAACTCCAGACACAATCTTCTACCCAGCGGCTGTTCTTTGCTTGCGCGAAGACGTGAGGATCGGGGATCAGGCCGGCCTTCAGAAGATCGAGGTGGACTTCTCCGGGGACGACGGCGTCGATGTAACGGGCCTCGTCATCGTTTTCCAATTCAGCATAAGCGGGGCGGCCGCGTTGCCCATCGCTCCAGCGCAATTTCCATGCGCCGTTTAAGGTCAGTTGATTCATAAGGATCGGATTTGATCTCTCGCGACAGGAGCGGCTTTAATTCGCGACCGTTTCAGAGGAGATCACGATGTTATCGATGAGGACGCGATTACTGGGACTCCGATCAGTCATATTAAAGGTCAGGCAATTAAAGGTGGTAATGGCGTCTGTATTGCTGATGCGAAGAGAGGAGGGGTTATCATCGAGTTGATAGGAGACTTCAACCCCGGAGTCTCCAGCAAGGCGTCGGATCAAAAGAATAATCTTGTGCGGTTTGTCTCGATAATCGTCGGAGGCGAACCATTTTCCCAGAAGCGTGCAATCGTTTCCACCGGAGAGTGAGACATCTTCGCCCCGCTCGTAGAAAAGCATTCCATTGGCTTGGGTGGATCCAGGATTCGTCGCAAATAAGTATCCTTTGGCATGTCCATCGACTGGCGTTCCCGAAGTATCATTGTAAAGTCCGACGCGAAACGCGTTGAAGGCATCTGCCGGCTGACTCGTGCATCGGAATTGAAAGGTAATTTTGATGGTCTCATTCTCCTGAAATAGTCCGATGGGAGAGAAGCTTGCGTAGACCAACCCAGGCCCCATCATGAGAGCTTTGCCATTGTTGATTCCGCTCGGATCGGACTCCACAGACAAAACTTGCGACGCCTCCCTGACTTTCCAATCGAGGACCGATTTGACAATTTCGCGCTCGACGGTGGCGAGTTCAAACGCATCCGTATATTTGGCTTCTGCATGAAGGCTTCCCACGGAGAGAGAGAGTGCCAATAGGTTGAGTATGAGTTTCTTCATAGGGCGCTTCGATCGTTGAATGGTCGTTTTTTTGACGATTAATTCGTTCCCGCTGTTTCTACAGAAAGTGTGACATTGTCAATGAGGACAAAAGTACCGGCCTCTGCATCTGAGATATTGATGCCGAGGTTATTGAATGTGGTGGTAAAGGGAGGGCGATTGTCTACTCGGGAATTAACCGAATCGTCATCGACTTGGTAGGAGACTTCAACGCCGGAGTCGCCCGCAAGTCTTGTTGCAGAGAAGGTTATCTTATGAGGCTTGGTTTGAAAATCATCGGATGGAATTGATTTTCCTAAATGGACGAGATCCGTGCCGCCTCCCAACGCTCCATCAGTTCCCTGTTCGGAAATCAAGAGACCTTGTGATTGAGGAGATCCCGGATTGGTCATGATCCAATACCCTTTTGAGAGGCCATCTGTCGGTTTTCCATGTTCATCATGATAGAGTCCGATTCGAAACATGCTGAAGGAATCTTTCGGCTGTGTTGCGTAGCGAAATTGAAACGTCAGCTTGAGCGTTTCATTTTCCTTTAGCTCAATGGGGGCAAAGGTCGTATAGATTCTTCCCATGGAGAGTTTCAGGGCTTTTCCGGTGTTCAATCCTTCCGGATCTCCTTCAAGGGAGAGAACTTGGCTGTTGACGACATTTTTCCACTCGAGGATGGATTTGATCGTTCCTCCATCGACCGTCGCTTTTTCAAAGTCGTCGGTATATTTAGTTTCGGCGCGGAGGAATCCTCCAAAGAGCACCATGGCAAAAAATAAGATTGATCGTAGGTTCATGAATTTCCGATGGTTTAGTGGTTGGTTGGTATTTTTTTGCTGGCGATATGCTCAAGGATGAGGCGACGGATCTCTCCCCAGACTTTGATATCAATATTATGCCCGCCTTTGATATCATTGAAAATTTCTTTTTTCGTCGAAATGCGGTTGTAGGCGGAATAGACTGTTGTTGGAGGGCAGGTGAGATCGATGAAGCCGACTCCGAAATAGCCAGGCGCTTGAATTCGAGTGGCAAAATTGACGGAGTCAAAGTAGCGGGCAGTTTCCAATACTTGAGGATTGGGAGCGCCGCTTGCATCGAGAGGAACCAGTTTGGGCCATCCGACGGCTCTCTGGACTTTCATCCCGGAATGCTCGCACAAAGCGGGAACGACTGCGGCAAAAAAAGTCACCCGGGGATCGAGAGCCGCTCCTGCCATGGCTTGGGCGCCTCCTTGACTTCCTCCTTGAATGATCAACGTTTGTCCGTCCCACTCCGGTTGAGAAGCTAAAAAATCGAGGGCTCTTAGGACGCGTAAGTACATTCCGAGGAAATAAACGGTCTCCCGGGATTCTCTTCCTCGGATTCGATAATCGCTCAACTCACCTTTGGCCAGGGCCTCATAGAATTCCTTCGGTTTGCCGTTTGGAATTCCGTGGGCATTCATTTCCACCGTCAATGTTCCGGTTCCTGCTTTGGCCCATCCCGTTGCCTGCCCTGCATTGGAGGAGCGAACTCCCGCGCCTTGGACAATGAGATGTCCGGGAAGGCTTTTTGGTTTTGCTCCTTTGGGGCGGGCGTAATAGGCGGAGATGGAAACTCCGACGCAGTCGGCATGAAGATCAAAGAGTTCGACATCCGGCTGTTCCGAAGGGACTGGGGTCAGTTGGGGATTAATCGGAATTTTAGCGAGAGCCGCTTTTTGAGCATTCCAAAAGGTGTCAAAATCATCAGGAGGAGGAAGGCTCGGCTTGATTAATAAGGGATCAATCGCGGCAGAGGCCAACATGGAGGTGTTTTTTTGATTGAGCGTCGTGGTGATCTGACATTGCAAAAATCCAGGCTCCTCCAACTGTCCGGTGATGACGGCTTCCCCATTTTTAAAATCGAGACTTCCGTTTTGAAAGGGAGCAACCCCATCCTTGGAGAGTTTCCATTGGAGATTTCCTTCTGAAGCCGGTTTGTTTTGCTTTAAGAGCCGTACGGTAAACGTGACTTTTTCCCCTACATGATAAATGGCGTCGGGATGATCGGTGGTGATGGTGAGAGTTTCGTCAGTGGCGGTCGGAGTGGCCGGGTTGGCCTGAAGAACGGTCGGAAGAAAACTCAGCGCAAGAACCAAAATCCCGAGCTGGATTGGAGGCTTTTTTTTGATGAGAGAGCAAGGGATTCCTGACATGAAGCGATCCAAGGAGGAATGGGGTGAGGTGTTCATGAGAAAGAGCATTTTGTGGTGTTAATAGATACCGTTGAATCCCCTTAATATCAACGAACGATAAGTTCTACTTGTAGAGTGAATGTTACAAATAAAGGATTGGAAGATTCGGTAAGACGCCGTTCTTTTCGCGATCAATGGGATCACTGTAAATCTTTCTCAAGCTGCTTTTTGTATTCGAGATCTTTTTTGAACGAATCCAAGGTCTCTTGCAGGAGGGGGGGGAGCGAGAGTGCGGAGGAGGGAGGAGCTCCAAACTCGTACACATAGTAATTACCATCCACCCGATAGCCTGCAGGGAGGTTGGTTTTTACATCGATCCAAGCTTCCGTGGTGATATCTCCATCGACCCGGAGTTGATAGTGGAAGCAACTCTGTTTGTTAAACATCACAACCCGATCGTAATTTTTCAACTGGATCCATTGCGTTCCAGCAAATCCGCTCGGGATCGTGGGGCTGTTCAGATTCCAATCCCCCGTGATCTGAGTGGCTCCCGCTTTGCCCCCTTGCTGGGTAAGGAAAATGGAGTTATCGAGGTACCAATATTCGGAACTCTTTCCGTCCGCGAACGTTACGTTATCGTACTTGAGTTTTCCGGTTTTGGCTGTGTTGACTTGGGAGATCGTCAGTCCCAGTAATCCTTTGGGAATCGGTCTGTTTTTTTGGGGATCCTTGATTTCATCGGGAGCGCGAAGGATCAGTGTCCACGAGGCATTTTCCGGAACCGGAGCGACGAACGGGGGTTGAGGCGTCAGTTCTTTTGCGGGCGGCTCTGAAAAAGAGGGAATGGTGCTGAGGAGTAGGAGTAGAAGAGGTTTCAAGGGGCTTTTCATAAAAGTTGCGACAGAGTTTCAGTTGTTGTACGGCTCGAGCTGTTGATCGATAATTTCGCCGGTGAATCGATCAATGGCCACATGGAGCCAAAATCGGCGCTCGCCTTCGACCGTAAATTCTTCAAGTGACTTTGCGTTTTGTGTATAGCGACCGGCCTGAGCAACGATATCAATCATCAGATTCCACGTCCGGGTCTGGCCGACATCGGAGAGCGCGCGAACAATGGCTTCACGGCGGGCTTTAATGCTCTGTTCGTCTTTATTCGAGAATGAATCAGCAGCAAGTCCCGCAACAAACTGGTTGGCAATCTGTTCCTTGCTGGTGAATCGTGTCGTTCCGGTGGGTGCGGTATAAGCCAGGAGATTAGCGGCAATCTTCGTCGGATTTCCGACAGAAGTTCTTGCGATGGCATCGGTTTGAGTGTTTTTCAGAAGTGCGGTGAAAATCGTCGGGTCGCGTCCATTCAAATTGACTCGTCCGGATTGAACGGGATCGGTGTTTTGATTCACGGTAAATAAATCGAGAAGTCCCGCATCCGCACTGGCGGAGGTGAAGAAATCGAGGGTTTTCCAAGGGTAATCCCGAGAGACATACCCGAGTTCTGCGACGTGGTTGAAGGGCCGATTCAGAATGATCGGGCGATCAATGGTGCGGGCATACGGATTTCCCTCCCAACCATTACTCTTCGGGGCAGTGGTGAAAAGTCCACTGTCGGCTTTCCGTTTGACTCCATCACGATCCGCATAGGCCGTATATTTGCCGGCAACATCTTGGTTGTTACGACAGAGCCAGCCGGGATAATAGGGGCCCGTGGCCGTATTGATTGGAGAACTTGAAATGTAATGGGCTTGTTGAATCGCGGTGTAGTTTTCGTACGGTCCGGGGAATGGGGCAGCAATCGAACCTCCAAGGCCGTTGTCCTGAAAGAAGGGATCGATGAGTGGTCCCCAGAAGGGACTGTTTAAATAGTCGCGATTGACGGAAGCCAGTTGAATGGGGTTAAACCGGATCGAGCGTGGGTCTGCAAGGAAGAAAGTGGGCGGTTGGCTGAATTGGGTTTTATAATTGGAAGTGTTGTAGGAAGGGGCCGTTGTAATCTGAAAAGGGGGAGGAGAGGGGGGATTGTTTACTAAAGGGGCGACGGCGGTAGTGTGATAGCCGAGATACGCCGTATATTGATACTGCCAGCTTTTGAACCAAGTGGCATTATTGTTAATTCCATTCCAGTACGTATAAGGAACCCAGATCCCTGAAGGGGTTTGAAATTCCAAAGAGATCGTAAATGGTTTTTGTCCGGTATCGTACCCAATAAAGGCATTGATAAAGCGCCACTCGGCATTGTTTTTTTGAGCTGCGGGAGGGACAATGCTTGGATCGATGACAAAGTCCGGAAGTCGGTAACCAAGGTAGGTGTTGCTGGTGGAGTCGAGTGCGGGAACCGAGGTCCACTCCAAACCGGCGGTGGTGCCTGCCCCAACGCTGGTGGATGTATCACTTACTTTGACCAGAGCGGGCTCAGCAAATCCATTGACCCCTTTATTGGCCGCTTGAGAGAGCGTGATCGTCGCGTCATTTGCACTAAAGGTTCCTCTCCATAACAGGCCTCCATAATTATTGATCGGATATGCCGTGTATTGATTTGCCAGGGCAACCGGTCCTTGAAGATGAATTCGAATGGGAGGTCGCGTTTCATTGAAGGAGGTGATACTCTGATGGGGATTCCAGAGACTAAGAAGAAAGAAGTTTGCCAGGGAGGTCGCCGCATCGTCAGGACTCGCTCCTCCCAACAATTTTACAAAGTTAAAATAGGGAAGACTCTTCGTGCCGCAGGCTCGCCATCCTTGACCGCTTTGATTGTACTCAATCACACACGGATAGGCAGTGCTATCGTATTGGGAAATAATGGAGGCACCGATACGAAAGAGGTGAATCGCTGTAAATTTCTGGTGGGTGTTTGAAAAGCCTGCGCCACCGACGGGATTTCCGTTATTTTGCGCCAAGGAACCGCTCAGAATTCCCGCCTGCAGAAGTTCAAAAAAATTGGCTTCGCGTTTTTCGTCGGAGACTAGTGAGAGCGTTTTGATGGAGCTCTGTTCGGAGGAACCGGTGGGGCCGACATATTTCCAGAGTCCGTTCGAAGCATCCCACAAAAGTCCAAAGCAGGCTTGAATGCTCGCCGCCGTCCCCCCATTTTGCGGGCCGCTCGGGCCGAGCCATCGAATGCGATCCAACGGGAAACGATGATAAACCACGGGATCCCCCGGTTCGACTGGATAGGTGAAGGAAGATCCATCCACGCGGTAGCTGGTGATGGTTTGACTCGTCTGGTGACGGACGAGCGGAATAAAAAGATTAGTGGTGGTAGAGGTGACCGTGTTTGCAAGGGTGGCGTAATCAATCGTGCTTCCGGTCGGGGTTTGTGGATGCCAGCTCGGGGAATTTCGTTCACGAGTGAAAACCGTCAGGTGTTGCAGGACCTCGGGAGTGAGTCCGGCGGTTCGGTTATGCGCCGCCTTAATCAGATCCTGCCGACTCAGGAAGGTCGTATCGCCGGGATAGATTTTTCCGACTCCGTTGGCCGAAAGAAAATTTGTGATGTAGCGTGAGTAGTCGCTGTAGCTCGCGGCATTGCGCCATTCGACCAACGGATCGGCATCAATTCCCAAGGCTGAAACATCCGCTCCCGCCAGAGTTCCTTTGATCGATTGAAGTTCGCTCCCCTTGAGCTTTGACGGATATCCGGCCACTTTAATATCGAGCAAGCCTCCGACATCATAAACCGCATAAGCGAATCGTCCGATGACAAAATTCGGATTGGAGGATTTGGGGTTATTGATGCCGCGCGGATCGATGGACTTGAAACTCAGAAGACTTGCATTGACGGGGCCGTTGCGGGTGACCGTGACCCAGCGTGGGGCCGCAGCACTATCCGTGAACTCACCCAGAAAGGCTTGATTCCATCGTCGGAGACTGACGGAACGATTGTTCTTCGACGAGGCGGTCGAAGGGACGTCGGAGGAGAGCAGGGTCCCGGAGGCGCGTGGTCCAGAAAAAGAAGGAGTCGGTGCACTGACTTTGACCAAACTCGAAGGAGCCCCATTACCAACCGTCACCTGAGGCATGATGTTGGCGGAGGTCACATTGGTATAAAGTGGTTTCAACGGATAGGTCAGATCGGGAGCCGCATCTTTTCCCATCTCCTGTTGCAGTTCGCTCAGAACAATTTGAAGTCCGCCGAGCCCCAATCGCTCGGCCTTCAAGGATTGACTGTAACTGAAGGTGGCCTGCCGATCCAGACGCGTCATGGTGACGAATGCCACGAGCATGAAGGAGACGATCGCCAGGAGTGCCAGGACGAGAATCAGGGCGACTCCGCGATTCTGATCGGCTTGGACGCAGATGCGGTTACAAGGTGGGGAGAGTGACATAACGTTCAAAAATTTTAAGTCCGGTTCCGAGACTTTTCGGATAGGCGCTCCATTGTAAATGGTTTTTTAAATAATCTTCCCAGGAGGCCTTGATACCATGATTTTCAACCAGATGATTTCCAAGGGCACTTCGAAGAGTTTTGATTTTTTCAACATCAAGTTGGAGAAGTGTTTGATCGTCGACAACGGCTAAGGTCAAGCCGACGGCTCTCAGCGGATTCTCCGGATTGAAACGGTAGAAGGGAGAGAGGGTTCCGTCGGAGTAAATAAAGATCGCTTTGTATCCAATCACGCCCGGAGCAACGTCCTGTTCGATTGTTTGGGCGAGATTGGGAAGAGTGGCCGTATTTCCAAAAGAAATCGAGGAAGCGGAGCGGTTCCCCCATGAAATCGCCAGATTTTTCCGTTGCAAGGTGCTGACACCGATACTGGAATGGAGCTCCGTATTGTAAACGTAGTGAACCAGGGAAACGTCCCTGGCGGTCTCTCCTCCCGAAAGAATTCCCGGCTGTTGCGTGTAAAAAGCGATTTCAGAATTTGGAAAAAAGGCGAGATCGTTTCGAAAGACTCCCGATTGAATGTCGCGAGAAAAGAGATCCAACATGGCGCGGGCCTTGGTAAAATTATTCACCTTTTTCCGGCCTTCACTCCAGGCTTGATTCACCATACCGGCGATTTGTCCCATCATCACCATCATCATGGTCAAGACGGCAACCGCCACGAGCATCTCCACTAAGGTGAAGCCCTTGGTTTGAACCCGTGCTTCGTTAACGGATGGGGAGATAGGTAAAGAGTTCATAGTGTTTCATGCTGGTGTTCGTCTCTTCCAAGAGAGGGGGCCAGCTTAACATGAGATAGACTTGGGAGACGCGACTTCCACTCAGTTGATTGGTTCCCGCCATACAAGTGAATTGATAAGCGGCTTTTTGTTTTTTGGTAATTTTTCCGTCGAATCCGATATAGACCGGGTCCCGATAGACGTTTCCGTAAGCATTGGTCAGCGCGGATTCGGGGATTGCAAAATCGGCGATATGATTTGTCGGAGAAGCCGCCCGTCTCGCGATGAGTTGTGAGGCAAGGTTGGCGGCTTGAATTTGATCTTCTGATTCGCGGCTGGCCTGAATTCCGGTCCCCAAAAGTCCGACCATCGAGACGACGCCAAAGACGCAAATCGCGAGGGCCAGTACGACTTCCACCAAGCTGAAGGAGCGATTCGAGGCGTTGAAATTCATGGACGATAAAAAGAAGTCCGTCCCGTTAATCCATTCACGCGGACGACGACGGCCAGTCGATCTGACTTCTCGGGATTGATTTGGGTTGGTTGAAATGAAAATTCGGCAAAATCGATCGGGGCATCGTTATAGCGAATTCCTCCATTTGGAGTGAATTGAATGCTGCGGTCAAAAAGCGTCGGGGAGGAAGTTCCGGGGATTTGAATTTGAAACGAAGCGTTTTCGGAGAAGCCGGTCATGGCACTGCCGTGGCGGGTTGGGGGAAGGGAAGGGATTTGGGCCGAAGTAAAGCTCCCGGCATTTTTGAGTTGAACCGCTTGAAATGTTTTGATTTTGCTGATGAGATCCAAGGTGGCACTTGGGACGGTTCCGTACGAGTAGGCCCGATTGGGACTCGGATTCGGATCGGTTCCATCTTTTGAAGCAACAATGGCGACGGTAAACTCATCGTTTTTTAACGTCGGCTCATTCTCTTTATTAAAAACGACCCAGACAAAGGTGTTTTGAGCGACGGCATATTGGCGGGCCTGTTCGAGCAAGCCTCCAACTTCGAGAGTCGTCTGGTTGGTCTTTCCCTGAGAACTAAACGAACCAAAAGCGGCGATGCTGATTCCCATGATGACCGCCATAATCGTGATGACCATCAGGATTTCAATTAGGGTAAATCCCCTGCTTTGGCGGTAGATGGGAGACATAGGCAGACGCATAGGCAGAATAGAGGGAATAATCGACTTAATCCACCCATTTAATTGGGGTTTTCCGATTTTCATTTGTATCGGAAAAGTAGGCGGATTGCGCCTCGGATGCAATGAAGGTAAAGCTCTACTTGTAGAGTAACTGGCATTGTCAGAGGGGATGGGGAGAAAAGAGATCGAAATGATTATGGGGTTGCCGGTTTTTGTGCCGGAGCGATTTTCAAAGTGATGGTCGCGCTGGTGACCGGTTGACTGAGATTGATTCCAAGGCGTCGCACCTTTTGCCCGCTTTTGGTCGTCTCCTTGAGAATTTCATTATTGATGGTGAAAGGGACTCCCTGAGTTTCAATCGTCACTTGCACAAATTCGTTTTTTTGTTGAAAGAGAAAAACTCCGGGACTCGTTTCCTGTGCGGTTCCGTAGGTGATCAGCGCTGTTCCGAATGATTGAGGGGTTGCAAAGGCGACTTGATCCGTCACGGTAATTTCACTCGGAGTGGATCGGGCATAATCGAATCGTCGGGTGAGCTGGCGCAGTTCAGGGACTTCGTAGGCCTTGGACAGATCCAGCGTGATGCTGTCGAGGGCTTCGGTGAATTTTTTCTCCACCACGGTTGAAAGATGTTGGGCTCCCTCTTTTTGCAGTTTTCCTGCGACTTGAGGAACGGAATGACCATAGGAATTGAGCAAGGAGTTTTCAAAGCGTTTGGGGCCAAACGTGGCAGCCGTATATGCAACCAATCCCGGATCGAGGAGCAACGACTCAGTTCCTTTGACCACGACGAAACTGCCGAGATCATTGTGCCCGTGACTCTCTCCATTGTTTCCCCCTTTAAAGGCAAGCGCGAGTCCCTCCTTGGAGCTCGGGCGCCCCACAAAAACCTGACTCTCCTCGAACCAGCTCCGAAGTGGGCTCTCGCTTTGAGTGAGACTGATGGATGTTGGTTTCAGCCCCGGGAGCGTTTGATCCTCGAAGAACGTATTGACTCCCCATGCATACAAAAGGGCTCCGTACATGGGGTTGAGCGGGGGTGGAGTTTTTGCAGTGGTTGGAAAACCTAAACGTTTTTCGATGATGTATTGCACCCATTCCGCAGGCTGTTCTCCGACGGGACAATCTGAAAATGCAGGATAAATCCCGGAGAGGATATGGATGCGGCGGGGATAAAGCATGACAGCGGTGGCTTGTTCATTGTCGTAGAGATTGAGCTTCCCGTGAGTTGCTCCGAGAATGGTTTCAGCGAGCAGCACATAGTGTCCAAATCCATAGTTCCAGTAGCCGAGCCCTTCGCTGGAGTAACCATCTTTCTTGAATCCCTGAAGATAAAGTTTCACATCACTTTCAGTCGCTGCGATAATTTCGGCGCGTTCTTCAATGGACTCGTTCAAGGCCGTTGCGGTTCCTGTAATTCCGGCGTGGACGACCACATTCCAATTGAAGAGACTGGTGCGCCACCACTCCTGAGGAGCCTTGTTGTGGATTTCATCCAAGAATGGAACCAAGACCCGGCGGCGCGTTTCATCGCGAATCAGCTTTCGGGTCTCCTTGGAGAGCTTCTCTCCCAACCAATAATCGCTCGTGGCCAGCGTCCACGAGGTCATGGCCGATCCCAAGTCATTTTCGATGATTGTTCCGTTAAAATTTCCGAGTTTTTTGTCATGGGCGGGGAGGACCCAGGTTTTCTCATGACAGATGGCGGTGATCTCTTTTTCGATGGCAGAAAGGAATCTCCCTCTGTTCTCAAATCCTTCGGCGAGTACCCAAGTGACGAGTCGGAGGCGTCGCCGGTCCGCCGTCTGCTCGTAGCGGGTGCGACTCCCAGTTTTTGAGAAATCGAGATAGATTTCGTCGGTCAGATCCGGAGTCGGCTCTGTCAAATATCGTTGGGCATCGGAAAGGATTTTTGGGTTGCTCAAGGCTTCCCATTTTTTGCGGTTGGAGATCGGTTGGCCGACACCGGAAGGAAGGGGATCCAACATTGCAGAAATTTCCTGAACGCGACTGAGCCTCCCATTGGGAACAGGAGGAGTGCTTTCGGCATGCAACAGAGGAAATACGGTCGTTCCAAGAAGGAAAATCAAGAAAGGTTTGGCCATTGGTGGATGTCACCATAACCGATCAGCCCCCAATGACAAGATTCGGAGGCGCGCTATTTTATTCTACCAATAGAGTAACCTTTGGTGTTTAATCTAAAAATGGTCTCAAACAAGATTTCTCAACGAGATATTGCAGAGCGGGCGAAGGTTCATTTTACCACGGTTTCTCTCGCACTCCGAAACAGTGCGACTCTGCCCGAAACGACGCGAGTTCGAATTCAGAATCTTGCGAAGGAGATGGGGTATCGTCCTGATCCGATGCTTTCTGCCCTGCAGGCTTATCGGAAAAATGTGAAGACGGCTGCCTATGAAGGAACCATCGCCTGGATCAATACCCATACGCCTCCGCAGCGACTTTATGCGATGGGAGCACACATTGTCGCCTACCGGGCAGGCGCGCTTCGACGTTGTGAGGAACTCGGATATCGTTTGGAAGACTTTCAATTGATGGGAATGACCTCCGCGCGGCTTTCGCGGATTTTTCAAACGCGCAATATCCAGGGGCTTCTCCTTCCGCCTCAACCGCGGAATCGATGTCGCTTCAAATTGGACTGGGAAAACTACTCCGCCGTGAGCTTCGGATCGACCCTCAGTTGGCCGCAGCTTCATGTGGTGACGAGTGCCCAATACCGGGCCAGTCGGATTGCCGCCCGACAGCTCCTCTCCTACGGCTATCGCCGCATCGGTTTTGTGACCACTCACAACAGCGATGAGCGAACGGATCAGAATTTTTCCGCCGGATTCTCCGTCGAGCAACGCCGTTTAAAGCCGAAGGATCAGATCCCAATGCTCATCCTGGAAGATCAGCCGGCTCCTCTTGAAAAAAAGGACTTTGCTCGATGGTATAAATCCTTTCGTCCTGATGTGATTCTCTCTCAATACTATCGGATTCCGTACTACATGGAAGAACTCGGAATTTCCCCGGTGGAGTGCGGTCTGGCGTTGCTGGCTAGGAATTCCGATTCCGACGAATTTGCCGGAATTGATCAGAACGACTTTCAGATTGGCTATCACGCCGTTGATTTTTTGGTCGGGATGATGCACCGCAATGAGCGGGGAATTCCGGCCACTCCCTTGAGGCTTCTCATTGAGGGGAAATGGGTGAATGGAAGAAGTGTGGCACGACAGAATTTCAAAGAGAAAATCTTCAAGCGTCCGGATCGCAGTGTTCGGGAGATTCTTCAGGCAGCATAAGATTTGACATCCGAAGACTATTTTATCCGCAGATACCCCCAGATTTTCACAGATATCAAACGGATCAAGTAGGTCGTTAAATTTCCCCTAATGCATGGACAATTCTCAAAGATTGGGCAGGGGTGAATCTTGAGCCTCTCCGCAGTTTTGAAGCGAGGGTATGTTGGTTGATTCCTGCCAATTTTGAAAGCTTTGCGAGATTGAGGATGGGGGAGAGTCGCTTGATCTCTTCCATCGCTAGGTCGGGTTCTGGAATGGGATCATGGTGTTTCTTTGCAACGGTAAGCCACCCTCGGATCGCAGTTGCCAATTCGCGCGCCGTTTGTTCGAAGGTCTCCCCATGGGCGGAGCAACCTTTGAGTGCAGGAACTTCCCCGACATAACATTCATCTTCATCGCTCCAATAGATTTTGGTCAGGTATTTGAACTTCTCGTTTTTCATTGTAGGGCCTCCCTAATTTTTTTGACGTAGATCGGTTTAATCTCTTTCCCGTGACGGGGGATATTGACGACATTTCGAGTGATGGGGTGTCGGAAGAAGTGATGACTTCCCTCCCCATGAACTAGCACAAAGCCTTCGTGTTTTAAAAATGTAACCGCATCTTGAAAGGTAATATTTCTATCAGACCTCCCCGACATGATTTTCTCTTTGAGCTTTTCTGCTTTGCTCACCAAAAGAAGATGCACGATAATTTGTGCAAGTCAACGATTCTTCCATGAAGGATTCATCACGGGTGTATGGGGGATTATCCCTTCACCGCGCCTGAGGTTAAGCCTGCGATGAATTCTTTTTGAATCATCAGAAAAAGAAGGGCGACAGGAGCGATGGAGATGACGGTTCCTGCCATCAAGAGGCCGTAGTCGTTGGAGTAGATTCCCCGCATCTGTGCGATCTCGACGGAGAGCGGAAACTTGTCCGGTGACTGCAAAATGATCTGGGGGGTGATGAAATTGTTCCAGCAGCCGATGAAGGTGATCATCAGATAGGTGGCCACCATCGGTCGGACGAGGGGGAGGACCATCTGAAAGAAAAGCCGGATCTCTCCGCAACCGTCCAGTCGTGCGGACTCCAGGAGGTCGTCAGGAATCGCGCCCTTCATGGTTTGGCGAAAAAGAAAAACACCAAACGCCGGAGCCAGGCTCGGAAGGATGAGCCCCCAGTAGCTGTTGAGGAGTCCCAATTCGTAGATCACTTTGTAGCCGGGAGCCATCAGGAGTGAGCCGGGGATGATGACCGAAGAAAGAACCAGCCGGGTGATCCAGACGTTTCCCTTAAATTCAAATTTTGCCAAGGCATATCCTCCCATCGCACAGCAAATGGTTGAGAGAACGGCTTGGGAGCAGGCATAATAGACCGAGTTGACGACATGCGTTCCTAAATCAAGTTCGTGAAATAATCGGTGGTAATGTTGGAAGGAGAGTCGATCCCAGGCAAACCCGAGAAATCCGTTTCCTCGAGGGATAAAGGCGGACGAAAAAAATTCTTCACTCGATTTCAACGATGAGGTGAGAAGCCAAATGACTGGGACCAGCATGACGAGTGCAAAAAAGATGAGGAGCAGGTTGATGAATCCCCAAAGAAAGGCATTCGGTTTTGAAGTAATCATTTTGACTCATCCTTCATCAGCAAACGTTGCACGACGGTCAAGCCGATGAGGACCAGGGCCAGTACCCAACCGATCGCGCTCGCATATCCGAGGTCACCAAGTTCAAACCCGTTCTGATAGAGATACATGACGACGGTGAGTCCACGATTCTGAATTCCGGGACCACTCAAAAGAATCCACGGAAGCTCAAACAACTGAAAGCTTCCGACGACGGAAAGGAGGACGACAAATCCCGCAACCGGTTTGATCGAGGGAATGGTCACGTGCAGAAAACGCTGCCAGGCATTGGCTCCATCAATCGTTGCTGCTTCGAGGGTCTCTTGATTCACGTTTTGAAGGGCTGCCAAAAAATAGATCATATTGAAACCGACATACATCCAAAAGGAGGCAAGGATCAGCGCGGGCATGGTGTATTCCTGCAGCCAGGCGAAATCGATGGGGAATCCGCACAGACGATGCAGCGTTTGATTGATCAGACCGGTCCGTTTTTCAAAAAGAAGCCCAAAGATGACTCCGACGAAAACCATTCCGACCAGCGAAGGCGCGTAGTAAATCAGCCGGAATGCAGCTTTCCCCCGGATCTTGGGATGATTCAAGGCGAGCGCCAGCAGGAGGGAGCAGGGGAGCTGAATGAAGAGGGATCCGGCGGTGTAGTAAAAGTTATTGCGAACGGCCGTCCAGAACAGGGGATCGGCAAAAAGATTTTTGTAGTTATCCAGAAAAATAAAGCGCGCGGTTCCGGGACCGTAGGTCTGCTGGAGTGAGAGCGCGATGGAGCTCAATAAGGGATAGAAGGTGAAGACTCCAAAACAAATCAGGAATGGTGAGAGAAAAAAGTAGGGAACCCAAAGTGAAGTTTTCTGTTTCATGGGGCTAAGAAAACGTTACGTCGCATCTGGATTTCCACCTGCTCCTGTGCTTTTAAGAGGAGAATTCGGGCTTGGTCCTCGAGAGAGGCGGGAGTGAAGCGTTTCTGGGTCTTTGCAAAATCGTAGAGGGAAACCGAGGCATCGGTGAAGCGATTCCGGGCTAAAACCGCAAACGGAGAAGAGGGTCGATGTGGGACGAAGGGACACTGATTAATATAGAGACGTCCCTTCGGTTGTCCGGAAAAGTAGGGGTCAGGAGTATCGTAGATGGGATCGTTCCAGTTGCTTTTGACCGGGGTGACAATGTCTCCATCCAAATAGAGTCGCCGCGATAGCTTGGGGGAGAGATAGAGCTCTTTCGCCATGGCCCAAGCTTCGTCAAAATGCTTCGTGCTTTTCGGAATCGCCAACATGGTTCCTCCGGCCACACTGGTGCGGCGTCCCCCTTTCGTCCAAGCGGGAAGCGGCATCAATTTCCATTTTCCTGCCATCTTCGGAATATCGCCTTTCCAAAAGCGGGTCTTCCAGTCGGGCATGAGCGCTGCCAGGACCAACCCGTCGCTTAATAATTCATAGCCACCCGCCGAAAAATCGGTCACCTCGGTGCCGATCGCATCCGGTCCCGCACACCAACTGACGAGAGTGGCAAGAGTTTTGACATTGATTTCGGAAGCCATCGTCGGATGATCTTTCTCATCAAAAAATCCCCCGCCTGCCTGAGCGAGAAGCATTTCAAAGGAAGGACCGCTCTGAGGCGAAAGCTGAAGGAGGTAGCGTTCCTTTCCCTGCTTGGTGAGGGGAAGAAGGAGCCGGATAAAATCGTCCCACGTCTCAATTTTTGAAACATCGATCCCCGCGCCTTCGATCAGGTCCGAACGGTACGCCAGGAGAACGGGGTGAACATCATGGGGAATTCCAAAAATCCGGCCGCGCGAGGTCCACTGGCTGAAAGAGGGAGAATTGATCTGATCCATGATCCCTTCGGAAATCAGACGATCGGTCAGGTCCGTAAAGCCGACTGATTCGAGGGGGCCGGCAAAGGTTTTTGTCACCATGGTGGCTTCCACTTCAATTAAATCGGCGACAGGAGTTCCGGAGAAAAATCCGGAGAGCATCCGTCGCTCCAAGGCATCGCCACTTAACAAGAGCTGATAGACGGGGTGCGGCGCGGTTCGATTCCATTCCTGAATGGCCGGTTCGTAATTGGAATAGTGATTTTTGGCAAAGGTCCAAAATTCAATGCGGTTCTGGTTTTCAGAGGGGCGCGTTAAAAAAATCCCTCCGGCGATGATGGCGGCCAGGGCTAAAATCATCGGAGCCACTCCGTAGTCTTGGCAAACCTCCAACCATCGGTTCCAAAGGCGAGCGATCATCGTTGCGTCAACTCAAACTATCGCAATCGGATCGTGAGACAATGGAAAAATATTTTTCACGCGGAGCCTGAGTCTCTGTTCCGTGGGCCAATTTGTGGTGAGTACAGGATATTGTCTCTCGCCAAGTTCGCCAAGGCGCGAAGGAAGGTTCGACTTAAAAACCAAAAAGGGTTTCTTGGCGGCTTGGCGAACTTGGCGAACTTGGCGAACTTGGCGAACTTGGCGAACTTGGCGAGAAAAAACAACTTAGCGTTTTAGTTGCTTAGGAGATCGCTGCTGAGAAAATGCTGTTTTTCTAAACAAATCCTAAGGGCTTTGAGAATATTCGTAGGCGCCGAGATCCGGTTTGTCATCGTCCGGGCGGGATTCGCTTCCTTGAGGGGCTTTGTATTGGAGAAGCTTTCCACCTAGAAATTGGATGACCTCGTCCGGCAAGCGAGCTCCCTGATCGGCCAGAATGGAATCACGCGAGGCGAGATGGAGATCGCTTTTTTTGAAATCGACGAAGGGGAGAGTGGTGTGGCGATCTCCGAAGCGGGTTTGTTGGAGTGGGGAGGATTCCAGTTCTGAATTTCGAAAGCCGGCGGAGAGCCAATTGCAGGTTCCGGTGGCAACAGAGTCTTTTGGTGAAGTTTGAGAAGCTTCGATGAGGACTTGGTTTTTTTGACCGGCGCCGCCGTCCCAGACGAGGTTATTGTACCATTGAGTGCGGGCCTTGGTCGTCGTCAGAAGTACGATGGGTGAAATAAAGGAAGAGACGATGGTATTGTGAACCAGAATGAGGCGCCCATCGTGTTCATTGCCGACATCCTGTCCAAAGTGGATCACGTTCCGATTGCCGCTGCTGCGGGGGGATTTGAGAATGACGTTTCCAGCAAGAAGGGCATCACTTTCCGGAAGCGTCGTGTAGAATTTGTCGTCGACCAGATCGATTTCCCGATTGGCGGAGTCATGGAAATAACAGGCTAGAATCGAAGTTCGGTGGGCGCGGCTTTTCAAATTGTGTCCGGTGAGGCTGGAGTGAATTTCACATCCCCTGACCGTCACGCTCATTCCTCCCAGATAGAGATTATGGTTGTAGCCGGGGTCTTTGAGATTGCCGTTTGAATAGATAAGGCAGTTTTCAATCAATTGCCCGTTGGCCGTTTGCGGAGTTCCATCTCCATTGGACATGATTCCCATGTCGTTCTGATGAATGACGCAATCGCGGATGGTGACGGAGTTGGCTTGGTTGATTCGAACTCCGGCACCGTTATGAGTTTTGTTGTGAGCCTCTGAAATCTCAAATCCTTCCACCACACAGCCGTCGGCTCCCTTGTTAAACTGAACAATCGCCCGGGGGATAGAGCCCTCCCCACTGTAGTCGTAGCCACTTCCACTGAGCCGAACCCGCGTTCCGTCGGAGCTGACCGCCTTGAGAGTAATCTGTGGGCGGGAGATAAAAAGGTGTGTCGCTTCATACGGCTGATTTCCGGTTTGAGGAGAGACGAGAATCAGATCGTTCGGTTTTGCGACGAGGACGGCCTCTTCAATTCGTGAGAATTTCTCACCAGGGCCAACTTTAATCTCGGTTGCGTACAGCATTGCAAAAGAACCGCTCAGGTACGCTCCAATCAGGAACGAGCGGAACCACTCTTTGGATTTTTGAATGATCATAGAGAAAAGAAGGACATCATTTTTTGAAGGAAGAGGGTAGAGGTGGAGTGATTCATCTATCAATCCAATTCGCTTTTTAGGTAAAGGCAAGGGGGACGCATCTCATTATTAATTAATCTATTGCGTGGAGATGGGGAAGAATCTAGGATATATGGGTGTTGATATCTTTTAATTAATGAAAAATGAGATACGTCCCCATGGTTTTTCCCCACCAGAGTGTCCCATGGTATATAAGATTCCATAAATCAATCCCAGCGCACCACATACATAACCATAGAAAATTGCGCGCTTTAGAATATCTAAATCCTTAATCTCAATTTGAGATGGCTCTAATTCCTTCCACAAAACCGAAATTGACCGCATAGCCTTAAAAGCATTTTTCCACCCATACGTTAATGCAGTAAGACCACAGGTTACACAGAAAAATAGAAACATACTTGGGAGGAGTTTAAATAAATATGAGACAGCTCCTCCAATTAAGTGAAAGCTCCAAATAGCTCCACCAAAAGTCACAATTATTGCCCAAATAGTAGATTTCCAAAATCTCATGAGAGCAGAATGGTAGGAGCAGACGTTTTAATCAAGGGCAAATGGTTCGGCTGACTGAATTCAGTTATTTTAATAACGAATAAGCCGATACACCACCAATAATCAAAACATGAACCAAAATAATCGATACTATGATGTAAAAAATGGTTCTGAGGGTGATGTTTTCTTTGGGATCTGTGCAAACATAGTAAATCACGTAAACCCACGACAAGAATCCATGAAAGATCGCCCAAATAATCGACTTGTTCCGGTGCCATGAGGCAACGACAGCAATGACTGTTCCAAGACTTATGCCTGTTCTGGCGGCTTCTGATGTTGTCGCGGTATCAAACATAATTCAACATTTTGACCCGAAGTGGGTTCAGGTTGCAATAAGGCTTTTCCTAAATGGAATTTCATTTCATGGAACAAAACTTCGAACCGCATCCATCTCATTGATATGCGGTATCTTATATAAGATAAAAAACAAAGAACCCAGAGTGGCGACCCTAACGGGATTCGAACCCGTGCTGCCTCCGTGAAAGGGAGGAGAGCTAACCGCTACTCCATAGGGTCAGGAGTGAAGGGTTATGTACTACAAATATTTCGGCGTTTGTAAATCGGAATCCTTCTTTTTTGAACACACGATAAAATCTGGAACCGCGTGTTGTTGAATCAGGAACTCACGAACTCAGGAGAAATAGGGCGAACCCGTCTGCTTTTTGTCTCTTGAGTTCCTGAGTTCCAAATTTGCCTGAGGCCTTGAGATTCCTTAAAATGCTCTACGCGCGAAAAATTACGCTTTTGAAAACGATTGGAGCCAGCGGCTGAAACGACGGGTGCCATCTTCGAGGTCGGCGATTTTTAAGAATTCATCAGCGGTATGGGCTTGGGCGATGGAGCCGGGGCCAATGGCAATGGAGGGAGTTCCGACTTTTGAGAAGAGGGCAGCATCGCAAAACCAAGTCGCGGTGGCGAGTCCCCGTGTGTACGACTGAAGTGATTGAACCCACCGGTTTTTCGGATCGGTGTAAAGCGGATCGGGACTCCGGTCGATATGCCATTTTACTGCGGCTCCCATCGGTTTGAGAATGGTTTTAAAAAGTGCAGTGACTTGCTTGGCGCTGAATCCCGGGACGGTGCGGATATCGCACTCAATGAGACAATGGTCGGGAACGATATTTGTTTTACTGCCGCCTCGGATGATGCCGAGATTCAGCGTGGGGGAGGCGAGAAGCGGATGACGAATTTTGGCGAAACGGGGGAGAATTTTGGTTTCGATCTGATCGATCACGGATTTCATCCGGAGGATCGCATTCTCTCCTTTTTCAGGAGTGGAGCCGTGACAGGACTTTCCGAACGTTTCAATCGTCATCCACGCAGCCCCTTTGTGAGCATGGACAATTTTCATTTCGGTTGGTTCTCCGATGACGGCAAAATCTGCGCGGAAACTGCTGTTGGCCAGAGCCTCCGCTCCTTGATTTCCCGCTTCCTCTCCCATGAGTCCGGCAAAGGTGATCTCGATCGGAGCATGGGTTCGCGCGGAAGATTCGGACCATTCCTTTAACGCCCAGAGCATTGCGGCCATCGAGCCTTTGGTGTCGGAGGCGCCGCGTCCATAAATACGGCCTTGTCGCAGGACGGGGTCAAAGGGGTTGATCGTCATTCCGCGAACGCTGACGGTGTCGAGATGCGGAGCGAGAAGAATTCGTTTTTTGCCACGAGAAGCAAACATCCCGACGACATTGGGACGTCCCGGAAGGATCTCTTTCAAACGGACCGAGGCTCCGATTTTTCGAAGAAAGTGTGCGACGTATTCAGCAATCGCCTTCTCGCCGGGCTTCTCGTGTCCGGGATCGCCCGCAGGATTTACGCTCGGGATCGCGATGAGATCCTGAAGTAATTCCACAACATGGCGGGGCGCGCGAGGCATTGGTTATTTTCGGTTGAGTTTAAACTGGTAGTCGGGATAAATTCCGCGCACCAGTTTGGTCTTGAAGCGTTTGTAGTCCGTAATTGACTGACGAATGATATCCGCCGTCTCCATCGCACTGGCGAAATCGCCGATTTCGGGGCGGCTTTTGCCGGGCTCCAGCTCTTTGTAAGTGCTGAAAAAATGACGGATCTCATTGAGAACGTGCTCGGAGAGCTGGGAGACATCGTTGAAGCTGCTGAAATAGGGATCCCCTTCGTGAACGGAGATGACCTTGAAGTCTTCTTTCCCTTGGTCACGCATCGGGAGCCCCCCAATCGGCTTGGCAACCATGAGGCAGCCGGGGGCTACCGGTTCCTGACCGATGACGATTACGTCCAATGGATCGTGATCGTTGCAGTAGGTTTGAGGAATAAAGCCGTAATTGCTCGGGTAGTGAACGGCACTGTGAAGAATTCGGTCGACCTTGAGCAAGCCGCTGATTTTATCGAGCTCGTATTTGATCTTCGAGCGCATGGGACATTCGATGTAAGCAGTCACCATATAAGGGGGATTCGGCCCGGGAGCGAGCGAGTGATAGGGATTTAACGTAGCAATACTCATGCGAAGGAAGGAACCAGAGAAAAAAAAGGATGTCGATCCTCAAAAAAGGGCGAGTGATGCTGGTAGGGAGACCTCTCCGAGGTGTCCGTTGCTCGAATCCCGGACGCCTACGGAGAGGCGTCCTCGCTCATTCTTCAAGTCTGGGCGTAAAGCACCGTTTCAAGGATTCGATCAACTTTCATGGCGAATCACTTTAAGTTCGAGCGTTGAAGATCGGGGTGAAAATAGCGCCGTGCGAAGACAGGAATGAATTGGAAGACGCCGGTTGCGCTGAGGATCATGAGATTGAGTTTGTGTTCAGGAAAAAAGAAAATTCCGAGGAAGCAGAGGTTTTCTGCCAGCGCGATTCCGAGGATAAAGAAGGGAAGCGCTGCTACAGCACTGGTGAAGCGTGGAAGAACGGCCCATCGAATGATGGTACTGATTGCGAGCGGGATGAGTGAGGCTAACCAGATTGGAGAATCGACCTCCGAAGGTTTTGGGGCATCGGGGGAGCTCCCGAGGAAGTGGTAAATGACGAAAATTCCGGTTTGTAAGGCCCCCCAGATTATCCACCAGACCATGAGGACCTGTTGGGGAGCGGTGTTTTCAGGTAAAGTGTCGGATTGGTTTTCCATAGGAGGCTTAAACTAACGTGGTGAGTGATTGTTTCAAGTCTGTTCGTTTATCGGTTTCTTACCCACTGGAATTTAAGAGGGCCCGACCGGAGGTCTGGCCCCACCAAGTGCGGCTCCGTTGAAGACGGCATAAACTTTTCCGTCCGCGCCCAAAATCAATGCAGCTCCGGCGAGGGTGAGTTCTGGGTCGAGGCAGTTGCGGCGATGGACGGGGCTTTTCATCCAGGAGCGGACAACGACAGCAGGGTCGGAGGCTTCGGGAAAGGCATGGAGGTTTTCATTCATGCGGCGCCAGGAGTATTTTTTGAGAAAGGCGATCAGTTCGGTGCTGGAACGGTGTTTCAGCGTTTGTTTGGAGGCGAGGTGCGTGGCCCATTCTGAGGCGATTTGATTTAAAAGAGGGGAGGAGACCAGTGGAGGAAGATGATTCGTTGCTCGCTCTTGGTTAATGATTTTGATGAGAATTTCCGAGGCATTTTCGGGAATCGGTGTGGCTCGGAGTGGAGCGAGCGAGAAAGCGAAGAGAAAAAGTGAAATGAGTGTGAGTGGCATGAGGAGGTTTCCTTAGGATTAGCAGATTTATCGCGTTCACAAGAAGAAATCATTTGCGTGATTTGGAGTTCAGATTAAATTTATGGGACCAAACGATACGAGTTTGAGTTGGCATCGTTTGTGCTTTCATAGGATTAGAAAGGAGAACTAAAGCCATGATGAAACAGTCACTACAGGATTCGGATTCGCCGGTCAAAATCTCCCCTCGGGCACTGGAGGATCGCTCGAGAAAGCCACATCAACACCGCTATGAGCGGCGTAAAATTAAACAGTATTATCGTCTCCATTGGGACGAAGAAGCGGAATCAGAGACGCTCGGCGCCTGATTCGAATTGAGGCCCCCTTTTAACATCGTGTGGGGCCAATCTTCTCGGAGAGTTGGTCTGGAAATTGACCTTCCCTTTCCGTCGACGGTTGGCCCCACCAAACCTCCTCAAGTTTGTGGGCTGTTTTTGGCCACAAAATGCACATAAGTCACAGAGGGTGTGGTTTCCTTTTTGTTTTCATTCAATTGGTAATTTGAGTTTTTACGTTTTCCCCCACTTTGTGGTTTTTGTGCATTCTGTGGCCTCTCCACCGAGTCATTGCTTTTCTTAAAAAGTCCCGCTATTGAGGGGCAATGGATCTGCCGTGGAAACTCATCGCGGGATTGGGAATCGCCTTTGCCAGCGGATCGCTTCCGTTTGGCTATTGGATGGGGCGTCTTCATGGAATTGATATTCGTGAGCATGGGAGTGGGAATATCGGTTCGACGAATGTTGCCCGGGTTTTGGGAAAGAAATGGGGTGGAATCATCTTTGTTCTCGATTTTCTCAAGGGGTGGATTCCGACTTTTTTAATGGGGATCTGGGCGGCGAGCTCTCCCGAGGAAGGGTGGTGGCGGGTGGCGGCGGCGATTCTGGCCGTGATGGCCCACAATTATACCCCGTGGCTCGGATTTCGGGGAGGGAAGGGGATTGCGACTTCGGCGGGAGTTCTCCTGGCTCTTATGCCGTGGTCTCTGGTGATTTCATTAACCACTTGGCTGGTACTAACCAAAGTGACGAAGACCGTCTCGATTGGGTCCATCGCAGCCTGTCTGGCAGTCCCGACCGGGGCCTGGCTTTTTTATCCCGGTCAAACGGCGATGATGAGTCTGGCATTGGCAGTTTGTCTGCTCGGAATTTGGAGACATCGCTCGAATATTGAGCGATTGATGTCGGGAACGGAGCCGAAGCTGAGCGGAGGGAAGTCGTCATGAAGATCGCTTTATTGGGTGCAGGGGCGTGGGGTCGGGTGATTGCCGATTTGCTGCGTCGCCAAGGACACGAGGTCGGAGTGCATCACCATACGGATCGGGGATGGAATGGAGCGTTTGATGGCGTGGTTTTGGGAGTTCCTGTACAGCATGTTCGTGAAACCATCAAGCGTTTTCCCCCTCTGGGAGTTCCGACGTTAAGCTTGTGCAAGGGGTTGGAGATCGGGACCGATTGTCGCGTCAGTCAGATGATCGAGGAGGAATGGGGAACGGATCGCATTGCGGCACTCTCTGGACCGACCTTTGCCTCTGAAATGGAGAAGGGGCTTCCGGCAACGGCCGTGATCGCTGCGGAACGGGAATCGGACGCGGAATTTTTTCAAACGCTCTTGCATCAGCCAAGCTTTCGACTTTATCGCTCGACGGATCTGGTCGGAGTGGAGATGGGCGGGGCATTGAAAAATGTTTACGCGGTGGCCGGAGGGATTTGTGCGGGACTCTCGTTGGGCGAAAGTGCCTGGGCGGGTCTCTTGACGCGCTGTTTGGCGGAGATGACCCGGCTGGGAATGGCAGAGGGAGGTCGCGCAGAGACCTTTGCCGGATTGAGTGGCGTGGGGGATTTAATGCTGACCGCTTCGAGTCCCCTCAGTCGAAATTTTCGGATCGGACAGGCCCTGGCGGCGGGGAGTTCATTGGAAGAAGCGCTCGGGTCGGTTGGTGGGGTAGCGGAAGGGGTGATGACGGCCAAAGCATTGGGAGAAAACTGCAAGGTCAACGTCGGTGCCAAGCCGGTGGCGATGCAGGTTTATGCAATTTTGTACGAGAAGAAATCTCCCGCTCAGGCGGTACGCGAACTGATGGAACGGGCGAGAACGACGGAATAACCAGGAGCTTCAGGTGAGTCGATTTGCATGGGTATTATTGGTGTGCGGGATTATTGGTTTTGTTCTGGGCCAGATGACGCTGATTGAACATTCGATGGAACGAGTGGTGGATCCTGGCTCCGTCGTCCAACGGATTGCGACAGGAATGCAATTTGTCGAAGGACCGGTCTGGATGCGCGACGGCTATTTGGTTTTCAGCGACATTCCGGGAGATGAACTCAAAAAATATACCGTCGATGGTCCGGTTGAAACGTTTCGCGCGCCGAGCGCACATGCGAATGGAAATACGTTGGACCGTCTGGGGCGATTGATTACCTGCCAACATGGGGGACGTCAGGTGGTGATTCAAGAAACCGATGGAGAAATTCGAACGCTCGTGGATCGAGTGGATGGAAAGCGTTTTAATTCGCCGAACGATGTCGTCGTTCGCGCGGACGGTTCGATCTGGTTCACGGATCCGGATTATGGCGTTAAAAAGGAGCAACGGGAGCTGGAGAGCTGCGATGTTTACTGCTATGATCCGACGACGCGTCGATTGAAAGTTGTGGCGAGTGATTTTGAAAAGCCGAACGGGCTCTGTTTTTCGCCGGATGAAAGTAAGCTCTACATTGCCGACTCCGGGAGTGCGCACCATATCCGGGTCTTTGAAGTCGCTCCGGATCACAGCCTAAGAAATGGGAAGCTTTTTGCGACGATTGAGCCGGGAGTTCCGGATGGAATTCGGGTGGACGAGTCGGGCCGACTTTTTAGCACGGCGGGGGATGGGATTCATATCTTTGATCCCGAGGGAAAACTGATCGGCAAAATCCCCGTCTCTGAAACCCCGGCGAATCTTTGTTTTGGAGGGGCTGATCGCAAAACGCTTTTTATTACGGCGAAAACTTCGCTTTACCGGATTGATTTGAGGACGCGGGGGGGGAGGTAGGAGTCCATCTTCAAGATAAGTGAATCAGAGTTTCTACTTTGGTAGGGCTCGACCTCCGGGCGAGCCGGTCTGATGGCGGCGCCTTCGGAGAAGTCGCCCTACCAAATTAAGAGGCCTTTCTCGCTTGGACGGCGGCTTCAATAAAAAGGTCTCCGTTCATTCTGGCGGAATTCAAATGGCGGCCAAACCGTTCCAAGCGATCGTGAACTGCGCCACGACTGGCGGTTTTCATAATTTCCATGAAACGATCCTTGAGCTTTACCAGTTCCAAGTCTCCGGATTGGATCAATGCCTTGATGCAGACTAAATCTTTTTCGCGGAGGGCCATCATTTTAGCGCAGGCCGTGTCATATTTTTCTAAAGTCATGACGCCGGGGATTGGATTGCCGTTCGAGTCTGGAAAGGGGATGAGTCTCTCCTGCCAGCGCGGAGGAAGCGTTACGGAAGCGAGGCCGAGTGCGTCAGCGTAAAATTTATGTTCGTTCTTGAAGTCGGAAAGGGAGCCAAACTCCCGATTTACCTCTTTCGTCTTTACAAAATCGTCGACCAAATAGAAATCGGTTTCATCCGAGCTGATGACAATCTCAGGAATTTTAAGGACGGACGCGTGCAAGGATTGGCTCCCGAGGATAATAACGGAGCGGAGTTGAAACCGATCCATGATTTGATTGGTCAATGCTTCAACGTCAGGCCGTCGCATACCATATCCAAGATTTCCATTCGGCGATGATGAGGTAGAAGTACCGTTAGGGGGCTATTGGACCGAATTCGAGTGGCGTTTTCACTTGCAGAGGTAATTAACTCGCAGAGCGAATCAAGGCTCCCTGCCAAAATATAATTCCATTCAAGATGATTGTGAAGGGCGGAAAGATCCTCTGGATGAATCTTGGTGAGCCAACGCTTTTGAAGTTCAATGGCGGGAGTCAGGGAGAGCGATCCCGCTCGTAGCCCTGCGGCAATCTCCTGATGTGCGATCAGATTCGCTTCATCAATGGTTTGTTGAGTGATTTCCACGGAATTAACCTGCCACTCCTGAAGGATTTCGTCAAATCAGCCTTTTGGAGGAGCGCTGGTCAATCTTTAGGGATCACATGGAAATAGGAAAGGGGGAGTTCTCACACAAAGGCACGAAGCCACCAAGAAAGCCAATTGTGTTTGTTCTTCAAAAAAACAATTCAAGCCCGGACGCCTCGGAGATGCGTCTCTACCATTTGAGTTTTATTAAGGGGTCAGAACGAGTTCTGCGGTGGCTTTGAGCTCGGGGTAGTTCGCGACGGTCGCTTCGACGGTGTATTTTCCGGGGGTCGGAGTCACATCAAAGTCGGAAAGGTTGATGGAGGGGACAAAAGCGATCTGATCGGTGGTGTTGATCAGGCTGGTGCCGACTTGTTGGAGGAAGATTTTGTCGGAGGACCAGGTGTAAACGGCCTGTCCCACTGCATTTTTAATGATGAGTTCGTAGCGTTGGGTGTTCGGGAAGGAGAGGGTGTAGGTTTTCTTTCCTTTATTGCGGAAGCCAAAATTGACTTTGAAAACACCTGCCGGCGAAGAGATCGCCAAGGGGGTGGGGGTGATTTCAATTTTGTTTTCGAAATCCGAAAAATCAATCGCGTTGGCTTTTTGAATGCGCTCAGGATCTCCGGCGAAAATACTGAACCGATTTCCGGAGGAATTGTAGAATTTTTCAGGAACGGTTTTTTTCGACGGATCGACATCAATGGCTCCCAGGGGAAGGGTTATCATCGGAATTGAAAGGAGGAGCCAAATTCTAACTGATTTCATGGGGCGCGGTTATCGCATAAAATTTGAGACTCTGCAATGGAGGAAAATTGCTCGACAGCGGGAGGAATCCCCCCTTGCATCTTAAGACGATATGGCGCGTCTTTTTCTATTACTGACAGGGCTTCTTTTGCTGGGAGGCGGAGGGGATCGGGCGTGGGCAGGGGCCTCCAAGCCAAAAGGGCAGGTACGGGTTCATCTCCAGGTGAATCAGCAGCCGGGACCCTCGGCACACGCGACGATTGTGACTCTCACCAATCCGGATGAAACGATTGCGATTTCCTCCCTTCCAGAGGTCTCCGAGCGCGAATTGGAATCGATCGAGCTCCTCAAAGGGGGAGAAGGTGCGGCGATCTTGAAATTTGACCAGCGGGGGAAACTTCTCCTGAATAATATGACGAATCAGGGGCAAGGGCGCATTATGGTCGTATATCTGAATGGACGAATGATTTACACTCCGGTAATTGATTCTCAGATTGTGAATGGAGTTTTGGTGATTCCACGTGGAGTTACCGCCAAAGATATCGAAGTGCTTACCAGCGTAACGCGAGTGAAGAATAATCGATGAGCGAAGAGATTAACAAGGAACGGCGTCGCCGCTCCAAGCCGATGGAATTTGACCTCGGATTGGAAGGGACCGTTACGCCCAAAAAAGAGGCCAATGCGTGGACCCCTCCTCCCCCTCCTGTTTCGGCTCCTTCGTTCAAATCGGAGCCAACCCCTGCTTCTACAGCCGCTCCGAAGTCAGAGCCGAGCCCAGCCCCTGTTTTTCCTTCCGTGACAACCCCAACCGAGAATAAGCCTATGAATCCAAATAATCCAACCCCCTCGATGAGTGATTTCCGACGCAACACCGAACGTCAGGCGCGTGAACAGGAGAATATGGGAACGTTACTCTCCGGCGTTGCTTATGCGCTGATCGGCGGAATTTTGCTGGTGGCGACCTTGGCCGGTTTTGGAGGATATATCCTCTGGCGTCAGATTCAGAACAACGCGACGACCGTGGCACAAGTGGATGAGAAATACTCGAAAGAGGTTGCGATGTTACAGGACTCGAATAAAGCCCTGGCCGATCAGTTGGATGGAATGTCGCGCAAGCAGCAGGAGCAGGTGAATCGCTTGGCCGCAGCGCTGGATGCTCAACGTGCGGAGAGCAAGACGGATCGTCTGAACCGAGACCGTCAGGTGACAACCCTTCAACAACGAGTGAAAAAGCTGGAAGATCAACGGACGATTGTTCGTTGATGGGAGTGGCTCGAAATCAGGATGATTTCTACTGTTGAGATTCAACGCCTTCTTTCCGAGTGGCGTTTCCGATTGGATCGGATTAAAGCCATTATTGCGCCTCCTCAGTGGGCTGAAGGGGATTGGCGTGAATTCTGTCTTTTGCTGAATGTCTTGATTCGTAAGCATGGCGTCAGCTGGATTATCGATCCGAAGACCTATTGGGATCTGCGTTGGAGCATTAAAGGGGGCGGTGAGCTCGTCTGTCAGGTGGAGCATACGGCGGACGAAAAAACGACCTTGGTGGTGGCTCAGGTGGGAGGATTTGCGCAGGAGGTTGGAAGTTATACCTGGCTTTGGGCGGAGTTTGATCTCGAAGGAAATTTCACTCAAGACCCGTATTGGGTCGAAGGAACGTGGAAGGAGGCGCTGATGATGTTGATTCTTCCGTATCACCACCGGGCCGGATTTTTCCTTGGAAACCAAGCCGCAACTCCGGATAGTTTTTTACTGCAAGAAGGGGCGAGACCGAACCCGACCGCGTCGCATCTTCATCTCCAATAGGGAAGGGATACCTCTCCGAGGTGTCCCTTCCCAGAGCCCGGACGCCTACGGAGAGGCGGCCCTACCATTTTTAGAATGAAAAAAGAGAGCAAAAAGAAAGCGGCGCCTCCACGGAAAGAAACGCCTGTGGAGTTTTCATCGCTCTCCTCACCGCAACGTCAGGCGCTGGCGAAGCTCGGAATTCAAAACCGACGCGAGTTGCTTTATTATCTTCCCCGCCGGTATGAAGACCGAACCCGATTGATTTCGCTCGATCAGGCGAAGATGGGGGATGCGTTGGTGGCGCGGGGAATTGTGCAAGCTTCCAAGGCGGGATGGTGGCGGGGCGGTCGTGGTGTTTTTGAACTCGTGCTCGTGACCGAATCGGATGCTTCGCTCAAAGATCGAATGCTGCGGTGCCGTTGGTATGGAATGCCATATTTGAAACGAGCGCTGACTCAGGGAAAAGAGATCGTCGTTTTTGGGAAACTTTTCAAAGACAAGCAAGGATGGCTGATGACGCATCCGGAGTACGAAGTGGTCGATTCGGGGGAGGATGCACCGATTCACTTGAGTCGGATTACGCCAATTTATCCTCTGACCGAAGGAGTCACCCAGCGGGTGCTTCGAAAACTGATGTATCAGGAGGTCATGGGACATCCGGTGGAAGTGGCTGAGTTTTATCCATACCCGGAAGATTTAATCTCGTTGGAGAAGGCGATTCCATCCGCGCACTTTCCGGCTTCGGAAAAAGAACAGCGATCTGCGTTGAAGCGGCTTGTTTACGATGAGTTTTTTGTTCTTCAGTGTATTTTGGCAGAACGAAAGGCAGCGCGTCTTCAAATCGTGCGAGGCCGGGGTGGGATTCGAACCCCATTGGCCAAACCGTTTTTGGAATCGCTCCCCTTTTCTCCGACAGGGGCGCAAGCGCGGGTGATGGTTGAAATCGAGGCAGATTTGAAAAACACCGTTCCGATGCATCGACTACTTCAAGGGGATGTCGGTTCCGGGAAAACGATGGTGGCGGTTTATGCCATGCTCCTGGCGGTCGAGCGTGGAGAGCAGGCGGCGCTGATGGCCCCGACGGAAATTTTGGCAGAGCAACATTTTCTGAACCTGCGCCGATGGTTGGAGCCGCTCGGAGTTTCCGTCGGACTTTATACGGGGTCGAAGAAAAAGACGGATCGCTCGCCTCTGGACGATGATGGAATTCAAAAGTCGCTTTTTCAGGGAAAGGGATCGGTCGTCGTGGGGACGCATGCGCTGCTGTATGATACGTATGCGGCACGGGAGTTGGGATTGGTGGTGATTGATGAACAACATAAATTTGGCGTGATGCAGCGGCTGACGCTCGTTCAGAAAGGGCGGAATCCGGATGTTCTGGTGATGACCGCGACGCCGATTCCTCGGACGATGGGGATGACGCTTTACGGGGATCTGGAGATCTCGGTTTTAAACGAACTTCCCCCCGGGCGGAGTCCGATTCGCACGGCCGTCCGAGCGCCTGATGATTGTGCAAAGGTCTGGGTCTTTATGCGTCAGCAGGTGGAGGAGGGACGACAGGCTTACGTGGTTTATCCGTTGATTGAGGAATCGGAAAAAGTCGATGCCAAGGCGGTTCAGGTGGAATATGAGCGGATTCGAAAAAGCATGGCGCCGCATTCCGTTGGCTTGTTGCACGGGCGGATGAAGGCGGATGAAAAAGAGGCGGTTATGCGGGAATTTCGTGAAGGGCGGATCAAGGTTTTGGTGAGTACTCCGGTGATTGAAGTCGGGGTCGATGTTCCCAATGCAACCTTGATGGTCATTGAAAATGCAGAGCGTTTTGGACTGGCGCAATTGCACCAGCTTCGAGGACGGATCGGGCGGGGAGCGGCGAAATCATTTTGTGCGTTGATCGGGGATCCAAAGAGTCTGGAAAGCTGGCAGCGGCTCAAGATCATGGAAGAGACTCAGGATGGATTTCGCATTGCCGAGGAAGATTACAAAATTCGGGGTCCGGGAAATATGTTTGGAACGGAGCAGAGTGGGCTTCCTCCCCTTCGCGTTGGCGATTTTCTGCGAGATTATGCGCTGTTGCAACGGGCAAGGGATGATGCGACGCGACTTTTCCGGATTGATTCGGAACTTGCCGCCTGGCCGGGATTACGAAGTTTGTTGAATGAAATCAATGCCCAGCGGAAGACGTTGGCGACAGTCGGCTGAAGAACGAAAAGGGATCAGCTTCCCTTGGCAAGGCGTTCGGCCAGCATTTCCGGAAGACCCGCATCACGAATTTTCTTTTGGGCTCCGGCAATATCATAGGAGACGCGACGAAATTCGATGCGACGTGTTGCCTCGTGATAAATCACGTAACAGGCAGCGGGATCCCCATCGCGCGGTTGTCCGACGGAGCCGATATTGACCAGATATTTTTTCTCAGGAACCAGGAGATGCTCGGGGCCGGGAAGGTGCATTTGGGTGAGGAGGAGTTTGTCGTAAAAACGGGGAACATGGGTGTGCCCGCAGAGACAGACCTGATGGCGTTGTTGCTGGAAATTTAATTCAATATTCAGGGCATTATTCAGGTAGTGCCATTTTTCCGGTTGAAAGAGGGACGAATGAACCATGATGAAGGACTCAAATTCCATTTTGAGCGGAAGATCGCAGAGAAATTTTTTCTCCTCGGAATTCAATTGTTTGCGTGCAAATTCCAGTCCGGCGAGGACGTGCGGACGGTAAAGGAGCGGAGTATCCTGCCATGCCTCGTCATCGTGGTTTCCCATGAGAATGGGGCAATTCAGCTTTCGGATGACCTCGAGACATTCACGAGGGGAGGCGCCATAACCGACAATGTCCCCTAAACAAAACCGCTGGGTGACTTGCTGGCTCTCCATGTCAGCAATGACGGCTTGGAGGGCCTCCAAGTTTCCGTGAATATCACTAAAAAAGGCGGCTTTCATTCAGATGAATTAAAGGGTGAAAGTCTGAGGTCTCACGGCGGTCCGTCAAGTGAAACCGGAATTTCCCAGAATATTCCTGCAAAAAATGCACCCAAAGTGTAAGCGACGATATCCCCTGCGTCTCCGGTGGCATGAGCGACAAATCGCGGGCCAATGACTTCAAAAAGCAGGGACCAGAGCGCGAGATGGAAGAGAACTTCGCTGAATTGAGGGAAGCCGTCATGGCGGCGAAGGCCGAGTTTTCGTTGAAGCCAAAGGATTAACGGGAGCGCCGCCGGAATGAGTAAAAAATCGTTGCCGTGATTCTGAAGAAGCGGCCAATGCCCGTGGGGCGAGACGACCCAGCGATTGAGGCCGTAGGCGATGATGCTCCCCCAACAGAGAGGGTCTTTGCCGTAGCGATAGTTCTTCAGAGCGCGAGGAGGATAATCCAACCGGTTCCGAGAGCAATGGCGGTTTTGAGCAGGAGAGGAACGAGGAGGTTCATCTTTACCAACCCAATATATGAGCGAAAATCAACGGAGCGACGATGGTTGCGTCGGATTCGATGATATATTTCGGGGTATTCACTCCAAGCTTGCCCCACGTAATTTTCTCATTTGGAACTGCGCCCGAGTAAGAGCCGAAACTGGTAGTGGAATCGCTGATTTGGCAGAAGTAGCCCCAGAGCGGAACTTCTGGGCGCTGGAGATCCTGATGGAGCATTGGAACGACACAAATCGGGAAATCTCCCGCGATCCCGCCGCCAATCTGGAAAAATCCGATCGAGTGTTTGGCGCTCGTCTCGGTGTAAATTTTTGCCAGCTCCATCATGTACTCGATGCCGGTGCGAACGGTGTGAACATTCTTCACATCGCCGGCGATACAATGGCCTGCAAACATATTGCCAAGGGTGGAATCTTCCCAGCCCGGAACAATCATTGGAAGATTCTTTTCCATTGCTGCGAGCATCCAGCTGTTCTTTGGATCGATTTGGTAGAATTTTTCCAATTTTCTCGAGCGGAGGACTCGGAAAAAGAACTCGTGGGGGAAATAGCGTTCGCCGGCTTTGTCAGCGGCAACCCATTCGTCTAAAACAACCCCCTCAAGGCGTCGCATCGCTTCCATTTCAGGAATGCACGTATCGGTCACTCGATTCATGTGCCTGTCGAGAAGTTTTTGTTCATCCGCAGGAGTGAGGTCGCGATAATTCGGGACGCGCTCGTAGTAATCGTGGGCGACAAGATTAAAGATATCTTCCTCAAGATTCGCTCCGGTGCAACAGATCCAATGGACTTTGTCCTGACGGATCATTTCGGCCAATGAAAGACCGAGCTCTGCGGTGCTCATGGCGCCCGCCAGGGTAACAAGCATCTTCCCGCCTTGATCAAGATGAGTCTGATAACCCTTCGCTGCGTCGATTAGTGCTGCGGCGTTAAAGTGACGATAGTGATGCTGAATGAATTGAGTGACAGGTCCTTTGCTCATGAGTGCGATTTCATTTTCTTTCGGGTGGAAAGTCAAGTTTAACCGGGAGGAAGATCCCGCCATCGTCAAATTGTAACGTTCATCATGCTGCTCAATTGGGTGGTGTTTCACGCAAAGCTCCTGCCCGTCGGATGTGTAGATCGGGGTGCGAAGTGAATGGCTTCTCGCGCGGGCGGCTCTTTATCTTGAGGTTCTTAGAAGTTTGCTTCACGAAGTGTCAGCAAGAAGTCAAGGTGGTGGATTTTGGTTTTTTAAATAAAATGAATTAATTATACAAAAATGTAATTTACATTCATAAATGTTTTATTTACAACTCCGGCATGCGTCGGGATTTCGGGGGATACACGCTGGTGGAGTGTCTGATGGTCATGGGGATCATCGCTCTGATGGCGTTTGGATCGATGGGGCTCTTTTCAAATTTTCTCGCACGGATGCGGCAGGAGGCGGGGTTGACCGAGTTGGCCTTGACGGTCGAGCGTGCGCGAATTGAAGCGATGCGGTTGGGGGTTCGAGTTTATGTCGGTTTTTTCAAAAGTGGGGGACGCCAGTCGTATTTTCTGTTTCGAGAAATGATGGAAGAGGAGGAGACTCTGGGTGAGGGAAGCGCTCCGCGATTGCTTTCGCAAACACGTTCTCTTCCGGACTCCCTCGAATGCCGGGTGGAGGATCTTCCTTTTTGGAATGGAGCTCCCGTGCAGGGAGTGAGGGAGGCGCTGACGGTTTTAAGTTTTTCACCACTCGGTTCCCGTGAAGGAGCGAGTGAGGTGATTTCCATAGAAAAGGGAGGCGTGGGGACCATTGCCTCCCTCCAGGTGACTTCGCAAGGCCCGGTGCGATTTGCTTGGGAGACGGCAACATTCCGACAATAAACGAGGAGTCACGCGATGCGCATTCTGGGGTGCCGGGGATTTTCATTAATGGAATGTGTGATTGCTCTGGCGGTGACTGCCATGGGGTTGGTCGGAATTCTTTCAGTCATTCCTGCGGTGTTGAGAAATGTTTCTGATTGCGAATGGAAATACCGAACCGGCTCTCTTTTCCAAAATCTTCGAGCAGATCTTCGCGGCCAATCAGGAATTGTAGACGAATCGGGCGGCTGGATCGACTGGAGTGCTGTGGCTGAGAAGGGGATCGTTCAGTGGCGGGTTGATTCGAAAACGTTGTGTGCGAAACGGAATGGCGATTGGAAAATCACGTTGAATCGGATGGAAGTCGATTGGTGGCGGGTCACGGTTCAAGGAGTGGGGAGAAGTCAGATGACTTATCTCTACTTGCCGCCATGAATTTGAAATCGCGGAGCGGCGTAACGCTCCTCGAGCTCATGGTGGCGATGGCGGTCACGGTGATTTTGTTGGGAGTGATGTATGAAGTGCATCGGGAAGTGATGCGGGTGAGTCAACAGGCAGGGGGGCGAGTGCAACGGAAAAGGGAAATTCGATCGGTGCTTGAGATGATCTCCATGGATGTGCAAGCAATGGCGCGAGGCTCGGATGCGGCACTTTGGGTGAATCCTCCGACCGGCGATACTTCCGTGACGTTGCTCGGTCTCGTCAAGGGTGAGTACGGGGTCGCTGCGATTCGCTATTCGTGGAATGGAAAAAAGTCGGGAGAACTTCGGAGAGCGGAGCTCCCTCCGTACGCCACCTTTCAGGCCTGGCGTTCTGGGGGCGCCTTTCAATTTCCCGAGCGATTTTTTCCGGAAAATGAAGAAGTTGTTTTGGAGCGGGTCGAAGCCTTTCAGGTCCGTTTTTTTCAATCTCGTGACTGGCATCAATCCGGAGCATTGTTGGGAGAACTTCCTGAGGAGCTAGAAATCATTCTGAACGATGATCTTCCTGGAAAAGCTTCTGAGCCTTATTCGATTCGTGTGGCGATTGAGTGAAAAGGGTTCTCCAGAATCGTTCCTTTGCGTTGATCGGGACTTTGCTGCTTCTGGCTTCGGTGACCTTTTTGGCAGTGACGCTTTCCAGTCGAATTCAGATGGAAGGATGGATGAGTGATGGAGCCTTTCACGGTGCGCGGGCACGCGAAATGGCGGAGAATGGACTTTTGGAGGCGATGAATCGCTTGAAGGAGATCGATCGCGAGAGTCGGATCACGGCTTATCTTCACCTGACTTCCTCGTATTACAGAACGCCGGTGGTGGCGCCGTATCTCGTGGCGATGGAAGTGAATTTGACGAATCAACTTCGCAAAACAAACTGGCTTTTTTCAGGAAACCCAAGTGGTGGCGATTGGAAAACGGAAATCGATTTCAATCGCGGTCCGGAGTCCGAGGGAGGAAGAATCGGTCTTCGGGATGCTTCCAGAAAACGACAGCCGCTTCCGGTCTCTTGGATTTATTGTCGGGAGTCAAATGGTGAGGCGCGAGGTCGGTATGCGTATTGGATTGATGACGAATCGGCAAAACTTCCGGCAATGGAGGCAGGACAGAATTCGCCGTTTCATTCCCATGAGTCGGGGGCTGGTCCAGGAGATCTTTCGCTTCATCAACTTGTGGGCGATTCGTTTCGACTGCGGGCCTTTTTAACGGATCGCGCGCGCCCGGAATTTCCGTCCTGGGGGATTCCGATCTATTTCCCAAAGGCAACGTGGGTTCATGCAACGGATCGCGGAGCTTCGGACGAGCGGGGAATTTATGGATATCGGCGATTGAATTTAAATCGATGGATTCAGGTGAACTCGGATTTCAGGAGCGCACGGGGTCGCCAAAGAATCGTTGAGAATGTTCAGCAAATGGCTGCTTGGATGACGAACGCGATTCCTTCCTGGGGGACGAGAGTATACGCCGGAGTTGTCTCACCGGATGATGCGTGGCGTTATGCGTTGCGTATTGCGGCGAATCTTCACGACTACGTCGATGAGGACTCGCAACCGACGGTGTTACGTCACGATGGAAACGGATGGCAAGACCCTCCGGATTGGAATGCCCCGGCAGTCGGAGACGGGGCTCCTGCTTTACCGCCGATGGCATTTGGGAAAGAGATCGTTCCGATGGTCACGGAATATGCGGGATATTATCAGCCTGGAAATGCGGGCCTTCAGATTGATCATACGTTTGAGTTTTTGAATCCCTACACGCGTTCTCTAGATTGGGAGAGACTCGGACCATGTCGCGTGCTCCTTGCGGAGCGAAATGAGGTTGCCGCAAAACCGCCCGCCGTGATCGATCCTGATTTACCGGGAGAACCGGGAAGTCCTCCGCTCCTGTTGGAAATGCCGAGATCGGGAACGATTTCAGGAGGGAGCTACGCCTTGGTCACCACCTTGTCGCTTGGAAATCCATTGGAGAATTCCTATCGCGTCGGGAATCCGTTGCCGCTCCGAATTTTTGGAACGGAATTTTATCCACCGGGAGAATATCGCATGTTGGGGGATCGTTCCAGTGTTGCGGCCGATGCGGAGACGGAGTTGATGGTGGTCAATCGCTATGGCTATCTTGATCTTCATCCGCGATTGCCACAGCAGGGAGCCGGAGTGACCGGTGTCGTGAATTTGGGGCGAATGGATGGCACGAAAATTATTCCGACCCAGCCATTTGGAAACGTTCCTGCAGCAGGACCGCCCAATCAGCGACGCGGTTATCCTCTCGACACCGGAGATCCTCGTTCTCAAACGGAAATCTGGCCGAGTTATGCGGAGTTACCGGGGCAGATCAGTCGCATTGCGTGGCGACGTCAGGCTCCGAATCTGAGTGGAAGCGGTTGTTATGTGCGATTGGGAGGCGATGCTAAAAATCCAGGGGCTACCTCGGGATTTCTTCCAGATCACGAAGGAGTTGCCGCAGCCTTTCAAGTTCCCGAGCCGGTGCGAGGTCGTGATTTGGGGATTCCAATGGAGGCCATGGCAGTCCATCGGGATGGTGCGATGCAATCGATTGGAGAATTGGGATTTGTTTTTGATCCAGCCGTGAGTGGATCAGGCGTTGTCGATGGGACTTCCTCCCGAGGAGGATTTCGGACGCTCACAGTTGGAAGTTTGGAGGAGGAAGTTGCCAATCCGTTGACTCAAGTGACTTCGGAAAATCGTGCGAGAAATCTAATCGAGCTCTTTTCGGTATCTGATACGAACCGCGCTCGGATTAATCTCAACAGCGTCTTGCGCGACCCCTCGAATCCCGCGCTTCGGGCGGTGTTGGAAGGGATCTGGATGCAATCGCGAGCGGGTGAGTGGACGAGTGATCCGGGGGCGTTGGATCCGAATTTCGAAGGGAGATCCGTTGCGGTGGATGTGGACGCCGTGATTCAGGGTTTAACGGAGTCGATTTTAACTCATGGACCTTTGCTAACCGTTGGTGAGTGGTCGGAGCTCCCGGTGATTCGAGAGGGAAAATGTTTTTCGGAAAGGCCGGGAACGTTGATGGATCGAGGACGAGAAGAGTTTTTTCGACGAATCGTGGAACTTGTCACAGTGAAGGGGACTCGCTTTACGATTCATCTCGTCGGTCAAACCGGAGTGGAGCGGAATGGAATTTTTGAGCGCAAAGGGTCTTGTCGACTGAAAGTCAGAGTTGCGGTCGAGCGGATTTACGAATCGGAAGATGGTTTGGCGGATACGACCGTGGAGGGGTTGAAGAAAAATAATCGTCCCGTTCGGCATGAAGTGCGGGTGGAGTCGTGGGAGGAAGTGGAATGAGGGTTCTGGTGTTTTGGATTGGTTTGATTTCGTTCGGAATCACCGCCGAGGAGAATGTCATGCTCCGGATTTTGAATCTCCTTCCAATCGGTTCTCCCAAAGTGGAGATTGGATGGGGAGAATCCCTTTTGGCATCGAACTTAAAGCCGGGATATGGAAATGATTATGTGACCGTGCCCCTGCAATCCGGAGGACTTTGGATGCGTGAAGTTGGAACGACGAGCCGTATTCCGATGAGTGCGCCGCCGCTGTTTCGAAATCAGAAGTCTTATTCCGTGGTGGTGCAGTCAGATTCGGGAAAATGGAGTCTTCAAGGCTTTGAAGATGAGTGGAAACGAAAGCGTCCTCGACTTCGGATTTGGCTTGGGGCAGGTGCGCCGGGATTGAGTCTGGAGGCGGGAGCTTGGGGAAAATGGGAAGAAATTTCAACCCCTTGGAAGATCAATTTGAGTCCAGAGTCGCCGCCGCCGGAAACCGTGCGAGTTCGTTATCGCGGCAGGGAGGGAGAATGGGTGGAGCAGGATTATTCGATTGGATGGGAGGAGGGAAAATCTCGGACCCTGGTAATCACGGAGCGCGCTCCGGGACGATTGCGAGTCAAAGTGATTGGAGACGGGGCGATTTCTGAAACAAAAGCCAAGGAAGAAAGCTGACCCGGAGATTCCGTCCGATCTTTGGAGAAATCCCCAGGGTAAAAGGTTAACCGAGAAGATTAAGTTGTTGTCCCGCAGCGGCTTGTGAGGAGCTTTTGCCCTGGCCGTTGTAGGTGGAAACCGAAGGAAGGGAATTCAAAAGGGTTTCGACCGTATTCTCTTGGGCGGCTTGGGCAGTTTTAAACCCTTTCACTGCGCCGGCAGTCGAAGAAACGGCTTCTGCGGCAACGGTGACCTGAGAGGCGGCGAATGAGGCGGCTGCAGCAATTGACTCCATACAGAGATTATCGGTGGGGAGGGGCTGAAACTAAAGGATTATTTTATTGTTGGTTATTTTTTTGAGGTCTTCCTGAAAGTACCCGAAAAGCCCAATAGAGACTAATCAACATGAGTTTTGAGTGATGATGGGGTGCGAATCCACAGATTAACGCAGATTTTCACAGATTTTTTGGAGAAGAAAATAACTCTCCCATGAATGATCTTAAATCTGTGGCAATCTGAGTTAATCTGCGGATCAAAAGGAAGCCTGAAGAGGTCGCCCTTCTTTTCTTGGCAAATGGAGGAAGCCTGCTAGGAATAACCCTCCTTTTATGCCTAAAACGTCTAATTTACGAATTCGTGGAATTTCCCGGCTGACGACTCCCCGACAGATGCGGGAGGAATTTCCGATCACTGAAAAAGTGGCAGAGTCGGTGGCGAAGGCACGTGCGACGGTGGAGGCGATTCTCGATCAACGCGATTCCCGTTTGCTGGTGGTGATTGGGCCTTGCTCGATTCACGATCCGAAGGCGGCGCTGGAGTATGCGCAGCGGTTGGTTCGATTGCATGAGGAGTTTTCGGATCGGATGTATATTTTGATGCGCGTCTATTTTGAGAAACCCCGGACGACGGTCGGCTGGAAGGGGCTCATCAATGATCCCCATTTGGATGGATCGTGCGATATTGATGCCGGATTGAAGGCCGCGCGGAAGTTGCTTTTGGAGATTAATGAGTTGGGAATGCCGGCGGCGACGGAGCTTTTGGATGGAATCACGCCTCAGTATATTGCGGACTTGGTGAGTTGGACGGCGATTGGCGCGCGGACGACAGAATCGCAAACGCATCGCGAAATGGCGAGTGGACTTTCGATGCCGGTCGGATTCAAGAATGGGACAGATGGAAGTCTTCAAGTGGCGATGGATGCCATGATGGCTTCTTCGCATCCGCATAGTTTTCTCGGAATTGATGAAGATGGAATGACGAGTCTCGTTCAGACCACGGGGAATCGATCCACGCACGTTGTTTTGCGGGGGGGGCGTGCTCGGACGAACTACGACGCTTCGAGTATTGCGGAGGCAGTGGCTTTGTTAAAAAAAGCGGGTCTTCGTCCCGATCTGATGGTCGATTGCAGTCATGCGAATTCTGAAAAGCAACACATGAAGCAAGAAGCGGTCTGGCAGAGCGTGATTCGTCAACGGGCTGAAGGAAATCGCAACCTTACGGGCGTGATGGTCGAGAGCAATCTTTACGATGGAAGCCAGCCCTTTCCAAAACCGGTTTCCGAATTAAAATACGGCGTCTCGATTACGGATGCATGCATTGGTTGGGAACTGACCGAGTCGATCCTAAGATGGGGACATGAGCAGTTGGCAGAAGCGGTTGCTGCGGTGAAGCAGGTTTCCTGAGAGTAAAGAATTCTAACGAATCAATCCGATTTTACCGCGAAGCCTCAAAGTCCTCAAATTTTGAGTCGTTGAGTCTTCGCGGTTAAATCCGTTTTCGATCTCAAAGACTCGACGGCCTTTATCTTCGAGACGATACGGTTATGATCGCTCCCGGATCTAGTGAATTCTGATCAAGGCAAGCGGGGGCTCGATTTTTCATTGTCCTTGTCGAAATGGGTGACTAGATTTTTCCCCTATGAAGGATCGTTCCAAGGCTTTCTTGCGTCAGCTTCTCAATACCCCGAGTCCTTCTGGAGGGGAAACCGCCGGGCAACGGGTTTGGTTGGATTATGTGAAGGAATTTACGGATGAGGTTCAGACGGATGCGTACGGGAATGCGGTTGCGATTTTAAATCCGAAGGGGACGCCCCGAATTTTGGTGACGGGACATTCGGACGAGATTGCGTTTCAGGTGCAATACATCGATGACAAGGGGTATATTTCATTTTCACCGGTCGGAGGCCACGATTCTACTTTGCCGCGCGGCCAGCGAGTGACGATTCACGGACGCAAAGGGCCGGTGAAGGGGGTTGTCGGAGCGTTAGCGATTCATATGCAGGATCGCTCAAAGAAATCGGAGGCTCCGGCGTTTCATGATCTTTTTATTGATGTCGGGGCTGCAAGTCGCAAGGAAGTGGAGAAAGAGGTTCAGGTCGGTGATTTCATTACTTACTCCGTCGGTTGCGAGGAATTGCGGGGAGATCTTTGGGTAGCGCGGGCACACGACAATCGGATCGGGACTTTTATTGCGGCGGAGACGCTGCGACTCTGCTCCGAATCCAAAAGCAAGCTTCAGGCCTGCGTGATTGCTGCTTCGACGATTCAGGAGGAAGTCGGGCTTCACGGCGCTCAGATGGTCGGATATGCGGTTCAACCGGATGCCGCGCTGGTGGTTGATGTGGGACATGCAACCGATATTCCGTTGGTGAACAAAAAGCAATTCGGGGATGTCAAGTTGGGGAAGGGGCCGATTTTGAGCAAGGGGAGCGTGAATCACCCGGTCTTGATTGAGAAATTGGAGAAGGTGGCCGAACGGAAAAAGATTTCGTATCAACGTGGAATTGATTCGGGACGCTCCGGGACGGATGCTGATTCGATTTTTCTTCAGCGCGGCGGAATTCCGACGGTTTCGATTGGGGTTCCGAATCGCTACATGCATACGCCGGTCGAGGTGATCAGTCTTCAGGATTTGGAGACGACGAGTGAGTGGTTGGCGGCCTTTGCTCAGGATCAAAAATCCGGGGCGAAGTTTAAGGTTAAAATCTGAGAGGAATGAGTATGGCAAACGTCGGACGATTACTTCACACGCGTTACCGGGTCAGCGACCTGGAAAAGACGATTCATTTTTATCGCGAGGTTCTCGGCCTCGAAGAGATCAGTCGCAAGACTTCCCCTCGTGGTTCGACCTTAATCTTTTTTAAAGCGCCCGGAAGTGATTCCCTCATCGAAATCTGTCATTTCCCTTCCAGCGGTGAAGTGAAGGTTCAGCCTGATCTGACGCATCTCGCTTTTGAAGTAGCGGATTTGGATCTCTTTGCCGCGGAAGCAGCGAAAAAAGGATATCCGTTGAGCGACGGGCCAACGACCTCAAGTTCCGGAGGACGGTTTGCTTTTATTGATGGACCGGAAGGTTATGAGTTTGAATTCATCGAGCGAAAATCATGAAAAAACTTCAAATTGCCCCATCGATTCTGGCTTGTAACTACGTTCGCATCGAAGATGAAATTCGTCGTGTGGAAGAGGCGGGAGTGGAGATGCTTCATGTCGATATTATGGACGGGCATTTCGTGCCGAATATCACCTTTGGTCCAGAATTTGTAGCCGCGCTCCGACGTACGACCGACTTGCCGTTGGATGTGCATTTGATGATTGAGCAGCCGGATCGTTATGTCCGGGCTTTCATCGAGGCGGGGGCGGATATTGTGACGATTCATTTGGAAGCCTATCACGACGTCGGTCGGACACTTCAAGTGATCAAGGATATGGGGTGTCGTTGCGGGTTGGCCATTAACCCAATGACGATGTTTCAAAATTCCCTCAAGCATCTGAAGAAAATCGATCTGCTTTTGTGCATGACAGTGAATCCTGGATTTGGTGGGCAACCGTTTATCATCGAAGTGCTGGAGAAAATTCGTCAGGCGAAGCAATATCGCGAGGAGAATAATCTTTCGTACGACATTGAGGTGGATGGTGGACTCAGCGAGAGCACGATTGGACCGGCCGTGATGGCCGGAGCGAATGTCATCGTGGCGGGGACATCGATTTTTGGAAAAGAAAATGCGGTTGAAGCGGTGAAGAATCTACGTCTCAAAGCGACCGAAGTCACTGTCGCTGGGTAAGAATTCCTCACACAAAGGCACCAAGCTCACAAAGTTTTCATCCCATTTCCGATTTTTCTCTGGAAACCCAAAAAAACCGTCCGATTGTGGCTTCGTGCCTTTGTGTGAGTCGGTTCCCTCGACTGAAAATCATTCCACGGGGATTGCTTCACAAACATCACGCCAGCCTGCGAAATTCCACGTATTGGGGAAGCCTTTGCATTGACTCGGTTTGACGGCTTGAATTTTGCAGACGTTGCTGCCTTCTAAAAAAATACATTCGTGATTCGGGCGTGAGATGAGGGAGAGTCCTTGCCGATCGGGAAGGATCTGGGTGTAATTTTCTAAAAAATCGGCCAATTCCATTTTCAGGTAATCAGCGATTTTAATGACTTCCGCATCGGTGACACGGACGAATCCAGGCCAGCGGCAGCAGTTCCCACAGCGTTGGCACTCGTAATGGATCTTTTTGACGGGCTCAGTCATGAGGCTCGTCGTGTCAGACTGCGGCGGTTTCTTCTTCGGAGGGGGCGCCGCTCTTCATCGCTTTGAGAAAATTAGTTCCCATTTCCCAGATCGGGCCCGGGAACTTCTTGAGTCCATTGAGAACGTCATCAAATGCGGCGATAAAGCGGTCGATCTCTTTTTGTCCAATGATGAGAGGCGGAAGGATTTTCACGACATCGGCTTTATTGGCGGCGACTTGAGTGAGAATCCGGTGTTGAGTTAACAAGGGAGTGACAATTAATTGAGGAAAGAGACTGGCATCCATGGCGTGAATTGCCTTCCAACCCATCTTCATCATCATCGAGGAGGGCTCAGCGAATTCGATGGCGGCCATGAGTCCTTTGACGCGGACTTCCTTGATGATCTCGTGCTTGGCTTGCAGTTCCAAAAGACGTCGTTCGAGTTCCAGTCCCATGCGGGCGGCATTCTCGGGAAGTTTTTCATCTTCGAGAATCGTCAGAGCGGCGAGTCCCGCGGCACACGCGAGGTTGTTACGTCCAAACGTCGTCGAGTGAACGATGCAGCGGTCGAGGCGGGAAAACGTTTTTTGATAGATCGCACGGCGGGTAATGATCGCGCCAGCCGGAACGTAACCGCAGCTCAATGCTTTGGAGAGAGTGAGGATATCGGGTTCGAGGCCCCAATGCTCAAAGGCAAACCATTTTCCGGTACGTCCGAGGCCGGTTTGAACTTCGTCGCAGATGAAAAGGGTTCCGTATTTTCGACAGAGGGCCTGGGCTTTGTTGAAGTAATCGTCCTTCGGAAACTTGACCCCTTTTCCTTGAACGAGTTCGACGATGAAGGCCGCGACGTCATTTTTCTTGAGTTCGTGCTCGAGTGAGGAGAGATCTCCGAGATCGACTTTGTCGCAGCCCGGAAGAAAGGGGGCAAAGCCTTCGTGAAAGTACGGATTTCCCGTGACCGAGAGCGCGCCGTGAGTGAGGCCATGATAGGAGTTATTGAGTGAAAGAAGACGGGAGCGGCCCGTGGCGGCTTTGGCAAATTTTAAAGCACCTTCAACCGATTCGGTTCCACTGTTGCAAAGAAAGACCGCGTCGAGATGAGGCGCACCTTGTTTGGCGAGACGCTTGACGAGTGCTTCAGCGAGGAGGCCGCTCATCAGGGCGGAATCCATTTGGATCATGTTTGGAAGATTTAATTCGAGGACATCGCGAATTGCTTTTTGAGCCACGGGATGATTGCGACCCATATTAAATACGCCAAAGCCGGAGAGAAAATCGAGATAGTCTAGACCTTCGCGATCGTAGAGGTAGGAACCTTCCGCCCGGGCGTAGACTTTGTCGAAGCCGATCATGCGCTGGACTTTGACCAAGGTGCGGTTGACGTAACGGTCGTGCAGGTCGTAATTTTCGCCAAGTCGGCTTGTGAAGAGGGCTTTGATATCCAGCGGCATGGGCGCTAAAAAAGCACGGGGGGGCTCGGTTCGCAAGCGCAGATTAAGGGAGTAGGAGTTTTCCCGCGAAACACGCGAAATGACGCGAAAACAAAATAATTTGAAATCAACGAAAGCTCACTTCGTTTCGTGTGTTTAGCGTGTTTCGCGGGAAAAAATCCGAGAAACGGGGGTTACTGCTTTTTTTCGGGAGCTTTCTCGGCCGGCATGGCGATGGGATCTTCTTCGACGACGGTCATGGAGTTCAGATCTTCCTGGATATTTTTATAGTCGGATTTAATTCCGTTCAGGGATTGTTTGAGGGTTTCGACATCCGAGTGATAATCCGACTTGATCCCTTTCATCGATTGTTTGAGGGAATCAATCTCCGAGCGGACGCCTTGTCGGGTGCCGACGACTTCGACTTTCAATCGGGCGAAGGCCTGATCATTTTCTTTTTGAGTCGCCGTCAGGTTGGCAATATGGGATTCGAGCTGATCGAGGCGTTGGTGAAGGGTCACGATATAAATGCCGATACCGAGAGTGAGGAGAAGTCCGAAGAAGAGGAACTTGAGTTTCGGAAGCGCCCAAGCGGTGTCATTGGAGGTGAGCGCTTCCATCGTTTCCGGTTGGGACGAGGAGGAGGCTGGAGAGGGAAATTCCTCGACCGGAGCAATCTCATCGACCACGGGAGGGATCTCCATTTCATCACGAGAGCGAATGCGAATGCGTCCCGTGTTCTGGTTAATCTCCTCCGAGCGGACTTGAAGTTTACCGATGGCAACTTTGACCATAAGAGATAGAATGCCATTATTTATCGCTTTGGCAAATCCGGAGTGTTACTTCTCTTCTTTCCAAACGTCGACTTCCCCAATCCGGCTCAGACCTGATGAACGTGCTTGTCTCTCGAGAGGAGAACCGATAGAACGAGCTGAGTGAAGAGGAAGAACTATCATTTTGCAGCGGTTGTGAGCGAGTTTCATCGCGATTTTACAGAGGCGATGTTGCAGGCGGCAGAGCGGGAATTGGTGCGTCATGAGTTGACGGTGGTCTGGGTTCCTGGATCCTTCGAAATTCCGCTTCAAGTGCAACGCTTGGCCCGCACGGGACAATTTGATGCAGTCCTCGCGCTCGGATTGGTTTGGCAGGGGGAGACGTTGCACAACACCGAAATTTTACGAGCGGTTACAGATGCGTTGATGCGGATCAGTTTGGAAACGAATGTTCCGGTGGTTCACGAGGTTCTTTCGGTTTCTTCCAAAAAGCAGGCGAAGGAACGGACTTGCGGAAAACTCAGTCGGGGGCGGGAAGCCGCGCTCGCCGCATTGGCTGTGGCTCATTTGGGGAAATAACGTATGGGACCTCGAAGACATGGCCGTGAAATGGCGGTTCAATTTCTTTACCTTCGGGAAAATCAACCGACGCAGACGGTGGAGGAATCTCTAAAGTTTTTTTGGGAGATGAATGAAGCGGCGGCTTCGACCCGAAAGTTTGCGGATAAGATGATTCAAGGGGTGATGGGGAAGCTTCCCGAGATTGATGCCAAAATTTTGGCGCTGACGGAAAACTGGAACTGGGATCGAATTGCGTTGGTGGATAAATCCATTTTACGATTGGCGATCTACGAGCTTCTTTTTTGTGACGACATTCCTCCGGTGGTTTCGATTAATGAGGCGATTGAAGTGGCAAAACGATTTAGTACCCCGGATTCCGGAAAATTTGTGAACGGGATTTTGGATCGTCTTCGCAAGGATCTGACCCGACCGGCGCGTCAGGCTGCGGGGAAGTAAGGTTTCTTGAGCCTCCTCACACAAAGCTCCTGCCCGTGGAACGTGCTGACGCGGTTGTGAAGTGGATGATTTTTCGCGCGGAGTCGCGGAGATCGCCGAGTGATTGATTTTGTTTTTCAATTCAAAACCTGCCCTCAGCGGACTCCGTTGCTCTGCGCGAGAAACTCTTTATCATGAGGTCCTTAGAAGTTTACTTCATTGAGAGGTGCGAAGCCACAATTGGAGGGGAGAGTTTGATCAATCTCCGTGAGTGCTGAGACCTCTGTGTGAAACTTCTCTGCATTCCAGTCTTTTCGCTCGCCTCCATTCAAAATCCCGGTATTCCTTCTGGGCATGGTAATCTGGGCGCAACAACTCGGTGCGAGTTTCTTCCGGTTCCTGAGGACGGGGGGAGAGATCGTGCTTTTGGTGGTAGATGTTTTTCGCTCGCTCCGCTGGTTTCCAATTCGCTGGAATCTCGTTCAACAACAAATCTTTTTCATTGGAGTTAAATCACAGCCGGTGGTGATTTTAACGGGAGCCTGCATCGGAGCGGTTTTTACGGCTCAAACGCAGCATAAGTTCGGTGAGTTGGGAATGAGTTCGGCGGTGGGGCCGGTCGTTTCGGTGGCGATGTGTCGCGAGTTGGGGCCGATTCTTTGCGGGTTGATGATTGCGGGCCGCGTTGGGGCGGCGATGGCAACGGAAATTGCGACGATGAAAATTACGGAACAGATCGATGCGCTCCGATCGATGGCAGTCTACCCAACGGACTACCTGGTGGTTCCGAGGTTGATTGCGATGACGATTTGCATGCCGATCTTGGTGGGGGTCAGTATTATTTGTGGGATTGGAGCTGGATATCTGGTGGCCGTGCCGATTTTGGGAGTTGAAAGTGTCTATCATATCAACAACACCTTGAAATTCACTTCCGAAGTAGATGTCTCGGTCGGATTGATCAAAGCGCTCAGCTTCGGCTGGATTATTGCGATTATCTCGACGCATCGGGGATTGACCTCGGCGCAGGGAGCGCAAGGGGTGGGGCGCGCAACGACGGCGGCGGTGGTTGTTTCGTCGATCATCTTGTTGATCGCCAATTTCTTTATCACCTTCCTGCTCAATAACCTTCTGGGATAATCATGATTCGCTTTGAAGGAGTTCACAAGAGTTTGGGCGGACACGAGATTCTCAAGGGAGTCGATCTGGAGATTGAGAGCGGCGAGCATTTGGTCATCATTGGACGGAGTGGCGGAGGAAAGAGTGTTCTCTTGCGTCATGTCATGGGGCTTCTCAAACCGGATCAGGGAGCGGTTTATTTTCAAGGGAAGAACCTCGTCGGATTGAGTGAACGGGAGATGATTCCTTTTCGTCGGGAGATGGCGATGTTGTTTCAAAACGGCGCACTTTTTGATTCGATGACGGTTGGAGAGAATGTTGCATTTCCGCTTCGGGAACAGGGAAAGCTGACGGAGGGAGAGATTTCCAAGGAAGTCTCCCGTTCGTTGGAATTGGTTCAGCTTTCCGGTCAGGAACGAAAGATGCCCTCGGAGTTGAGCGGTGGAATGCGGAAGCGCGTTTCGATGGCCCGTGCGATCATCGCCAAGCCAAAATTGCTCCTCTATGACGAGCCGACTTCGGGTTTGGATCCGATGGTGGCCGACAGTATCAATAAATTGATCTTGCGTTTGGGGGAAGAAATGGACATTACGGCAATTGTGGTAACCCATGACATGGTGAGTGCGTACGAGGTTGGAGATCGCATTGCGATGCTTCACCAGGGACGTATTTATCGAACGGCCCGGCCGGAAGAGTTTCAGAAATCGGAGGATCCGGTGATTTATCGCTTCGTGCGCGGAATCTCGGATGCGAGTATTTTGGCGGAGTAGAAGTCATGAACCAAAAACAACTTGAAACCATTGTTGGTGCTTTTTTGATGATGGGAATCATTCTCCTTGCGGGATTGATTTTGGTATTCGGTGGGATGCTGGAGCAGTACGGGCCGAGTTATCAGGTGACGGTTGAGTTTCCGAATGCGAGCGATTTATTGAAAGGGGCGACAGTCTCCTTTGGAGGAGCGCCGATTGGGAAGGTTTCAGAAAAGCCGTATCCAGTTCGGGAAGGGCGCGCCGTGGCGGTGACGCTTCGGATTAAAAGTGAATTTCAAATTCGTCAAGATGCGCGTTTTTTGATTGGGACCAAGGGGCTTTTGGGGGATCGATTTGTGGATGTTCAACCGCAAGGCGACACGGCCTCCTTTATCAAGGATAAAGCAGTGGTGAAAGGGGAGCGGGTTTCCGGGATTGGTGAGCTGGCGGACGACGTAAAGCCGATCATGGAACGGGCCGATGTCATTGCGGAGCGGATGCAGAATATTACCAAAAAATTTGATGAGCAGGTCTTGACTCCTGAAACCGCTGCGGATCTGAGAGCTTCGATTAAATCATTCAAATCCGTTTCAGCGCGTCTCGATGATCTGTTGGCGCAGGCGCAAAAAGGGAAGGGCCCCCTGGCGAAGCTGTTGAACGATGAGAAGATGGCGTCAGAGTTAAAGGATTTTGTTTCCAATTTAAAAAAGCATGGCCCGCTCTTTTATAGTGATTCAGCAGGCGAACAGGCATCCGAACGGTCCAAGGAGAAAAAACGATGAGCGGAGAACTCAGTGCAATCGTGGTGGCTGCGGGGCGCAGTCAGCGGATGGGGTTTGATAAATTAATGACTCCGATGCTCGGAAAGCCGTTGCTGGCGCATACCTTGTTGGGGATGACCGGATCTCCGTTGGTGAGTGAGATTATTCTCGTGATTCAACCGGATCGTCAGAAGGAATTTGAAACTGTCATGGCTTCAGTCGATACCTTTTTGCCGGTGCGTTACGTGGCGGGAGGGGCGGAACGACAGGACTCCGTTCTTGCGGGACTTGAAGCGAGCGCGGCCAGTTCGGCATATGTCATGATTCATGATGCGGCACGACCTTTTGTCAGTTCTGCATTGATTGAGAAGGTATTGGAGGGGGCAAAGGAGATCGGTGCGGCCGTTTGTGGTTCGCCTGCCAGCGATACGCTCAAGGAGATGGGTGAAGCGCAGCAAGTTTCCCAGACGTTGGATCGGAGTAAAATTTGGACGGTACAAACTCCACAAATCTTTCGTCGCGAATTGATTCTCGAGGCCTATCAAAACGTCAAGGCTAAGGGACTTCAGGTGACGGATGACACGGCTGCGGTGGAGCAGTCAGGGCATCCGGTGAAGGTGGTGCATCATGATGGGGTAAATTTTAAAATCACCACTCCTTCGGATTGGGAGATGGCGCGGGCTTACCTGGCGATTCATTCGGGAGGGGTGGCGCCGGGTCACCAGATGCGAAAATATGTTCACGACGTGAACAATCAACTCACTGCTCTTTTTGGTTACACCTTTCTTTTACAGTCGGAGTTGGAAGGAAATGAGGATTGCGCTAAGTATTTGGAGCAGTTGGATATTGCGGGGAAGAACTGTCAGGAGCTGATGGCTCAAATGCACAAGCTCTCCCGCGAGATTTTCCCCAAAGAAGGGGAGTAAGATTTCAATCGGTAACTTCGGCTTTTAAGGTTAGTGGTTGGAATAGGGATTATAACATCAAATTTGATGTAGATATTTATGGAGTTTAGTGTAGAGTTTTATGTGTCGAGTGCTGGCCGTAGCCCGGTCCAAGAATTCCTTGATGAATTAAAGGCTTCAGATCCAAGTGACTTTGCGTCAGTAATCGCGGGATTGGCGAAATTGCGAAATCGGCAATATCATCGAGAACCGCTCTCAAAATCGCTTGGCGATGGTCTTTTTGAGCTGAGACATGTGGGCAAACTCAATACGAGAGTGTTCTGGTTTTTTATGAAAGGTTGTCGAATTGTGGCGGTTCACGGGATTCGTAATAAAGGACAGTCGATTCCGCTACGAGATTTGAGTGGTGCCCGTGAAAGAATGATGGATTGGATAAAAAGAGAGGGGAAATGAAAAAGACTAATTTTGACCGTTATTTGAGTCGACAGATGGAAGATCCTGCGTTTGCGAGTCGCTTCAAGCAGGCGGGTGAAGCCTGGGACGTTGCTTTACAAATTGCGACACTGCGTGAAGAGGCGGGACTTTCACAGCGCGACCTTGCTCTTAAACTTAAGACCTCGCAGCAACAGATCAGTCGTCTTGAATCACCTGAATACGAGGGGCACTCCTTGAGTATGTTACGTCGTCTTGCGGTTGCACTTCACGCCCGAGTCCACGTTGTTCTCGAACCGCTAACTGAAGTGGGGAAAAGCGCAGTTTTGAGGGAGGAGACTGGCACTTACAAAATCCCTCAACGGAAAAAACGAAAATGAGATGATAGTTTGAGCGATGTACCGTGAAAATTGCCCGCTCGACAGAGCGGAGGCTTCCTGCGACGATCCGCCCATGTCGCAACCTCCTCCGAAGAAATTAAAAGAGAAGACGAATCTTCCGAGTGCTGCGGACCGTTCGGCGCAGTTTGAGGAACAACGTCGACGCGAGATGGCGACGCGCTCGATTCTCTCCCGATTCAGGAATCGGAAGTCCCCGCTGAAGTAGTACGAAGTGGCGGATTTAAACCGCAAAACCGCAAAGTCTCCAAGTTCGAGATCGAGGCCTTTGAGTCTTTGAGGTAAAATCGGATGGATTCATGGCTCTTCTAGAGCATTTTAAGTAATCTCATGGCCTCCAGAAAATTTGGAACTCAGAAACTCAAGAAACAAAAAGCAGACGGGAGCGCCCTATTTTTCCTGAGTTCATGAGTTCCTGATCTAACAACCAGCGGCTATCGATTTTCGTTAATGATGAGAGCTTGGGGGCATTTTGAGTGTTCTGCAAGACGACTCAGGAGACGCCGATGGGGTTGGGGGAGTGATACTTTTTCGAGTTCTTTCATGGTCATCCAGCGGCCTGTTTTTGGAGGGGTTTTCTTCCATGTTGCTTCATGGAATTGCAGAAGGATTTTGTATTTGGTGAAGGGATAAATAATCTCGTCCAAGATCTTTCCGACCTTCATCTGTTTTTCGTCGCAGAAGGGAAATCGCCAAAAACCGTCGAAGCGGCCGAGTCCTTTTTCCACCCAAATTCGATTTCTGTTTTTGATCAGAACGACGATTTCTTCGCGTGATTCGGTCTTTGCACGTGCTTTGACGGGGTAATCTTCAGGATTTTTAGCCTGACAGATCGTGCGGAGAGGACAGAGGAGGCATTGAGGATTGTTGGGGGAACAGATTAACGCGCCGAGTTCCATGAGAGCTTCGTTGAATTCTCCGACATTTTTTGGAGGGAGTAATGTTTCGGCGACGGACCAAAGATATTTTTGGGAATCCGGTTTTGAAACTTCTTCGCCGTACGCAAAAACACGAGTCAGGATTCGGATGACATTTCCATCAAGCAGCGGTGCAGATTGCTGAAAGGCCATGCTTGAAATCGCTCCCGCCGTGTAACGTCCAATTCCGGGAAGTTCCATCAGCTCGGGAACGGAGGAGGGGAGTTGTTGAGTCGGGCGCTCCATGACGGCTTGAGCCAATCGATGTAAATTTCGAGCCCGGGAATAATAACCAAGTCCCTCCCAATGTTTCAGGACTTTTTCAGGGGTTGCGATGGCCAGGGCTTTCCAGTCGGGAAAGGATTTCATCCATCGATCAAAATAAGGGAGAACGGTTTTGACCTGAGTCTGCTGAAGCATGAATTCAGAGACGGCAACGGTATAGGGAGTCCGTAGGCGTCGCCAGGGAAGATCTCGCCGCTCCTCGCGAAACCAGGCAGGGAGCGTTTTGCGAAACGCGCGCAAGATTTTAGCGTCGATTTTCTTCAAAGAGGCCTTAGGATGAATTCGCGGCATGATTCCTCAACCCTCGACTTACACCTTTCAACTGGACGAAGCGCAAGCCAAAATATTGCGAACGATTTTGGAAGAACGGTCGTTTGAGTTTCGGGAAATGCCCTACACGCAGTTTGCGGCGCAGCGGAAAAAACTTTCGCTGAACTATTACACTTCGGGAAAATTGGTCGTTCAAGGAAAAGAGGCCCGGGAGTTTATCGAATTTACCTTGGAGCCGGAGATCTTGGGTGTTGCCAAGATTGGGTACGAGGAAGTGCACCATCCGGAACAATTTGAACCCCATATTGGGATTGATGAAAGTGGAAAAGGGGATTTTTTTGGGCCGCTCGTCATTGCGGGGGTCTATGTGGATCGTGAGATTGCTCAGGCGCTGATGAAGGCAGGCGTGAGGGACAGTAAGTTGATTAAGAGTGATAAGAAGGCGCTGGATCTTGCGGAGACGATCAAAAAAATTCCACGTTTGGGGTGGAGTGTCATTGCGATTGGGCCGGAGAAATACAATCAGCTTTACGGAAAATTTCGAAATCTGAATCGACTCCTTGCATGGGGGCATGCAACGGTTTTGGAGAATCTTTTGGAGAAGCATCCCGATTGCCCGAGAGCCCTCTCGGATAAATTTGCCGATGATCGTCTGATTTTGGCGCAGCTCAAGGAGCGGGGAAAAAAAATCAAGATGGAGCAACGCACGAAGGCGGAGTCCGACTGGGCGGTGGCGGCGGCATCGATTTTGGCGCGCGCGGCTTTCTTAGAGGGCTTGGAGCGTTTGGGGAAATCGTTGGGAGTTGATTTGCCGAAGGGAGCCTCGTCATTGGTCTTGGCCCGTGGGACGGAGATTGGAATCAAGTTTGGGGAAGAGAAATTGCGATCCGTCGCAAAAGCACATTTTAAGACGTTCGAGGAATCGATGGGGCGCGAAGCTCCCGAGCGGCCGAAGTTCAAATTTTCCAGGTAAGCGATGCCCACGTACCGCGTTGATTTTCATCATCACACCAATAGCGATCCGATTGATACGCTCTGGTATTCGGCGCGTGATTTAGTGGATCGAGCGGTTCTTTGTGGGATTCATGCGATTGCCGTCACGCCGCATGGCGCGGTTTTTGATGAACCTAAGACCATTTCCTATGCCCAATCGAAGGGGATTTTGTTAATTCCGGGAGTGGAGAAAATGGTGGAGGGAAAGGAAGTGCTTCTTCTCAATGTCACGCCTTCCGAGGTTTCACGGCATTTTTCTTTTGAAGATCTGCGTCGATTGCGTCAGCAAAAAGGTTTGGATTTTCTCAGTGTGGCGCCTCATCCGTTCTACCCTCGTGATACGTGTATGGGGCCTTGGCTTGATCGCTATCGTGATTTGATGGATGCGGTTGAGTACGCGCATTTTCATCTCGAAGGGTGGAACCCGAATGACCAACTTCTCGACTGGGCGCGAAGTCGAAACTGTCCCGTGCTGGCGAATTCAGATACTCATTATATTGGAATGATGGGGCGGAATTGGAGCGAGGTGGAGGCGGAGTCGTTAACGACTCGCGCGATTTTCGATGCGATTCGAGCGGGACGGGTTCGGGTCAGGGTTCACCGTCCGAGCCTTTGGGAGGTTTTTCGCTTTGCAGTTCAAGTTTCGGCTTTTCAGGATTTTCTTCGGGTCGTCAATCCGCGAAGAACTCGGGCCGTTCGTGCGCTTTACGAGCCTTCGGTTTCTTGAGTCCGGTGTGCGGAAGGAAAAGCTTCGTGCCAGCGACATCCTCCCCAAGCGAGGCCGAGATAGATGGCAAGATAAAATTGAAGGGATGGGATTTGCAGAGGGAAGTCGTAAATGGCATGAATGCAGATTCCCAAGATGGCGAGTCCCACGGAGAAAAGCAGGGTTCGGTCGCGTGAGGGGAGTGTGGAGTAATATTTAAAATAATTACGGTAGGCTAAAAAGAGTCCCCCGAAGAGTAGAATTGCCCAAGGGATCACTCCGATCCAACCCCATTCAATCAAGGTTTCAAGATAGTCTTCGTGAGCATAGCGCCAGAAGCCAAAAAGCTTATCTCCTTGATCCATGGTGAAAAAGGGAAATGCGACGTGAAAGGTATCTGGTCCGAGGCCCCATTTTCCCGAGATAGGAACAATTCGGTCCCAACAAATTTGAGAAACCACGAGACGCCCGCGTGCAAACTGTCCGCTGGAGGAGAGGGCGTGCGTCCAACGATTCATCGCGGTCTGGGGTCCGACGGCATAGACAAGGGTAACCATTAGACAAAGTACGATTGCGCCGGTTGAGATGAGAGTGACGTTCGAATGAGTTGGACTTAGATGGAAGAGTTGTCGCTTCATTTGCCAGATGAAAAAAACAAAGAGGATGATTAAGGTCACTGGGGTTGCTCCTTTCGAGGCATTGATAAAGGGACCCGTGACACAAATGGCCGTGAGAGTGACCCAGAACGCTCGTTCCATCGGATTCTCTTTTCCCCGGAAAGCCTGAAAGGTTCCTCCAATGACGAGAGGAATCACAAGGTTCATGTAAGCTCCGGCATTCCCATGATAAAAATAGGTGGCAAAGGGCCAGACATTGATTTGTTTGGGCCAAAGGAGCCAGAAATCGAAGAGATGTTGAAAGAGCCCGAGCAGAATAATGCTGAACCCACTGAGGGACGCCGCGATCAGAATTCGAGAGCGCCAATGCGGGTTTTGAGAGATATCGCAGACCATTAAAAAGACACAGAGGAAAGCGGAGACCTCAAACATAAATTCCGAAGAGAGGGATTGATCGATGGAGCCCGGAAAATCGGGCCTCATCTGGGCGATGGGAAGAAATTTGTCAAATTCCATATCATAAATAAAACGGGCGTTCCAAGCCATTCCCCAGCCATGCACCAAAATCCAGAGAACGAAGATCCCTGCAATCCATGGGAAATAATTCATTCGTCTCCGAATGAGGATGGTGATGAGCCAGAGCGTGGTGATCCCATAGCAGCCGTAGACCAGGTAATTTCGATATTCGGCAGGAATCGAGCCATGTGCCCAAGGGGCTGCCAACAAAAGCACCAAGAGGAGCCAGCGCGGCGTTTCGATGAGAGCGTGATAAATCATGGACTTAGATATCGTATTGGCCGGAAGACATTTTTTTCGATTTACACTGTTGAATCTCACTTAGCAAGGTCGCCAGAGTCTGGTGTTTCAGTGGTTCGAGGAGGGCTTCGTGCAAGGTTTTCAGAGAGATGCGAATGGGGCAAAGATCGCGGTCGGGACAGGAGCAGTCGCCTTTGTTTTCTGGATCGAGGCAGGGGAGAGAAGCCAAGGGACCTTCGGTGAGGCGATAGATTTCCTGGAGCGAAATGGAGGAGGGGGGGCGGTTGAGTCCATAGCCACCGACCATGCCGCGTTTGCTTTTGAGGACGCCTCCATTTTTGAAAATCAAGAGGATCTGCTCTAAAAATTTCTCAGGAATTCGAGTCCGCTTTGCAATGGTGGCGATGGAGACTAGTTGTCCCTCGGGTGCCGCTTGAGCAATTTCGACAAGGGCTCGGAGGGCGTATTCCCCCTTTTTTGAAAGCCGGATCATATTGTAATTTGAGTTCGAAAGTTCAACGAGGTCTGAATCGTAGGAGAAAAAATGATTTTCATCAAGGAAAGGGTGGGCTTGCCTGCATTTCTAAAAAACGCTTGGCTTTGCGTGATGAAACATTGGACACGCTCGGAGAAGATTGCGCTTTGGGCTTATCTGGGGTGGATGTTGATCGGCTTGGGGGTGACTCCCTTTCAGATGACGCCAGGAAAACTTCACGAGCAATTTTTTTCGGATTCGGAATCACCCGGTTTTTTGGAGGTTTTTGTTGGAGCTTGTCTTCGCAATGGAGATGGGGTTCTGATGATTCTCGCCGCGTTGAACACGCATTTCATGCTGACGCGGCATTGGGGATTGCGAGCGGCGCGGCGATGGGCGGGCATTGTTCTGGTGGTGAGCGCGGTGGTGGAAACGATTGGAACGCTCACGGGATTTCCGTTTGGAGCGTATCAGTATACCGATTACTTTGGGGCACGAATTGGAGGGGTATTGCCGCTGACGATTCCACTGGCTTGGTACGTCGTGGTTTCGAATGCACTCATCGGAGTGAAGGTCCTGAAACCGGAGTACGGAAAATGTAACACAGCGATCGCGGTGGGAACCTTGGCCGCATTTTTTGATTATGTGATGGAGCCGTTCGCGACCCGGATCAAAGCCTACTGGTTGTGGGAAAATGGAGTTCCGCCATTACAGAACTACCTGGCATGGTGGGGGTTAAGTGCGTTTCTAGTGTGGCGATTTGGGGTGATGCGTCTGGATGATCTGGGGGAAGATTGGAGGCCGGGACTTATTTTGGGAAGTATGACCTTCCTGTTTATCCTCACGCGATTTGTTCACGGCATCTAAAAAATTATTTGTGGAATAAAAAAGGGTCCTTAGGCTCTTAACCATTAGCCGGGTGGTCTGTTCCGGCGAAACTAAACTCAACCAAGGATAAGGAACCGATGTCAAAGACGAGCAAGATGATGATCACGACGGCCGCAATGGCAAGCCTGTTGGCAGGCGCCACGATGAAGAACGTGAACGCCGGAGTTCTGGCGACGACACTTCCGGTCGAGGAAAAGAAGATGAGCTGTGGTGGGAAAGATGGCTGCCCCGGTAAGAAGGATGAGAAAAAGGATGAGAAGAAGAAGGAAAAGGGGAGTTGTGGCGGAAAAGACGGTTGCCCGGGTAAGAAGGAAGAAAAGAAACCCTAAGTTTTGAATTTACGGGGGATCGGAGTTTCGGCTCCGGTCCCCTTTTTTATGCCTGCAAATTGTCATAACGGCTTTACGAATTACGGGATCGGCATTGGGCTCCGAGTTCCGCACTACGAGCATATTCTCTCTCAAAAACCGACCGTCGATTGGTTTGAAATCATTTCGGAAAACTACATGGGAGAAGGCGGTCGTCCGCTTCATATTTTGGATCAAATTTTAGAGCAGTACCGGGTGGTGCAACATGGGGTTTCACTTTACTTCGGATCTTCGGGAAAACCGAATCGCGCGCACCTCAAAAAATTGAAGGAATTGGTGCGTCGAACCAAGACGCCGTGGCTTTCCGATCATCTTTGCTGGGGGAGTGTGGACGGAACGTACTCGCACGATCTTTTGCCCATGCCGTACACCTTTGAGGCGGCGAAAGTGGCGGCTCGAAATATTCGCGAGATCCGGGATTATCTGGAGATTCCCATTGCGGTTGAAAATGTCAGCAGTTATGCCGAGTTTCATGTTTCTGAAATGACGGAGTGGGAATTTTTGACGGAGGTTGTCGAGCGTGCCGACTGCGGAATTCTTCTCGATGTGAATAACATCTACGTCTCCTCCAAAAATCATAACTTCGACGTCAACGACTACTTGAATGGAGTTCCGCATCATCGCGTGGCGCAAATGCATATTGCGGGTCATTCGAAATACGAGCGGTTTATTATTGATACGCATGATCATCCGGTGATCGATCCGGTTTGGAGGCTCTACGATGCGGCGATTCAAAAAATCGGTCCGACGCCAACCCTGTTGGAGTGGGACGCGCGGATTCCTTCCTTTGAGGAAGTTCATGGGGAGGCGATGAAGGCGAAAAAATATTGGGGCGCAGTTTCCAAACAGGAGCGATCCCATGCCTAAGCTCGCTCAAATTCAGCGTCAGTTTCTCTCGACCTTGGTCCGTCCGCTCGATGGGAAAAACCGGATGCTTCGGAAGTGGAAAGGGAAGTCGAAGGTCACGGAAATTGAAAAGATGATTCGTCCGAATGATCGACTCTCTTCGTGGGAGCGGATGGAGCTTTATGCCCGCCAGTACTGGTTTCGGATCTTGGAATCGTTGTACGATGATTTTCCGGGCCTTTGCGCGGTACTCGGGGAAAAACGCTTCGATCGGTTGATCCGGGATTATATTGCCGCTTGTCCGTCTCGATCCTTTACGCTTCGAGATTTTGGGTCGAGATTGGAATCTTTCTTGAAACGAAATCCTTCGTATGCGGGAGCAAAACAAAAAATTGCGTTGGAGATGATCCGACTGGAGTGGGCGCAGATTAACGCATTCGATGCAGCGGAAAATCCGCGTCTGACGGACGAAATCATGATCAGTGATCCGGCCAAGCTCCGGATTGGCATTCAGCCACATGTTCACTTACTGGCAATGGAATATCCGTTGGATGAATTTCAAGCGGCTCTCGTACGAAGCGGAATTCGGGAGGAGCTGAGCAATGGAATGCTCGACCGAAAGCGGGAGCCGAAGCGTGCAAAGTTAGTGCGTCATCTGCGACCTCGAAAAACGTGGCTTGCGGTCCATCGTCACCAGTTCCGGGTTTATTTTAGGCGACTTGAGCCGGAGGAATTTCAACTTCTGACGCTTCTTCGCTCAGGAATGACCCTCTCGAAGGCTTTTGACAAAGTTTTAGATCCCAAGGTGAAAAGTCCCGAGGAATGGCAGAAATCCGTTTCCCGGTGGTTTCAGGAGTGGAGTGCACTCGGTTGGTGTTCGGTTTGGAAAAGGAAATAAGAGGAAGGCGGTTTCTCTGAGGAGAGCAGGAATACAGGAGAATCCTGACGATTAGATTTCCGATCGATGCTCTACTCTTATCTCGAAATTCAAAGAATCCTGGATTCCTGCTCTCCTCAGAGATCATTTTTAGATTTTAAAATAGAAATCTCCGGGCATGCTTTCGTGATGACTAAAATGAAGCAGCTTCTCTCTCTGAAATATTCCCTGGTTTTTGCGATCTTGAGTCTTGCGATTTCTTCCGTTCGGGGAGATGTCACGCTTCCGGCAGTGATTTCGGAGCACGCGGTTTTACAGAAATCGGAGAAGACTCGGATTTGGGGAAACGCGACGGCGGGAGAGAAGATCAAGGTGGCACTCGGTACGGCGAAGGGTGAAGCCACTGCCGGAGTGGATGGAAAGTGGAGAGTGGAATTGAATTTGACGTCGGTTGGCGTCGGACCTTTCGATTTGATGGTTTCTGGAAATAATCAAATCACGGTCAAGGATGTGATCGTGGGCGAAGTCTGGGTTGCTTCGGGGCAATCCAATATGGAATGGCTCCTGAAATCGACGAATGGCGCTGAGGCTGAAATCGCGGCTTCGGAAAATCCGCACTTGAGACAGTTTTTACTCACAAAGAATGCGGCCCCTCAATTACAGGATGATTGTAAAGGAGCTTGGGTGGTAGCGGGGCCTGCAACTGCCGGTGGATTTTCAGCCGTCGGATATCATTTCGCGAAAAATGTGTATCAAACGCTCAAGGTTCCGGTGGGATTGATTCACACTTCGTGGGGGGGGACTCAAGTGGAGGCATGGACGAGTATGGAGGCGCTGAATTCGAATCCCGAATTGAAGCAGGGTACAGAGAGAATCTTTAAAAGCATCGCCGATTTTGATGGATTAAAAAAAGCCTATGAGGTGGGTTATCAGGAGTGGGTGAAGAAGTATGCGCGTGAGGATAAAGCGACGGATCCGACTCCGTTTGCCGATCCGAAGGCAATCACAACGGATTGGAAAAAATTAACGCTTCCCGGAAAATTTAAGGATGCGGGCCTTCCGGATGCCGGAGTGGTTTGGCTGCGAAAAGTGGTGACGCTTGATGAGGCTCAGGCAAGTGCCTCTCTGAGCTTGCATCTGCCGCAACCTGAGGGTTTTGAGTCGATTTATTATAATGGAAAGTTGCGCGCTTCGATGACCCTTGAAAAATTTCAAGGGACAGGGATGCAGCGTCAATATACGCTCGGACCGGGACTGGTCGGCGAAAATGTCATTGCGATTCGACTTTACAATCCCAAGGGAAATGGGGGGCTTTTTGGAGGGGCTGGACGTTTCAAATTGGGGCCGATTGGTTTGAAAGGGGAGTGGCTGGGGAAGGCCGAGTCGGAACTCTCGCCGCTGACGGAAGAGGCGAATACCTCCTATCCCAAGGCTCCTCAAGCGTTACCTGGGCTCCAAGGGCGTCCGGCACATCTTTATCAAGGAATGATCCATCCGGTGCTTCCTTACACCATTCAAGGGGCGATTTGGTATCAGGGCGAAGCGAATGTGAGTCGTGCGTATCAGTATCAAACTTCTTTTCCGCTGATGATTCAGGATTGGCGGAAACGATGGGGATATGACTTCGCGTTTTATTTTTGCCAATTGGCGAATTTTCAACCGAAGAAAACGACTCCAGGCGATAGTTCGTGGGCGGAATTGCGTGAGGCTCAAAATAAAACACTCTCATTGCCCAACACCGGGCAAGCGATCTTGATTGATGTTGGTGAAGCCGATGACATTCACCCTTGGAGCAAAAAAGAGGTCGGAGAACGTCTGGCACTTTCTGCGTTGGCCAAGACTTATGGGAAGAAGGATTTGATTTATTCAGGCCCGACGTACGACTCATTCAAGGTGGAAGCAGGAAAAGTCCGGATCGCTTTCAAGTCACCGACCGGAGGACTCGTTGCGAAGCCACTGGAGGCGACCTATCTTTCAAGTACAGTAAAGAATGAGCGCCCCCCCTTGGTGAGAAACAGTCCGAAGAGTGAACTCGAGGGATTCATGATCTGTGGAGAAGATAAAAAATGGGAGTGGGCGGATGCCAAGATAGAGGGAGAAACCGTCCTCGTCTGGTCCGACGCAGTTTCCAAACCGGTTGCGGTGCGCTATGGCTGGGCCGAAAATCCGACCGTGAATCTTTACAACAAATCAGGACTTCCAGCAGGCCCCTTCAAGACGGATGACTTCCCGTGGATAACGGAGAAGACGAAGTATTGAACTTGGTCCGGGGCAATCCACAGATTTTCACAGATTGACGCCGATTTTAGTCTGAGGTGAAAAAGGCTTGAAGCGTTCCTCCGAGGTACAATCTGTGAAAATCTGAGTGAATCTGTGGATAAGAGGATTTTCCAGCTCCCCTCAGAATAGCTCAGCTGTTTTACCCGGAGGTGTGACGCCGAGTTTTTCGTAGGCACGACGGGTGGCGATTCGGCCTTGGGGGGTTCGTTTGAGGAAGCCTTCCAAAATCAAGTACGGCTCATGAACTTCTTCGACGGTTCCGGACTCTTCTCCCACTGCGACGGCGAGGGAGCTGAGACCGACAGGGCCGCCGTCAAATTTGTGAATGAGGGCTTCGAGAAGACGGGTATCCATTTCGTCGAGTCCGTCATTGTCGATTTCGAGCATGTGCAAGGCGGCATCGGCGACTTCGCGAGTGATGGTTCCTTTGGATTTTACGGCGCCGTAATCACGGACCCAACGGACGAGGTTGTTACAGATGCGGGGGGTTCCCCGTGAGCGTCGGGCGATTTCCAGTGCGGCTTCGGCATCGAGAGGGACGTTGAGGATAGAGGCAGAGCGAATGACAACCGTTTGAAGTTCAGCCGCAGTGTAGTAATCGAGTCGGTTGGTCATTCCAAAGCGGGAGCGAAGGGGAGCGCTGAGCATGCCGGCCCGGGTGGTGGCTCCGATGAGGGTGAATTTCGGCAGCGGCAATCGAACGCTGCGGGCATTGGGTCCGGGTTCAATGATGATATCGACGCGATAATCTTCCATGGCCGGATAAAGGTATTCCTCAATCGTTTTATTGAGCCGATGAATCTCGTCGATAAAGAGGACTTCGCCCGGTTCCAGCGTGGTGAGTAGGCCTGCGAGGTCTCCGGCTTTTTCGATGACGGGACCGGAAGAGGTTTTCAAGTTGGCTCCCATTTCGTGGGCGACGATATTGGCGAGGGTCGTTTTGCCAAGGCCGGGGGGGCCACAAAAAAGAAGATGTTCCAATGGTTCCGAACGCTGTTTGGCGGCGGCGACGAGGACATCGAGGCGCTCTTTGATTCGTTTTTGCCCGACAAATTCCGGGAGCGAGGGAGGGCGAAGGGTATTTTCGAAGGCCGGATCTTCATGTGTAATCCGGGAACTCAAGTCGTCGCTCATCTGAAAACCGTAGCAGGTTGGACTGAATTTGAGAACCTCAATTAGAAATTTTCTTCCCATTCGTCAAAGGTCCGCTAGGGTTCACGTGTGAGCCGATTTTTGACGATAGGGATCGTCGTCGTGATGAGTTTGGCAACCTCCCTTCGGGCGCAGGTACCGGACGCGGCGACTCTGGACTTTAACGCGCTACTTCCGTTGATCGCGGAGCAGAAGTTTGCGGAAGCGATTCCCAAACTCGAAGAGATCCTCAAGAAGTATCCGGCATCGCCGATTGGGGATGCGGTTCGTCTCAATCTCGGGCTTGCCTACCTTTTTGATCAGAAATACAAACCCTCGGTCGAAGCCTTTGCGAAAATTCTGAACCCTCCGACGGCGCTCGATCTTCGGGACGGCGCACTTTTCTTTACCGGAATGGCCCAGGCATTTCAGGGATTTACCCTTGCGGCGACCGATGCGGGTCGGAAGAAGGCGCTCGAGGATGCGGCGGCGACGTTTGCGAAACATCTCGAAGCCAAAGATTTTGCCGCATCCCCTTATCGGGAAGAAGCGCTTTATCGTCGGGCCCAGGTTTTTTCAGTTCTGGAAAACTTTGATTCCGCTCACAAGACCTTGGATCAATTGCTTTCGGAATTCGGAACTTCGCCGAATCGTGCGGATTACTTATTGCTCCGGGGCTCCTGTTATGCAGTGAAGACATTCCGGAGTTTTATCAACGATAAAAAGACGAAGGCGGAGGTGATGCCGGTGGCTCAGAAGGCGTTGGATACGTTTAAGGAGATTCGTCAGGACGGAAAATTTGTCGTGATCGGGAATGATGCGTCGCTGCAAGCGGCAGAGCTTTTGTATTTGTTGGGAGAGACGCCACAAGAATGGACCCAAACGATTCAAGAATATCGTGAAGTTCGCACCAAGGGAGAGTTGATTCCGATTCAGGAAGAGCTCATTGATAAGATGCGAAAAGAACTTCCGAAGCTGGCGCTGGCCCGGAAGGACAATGAAGTGAAGCAAATGCAGCTTCGCCTCAACAAAGAGCGGGAGCGGTTGGATACGATCAAGGAGCGTCCGGATCCTGCAGTTCAGGCGATGGCTCAAATCGGGAGTTGCTATTTGAAATTACGTCAGGTGAACGAAGCGAGAATCCTGTTGCGCCGCGCTAAGAGTTTTGCTCATGCGGATCAGAAAAAGAATCTCGCGTTCCAGATCATCCTCACTTATGCGATTCAGGGATTGGCTGAGGAGGCCAATAAGGAATTTGCGGATTACCAAAAGGATTACGCCAGTGACGCTCAGGCAGATAATATCAGCGTCCTGATTGGGACGGAGTTGATGAAGCAGAAGGAGTGGCAGGCGGCGAACGATCAATTTCAGAAGAGTTTGAAAGACTATCCGAAGGGGCGGTTTGTGGATGTGGCGGTGCTGCAATCAGCCGATTGTTTAACGAAGTTGGACAAGGGGGATGAAGCAATCAAGGTGCTGCAAGACTTTGTGGCCAAGAACGCGGGGAGCGACAAGATGGCGATGGCCCAGCGGAATTTGGGGCAGGCTCAACACCAGCAGAAAAAATTTGAAGAGGCCGCAAAAACCTTCAAGGAGTTGGGGGCAAATGCCAAGGCGACGGATGAGATTCGTTCCGAAGCGATCATGATGACAGGAAATTGTTATAACTCTCTCAAGCGTTATGATGAGGCCATCAAGGAGTGGCAGGATTTTCGTTCGAAATTTCCAACTCACGTGGAATCCGCCTCGACACTCTATCGGATTGGATTGGCTCAGATGTTGAAGGGTGATGGGGCTTCAGCGTTGGCGACTTTTGATCAACTGGCAAAGGATTTTGGAAAAGGGGAAAAAGCGGATATCGCGGCTTTGGGCGTCTATCAATCGGGTCAGCTTCATGAGCGGACTCAGAAGTTTCCGGAAATGATCGCGGCTTACGAGCGGGTGATTCAGGATTTCCCCGCTTCCCCTTATATTGCCCAATCTCGAAGCAGCTTGGCGAAATACTTCGAGAAGAATCGGAAATTTGATGAAGCAGCCAAGCACTATGAAGGGATTGTGGCGCTGAAGGATCCGAAGACTTCTCCATGGGGACAGTATAATCTCGGTTCGATGTGGATTGGAGCATCGAAGGTGTTGGGAGCATTTTCCGCCTTGAACGAAGACGATAAAAAAAGCTGGAATGGGTCGATCGATCGGGCTGAAAAGTCGCTGGTCCAGGTTTTGAAAAAATTTCCGGCCTCCAATGAGGCGGGAGTCGCCTTGCAGACGTTGGTCAAGGTTCAACTACTCCGAGTCGACTCCGGGTTGTTGACTCAAGAGAAAGCGGAAAGTTACTTTGCGGAGTTGGCAAAAGAATTTCCAGATTCCGATCTGAATATTCGCATTCAGTTGGCCGGAGTGGGGGTTCCCTATGAGAAGGGAAATATCATCGTTGCACTGAAAGCGTATAAAGCGATTATCGAAAAAAATCCGAAAGCCGTATTGAGTGCGGACGACTATAATCGCTATGGCTCGGCACTTCTCGCCAACAAAGAGTATGAGGCGGCGCTGGCCGTTTTTAAGCGCTTGGAAGAATCCTATCCTGCGGATGCTTATGCCCAGGCGAATGCCACGTATGGGCAGGGGGCCGCACTGCTTTTGCTCAAGAAGTTGAAGGAATCGCAGCCCCTTTTTGACAAGCTAAATTCGAAGTTCCCTTGGTCGGACAAGATTCTTGAGGCGAAATTGGGTCTTGGTGCGGCGGCTGAGGAATCAGGAAAGCCGGATGATGCGCTTGGATTCTATCGTGAAATTATTCAGGATCAAACGCCACGGTCGACCAATCGTCTCAAGGCAAAGGCAACGATGGGGCGGGGACGGATCATGGAAGCGCGAGGATTTCTCATTCCGGATCCGGTCAACAAAGCTCAGCCCAATGCGGCGGCGGAGTACCTTAAGATCGATGCCTTTTTTGAGAGTGAAAAAGAGGTGGCTTCCGAGGCTCTCTTCCGGGGCGCACAAGCTTACGAAAAGGCGGGAAAAACAGCAGAAGCCCGAAAACACTATCAGTCGGTGACCGAGAAATACAAGGGGACTGATTGGGCGACCAAGGCGTCTGAGAAGTTGAAGAGTCTCCCGACGGGAGGATAATTTTTTCTGAGGAGAGCAAGAAGTCAGGAAAATAGGACGGTCTTGTCAGCTTTTGCTTCGATTACTTAAAACATCCTAAAAGGATTTGACGATTTCTCGGGCAACCGTTGCAGGGCTTTCGTGATCGAGTTCGATTCGTTTGTTGATTTTTCGCATGGCGTCGATGGATAATTTTCCAGTGAGTTCCTTAAGTGCTATTTGAAGGTCAGGATACTGTTGAAGAGCTTCGAGTCGAACGACGGGGGCTGCTTCGTAACGGGGGAAACAATGACGGTCATCCTCCAAAACTTGAAGTCCGGGCTGGGAGAGTCTTCCATCGGTTCCGAATGCGCCAATGATGTCGACTTTCTGATAGTGAAGCGCGTCGTAGATGAGTCCGACATCGAGAAGAACGATTTCTTTGAATTTGAGCCCATACGTTTTTTGAAGTGCGGGATAACCGTCGGGGCGTCCGACAAATTCCGCATTAAGTCCGGCTTTCAAGTTCGGCGCAAGAGGTGCGACGGCACTTAAAGTTTTTGGTGAGCTCTCACGCATGACGAGAACGTAGCTATTGTTAAAACCGAGCGAGGGCATCCAGGCCGCATGAAAGCGTTGGCGGTATTCGCGATCCAAGATTTCAGAAGTGACCGGAGTCTCCGGGGGAAGTTTGAGGAGCACCTGAGCGGCGGTCCCGCTGTATTCCACATAAAGATCGATCTCGCCCCGGACCAGCGCTTCATGGGCAATCGTGGTGCTTCCAAACCCAAATTTACGAATGATCGGAGTTCCGGGAAGGGACTGTTCCAAGTGCGCTGCAAGCAGTTCTCCGAGGAAGAGTTGTTCCGCGAAGTTCTTGCTTCCGATCCGAATTCCTTCCGGAGTGGGCGCCGGTCGGCAGGCGGTCAGGAGGATGACGATGATGAGGAGGAGAGCCCGTTTTTCCATATCCAGGAGCGTTGTTCGAGGTTTTGAAGCAGGAGATCCATACTGATCGCAAGCGTCGCTGAGGCGAGCGAACCCCAGAGGAGGAGAGAGGTATCTTGAAGGGCGATTCCTTGATAAATATAAACGCCAAGTCCGCCAGCTCCGATAAAAGCGCCGAGGGTTGCCGTTCCGACGGTCCAAACGGCCGCGGTGCGAAATCCGGCGAGGAGCAGCGGAAGACCTTGAGGGAGGTGAACATTCCAGAGAATTTTATTTGGAGAAAATCCGAAGACCTCTGCGGCTTCGATCAATTCCCGGGGGCATTCCTGAAGCGCGGTGAGGGTATTTCGCAGCAGGGGAAGAATCGCAAAGAGGACGAGTGCGGCGAGGGTCGGCGGTTGTCCAATTCCCATCCAAGGAAGAAGGAAGGCGAAGAGAGCGAGGCTCGGAATCGTTTGGGCCAGATTAATGAACGAGAGCGTGAAGGTGCGAAGGGTGGGACGTTTCCAAAGAAAGCATCCGAGGCTGATACTGAGCGGAGATGCGATCAGTAGGGTGAGTCCGGTCAGGGTCAGATGCTCGGCAACTCGTTGTGCAAAATCATCCGGGGCTGTGATCATGATTCTTCCGGAATCATTTCCACTTTCGACTGAAGATTGACGTGAAATGCCTCACCCGCAGCCAATCGAATGTGCCAGCCGAGAAGAAAGGCCGATCCCTGATAGGAAGCGATCGGTTGATCTTTTTCGACCTCAATGGTGTGAATGGGAAAGTGAAAGAGCCGCGCCGGTTGGAGAAAGAGCCAGTCCCACATAAATCGACGGCGTGCATTGAGAATTCGGAAATTCGAGACTTCGGCTTCTTCGAAGCGAGCATCGCAGGAATGAGTTCCCGCCGGGAGGACGAATCGACATTCAGGGTCTTTCCCATCGAGGGGAGTGTAGTTTAATTCAACCAGAAACCAGGCATCACAAGGAACGGTAGCTTCGTTTTGAAGGAGATATTCGACATCGAGCGTTCCTTCTTCAAGGATCTGGTAGGTTTTTTGAATCGTCATCGGACGACGATTTCCTTCCAAATAAAGTCCCCCTTCACGTTGAAAGGTGAACGCGAGACTGCGGGGTGTTTTGGTTTGAGCGATAAGCTCGTACGGTTGATTGACGAAATCGCCGAGCTCGACCACTTTATTTTTGGAAAGTTCGTCGAGAGTGAAGCCCGGGCGAAGAAGGTGATCCTGGAAAAGAAGTCGTTGATGCCAATCCTCGATCAGATCCTTGCGATCTTTGAGAGCTTCATGGAAGGCTTCGCGCCGTCGTCGAAAGGTGTTTCCGAGATTGAAGAGTGCGGGCCAGACATTGAAATCAAGAAGGGCAGCGCCGTAATTTGGTTTGATGGTAAAACTGAGATCGGGCGCATGAAGAAGGATTTCATCTTCGCCGTCACCGTCGTAATCTTCCTGCCAGGAAAGGATCTGCTTTTCGTCCTGAGCCTCGGCGAGAAGTTTTTCGGCAAAGATCAGTTTTTGGTGAATTGCATCCCGGAGGTAGTTGGCGTAGCAGCCTCCGTGACCTGCGTGCCAGTAGGCGGTGTGACTTTGTGCGGCCCAAAGGGCGTCGAGTGCGGTCTCGCGAGTCGTTTCATCATCAACATTCTGAATGAGTCGACGCAGCCAGAGCATTTTTTTGTGGAAATGATTGACCTCTGGATATTTCCCAAGGAATCCGGCCCAGGTGCCGCCCCGGAGAAAGGGGTCGAAGCGATCAAAGTCAAATCGCAGTTGAAGATCTTTACGGACGCGCTCGTACTCAATTTGAGCGACAACGGGGAGAGGGGCAGCGTCCAAGGAACGAATCTGTCCTGGGACGAGATGGACAAGCGGATAATGATGACGTTCGGCGAGAACTTCCCGCGGAAGTCGGGTTTGGGTCCCCGGGGTCTCGAGGATCTGGAGCCATTGCTCCAATAATTTTTCGCCATAAACTTTTTCCGTCGTGCCGGGCCATCCGCCATATTGATTCCCATTTTGGGCGAGGATGAGCGTTTGGGCGCCATTGCGATTGGCGATCTGTTTGATGATTCCCAAAATTTCCTCCTTCTTCTTAAAGGGGATTTGATCGGAAAAGGCGCGTTGAACGGGAAGCAGGACCAGCGGATGACCGAGGTGCTCCGTTCGATACGGTTGAAACAGGGGCGCGGGTTTGAGGCCGGAGGAGTGGAAGAGCGAGTCTTCGACCCACGTATAGCGAACTCCTGCCTCATGGAGGAGCTGCGCGTAAGAGGGTTCCCAGAGGGATTCCGGAAGCCAGGCTCCGGTGGGACGTGCATCCGTGCCGAACCGCTTGGTAATCCAAGCCGACATCTTTCCGATTTGGCCTTGGGCATCCTCCGGAGGAATCAGGGAGAAGATTGGCTCGTAAAATCCGCCTCCGAGAAATTCGATCTGGTCCCGGTTGTAAAGCTGTTCCAAGCGACTCAGCGTTTCCGGAAAAGCCCGGTCAAAGTATTCCAGGAGAGGGCCGCTGAAGTGGAGGGAAATTTTAATGTTCGGGTGTTTTTCGAGGCTCTCCAAAAAAGGGAGGCAGACCGAGCGAGTATAAGTCGAGAGGACATCGGGAAAATTACCGATCGGTTGGTGAAAATGGAGAGCCCAGAGTACGGCAATTGACCGCATAGGGGAAGATCCTAACGGCTTTTTGATCGGGGGCTAGTGGAAAATAAGGGTCATTACGGTTCCGTCCGGTCCCCCAACTGGTAGCGACCTTGCTGATTGCTGTAACTTCAGTCGAGGCGGTAACCACGGAATTTACGGAAAAAATGGAAATCATTTTGAATTTTTGGTGGGTCAACTTTCTCCGGAGGGATTGGCTTAAGTAATCTCATGGCCTGAGGTAAATCTGGAACTCAGGAACTCAAGAAACAAAAAGCAGCCGAGAGGGTTCGATTTTTCCTGAGTTCGTGAGTTCCTGATTCAACCCAGATTTTGCATTAGGAAATGCAAAATCTGTCCTGGCGGGAAGAAGGACCCCGACGCATGTCGGGGGGTAAAACCCCGCCGAGATTTCATTCACCATTTTGGTGAATGAAATTGAAGGAGAAATCGGCCTCAAAAAACCCCTCTTTCAGAGCGGATTTTTATGAGGCAAATTTTGAAATAGAGGGGCTATTGCAAAATTTGGGTTCAACAATGTGCGATAGAGAAAAATTAATGAGCTCTGGCGGTGAAGTGTTCATCCAAGGCACGGAGGCGGCGGGAGAGATCGCGGGCGATGTTGAGGATGACGATGGTGTATTGATCTTGCTGGTGCTGGAAGAGGTGGTAGAGGTCGCTCGCTTTTAAGCCGAGGACGATGGTTGGCTCGAGGGTGCGAACGGAGGCGACACGGTTTCTTGCTTCGATCAAACTCATTTCGCCAAAAAAATCGTGAGCGCTCAGTTCGACGAGGCGGGTTTCGTTCGGTTCGCCGCAATGTTTGACGACTTCGACACGGCCGCTTTGGATGATGAAAAATTCATTCCCAGGCGTCTGTTCTTGAACGATAAATTCGTTGGGTCCGAAGGACTTTTCCTTCACGGCTCCAGCCAATTCCGCCAGTCCCGATTCGCTCAAGCCGGCGAAGATCGGGACACGACGGAGAAAATCGACGTGGGCCGTCATTAGTTTTGGTCAGGGCCAGAAGCCGGTGGCGTCTGCACGACCGGATTCGCGGACATCGCCAGAGATTCTTTCGACTCCTCACGACGTTCGCGTCCGGTAGGCTCGTCGCTCGGACGATTTCCTTCGCTCACGGTCGGCTCCTGATTGGAGTGTTTGTTGAGCTGATAGGAGAGTAGTTTCGAGCAACCACGTTCTTCCATCGTTACGCCATAAAGCGCATCGGCCATGCTAATCGTGCGACGATTGTGGGTGATGACGACGAACTGCGAGTGTTCGAGGAAACGTTGGAGCATCTTGATGAATCGTGTGACATTCGATTCGTCAAGCGGTGCATCCATTTCGTCCAAGATACAGAACGGGCTCGGTTTGACTTGGTAGATCGCAAAGAGAAGCGCCACGGCGGTCATCGTCTTTTCTCCACCGGAGAGCAATGAGATTTGTTGCGGCTGTTTGCCGGGAGGCTTGGCGATGACGTCGATTCCGCACTCGAGCGGATCATTTTCATCCTGAAGCTCGAGGCGGGCGGTTCCACCTCCGAAAAGCTCCGAGAAGATTTGTTGGAAGTTCACCTTCACCTTTTCAAAGGTTTGGGAGAAGAGTTCCTTCGTCGTCAGATTGATCTTCGCGATGGCTTCGATGAGCTGGTCTTTTGAATTTCGCAAATCGTTGAATTGTGTTTCAAGATTGAGATGGTGCTTTTCGAGGTCTTCGAATTCCTGAATGGAATCGAGATTGACCGGGCCCATCGCATCGAGACGTGTACGCTTTTCATTGACCTCGGTTTCAATCGAAGCCCATTCCGGGGTTTCTTCACCCTCGGGGAGCTCCGGAAGATTTTCGAGAGTCAGCTGATAGTGGCGTTCGATTCGCTCGCGGAGATTTCCGAGAAGCATCTGGCGTTGGCTGAGAGCGACTTCGATTCCGGAACGACGTCCCTGAAGATCCGAGAGCTCGCGGCGTTGATTCTTGAGAACCAATTCGCGCTCATCGATCAACGTTTGTTGCTGTGCCTTGTTCTGGTTTTTCTCTTGAAGTGCGGACTCCATTTGTTGTGCGGATTCACGTGCTTGATCGAGTTCAACTTGAGCGGCTTCGATTTCCTCACGGGAACGGAGGATGCGGGATCGGTGCTCTTCGACGGTGGTACGGCGTTGCACTAAAGATTCTTGTAACTCGCCCTGACGGTGGAGGTGTTGTTCTTTTTGAGAAACCGTGTGATCCCGGATCTGTTGTTGAGTTGCCAGTTGAACGCGAAGCTCGCTGAGTTCCTGACGGATGCGGGATTCGATGACGACTTTTTCATCCATCTCCGCTTCTACCTGGCGAATTTCTTCCTCGATCGTATTGGCGCGAGTCTGTTCTTCTTCGACTCGGAGGGCGAGGGCAGACTGACGTTCCTGATCGGCTTGATCCTGAGCGATCAGGCGGTTGAGATCGGCGGTCAGAGTTTGTTGATGCCGCTCCACTTGGGAGATTGAATCGACCACCGTTTCCAAGGTGTGTTTGAATTTGGCGACTTCGATTTCCTGGAGATGCGTGGCGGCATGAACCTCCTGGTATTCGGTTTGAAGAGTTTGATGGCGGCTTTGAATCGTTTCCGCTTGAGCTCTGAGCGTTTCTGCCGTTTGTCCGCTGGATTGAAGCGAAACTTCCAACGTGCGAATTTCGTTATGGCGCAAGAAGGTATCCATTGCGCCTCCTTCGGGGAGTCCGACACGGACGAGCCCTGCTGGCGTGAGCAGTTCGCCGGTGCGAGTCGCGATGGTCGCTTCGGGGAGTCGTCCCTTGAGTTCAAACGCTTCGTCGAGCGTATTCACAATAAAGGCGTTTTCAAGATAAGCCGCGACGAACGGAGTGGCCACTTCATCGACGAGGAGGCTGTTCCGGGCATGGGTTGATTCATGAAGGTTCGTCGTCGGGGAAACGCGAGCTGCCTCCAACAGCGCAATCGTTGCGGGGCGGTTTTCACCCGAGCGAAGAGCTTCGATTAACCGTTTGGCATCACTGGAACCACGAAGGAGCAGCGCGCTGGCGCTTTCTCCGAAGAGCAAGGCGACGGCTTTTTCGTCCCCCGCCTGAACCTGAACGTGATCGGCCAAGATGCCGAGAATTTCAACACCGAGAGAGGAAGATTGATCCAGAAGTTCCTGCGTTCCGGCGGGAACACCGGCGTGATTTCGGACAAGCTTTTCAAGCGCTTCCTTTTGCGCGAGGTGAGTCTGGTGCTCGCGTTTCGCAGTGTCGTAAGAGGCTTGCGTCTCTTTTAATTCGCTCGAGAGACTTTGAATCTGCTCTTGGATTTCCGCACGACGGTTTCGGTGTTGTTGAAGTTGTTCTTCCGAAAGTTGAAGCGATTGGGCGACTTCCTGACGGCGACCATCGGCTTCGGCGCGACGCTGGGCGAGAAGATCCTGTTCGGTGCGAAGATTTTCGACACGGAAGAGGAAATTGCGCTGCTGCAATTCGAGTGCGGCAAATTGATTTCGCAGCTCATGAAGACCTTCGGTGATCGATCCGGATTGCTCTCGTTTTTCGCCGCGAGTTTGTTCGAGGCTCAAGCGTTGTTGATGCGCGGTACGGGCTTCCTCGTCTTTTTCCAAGCAGGACGTTTCAGTTCCCTGCAGACGGGCCTGCATTTCAATCAACTGTTGCTCGAGGTCGGCAATCGTCGAGGCTTGAACGTGAATCTTTTCTTCGATCGAAGCGATCTCGCGTTCGGCTTCTTCTGCCATCAGTTCGTATTCACCGATACGCGTCTCATTGCTTTCGATGCGTTGTTGGGAACGCTCTTGAGTGACGCGGGCTTCATTTTGAGTTTCGCGGAGGCGGAGAATCTCTTCGTCGACGGTTTGGAGGTCGAAACGGAGCTGTTGGACTTCACCTTCCTGCGCTTCGATTGATTGTTCCAATCCGGATTGAGCTCCCTGAAGGGCACTGAATTGTTCGGCAAAACCGATGATTTCAGTTTTGAGTTGATCGAACTGATGCTTGCCGAATTTAAGTTCGAGACCGCGAAGATCGTCGAGAAGTTCTTTGTAACGGCGCGCTTTGGCCGCTTGACGCTGGAGGGAGCCGAGTTGACGTTTCACCTCCTGAATTTGCGTATCCAAAATCGTGAGATTGGCTTCGGAGTGTTCGAGCTTGCGGAGAGCTTCCTTGCGCTGGTTTTTGTAACGGGTAATTCCAGCGGCTTCTTCGAAAATCGCCCGACGATCTTCCGGACGTGCCGAGAGGATCATATCGATCTTTCCCTGCTCCATGATGGAGTAGGAAGTCCGACCGATTCCGGTATCCATGAAGGTCTGCTGAATATCTTTGAGGCGGCACGGTTGTTTGTTGATCTCGTATTCGCTGACTCCGTCGCGGAAAAGGCGGCGGGTGATCGTGACTTCGTTGAATTCCGTTTGAAGAATTCCTTCACAATCGCCGAAGGTCAGGGAGACTTCGGCCATGCCGAGCGGCTTCCGACTTTCGCTTCCATTAAAAATGACATCTTGCATCTGACCGCCGCGAAGTGCCTTGGCGGACTGTTCGCCGAGAACCCAGCGAACGGAGTCGAGGACGTTACTTTTCCCACAGCCATTCGGACCGACAATGGCAGTGACGCCTTGATGAAAGTCGATTTTGGTTGGATCGGCGAATGACTTGAACCCGTGAATGTGTAGCGATTTCAGAAACATAGGTCCGATCATTCCGTAAATTTTTAGAATGGCAAGAAAAAGGTACCCCACCACTAATAGTATAATATTTACTTATAAACACTACAGGTTGTGTATGTGTAAAATATGTTCTAAGTCTCTGGAAGTTGTAGATTTACAAAAAGTGACTCAAAAATTTAACCCCAAAAGGACTATTTTGAGCTCTTGCAACGAGACGGGGGGTCGTCTTAGGATCCCTCCATGAGGCCACTTCCTTCGCATCGCCGTACCACTGTACTTCGCGAGTTTCTCTTCGGATCCGCCTATTATCCGGAGCATTGGGATGCGGCGACGCGAGCGGAAGATGCGTCGCGAATGAAAGCGGCGGGCTGGAATGTGGTTCGCATGGGAGAATTTGCGTGGGCCTTGATGGAGCCGGAGCCCGGGAGATTTGATTTTTCGCTCTTTGACGAAACGATTGATCGACTCGGCAAGGAAGGGATTCGCACCATTTTTTGTACACCAACGGCGACGCCCCCTCGTTGGCTGACGTTGAAGTATCCGGAGATCATGAGAGTGAATGCGGAGGAGGTTGCGATGGAGCATGGGTCGCGCCAGCAGGCGAGCCTGATGCATTCGATTTTTCGAGAGGAGAGTCGTCGAATCACCCGAGTCCTAGCGGAACATTTTAAATCAAATCCGAATGTCATCGGATGGCAGTTGGATAATGAAATTCACTGTCAGATTTCAGAGGATCATTCGGAGGCGTCACGACTGGCATTTGTGGAATTTCTTCGAAAGAAATATCAGAACCGCATTGAGGATTTGAATCGCGAGTGGGGGACTTCCTTTTGGTCGCTGACCTATCCGAGCTTTGAATCGATCCTGACGCCGAAGGCGAATCGTCCGACGTATCCGAATCCGTCGCACCTGCTCGATTACTATCGTTTTCTCTCGGCGGCGGCAGCGGAATTTATGCGGGATCAGGCGAAGATTCTTCGTGAGGCGAACGCGTTGTGGTGGGTGACGCACAACGGTTGTTTCAAGAATTTGGATTATCGAGGGGATTTGGGAGAGATGCTTGATTTCTTGGGATACGATACGTATCCGATGTTTACACACGATGCGACGGAGCGGGCAAGGGGACATGCTTACAATCTGGATCGAGTTCGCGCCTGGTCGGGAAATTTTCTGATTCTGGAGCATCAGGCGGGGCCCGGGGGGCAGCTCGATTATTTTCTGGATACTCCGGAGCCGGGGGAGATGCGGGCGATGACGTATCGCAGTATTGCGCATGGGGCGGATGGACTTCTTTATTTTCGATGGCGCTCCTGTCGGTTTGGGGCCGAGGAATATTGGACTGGAATTTTAGATCACGACAATCAACCGCGTCGCCGTTATCGGGAGGCGATGCAGGTCGGTGGCGAATTGGCGCGATTAGGTCAGGAAATTTTGGGGACTACGGTTCGGATGGAGGTCGCGGTGGCAGCGGGAGAGATTGAGAATGAGATGTTTCATCAGGCGCTTTCCCTAGGGCTTCCGGTGCCGGGAAATGTGGGATGGCAAATTCATGGATGGTTTCATCGTAATCACTATGCGGTCGGATGCGTACATCCGGCGGATGATTTGAGTGGGGTTCGACTCTTGTTCATTCCGCACTGGCCGTTGATTTCAGAGGAGTGGGTGAGTCGTCTTGAAGTGTGGGTGAAGGCGGGAGGAGTTTTGGTGATTGGAGCGCGATCCGGGACTCATCGAATGAACGGTCAGGTGACCTCTGAAACCCTACCGGGCGTCTTTCAAAAATTGGCGGGTGTTCAAGTGGAAGAATACGGAAAGCAGAATCATCCCGCCTCGCGCCCCTTGGATTTGAAGATTGGATCTCAAATCGTCCGGTCAGAGCATTGGTATGAAGAATTGATTCCCGAGGTGGGGACGGAAGTGGTCGGAACGTGGGAGAGTCGGCATCTCCAAAAGCGGCCGGCGATTTGCTCACGAGCTCAGGGAAAGGGACGGGTGATCTACGTCGGCACGTATCTCACCGAGCCGGTGGTTGCCTCATTAATGGAGAGCCTTCGGGAGACGATTTCATTGCGTCCGGTGGCATCTGAGATTCCGGAGGGAGTGGAGGTTGTGGTGCGAGAGGGGGGCGGCAAGCGCTTTTGGTTTGTGGTCAATGGGGAGACTCCGCTGGTCTGGAAAACACCCCCTCGAGGAAAGGACCTATTGAGTGGGAATTCTGTCGGTGACTCGCTCGCTCTCGAGGCCTATGGAGTCTCCATAATTCACTCAAATGACACATTTTGAGGGTTGCCAATCTATTAATTTAACTTATATTTAAACTATGAACACGACCTCCCCTTCCAAGCACCAAACTCTCAATCATTGGGTCCAAGAAGCGATCGATCTCTGTCAGCCGGACAACGTTCACTGGTGTGATGGTTCGGAGGAGGAAAATCAGAAACTGATCTCCCTTCTGGTCCAGTCCGGGACCTTCCGAAAGCTCAATGAGGCCAAACGTCCGAATAGCTATCTGGCTTGGTCTGACCCGAGCGATGTCGCCCGAGTGGAAGATCGGACGTTTATCTGCAGTCTCTCCAAAGATGATGCCGGTCCGACCAATAACTGGATGCATCCGGAAAAGATGAAGGAACTCCTCCGAGGACATTTCAATGGATGTATGAAGGGGCGGACGATGTACGTCATTCCGTTCAGCATGGGTCCCATCGGTTCACCGCTCGCACATATCGGAATTGAAATCACCGATTCCCCGTACGTTGTGACGAGTATGCGAATCATGACGCGAATCGGCACCCGGGTTCTTGAGGTTCTGGGAGAAAAAGGAAAATTCATTCCGTGTCTTCACTCGGTGGGAGCGCCGTTGGCCCCGGGCCAAAAGGATGTCTCTTGGCCTTGCAACAAAGAAAACAAGTACATTGTTCATTTTCCCGAAGAGCGTTCGATCTGGTCCTATGGAAGCGGTTACGGCGGAAATGCGCTCCTTGGAAAGAAATGTTTCGCGCTTCGAATCGCCTCTTGCATGGCGCGTGATGAGGAGTGGATGGCGGAGCACATGCTGATTCTCGGGGTGGAATCTCCCGAGGGTGAAAAAACCTATGTGGCCGCGGCGTTTCCAAGTGCCTGTGGAAAAACGAATTTTGCAATGTTGATTCCTCCTCCCGCATTTAAGGGATGGAAAGTCTGGACGGTCGGTGATGACATTGCGTGGATCAAGCCGGGTGCGGATGGAAATCTTTATGCGATTAATCCGGAGGCCGGGTTCTTTGGCGTGGCCCCCGGAACCTCTCCGAAGTCGAATCCGAATGCGATGATCTCCATGCGGGAAAATTCAATCTTCACTAACGTTGCTCTCACTCCCGACGGCGACGTTTGGTGGGAGGAACTTACTGACACTCCGCCTCCCAAATTAGTCGACTGGAACGGACTCGATTGGACTCCCGATTGTGGACGCAAGGCGGCACATCCGAATGCTCGCTTCACCTGTCCCGCCTCCCAATGTCCGACGATTGATCCAGAGTGGGAAAATCCGAACGGGGTTCCAATCAGTGCCATCATTGTAGGGGGACGTCGCCCTACGGATATGCCGCTTGTATTCCAAGCCTTTAATTGGAGTCATGGAGTTTATCTTGCCGCGACGATGGGATCGGAAACCACTGCAGCTGCTGCTGGAAAAGTGGGACAGCTGCGTCGCGATCCGATGGCAATGCTCCCGTTCTGCGGTTACAACATGGGCGATTACTTCCGGCATTGGCTCAAAATGGGAAAACGAGTTCCCGTTCCTCCGCGCGTTTTTCACGTCAACTGGTTCCGTAAGGATGCCGACAACAAATTTCTCTGGCCCGGTTATAGCGAAAACATGCGGGTTCTCATGTGGATCATCGATCGTTGTCGGGGCCGCGGTTCCGCAGTGGAAAGTCCGATCGGATGGATGCCTCGCTACGAGGATCTGGATTGGACGGGATTGGACTTCACCGAAGAAAAATTCAGCGAGCTCATGTCATTCAATCGCGAGCAGTGGCGTCTCAAAACGCTCGATCACGAAGAGCTCTTCCTCCGGATCCACGAGCATCTTCCGAAAGAATTCATCTTCGAGCGGGAGCTGTTGATCTCGCGGTTGTAATCATGAACGTCGAGATCGTTCATTCTCTGACGAGCACCTTCGAGGCTCACTCTCAGCAAACGGAGGGAGGTGTCGAGTATTGGTTGGCACGTGATATTCAGCATCTTCTTGGTTATGAAGAGTGGCGCAATTTTAATTCGACGATTTCGAAGGCGAAGACCTCTTGTGAGGTTTCCGGACACCGCACGGCTGACCATTTTGTTGGCGTCAACAAAATGGTCGACCTTGGCTCAGGAGGTCAACGCCAGATCGAAGACATCATGCTTTCCCGATATGCATGTTACCTCATCGCGCAAAATGGCGATTCGCGAAAACAAGAGATAGCCTTTGCCCAAACCTATTTCGCGATTCAAACGCGCCGGGCGGAGTTGATCGAACAGCGATTACTTGAAGCGGAACGAGTCCAAGCAAGGAAGAAACTCACAGAAACCGAAAAAGAGCTTTCACAAGTGATCTTTGAGCAAACGGGTGGAAACCATGATTTCGCTTTAATTCGAAGCAAAGGTGATCAGGCGCTTTTTGGGAAAAGCACTCAAGCAATGAAGGCTCATTGGAAAGTGCCGGATACCCGTCCGTTGGCGGACTTCGCGCCGTCTTGCTTCGGAGGAAAAAAAGAGTCTTCGACGCCCAGATGCATTAGGTGGGCAATAGAATTTAGGCTTATTCCAAATCCCGCGCCAAAATCTTAAGGAAGCAATAGGGATGCGGCCCCGTTCTTCTCTCGTGGATGGCTTGGTTAGCTGTTTTTCTTTTGATAAGTCAGGAAGTCATCGAAAATCTTTGTTACGTCCTTTAAGGGTTTTTTCTCCAGAGTGCTTTTCTCTGAATAGTCTTTGCTTTGAATAAAGCCGACTTTTGTCTCCACATCATATTCGCCAAGTGCCTGATCGAGCATGAGGAAAGCAATACCCTGATAAGTTTTCTTATTACCTGACTGATAGCCACGGATGTAAAGTGTAAGACCTGCTTTTCCTCCATCCGGCTCTACCGTGCAAAAGACATCGTCTGCCTTCACCTTTACTCCTGCATACTCAATATCCATCGGTGATCTGCGCGGGCGGAATCTGATCCATGTCCAGTGATCCAGCTTAGGGGCAGCCGCATAAAGCTGCTCAACGGCTGGGAAAGCATCCTTGATTCCGTCTGCGCTGATTACGAATTCTCTTTTCCCGTCTTTGACGGGACTAAACTCAAAAGTTAGAGAGGGATTAATCTTTTTCATTTCCGCCGTCAGGCGGTCGAATGTCTTTTCCTGATCCTTTTCAAAATTGAACAGCACCCCATCATTTTTGCTGAACCAACTCCAAAAATCCTGTTCAGGCGTTGCTTTGCTCTTCAGGGTGAATAGTGAGAAGATCATAACTGTAAGGGCAATACGTAGAATCAAGTTCATTTGTTTAAGTTAACGCGAAGGTCAGCGGCGGGAGCCAGCCACCGATGACGCTCGATTTGTCACCTGAGCTGAACGGCTGGCTCCCGTTCGCTGGACCGTCTTGTTCGCCTTCCGTTTCTCGTCGAACTCTCCGGTTCGGGCGTGCCGACCGCCATCGGTGGAAACACCCGCGTGCGAAACCAGTCTGCAACGTTCGCACTTGAAGTCAAACTGCCAGAATCGTCCCGGTGACTCCAGCGGGCGTTCGGCTCTCCATGCACCTCCGCATCCCGGACATAGCCTCTGATCTTCCCCTTTGGGCCTGCCCCAATACCTCTGCAGATAATAGAATGTCGGAACACTCGTCGCGGATTCGATCTCCCGGCAAAGACCTCTCCCTTGCTCGGAAAGCTCGCTCTCCGGATCCGCCAACTGGCGGTAAGCTCTAATTTCTAGCGCCCCGGAACCAAGCCAGATGTTGTCGTGGTGGTAATAGCTCCGCTGCCAGAAATACATCTGCTCCTTGTGCTCGAAAGCTACCGGGAGCAAGAACACTGGAATCGGTGGTTTCCCATCTCCGCAGCAAACCGGCGATGCCCAGTCAAAGGCATGGGTGAACAAGTAAAGAAATGAGGCTCCTCTCCATGACGACGGAGCTTGCTTGGCATCATCATCGAGAATCCGCCACACCGGATTCCTGCCAAAGGCGGCGGCGACCTTCTTGAGTTCCCTCTTGCCGTATCGTGAGTGATGGCGCGGTTCAGTCGCGGCTCGGCTGGCAAGCAGCACGTGCGCGTTCAGACGACCTTTCGTCCAGGTCAAGAAGTACTCACCGCAGAGCTGGCCAGCGTGGAACATCGCTCCCAAGTAGCTCTCGGCAACGTCTTCGAGTTGGTCCGACTCGCTTCGACGACGGCTGCCAAAGATGACGATGGCGAGAATCATGACGTGGGCGTTTCAGGCGAACAGTTATTCAACCGACCGGTCGGTTTATGCTGGATCTCTCCCATGCAGGGATAAATTGTCATGGAAATCTAACCGCTTCAAGGTTTATCCAAGGATCGCTCCTCTGCTTTTTGTTTCTTGAGTTCCTGAGTTCCAGATTCTTTTGAGCCTTATTCCGACTCACGCGCCAAAAACTTAACGCAGACCGGAGTTCCGACTTCCACGGATTGTCCCGTGGGAGTGAGCTTTCCGGTATTTGAATCAATCGAGAAGATGACGAGATTGTTCGATTTCTGTCCGGCGACAATCATCCATTTTCCGGTCGGATCGATTCCGAAGTTGCGAGGAACTTCGACCAAGGCAGGAGCACATTCTACGTATCGCAGTTTTCCCGTCGCTTCATCGATTGTATAACAGGCAATCGTGTCATGGACGCGATTGGAGACATAGGCGAATTTTCCATTGGGAGTGACTAGGACTTCTGCGGTGGAAAAGCGTTCTTCAGGCGGAGTTCCAGGAGGAAGGGTGGAAATCGTTTCAAGTGGAGTGAGTGATCCCGTTGTGGCGTCGTAGGCAAGGCTGGTGACGGTCATGGAGAGTTCCTGATTCACATAGGCAAACTTTCCATTGGGATGAAAGGTAAAATGACGCGGGCCGCTTCCATCGGCTAACTTGAGAGAGTCTGGCGAATGGGGTGTCAGCTTGCCGGTGGTTGCATCCAATTGATAAATAAAAATTCGATCGCAACCGAGGTCACAGGCAAAGACAAACTGGCTCTTGGCATCCGCATGAATCGAGTGGGCGTGGGGTCCTTCCTGTCGTTTTAGGTTTGATTTGGAGGCGGGACTTTGAAGATGGGTCGAGGCCGCTTCTCCTAGGGAACCGTCCGATTTTACGGGGAATGAGGCGACATGACCGCTTCCGTAATTAGCGACCATAACCGTTTTTCCGGTCGGATCCATGCTGACATGACACGGTCCTTTGCCTTGGCTCAGTTGTTGATTCAACGGCGTGAGCTTGCCGGTTGTTGGGTCGACGGAAAAGCTGCTGACGGATCCTTGGCTGTTCGATTCGGAGACACTGTAGAGGAATTTTTTCGAGGGGGAGAGGGTAAGGAAGCTCGGATTGGTCAGCTCTCCGACGAGTCCCAAAGGCTCCAGCTTTCCGGTTTTTGAATCGAACCCGCAGAGGTAGATGCCTTTGCTTTCGACGGTGGAATTCTTGCGATTGGTATTGGTCCCGATGTAGACAAAAAAATCAGTCGCGGCATGCAAGGAGGCTCCTGCAAGGCTGGCGGCGACAACGGAGGAGAGAATGAAGGGGCGGCTCATGGAGCTATGAAAGAAAGTTACAGACCTGATGGCAACGCATTTTTTAGGTGAAAACGGTCAGGGGGATTGAAATCCAAAAGGAGGAGGCATTTCCCGCGAAATACGCGAAACACGCCAAAGGGGAAAAATCCTGCCCGCGAATCTTACAAATCACCGCGAATCGAATTCAAGAATAGGAGGGGAGTTGGAGGCGTCGTCCGACGGACGTCTTTTCATGGATTCGATCCACAGGCTCAAACGAGTTTGAGACCGATGGATCGATCCTGAAAAGGGCTCCAAGGAGCCCGCCTCCAACTTGGGATTCTTACGTTTCGTCTCTTTCGCGTGTTTCGCGGGCAAAATTCCTGAATTCCTCACTTCCTGCTTTCTTCAGGAGTTCTGGTTTCTGAAAACGGCAGCTTTCAGGATCGGGAGGAAAATCGCCTCGTGGGGAATTGCCATCGTTGGACTCTATTGGACTTTTGAGCGGATTTTTGGATAATCGCCCTCAGATCAACTCGGAATCCCATTCAATGAAATACCTCATTCTAACCTTCTTTTCTTGTTTCGTCTTGAATGGTTTTGCAGGAGAGGAAAATCTGATCCCTTTTGTTTTGCCTTGGGATGACGCGACGGAAAGCGCGATGAATTTGAGTGAAACCCTCCACAAGCCGGCGGGGAAATTTGGTTCCGTTCAGAGTCGTGAGGGGCATCTGTTTGTCGGAGATCAGAGGATTCGATTTTTTGGAGTGAATCTGACGGGGAGCGCTTGCTATCCGGATCATCTCATGGCCGAGAAGATTGCGGCACGAATGGCGAAATTCGGGATCAATGCGGTGCGGCTCCATTTTCTGGACGCGACCTGGTCGAATCCAACCTTGATCAATTACAAATCGGGTTCTTGGTCAAACTGGAATCCCGAAATGTTGGATCGTCTCGATTATTTTATTTCACAACTTCGCAAGAACGGGATTTACATCAATATGAATCTGTTGGTCGGGAGAAAATTTGGAATGAACGATGGAGTCGATCCGCAAATTAACGCACTCGATTGGAAGACGGCACATGCGGTCGGTTTTTTTCACCAACCGCATTTGGAGGCTCAAAAGCAATATGCGAAAAAACTGCTGACACACCAAAATCCGTACACCCATCTGACGTATGCGGAGGATCCTGCCGTGGCCTTCGTTGAGATTAATAACGAAAACGGACTGCTTCACACTTGGTATTTGGGGAAATTGGGGGAACTTCCCGAGGCCTTTGCGAACGATTTTCAAGGGCAGTGGAATGAATGGCTCAAAGCCAAGTATGCATCGACGGACGATCTCGCGAAGGCTTGGGGAGCGCGTCATGATCCGATCGGTTCCGAACTCCTGACGAATGCGGATTTTTCGAAGGGACTCCAAGGATGGAATCTTGAGGAGCATCAAGGGGCAAAAGTGAATGGATCGGTGGAAAAGGGCGTTGCGATTCTGAAAGTGCGCCTTCCTGGAAAAGAGAACTGGCACGTTCAGTTTCACCAGCCGAATCTCAAAGTGACCAAGGAGGTTCCGTACACGTTTTCTTTTCGTGCCTCGTCGGAAACGCCGAGAAAAATTTCAGTGGGGATCATGCAAGCGCACGCTCCTTGGGGAAATGTTGGATTTCATAAGGAAATTGAACTGACTCAGGAGCCACGCGATTTTAAGTATACGTTTATTGCAACGGATGACGATTCGAACGTCCGACTCTGTTTTTCCCAGTTGAACCAGTCCCAGGCGGAATTTCGATTCTCAGGGCTTTCCTTTAAATCGGGAGGGCGTATCGGTTTGGGAGAAAACGAATCGTTGGAGGTGAAATCCGTTTCTCTTCCCAAAACACCTGATTCCACTCCACTGACCACCGGCAAGAAGAAAGATCTGGTTCGGTTTTTTTGGGAGACTGAGAAACGGTATTGGACGGAAATGCGTCGATTCATTCGGGAAGATCTTGGAACCAAGGCTCTGGTGGTGGGGACGGCGATGGGGAATTCCGCGCCAGGAATTTTACGGGAAATGGACGTGATGGATTTGCATGCGTATTGGAAGCATCCTCGATTTCCAGGGAAAGATTGGGATCAAAGTAATTGGTATGTGGATAATGAATCGATGGTGGATCATTTGGAGGAGGCTACCGTTACGGGTCTATCTCTCAATCGAGTATTGGGTAAACCGCAGATGGTGAGCGAGTATAATCATCCTGCTCCCAACCCTCATGCGGGAGAAGGTCCTCTATTTGTTTCAAGCTTTGCAGGACTTCAAGATTGGGACGCGATCTTTCTCTATACATACTCCCATGATGATAAGAAGACGAAGGCAGGCAAAATTCCTGACATTTTTGATCTCGGGCAGCATCCGACCATCATGGCCAACCTTCCAATCGCCTCGCTTTTGTTCCGAAGAGGCGATATCACTCCCACTCCCGAAACGCTAAAGATTCCGTTTTCCGAAAAGAGGGAGTTGGAGACGATTCTGGAAAAAGGAGGAGCTTGGAATGTTTGTCCCGTCAACAAACTCGGAGTGGATCCCCAAAGTTCAATTCTTCGTCGGATTTCTCTGGATTTAACGGCCGGGGAGGAGCGTGCTTCCAAGAAGCTGGTGCCTCCCGATCCGAAGGTTTTTGCATCGGAAAACGGTCAAGTCAAATGGTCGAATGAGGCGAAAGCGAAAGGGATTTTTGAACTTCACACTCCCAAAACAAAATTACTGATCGGGCATCTCGATGGAAAAACTCTCGAGCTTGGCGACGGTGTGAAATTTTCCGTCGGAAAAACGCAAACCGGCTGGTGTACGATGGCGCTCTCCCTTCTCGAGGGAGAGACCTTTCAGAGCCCCACGGCTAGAATTCTCGTGGTATTAACCGGGTACACCGAAAATACAGCAATGGGATGGAAAAATGCTGAGAAATCGACCGTTGGGACGGATTGGGGAAAGCCACCAAGCTTGGTGGAATCAATCAAAGCAACGCTGAACCTTCCTGCCGGAGGAAAGAAGCTGAGGGTCTACGCATTAGACGAGCGTGGTGCCCGAATGGGTCCAGGAACTCCTGCGCAGGTGACATCAGAAGGGGTTCGGATCGATATTCAGGGGAGATCGTTATGGTATGAAATTAGTGATTCGGAGAAGAGTTCGGTAGGTGATGGAAGAAGAGAATGAGTTAAGTGGGGAAGATCCCTGTCGATGCGATGGCACAGCATTTTTGGAGAGGGCTCCCTACCATTCGTGAGACGATGGACTGCCTCCATATGAGAGTGAACTACCAATTTCGATTTTTCATTTGCCGCGTTATTTTGATCCTCGTGCGAGGAAGACGGCAGGGATCGTTTTGATGAGAATTTCCAAGTCGAGCCAGAAGGACCAGTGGTCAATGTATTCCAAATCCAGGCGAACCCATTCGGAGAAATCGCGAATTTGATTTCGACCGGAGATTTGCCAGAGACAGGTGAGTCCCGGTTTTACGCTCATACGGCGACGTTGCGCAAGGTTGTTGAAATTATTCGTTTCGTAAAGGGGGAGAGGCCGAGGTCCGACAAGACTCATCTCTCCGCGAAGGACATTCCAGAGCTGGGGAAGTTCGTCCAGACTGTAACGTCGGAGAAAATCGCCGAACGGGGTGATGCGCGGATCCGCTTCCATCTTAAAGACCGGACCCGACATGAGATTGTGGATCTGGAGTTCGGACTGAAGCTGCTCCGCGTTTGTTTCCATCGTTCGGAATTTATACATGGTAAATGGTCGCCCATGAAGTCCGCTTCGCTGTTGGGAAAAAATCAGGGGTTTTCCCGAGACAAAAAAGATCGCGATTGCCACAAGGAGGATCAGGGGGGCCAGCAGGATGAGAAGTGCCAAGGCGAGGAAAAGATCCAGGAGGTGTTTTGCAAGAAGCTGCCCTGAAGAGTTTTCAGTGGTGCGATAGACCAGTAGTGGCTTTCCCATGAATTCGTCAAATTGAACGCGCGCCAGAGAGGTTCTGAGAAAATCGGTGGTGACCCAAACCTCGACCCCTTCCATTTCACAAACGGAGATCGCTTGGCGACTTTCACTCATCAGAGTGTGGTCCAGCGAGAGGACAACGATATCAATGGATTCCTCATGCAGAATTCGAATGAATTCGGGGATGTCCGTGTTTCGTAAATCCAATGAGCTTTTGACCAGAAGTTGTTCGCCGGGCGATTTGCGTAAATTCTGCTGCCAGACCTCACAGTCTTTGGCAGTACCGATTAGGAGGACATGCTCTTTGGTCGACTCTTTTCGCCCTTTTTTTTGCATCCAAATTCGATAGATCCCCTCGCGGCATCCGATGGCGGCAATGGCCACGGGAATATAAAGGAGTATGACGCCGCGACTGATGGCTTCTTGAGGAAAACGCAATACGAAGAGGAGAAAGAGGAGGACGGTCATGAGCAGGAGAACGCCGCGAGCGACGCGCATGAGGTAGTGAGGAAAGGAGACCGGGAGCGAAAGATTGTAGAGTCCTTGACGGCGCAGGAGAATCAGTCCGAGAGGGGGAAGGATCGAAAAGAGCCAGAGATAGCTTTCGAAGGATTGGATCTCGATCAGGTCGATGAAGGAAATTTTCGGAAGGCAATAAACGCGCAGGGCATACGCAATCCAAAACGCGACGCAGAGTAGGAGGGCATCTGCAAGTTGCAGAATCTGGGTGTAAAACTCATGTCGGCGAAGGAGCATGCCGGGAGGTTTTTAGCGTCAGGCGGGTGGGGTGGTTTGTCGAGGTTCGAGAATGATCGCCTTCAGGCGACCTTCGCCTTCAAGGCTTCGGGATTTGACGGTCGGATGATCTTTAAATTCTTGGTGGACTAAAAATCGGTCGAAGGAGTTCATCGGGTCCAACGTTTCAGCCTTGCCGCTTTTGGTGACACGTTCGCCCATGGCACGAACTCGTTCGATAAACTGATTCTGTTCCTTGAGACGGTAACCTTCAACATCAATGATGACTCGAGGGGCATGCTCTTCGGAACCGGAGACCAAGCGATTTAAAAGATACTGCAAATCTTCCAAGACGTGTCCATCACGTCCAATGAGACGACGGGGCTCACGAGTCGAGATATTGAGTGTGATCGTTTCACCATGTCGGGACTCTTCCACTTGAAAGACAAAGCCAAGGTGCCCGAGAATGCACTCCAGGGTTTCACGAGGACTCAGTTCAACGGCAGAACGTTCGGACATGAAAACATCTTAGAAGCAGACGGGCGGAAGGGAAAGGAAAAATTATTTCCGTTTCGGATTATTCGGAAGCTTGAACGGATTCTTGAGCTTGATTTTTTGAAGCTTCGGAGTTGGCGCTTTCAAGTTGTAATAAGTTTGCATCATAGAGAGAACATTGTTGACGGTCCAGTAGAGGGAGAGCGCTGCGGCAAAGTTGTAGAGAACGAAAAGAAAAAGAACGGGCATCCACTGCATCATTTTCATGTGGGGATTGTCGGACGTTTGCGGAGTCATCCGCATGAGGAGAACGGAGGTGGCGGTCATTAAGAGCGGAAGTGGATTTAATTCAAGTCCAAGTCCTGGGATTGTTGCGATGGTGTCGGGTTGTGCGAGATCTTTAATCCACCAGAACGATTCGTTGCGGAGTTCCACCGCACTTTGCAGCATCGTGTAGAGTCCGAAGAAGACGGGGAGCTGAACCAGCATCGGGAGGCAGCCGCCGAACGGATTGACGCCGTAATCCTTGTAGAGCGCGAGCATTTCCGTGTTGAGTTTTTGCGGATCTTTTTCGTGCTTCTTTTTGAGCTCCTCCATCTTGGGGGCAAGCGCCTGCATCTTTTTCATGCTGGTATTGGCGGCACTCTGAAGTGGGAAGAAAACGATTTTGATGGAGAGGGTGAGTAAAATAATCACCCAACCATAGGCGGGGACCCAACGGTGAATCTGATGCATGGTCCAGAGCAGCGGTTTCACCACCCAGCCCCACATTCCAAATTCCATCACAAGATCTTCCTGATGGCCGAGCACTTTGAGTCGGGAATATTCCTTCGGTCCGGTGTAAAGCTCGAAGTTCGACTGTTGGATCGATTGAGGTGCCAAGGTTTGTCCGGGTAAAGTCACCCGTGCGAGAATTCCCTTCAAGTGGGAGGAGGAACGTGTGGGGAGTTCGACCGGAATTTCGTACCAGTCCGCTTTGACGGTGGAAACGCCTTCTGGAAAACGGAGGATGGTGGTAAAGAACTGATTGCAAACGGTCATCCATTGCAGATTTTGCAGGGGTTCTTGCATGTGCTGCTTGGAGGAGGAGAAGGAAATCCCAAGAATGTTCGTTCCTTGGAAATCTCCCAATAATTTTTGGTGGAGGCTGGTTTCGCCTCGCAAAAGCCAGTTCGATTTCTGATACGTTGGCTGATCGTGAAAGTGAATCGGTTCGGAGGTTCCCACGGTGAGATCGTAGTTGGGGAGAACCAAAGGCTGAACGGAAGGATTAACTAGTTTTTCCTGAACGGTAATGGAGTAATCGCCGGAGAGGGTGTAAAGCCGCTCCAATGTGTATCCCCCACTGAAGGCTCTGAAGGCCCGCACTTGATTGTCAATGAGATTAAGGCGATAGACTTCACGCTCCTTTTCCCAACCTTGACGCTCGAGGATGCTCTCACGGTTGGAAGTATTCAGCGTGACTTTGGATTCGGCCCCTGCGTCATGTTTTTTGAGTTCAATGCGGCGAATTCCGCCACCGTAAGACGAAAAGGTGACTCGAATAAAATCATTTTCTAAGACGGTCGTCTGCTCGGGCTCGCCTGGTTTGACGGGAAGGGGAGGAGCAAGGGAGGGGCGGGGAGAGGTCGTGAGGGAAGGAGGCGTCGGTGTGGAAATGGGTGCACCGGGTGCAGATGCGATGCTTGGAGCGGTTCGCACCGGCGGATAGGCTTGTTTGATGTAAAACTCAAAGGCAAGGTACAAAACGACACAACCAATGACTCCGATCCAACTCGTGCGGTCCATATTACAATTTTCCTTGGGCTTTCTGAATCAGTTGAGTCATCGCTTCGGCAATCTCTTCGAAGGTCGCTTGGGTGGCACCCGGGCGAGCCATCCAGACCATCAATTGGGTCGTTTCCGGTTGATGCAATCGCCGTCGATAGGCTTCACGCATTCTTCGCCGGATCCGGTTACGGTCCACCGCTCTCCCGGTTTTTTTGGGAGAAAGAAAAGCAACCGTCGCTTTCAACTCAGGCGGTCGGGGGTAGGTGAGTAACGTGACCAACCGGTGGTTCCAGCGCTTTCCTTTTTCAAAGATTGTGCGGATCCATCCCCGATGCGACAGAATGAGAGCTTTCGGAAGCCCTTCTCCGTGATTAGTGTTGGGTGGTGTGTCGCGCAAACTTAACGTTGGCTCCCTTGGGGACCAAGCGATGACGCCCTTTGGCGCGTCGACGGCTCAGCGTAGCGCGACCGTTCTTGGTCCGGGTTTTAGACAAAAATCCGAGTTTGCGTACGCGGCGTTTCTTTGACGGTTGATAAGTCCTTTTCATAAAGCTCCTATATTGAAGAGCGGTCACGCTAGCAACCCCGGGGGTTCAGACAAGAAGAATTTCGTGGAAAGAAGAGGGATTCTTGATTTGAGCGTGGAAATTCTTGAAATGGTAGGGACGCCTCTCCGAGGTGTCCGGGCGTTTGTAGAGGACGCCTGCGGAGAGGCGTCCCTACCAGAGATCGATGTTTTCGTTCGTGATTCGGGGATGGACCCGGAGGGCGGTTTGCTTTAAAAGGTCGCCATGTCTTATGATTCGATGCGGGAATTTGTGGAAGCTTTGGAGCGCGAGGGGGAGTTGATCCGGATTTCCGAGCCGGTTTCGACGGATTTGGAGATTACCATTCTGGCGGATCGCGAAATGAAGTCGCCGCATGGGGGGAAAGCGCTCTTGATTGAGAAGCCGGTATTGCCGAATGGGCAGATTTCCGCATTTCCAGTCCTCATCAACGGGTACGGCTCTTGGAAACGAATGGCGCTCTGTTTGAAAGTGGACGATGTGCAAGAGGTTGCGGATCAGCTCGGCTTTTTAATGAAGGCCAAGCCGCCACGTTCCTTGGGAGATGCCTGGGAGTTGTTGAAGAATGGAATTGATGTCATTCATGCTCGCCCCTCCAAAGCGCGCTCAGGGGCCTGTCAGGAAGTGATTCATCGGCTTGAAGCGGGGGATTCTTTTGATTTGAATCAGCTCCCCATTCTGAAGTGTTGGCCGAAAGATGGCGGGCCTTTTGTGACGTTGCCGAATGTTTACACGCGCGATCCGGACACCGGGGATCGAAATATTGGAATGTATCGAATGCAGATTTTTGACGGGAAAACGACCGGAATGCATTGGCAGTTGCATAAAGTGGCGGCCCGGCATGGACGACGTTATTATGAGACGGGAGAGCGCATGCCGGTGGCCGTTTGTCTCGGAGGCGATCCGGTTTTGACTTTCGCGGCGACGGCACCGATGCCGGATGGATTGGATGAAATTTTACTCGCCGGGTTTTTACGAAAGAAAGCCGTGGCGATGGTGAAGTGTCAGACGATCGATCTTGAAGTGCCGGCCAATTCCGACTTCGTGATTGAAGGGTATATTGATCCACGGGAGGAATTGCGTGATGAAGGACCGTTCGGCGATCATACTGGATTTTATACTCCGGTCGATCGCTACCCGGCCTTTCATGTCACTGCGATTACGCACCGCCGCGATGCGATTTATCCGGCGACGGTTGTGGGAAAACCGCCGATGGAAGATTTCTATCTCGGAACGGCGAGCGTGAAGCTTTTTCTCCCGATCTTCAAAATGAACTTCCCGGAAATCATTGACCTCGCACTCCCGGCGGAAGGCGTTTTTCACAACCTCGTTTTTGTCAGCATTAAAAAGCAGTACCCGTATCAAGCATATAAAATCATGCACGGCCTCTGGGGAATGGGTCAGATGATGTTTACCAAGATCATTGTCGTGGTGGATGCAGGGGTGAATGTTCATGACACCAGCGATGTGCTCTTCCACCTCTGCGCGAATATCGATCCGCAGCGCGATTCGATTTTTACAAAAGGACCTTGCGATAGTTTGGATCATGCGCCGACGGTGCCGAACATCGGATCGCACCTCGGGATCGATGCGACGACCAAACTTCCAGGAGAGGGCTACACCCGCGGATGGCCAGAGGCGATGAAGCTCCCGGAAGAATTGAAGAAGAAAGTTTTGGAAAAATTTCGTCGGTGAGCGTCAAAGCGATTCCGATGGTAGGGACGTCTCTCCGAGATGTCCGAACTTAAATCCCGGACACCCCGGAGGTGTGTCCCTACCAAACTTTTTAAATTCGAGAGTGCCCTCCAAAAAGAAAAGTTTCCAACGGAGCGTGGTTCGGTATAAGGAGGAGAGTCAGGCCCGAGTGGCGAAATGGCAGACGCACAGGACTTAAAATCCTGGGACCTTTAACAGTCGTGCGGGTTCGAGTCCCGCCTCGGGCAGATTATTTGAGTAAGTATTTTTTTTCGCGCAGAGAGCGCCGAGTCCGCTGAGAAAACGGTTTTACCCTCTGCGAGCACGGCGATCTCTGCGCGGAAAAATCCCTTCCGTCGCTCTTCGCTTCGGTTCTTTACCCCGGAAAAACTTCCTTGTTCTTCCGGTTGGGTTGCGCTCGGAGTCCTCTTCCTTGAGGACTCGATTTGATTCGGATTAGTGAACCAAAACGGATGTCGACTGTGTGGCACTGATTCCGAGATATTCCCGGGCGGTGTTGATCAGCATATCGACGGTAAACGGTTTCTTGAGGACTTTGACCCCATAATCGGAAAGCTGGTGAGCGACTGCGGGTCCACCCAAGTCTCCAGACATCATGAAGAAACGGGAGCAGAGGGCCGGGGTGTGATCCTGCATCCATTCGAAGAGGCGTAATCCGGTCATGATCGGCATTCGCATATCAGAAATGATCAGGTCATAGGAGTGGTTGGCCAAGTGCTCGATCGCTTCCACGCCGTCATAAACTTTGGTGACTTGCGCTTTGAGGCGATAATTCAGAGCGCGTTCAACAACGTCGGTAATAATGCGTTCATCATCAACAACAAGAACCCGGGGCCGTTCATCCTGAAGGATTCCATTCTTCGCACCTAAGGTGAGAATCTCAATTTTTTGAGTATCCTCAGGAAGCTTATAGTGGCAAAAGCTTCCGGAGAGGGCGGCACTGTTTGTCGTGTTCATGGATCAGGTAGATGCAAAGGTCGTGCCAAGACTTTTAATTGTTGCATAAGTAACTGTTGGTGAATAACTAAAGAAAGTTACAAAAATTAGAACATGATTTAAGTCGTGGAAAATAATACCATTTAATGAAGAATAATAATTCCGTATAGATAAATTTACCCTTATTTAGGGGATGAGTAGTCGAAGGGCGAAGAAATGGGCTGGAAGGCGAGAAAAAGCACCGAACATTCACCTCAGATTAAACCCCGAACCCGCCGAAAAGTTTTGGAGAATTCTTGGAATTGCATTTGAAACAAAAGGTGTCACGATCTGAACACCGCTATTTTGGATATTTCATTTGAAGAGGAGAAAGAATATGAGTTTATGTAAATATCGATATAGAGCTGAGATCGCGGTACTTTCATTAATTCTGATTTTATCTGGTTGTACCAGCCGTGAATATGGCATCAAACGAGCTTCAGTTGATAAATCTTGGATACCTTCAAGCGCTACTGATATTTCATTTATAGAGCTTTTTGGCGCTAAGTTTTTCGAATGTGCCGTTAACGAAAGTGACGTCAAAATATTTTACTCAGAAAGACACCAAGATTTGTCGGAGATTATTGAACCAATCACGACATTTTCATATAATTATTGGGCATATCATTCAAAAAAAACTTTCGATCCAACGGACTATGCTGAAATACATGTATCAAATGGGCTCTTCTTTAATAAACAGTTTGATAATGGTGCGAGGATTTTGATTGTTTACAGTCGGGATAATAAAAGACTTTATTACCGTCAGACAAGGTGACTTCACTCTCACCTGAGCGAAAAATTTGTCATGATGTCTTTTGTGACCTGACGTGCAGGGATGTGGGGATGGGGAGAAGTTTATGAGAAGGCTTGGATGTTGACCCCGAAAACCTATTGGCGATTTTTCCAATAAAACGGTCGACGATGCAGATGCATTAACTCGATTTCAGTCATCCATTCCGAAGGTGAATTCTTATCTTCCGTTTGCTCGAGACTTTGAATCAATCGTCTCAATCATCGGCACGAGTAGGAGTTTTTTCGCGCGGGGGCGCGGAGCTCGCAGGGATCGCAGAGATTTTAAAATTTCTCGGCGTCCTCTGCGATTGTGCCCTCCTTCGCCCCCGCACCAAACCAATGACGCCTCCGGCAGGTGAGATTTTTCTTTCAGAAGGTTTTCTGCGCGAGAAGAGATCCGCTCTTTTAATCGTGAATAACGCCACCTTTGCAATCGAGGCGTTAGCGTCTTTCATGCCAGAATTTGCCGATGGTTTGAAAAATCTGATATTTTTTCAAAAAAGGGGTTGACGGTCCCGTAAAATCTGGTTGTATCTGCCGTTCTATCACCGATTTCTCGACGACGAAGCGTGGGAACGTTTTCGTGGTCGGGGGCTTGTTGTCTTTTTTAGGGAAGAAATTCTCCTCGGAAAGAGAACAAATTTTCGGTCGCCGTCCGCGTGGGAACGTACGATGGCGCGGGGTTGATGCCCACGTAGCTCAGTTGGTAGAGCACGTCCTTGGTAAGGACGAGGTCGTCGGTTCAATCCCGATCGTGGGCTGTCCTCCGCGACCGGGGATGGCAGGCTCCTGAGGAGGAGATGCAACGCAAACTGAGGCAATAACAGATAAAGGAGTGAGTCATGGCGAAGGAAGCATTTAGTCGGGCAAAACCCCACGTGAACGTGGGAACGATTGGTCACGTTGACCATGGTAAAACAACTTTAACGGCGGCGATCACCAGCGTCCTCTCACTAAGCGGACTGGCAGAAAAACGCGGTTACGATCAAATTGATAACGCTCCTGAAGAGCGCGAGCGCGGAATTACGATCAATACCACGCACGTTGAATATCAAACCGAAAAGCGCCACTATGCGCACGTCGACTGTCCCGGACACGCGGATTACATCAAGAACATGATTACCGGTGCCGCTCAGATGGACGGTGCGATTCTTGTGGTCAGTGCAGCAGACGGTCCGATGCCTCAAACTCGTGAGCATATCTTGCTCGCTCGTCAGGTCGGCGTTCCGGCTCTCGTGGTCTTCTTGAACAAAGTGGACATGGTGGATGATGCAGAACTCTTGGACCTCGTTGAACTCGAAGTCCGTGAATTGCTCACTCAATACGAATTTCCTGGAGATAAAATTCCGATCGTCAAGGGAAGCGCGCTTAAGGCGCTCGAAGGCGACAAGACGCATGAGAAGAACATTCTCGCGTTGATGGAAGCTGTCGATACCTACATCCCGCTCCCTGAGCGTCCGAAGGATCAGCCCTTCCTGATGTCGGTTGAAGACGTCTTCAACATTGAAGGTCGCGGAACGGTTGCGACGGGTCGTGTGGAACGTGGAATTCTCAAGAAGATGGAAGAAGTTGAAATCGTCGGAATCAAGCCGACGGTGAAGACGACGGTGACGGACATTGAAATGTTCCGTAAACTTCTCGATACCGCAGAAGCTGGCGACAACGTCGGACTTTTGATGCGTGGTATTAAGAAGGAAGACGTCGAGCGTGGACAGGTCATTGCGAAGGTCGGATCGATCAAGCCGCACACCAAGTTCAAAGCTCAGGTCTACGTTCTCTCCAAAGAAGAAGGTGGACGTCATACGCCGTTCTTCAAAGGATATCGTCCTCAGTTTTATTTCCGTACGACAGACGTCACCGGATCGGTCACTCTCAAAGAGGGTGTCGAAATGGTTATGCCTGGCGATAACATCGAAGTCGAAGTTGAATTGATCAGCCCGATTGCGATGGAAAAAGCGATGCGCTTCGCGATTCGTGAAGGCGGCAAGACCGTCGGAGCCGGACGCGTGGTGGATATCATCGCGTAAATAACAGCGTCAGAAAAGCGGTGGGCGTCGGGGTCTTCGGGTCCCGGCGCCCTCAGCGTCCAAGGGCAGTAGCTCAATTGGTAGAGTAGCGGTCTCCAAAACCGTCGGTTGGGGGTTCAAGTCCCTCCTGCCCTGCGGAACAAAGGATCGGATGAATTTAGAGTCTTTAAAAATCGGTGGAAGTTGGTGGAGCACGGCAGGAGTCGCGACTCTAGTCGTGGTTGGCGTCGCGGTGGTCGTGACGCAAGGGGCGAAAATTCGCGCGTTCTGTGGCGAGGTCGGTGTCGAGCTGAAAAAATGCTCGTGGCCATGGAACCCGGAGAAACCCGGTTTATCGAAATATAAAGAACTGATGGATTCGACTTTTGTGGTGATCGTCTCAACGATTCTGCTGGCGGCCTTTGTAACGTTTTCGGATTTTATTTTGCTCAAGGTGGTTGGGTTCCTAACCCGGCTGCACTAAGGATTATGATGAGTGATAATACGCAGGTGACAGAAGAGTCCGGCCCGAATCTCGCGGGAGTGGAGTCGCAGTGGTATGCCCTGCACGTGCTCTCCGGCCAAGAGAAAAAGATCAAGGACAACATTGAGAAGCGGATCAAGACCGAAGAGATGTCGGATTTGATCAAGGAAGTCGTTGTCCCGGTGGAACGAATTTCCGAAGTGAAGCGCGGCAAGAAAATCGAGACAGAGCGGAAGCTTTATCCCGGTTACGTTTTCATCAGCATGTTTCTTTATGATGCGGATAAAAAAGTCGTCGATCGTTCCTGGTATTTTATTCAAGAGACAAATGGTGTGATTGGGTTTGCGGATGGAGAACATCCGGCTCCGATGCGCATGCAGGAAGTGGAAGCGATGCTCTGGCAGATGCGCGACCGCGAGGAACGAACCGTTCCGCGCGTTGCTTACAATGCCGGGGATAAAGTCAAGGTGGGAGACGGCCCGTTCCAGAATTCGGAAGGGATCATTGAGGAGATCGACCATGAGCGCGGCAAGTTGCGTGTTTCGGTCAGTATCTTTGGACGTTCCACTCCGGTGGAATTGGAATTTTGGCAGGTTGAGAAATCATAAGGTGAATTTATGGCAAAGGAAGTAACAGGAATCATCAAATTGCAGATCCCCGCGGGGCAAGCCAATCCGGCGCCTCCCGTTGGTCCTGCATTGGGTCAAAACGGCGTGAACATCATGGCGTTTTGCAAAGAGTTCAACGCGGCGACCCAAAAGGAAGCAGGAAGTATTCTTCCCGTCGTCATTACGGTTTACAAGGACAAGTCCTTTACTTTCGTAACGAAATCGCCCCCGGCTTCGATCCTTCTCAAGAAGGCGGCCAATGTGGCGAGCGGCTCCAAAGAGTCGAGCAAGGTGAAGGTCGGAAAAGTCACCCGCAAGCAGGTCATGGAAATCGTCAAAGTGAAACGCAAAGATTTGACGGCGCATACCGATGAAGCAGCCTTCCGCACGATCGCGGGAACGGCTCGCAACATGGGAATTGACGTTGTCGAATAAAACAAACCAAACCGTGGGAGATCCAACCGGATCGCTAGGACCACAAGGAGAAAAATAAATGCCTCAGAAACGAAGCAAGCGTTACCAAGCGGCGGCCAAGCTGGTCGATCGCAGTCGTACTTACTCGCTGAACGAAGCGATTCAAGTTCTTAAGAAAATTCCGGCAACGAAGAGTGACCAGACGGTCGATTTCTCGTTCAAGCTCGGTGTCGATCCGAAGCAGAGTGACCAGATGGTGCGTGGCACCGTGGCGCTTCCGAACGGTTCCGGAAAAAATGTTCGCGTCTTGGTTTTCGCCAAGGGCGCAGCGGCCGATGCAGCAAAAGCAGCCGGTGCGGAATTTGTCGGATTCGACGAGCTGATCAAAAAAGTGAGCGAAGGCTTTCAAGACTTTGATGTTGCGGTGGCGACACCCGATGCCATGTCGGAAGTCCGTAAGCTCGGTAAGGTCCTTGGACCTCGCGGTCTGATGCCGAACCCGAAAACCGGAACGGTCACGGATGATACGGCGAAGGCAGTGAAAGAGTGCAAAGCGGGTCGTGTGGAATTCAAGATGGATAAAGCGGCAAACGTCCATGTGACGGTCGGCCGATTCTCCTTCGGTGAAGAATCACTCATGCAAAATGCGAAGGCAGTCATTGATGCGGTGGTTCGGGCAAAACCGAATTCCGCCAAGGGTCGCTTCATTCAAAACTGCGCACTCTCCTCGACGTATTCACCGGGAATCCGGGTCGACCTGTCGAGTTTTCTGAAAAATTAATCGGAGAAATATTTCATGCGTCCAGAAAAATCATCCATTGTCAGTGAAGTTCAGCAACGTCTGAACGTTTCACCGTACTTGATCCTCGTCAATTATGCGGGGCTCAAGGTTTCCCAGTTTACCGAACTCCGTCATCGCCTTCAGGGAGTGAAGTCCGAATGCCGCGTGGTTAAAAACACGTTGTTGCGTCGGGCGCTCCAAGGGGAGAATCTGCCGGATTTGGAGCTTCACCTCAACGGCCAATCGGCGGTGGTGCTTGGTGAAAAAGATGTCGTCGCGGCTTGCAAAATTCTGAAGAATTTCCAAAAGGAATTCGCCAAGCCGGAAATCCGGATCGGAATTTTGGATCGGGCCGTCATCTCGAAAGAACAGGTTCTTGAGCTGGCTGAATTGCCAAGTCGCGAAATCTTGCTCGGTAAGATCCTCGGCCTGCTCTCGGCTCCGGCGACGAAACTGGTTCAAATTCTCAATACTCCTGGATCTCAATTGGCTCGCGTCCTCAAGGCGAAGAGCGAGGCGGCACCAGCCAGTTAAACAATTTCCCTGATTCGCTGATTGCCCCTCGGGGGGTGAATCGCCGGATCGGGAAGGGCAGAAAACCCCCGCGGGTTTCTAGCTCCGAAGCCCTTCGGAGTTAATCGTCATACGGGTGTGTGACGCTAGGAAGCGCGGAACAAAAAAGGAAAGAAACTATGGCAGACTTAAAGACAATTGTGGATCAGCTCAGTGCCTTGACCGTTTTGGAAGCGGCCGAGCTGGTGAAAGAACTCGAAACGAAGTGGGGCGTCACTGCGGCAGCTCCCGTGGCGGCTGCGGCTGCTCCGGCAGCGGGCGGAGCGGCTCCTGCGGCAGAAGCCAAGACGGCTTTTGATGTCATCCTCAAGGAGGCAGGTGCCAACAAGATCGGTGTCATTAAAGAAGTCCGTGCGGCAGTCGCTGGTCTCGGCCTGGCCGAAGCCAAAGCACTCGTCGAGTCTGCGCCTAAAGCCATCAAGGAAGGCGTGACGAAGGAAGAAGCGGAAGAGATCAAGAAAAAGATCGAAGCCGCCGGCGCCAAAGTCGAAATCAAATAAGATTCCGATATCGACCCAGGGTCTCCCGGCCATACCGGGAGGCCCTTGGGTTTTGTGTAAGTGATAGTGATGAGTGAGTGAACCCCGCCTGAGAGACCCAAGATGCCTACGACCATTGAACGACGCTCCTTTGGAAAAATTACTGAAGCCATTGACATGCCGAATCTGATTGAATCCCAGATCCGCTCCTACTCTGACTTCCTGCAAGTAAATGTTCCCCCCAATAAACGTAAAAACGAGGGATTACAGGCGGTTTTTCTCGAGACTTTTCCGATCGAAAGTTACGACGGAAAAATCAAATTGGAATTTGCTGAATATCAAATTGGCGAACCGAAGATGGATTGCTGGGAATCCCTTCGCGAGGGCCAGACCTACGCGGCTCCGCTTTATGTGACCTTCCGGTTGCGCGATGACTCGAGCACCAAGGAAGAGCGCGTGTACATGGGCGAATTGCACATGATGACGCCTCAAGGAAGCTTTATCGTCAACGGCGCGGAGCGCGTGATTGTTAGTCAGTTACACCGTTCTCCTGGGATTTGTTTTGAATCGACGATTCACACCAATGGGAAGACGCTTTTCTCCTACCGTTTGATTCCGGATCGCGGTTCCTGGCTCGAAGTCTCCTACGACACGACCGATCTGCTTTACGTTCACTTGGATCGACGGAAAAAACGCCGTAAATTCCTCGTGACCACCTTCCTCCGCGCACTCGGATACAGCACGGACGAAGAAATTATTAAGCTTTTCTACACGATTGAGGAATTCAAACTCAAAGCCGACCTCGAAGATGATGTGATTGGCACGAAGGTCTTGGTCAAAGAAATTCGTGATCCGGAAAATCCGGATACCGTTCTGGCGCGTGCTTACGAACCGCTCACCAAGGGTGGAATTCGTCAATTGCTCGAGTTGCACATCAAGACGGTCAGCGTTGTTGATATTCGCGAAGATGACTCGATCATCAAGTGTCTCAAAAAAGATGCGACGCGTGATACCGATGAAGCGTTGAAGGATATTTATCGCCGCCTGCGTCCTGGTGATCCCCCGACCGTGACGAATGCGAAGTTGCTTCTCAAGCGTCTTTTCTTCGACCCGAAGCGTTATGATTTGAGTCGCGTTGGACGTTACAAGATCAATCAGAAGCTCGCGCTGGATGGAGATCTCGAAAGTCGCGTTCTCATGAATGAGGATGTGGTTGCAGCGACGAAGTATGTTTTGAATTTGCACAAGGGACTCGGATCGACGGACGATATCGATCACCTCGGAAGCCGTCGCGTTCGTGCGGTCGGTGAACTTCTTGCGAACCAATGCCGCACCGGTTTGGCTCGTACGGAGCGTCTCGTCAAAGAACGGATGACGTTGTTTGATGTGAACACCGAAGGGATGACTCCGCAGAAGTTGATTAATCCGAAAGCCTTGTCGGCCGTGATTCGTGACTTCTTTGGTCGTAGCCAGCTCTCGCAGTTGATGGATCAAACGAATCCGCTTTCCGAATTGACGCACAAACGGCGTCTTTCGGCTCTTGGGCCAGGAGGTCTCTCACGTGAGCGTGCCGGATTTGAAGTTCGTGACGTTCATCCGTCTCACTACGGACGTATTTGTCCGATTGAAACGCCAGAAGGTCCGAACATCGGTCTGATCGCCTCGATGGCATCCTATGGACGGATCAACGAGTTCGGTTTCATTGAGACACCGTATTCGAAAGTGAACAATGGTCGCGTGACAGATAAAATTGATTATCTTACAGCGGATCAGGAAGAGAGCTTCACGGTTGCTCAGGTGGATAGCACCACGGATGCGAAGGGGAATCTCACCGAGAAAAAGGTGACCGTTCGTTTCAAGGGTGAATTCATCGGAGTCGAACCCGAGCGTGTTGACTATAAGGAAGTTTCTCCGAAACAGTTGATCTCGGTTTCAGCCAGTCTGATTCCGTTCTTGGAGCATGATGATGCAAATCGCGCACTCATGGGATCCAACATGCAACGTCAGGGAGTTCCGTTGGTTGTCACGGAATCGCCGGTGGTCGGTACGGGCATGGAAGGAAAAGTTGCTCGTGACTCGATGGCTGTGGTTCTTGCGGAAGGTTCTGGAAAAATCGCCTCGGTGAGCGCCAATCAAATTGTCGTGACCTCGAATGGCGAACTTCCTGAAGGAAAGAAGAAGCTGAAGCATGCTCCTGAAGAGGGGATCTATGTTTATCAGCTCCGGAAGTTCCTTCGTTCCAACGTCGGTACTTGCTACAATCAAAAGCCGATTGTCCAAAAAGGACAGCGCGTGATCAAGGGTCAAGTGCTGGCAGACGGTCCTTGTACGCAAGGCGGCGAGCTCGCGCTCGGACGCAACGTGCTGGTCGCGTTCATGCCTTGGAATGGATATAACTTCGAAGATGCGATCATGATCTCGGAGCGTATCGTGAAGGAAGATATCTACACGAGCATCCATATTGAAGAATTTGAAATCAGCGCCCGGGATACGAAGCTCGGACCTGAGGAAATTACGCGCGATATTCCGAATGTCGGCGATGAAGCGCTTAAAAATCTTGGAGCCGATGGTGTGGTTCGCATTGGTGCGGAAGTCAAGCCGGGCGATATTCTCGTCGGTAAGATCACGCCGAAGAGCGAAACGGAACTTGCTCCGGAAGAGCGTCTCTTGCGGGCAATCTTCGGTGAAAAAGCGGCGGACGTCAAAGACTCCTCGCTCACGGTTCCTTCGGGAGTGACCGGTATCGTCATGGATATCAAGGTGACCTCCGGGAACATCAAACCGAATCGCATCAAGCTCACTCCGACCGAGGCGAAACGCCAGTCGAAGGATATTGAAACGAAGTATGGCCAAAAGGAAAATACGCTTCGCGAAGAATTGACTCAGGCGCTCTCGAACATCCTGCTGAACGAAAAGATTCCGCTCGACGTGGTGAATGCAGAAACGGGTGAAATTATCATCCCCGCGAATCGCAAGATCACGAAGACGTTGTTGCGCAAGATGGCGAACGCTTACAATCACATTGAAATTGATCCGAGTCCGATTCGCATCAAGATCCGTGAGATCATTGGCAACTTCGAAAATCGTTTCGAGCAGCTCAAGAACGAAAAAGACATGGACGTGGAGCGGATTGAAGCCGGCGAAGATTTTGAGCCTGGCATCATCAAGATGGTGAAGGTCTATGTGGCGAGCAAGCGTAAGCTGAGCGTCGGTGACAAGATGGCCGGTCGTCACGGAAACAAGGGTGTTGTCGCGAAGATCGTTCCTCAAGAGGATATGCCTTTCCTTCCGGATGGAAATCCGGTCGACATCGTCTTGAATCCGCTCGGAGTGCCTTCCCGTATGAACGTCGGACAGGTTTTGGAAACTCACTTGGGAATCGCGGCGCGTGCGCTCGGTTTCAAGGTGGCCACACCGGTATTTGACGGCATCAAGGAAAAGCAGATTCGAGGCTTCCTCAAAGAAGCAGACATGGATGAGGATGGTAAGACCTACCTCAATGATGGACGCACCGGAGATCGTTTCGATCAACGAGTTGTTGTCGGAGTCATCTACATGTTGAAGTTGGGCCACTTGGTTGCGGACAAGATTCACGCGCGTGCGGTTGGACCGTACTCGCTCGTGACGCAGCAGCCGCTGGGCGGAAAAGCTCAGTACGGTGGACAGCGTTTCGGAGAAATGGAAGTCTGGGCGATGGAAGCTTATGGGGCGGCCTATACTCTTCAAGAACTCCTCACGGTCAAATCCGACGACGTCACGGGACGGACTCGAATTTACGAGAGCATCGTCAAGGGCGACAACACGTTGGAAGCCGGTACGCCGGAATCCTTCAATGTGTTGATCAAGGAAATGCAAAGTCTCTGTCTTGACGTCAAGGTGGGAGGCAAGGCGCCTCCGACGATTGTAGAGACGCATGATAGCCCTTCGGCTCCGTCATCGGAACCGTATTTGCCTCCGGTGGAGGCGGCCTGAGTCGGTAGTTGAGTTGAAAACCCCCTGAATGGAAAAAACTATGTCCACCACCGAGAATCGCGAAACTAATGTCCGTGAAGTCCTAGGATTGGAGCGCTCCGTCGGTTTCGACCAAGTCGGAATCTCCGTTGCTGCCCCCGATAACATTCGTTCCTGGAGCAAAGGCGAAGTCAAGAACCCTGAAACGATTAATTACCGTACGTTTAAGCCCGAAAAAGGTGGGCTTTTCTGTGAGCGCATTTTCGGTCCGACCAAGGACTGGGAATGTGCCTGCGGAAAATACAAGCGAATCAAGTACAAGGGTGTTATCTGTGATCGTTGCGGCGTCGAAGTGACGTTGGCGCGCGTCCGCCGTGAGCGGATGGGACATATTGAGCTCGCTGTTCCGGTTTCTCATATCTGGTTTTTCAAATGCATGCCGAGCCGAACGGGTCTCATGATGGACATGACCGCTCGTGCGTTGGAGCGCGTGATTTATTACGAGGATTACCTCGTGATCGATCCGGGTAAAACCCCGCTGCTCGTGAAGCAGTTGCTCAGCGAAGCGGAGTACCGAGAAGCTCAAGACCAATACGGGATCGATTCTTTTGTCGCCAAGATGGGTGCGGAAGCGGTTCGCGAAGTTCTCGCTTCTCTCGATCTCAATGAACTCGTCAAAGAGTTGGCAAAACAACTGGAAACGACCAAGAGCAAACAGACTCGCAAGAAATTGGCGAAACGTCTGAAGCTTGCTCAAGGATTTCTCACCTCCCGGACTCGTCCGGAATGGATGATTCTCCAATCGTTGCCGGTCATTCCTCCGGATCTTCGTCCGTTGGTGCCGTTGGAAGGGGGACGCTTTGCGACTTCCGATTTGAACGATCTTTATCGTCGCGTCATTAACCGAAATAACCGATTGAAGAATCTTCTTCAATTGAAGACGCCTGAGGTCATTATCCGGAATGAAAAGCGAATGCTGCAAGAGGCCGTTGATGCGTTGATGGACAACGGACGTCATGGACGTGCGGTGACCGGCGCAGGAAATCGCCCGCTTAAATCTCTCTCGGATATGTTGAAGGGAAAGACGGGACGTTTCCGAATGAATCTTCTCGGAAAGCGCGTCGATTATTCCGGCCGTTCCGTCATTGTCATCGGGCCTGACCTCAAGCTCAACCAGTGCGGTCTTCCGAAGAAGATGGCGCTCGTTTTGTTCGAACCGTTTATCATTCGCCGTTTGAAAGAGCTCGGCTATGTGCACACCGTGCGTAGCGCGAAGAAGATGATCGAACGTCAGGAACCTGCCGTTTGGGATATTCTCGATGAAGTGACCAAGGGACACCCGGTCATGTTGAATCGTGCGCCGACACTTCACCGTTTATCGATCCAGGCGTTTGAGCCGAAGTTGATTGAAGGGGAAGCGATTCGAGTGCATCCGCTCGTCTGTACGGCGTACAACGCTGACTTCGACGGAGATCAGATGGCAGTTCACGTTCCGCTTTCGGTGGAAGCTCAGTTGGAAGCACGTCTTTTGATGTTTGCTCCGATGAATATCTTCTCGCCTTCGAGTGGACGTCCGATCACGACGCCGAGTCAGGATATTACGTTGGGATCGTACTACCTCACACAGAATCCCCGAAAGATCAATCCGACCGAAGAAAAGAGCAAGAAACGCCTCTCGATTTTTGCGGATGCAGATGAAGTCCTCTTCGCACACGCGGATCGAGCGATCAAGACGCACGATTGGATTTTGATGAAGAATCCGGATTTTGGTAAAGAGACGCCGTTTGGTGACAAGGCCAAGAAGCTCATCGAAACCACTCCGGGTCGCGTTCTGTTCAATCAGATCTGGCCGACGGAAATGGGTTTTTACAATAAAGTCGCGGGTAAGAAGC
>CAZKRU010000004.1:0-94135 GCA_964555235.1 uncultured Verrucomicrobiota bacterium
TCCGGCCGCTCGCAACGACACCCACCAAACCGAAGATAATTGCACATCATTCGTGCACCGGTGAGTTCCTCCAGTAAATCCAAAATCTTCTCACGCTCGCGCATCGCATAAAGAAGCGGCGTCCCCAATGCACCCAGATCATTTAAAAAGAACCCGATCAACGCCGAGTGATTCATCAATCGCGTCAACTCCGCCAGAATGACTCGAACGTATTCCGCACGCTCGGAAACCGCAATCCCCGCCAACTGCTCGACGGTGTGAACATAGGCCCAATTATTCGTAATCGAACAAAAATAATCGAGCCGGTCCGTATAGGGAATCGAGCCGATATACGTCGTTTTCTCGGCGAGCTTTTCGTGATTACGGTGGAGATAGCCGAAGACCGGCTTGAGTTTCACAATGGTCTCGCCATCGAGAACAACATCCATTCGAAAGACGCCATGCGTACTCGGATGCTGCGGACCAAGGGAAACTTCCAGAAAATTCTTCTGAAGATCGCTCCCGGAATAAACCTGGAATTCGCGAGGAGGCATCATAAAGACCCTCCAGAACGTTTCGCTTTTTCTAAAACATCGCCATGTGCCGTCGGCTCGTACTCATAATCATCTGGTTCCTGATAGTCCTTCCGCATCGGATGATCCACAAACTCGTCCCACATCAGAATGCGACGCAAATCCGGATGTCCTTCAAATTTCACCCCAAAGAGATCAAAGACCTCCCGCTCTTGAAACTCGGCGCTCCGATAAATCGGAGTCAACGAAGCAACTTCCGGATGATCCCTCCCCAGCGTGCGTTGCTTGAGCAGAAGGGGACCTTTGCGATTTCGAATGGAATAAAGATGGTAGGTCACTTCAAAAAATCCATCAAAACCCTCGCCTCCCTCGCTCTGAGCGACCGTGGTGAGAAAATCAACTCCGGTCACATTGCTCAGATAATCAAACCCATACTCATCCCGCAAGGCCAACGCGATCGCGCGGGCAGAATTCATCGGAATCACCCAAGCCCCCGTCGGTGCCTCGACTTCAATCGCTGGAAACCGGTTACGAAAGACGTCGATCATGACCCTTCCAAATTTCAGGATGATACGGCGGAATCAGATCGTGAGGACCATGCACGGGAATGGCGACTTCCCGAGTCTCCTTGCGATAGGCCGGATTCGTTGGAGCTTCACCCATTGAAGTTTGCCCCTGAATCTTCCGCTGCAACGTCATCAGCGCATGCATCAACGCCTCCGGACGCGGTGGACATCCTGGCAGATGAACATCGACGGGAATATAACGATCAATTCCTTTGAGCACATTGTAGCCCTGTTTGAAAGGGCCACCCGAGATGGCGCAAGCTCCCATCGCAATGACATATTTCGGTTCGGGCATTTGATTAAAAAGCCGCACCACTTGAGGAGCCATTTTTTTGGTCACCGTCCCTGCCACAATCAGAAGATCCGCCTGACGCGGAGAAGGACGAAAGACCTCCGCACCAAATCGCGCCAAATCATAGCGCGAAGCCGCCGCACCGATCATTTCAATCGCACAACAAGCGAGCCCGAACTGCAGTGGCCAGAGGGAACTCCCGCGGCTCCAATTGTAAAGCGACTCCAACGTCGTTGTAAAAACTCCGGCCTTTTGAAGCTCACTCCGCAGTCCCTCCGGGGCCGCTATCGTTTCCATACCAGAGCTCCCTTTAACCAAAGATAGACGAGACTCTCCGCCAAGATCAAAAGAAATAGCGCCATCACACAAAAACCCGACCAACCGACTTGAGTAAACGCTTTCGCCCACGCATAGAGAAAAATGACTTCGATATCAAAAATCAAAAAGACCAGAGCATAAAGATAATATCCGACATGGAGCGGAATTTGAATTTCACCCTTGGATTCCACACCACACTCGTAGGCAGCCGACTTGATCGGATTCGGTTGTCGAGGGGCTAAAAATCGAGCCAGGACCAGAGGCGTCAGCGCGAAGAGCGTTGCGACTCCCAACATGAATCCGATGGTGAGATACGCCATCGGGTCTTGCATCAGAGAAAATCCTCGTCACAGAGGGTCGTTGCAGGGCGAGAACCGAGGACCTTTGCCTGCTGAATGACACGTTCGGGAGCCTCATCAAATCGGTAACCATGACAACTGGGACACGTCACTGCCTTCATGAGCACAATCGACTCACACCCCTCACAGAGTTTATACGCCGTCGGTGCCGAGATAATCTTGGCCGCCTTACGGGCGCGATCTTCGATGGGATTCACTTCAGCCACAGGATTAATTCTAAGAGATTGGAAGCCTCACGTCCAGAAAACTTCGTTGGTAGGGCGCCTCGATGAGGGCGTCCGGATTTGAGAGCGGACACCTCCCCGAATAAGGATCAAGGCAAGCAGGAGAGGTGTCCCTACCATTAACTCTCTTCCTGAACCGGATTAGTTAATGCCCCGATCTTTTCGATTTCAATCGTCACTTGGTCGCCCGCTTTGAGCCAAAGCTGGGGACTCCGGGCCATTCCAACGCCATGAGGTGTTCCCGTCAGAATGACTGTGCCGGGATAAAGGGTCATACTCCCACTCAGGAATTCAATCAAGGCCGGGACATCAAAAATCATATCGTTGGTGCTCCAATCCTGAACGGTCACTCCATTCAGAATCGTTTTGATCGAAAGTTGATTTGGATCCGGAATTTCGTCAGGCGTGACGAGGCAGGGGCCGAGCGGGCAAAACGTATCAAAGGTTTTTCCACGGCACCACTGGCTTCCTCCGCGCTCAATCTGCCAGTCCCGGGCGCTGACATCGTTTGCACAGGTGTAACCCAAGACATACGAAAGCGCCTCCGAACGCTTCACATTGCGGCACGATTTTCCAATCACAATCGCCAGTTCGCACTCGTAATCAACCTTGTCACTTCGCAGATGACGAGGGAGTAAAATGGGATCTCCGGGATTTTGCGCCGCGTTGAATCCCTTCATAAACAAAATCGGATATTGCGGAATCTTGGCATTCGTCTCTTCAGCATGACGACGATAATTCAATCCAATACAGAAAATCGATTTCGGTTCCACCGGCGCTAAAATTTTACCAGGAACGACTTTCTCATTCGTTTTTTGAAAACCTTTCTCCACGGTTCCTTCCAATTTGGAATAGACTCCCGGTGCAGATTCCCACGCATAACTCGAAATCGAAGAAACCTCTGAATAGCGAATGATTTTCATGTCGACTACGTCACCGCAGGAATCCTTTTATGTCAATCTCTCCAATCCTCCCTTGATCCTTTTCCCCTTTCCCGCTACGGTCCCTCCTGTGAGTTCAAAATCGCCGACCGTCTCGTATTTTGGGGAAGAAGGGAGCTTCTCCCATCTCGTCTGTCACAAACGCTTTCCCCGACGCAACCTTCTTTCAGCTCCGAGCGTCGCCGAAGCCTTTCGTGTTTTAAGAACCTCACAGGTTCGACAGATTGTCGTCCCGATTGAAAACGCATCGAGCGGCATGATTACCGATACCGTCGATCAGTTGATTCACCTCGCCCATCATCCCATTCGTGGAGTGGCGATTCGAGAATGTCTCGTCTATCGAGTTCACCTCGCCCTCCTCGCCTCAAAATCAAAAGGGCCGATTCATAAAATTTTCTCCCATTTTGCCCCGTTCAATCACTGTAAAAATTGGCTTCAGGAATATTATCCCAAAGCGGAACTCATCACCGCGACCAGCACATCGGAAGCCGCACGTCTCGCTTCGGAAACTCCGGACTCGGCCGCCATTGCAGGCCTTCACACCGCAGAACGCTATCGACTTCGAGTCGTCCATCGAGAAGTCGCCTCCAGCGTCCCCAACCAAACGCTCTTCTTTCTCATCGGTCACTCGCTCACAGGAGGCCCGAAGCCGACCCACAGCACCGCTATTTTTGAACTTCCTCACCAACCCGGAGCCCTTGCTGGAATCCTTCAGAGGCTCGCCGAAAATCAACTCAACCTGACTCGCATCGAATCACGCCCGATCCCCGGCCATTTCAGTCAATATCGTTTCATGGTCGAATTCGAGGGAAGCATTCGCTCCGCCAAGGCTTGCTTGGCTGTCGAAGGAGCCCGTAAAATTTCAAAATTCTTCTCCGTCCTCGGCTCTTATCCGATCCGGCGGATTTCATAAATTCAACCCCTGAGAGCGATGAACTATTTCGGAATGGTCTCGACTCGCAATTCAATGCGTTACACCCAGTACGCGCTCGAAAGTTTTTTCAAAAACACGCCTCTTTCCGAAAGCGATCGTTTCTTTCTCATCGATAACGATTCATCACATCCCCCGGAGGATTTCACCTCATTTTCACGCTGCGAAGTCATTCGACACGAACAGCCCATCGGCTTCGCCTCAAACCTCAATCAGATCATGAAACGAGCAGAGGTCGAAAAGGCGGATCTCTTTTTTTTGAATAATGATCTAATTTTTACGAAAGAATGGCTCACGCCTCTGCTGGTAGAAACTCCCGCACTTCTCTCTCCGCTTTCAAATCGGGAACTTCACTACGTCGCAGAAAATTTCAAATGTGAAATTACCCTGGAACTCGATCAATACCTCGGCTACGAAAAAAACCTCGAACAGATCGCGAACCATCATCGGAATCGCGAACTTCCTTACAACGACGTCTTCTTCCTCCCCTTTTTCTGCATCAAAATCCCTTATGCCGTCTACTCCGTCCTCGGACCCTTAGACGAATCGTTTGGCAAAGGCGGCGGCGAAGATAATGACTATTGTCTACGAGCTTATCTCTCAGGATTTAAAGTGAGCTATGCCCCGCGCTCCTACATCCTTCATTTCAGCGGAAAGTCTTTCTGGGCAGGAGGCGAAAATTCAACATCCGCCCGAAAACGGGAAATCCTCTTTCGAAGAAGATTTCAAGAAAAATGGGGTGAACGGTTGGTGCGCCTCTCCATTAACAACGACTCCACGGCACTCGACGACGAACCTGCAGCAAAGCTTGCGGCAGAACGGGGCGACATCAAGGGATTGATCGAAGCCTTGCAAGGGAACCGCTGATTGAGAAAGCTCACTTTCGATCTGTTCTACCAGATTTCGTTACTCGCCACGAATGCCCGGCAGTCTTCCGACCAAAAAGAGTTCATCAGGAGTGTCGGCTCAAATGGTTTTCCATAAACAAAGTAAAAATAACGATAGCATTCAAGAGATTGAATCAATCGCTCCATCCATTCAGGACGAAAATTCGGCAGGAGTGGCGCATGAAGGGAGAGATAAAGGGTCGGTTGATGTTCGCTTAAAAAACTTCGCATCGCCGGAATCAGTTCGAATTCAGCCCCCTCCGTATCAATCTTCATAAAATCGACCTTGGGGATTTTGAACTTACTCAAAAGCGACTCGATCGTACTCGTTGAAACATTGACCGACTTTCCTGATCCAGGATGAGCGAGACTGGAGCCAGAGCATCCAGGAAAAGTACGTATGTAGAGCGGTTTCCTCCCATTTTGAGCATCCAATGCCAGAGGAATTGCCGTAATCGGGAGCTGAGGATTCAACAAGAGATTGGCTTTGAGCTCTTGAAACGCAACCGGATCCGGTTCAAGGCTGTAAACCTGTTTCACCCGATGAGCGGCGTAAAGACTTAACGGACCAATCCAAGCCCCCACATCAATCACAACATCGTCTGGTTTCAGAAAACGATCCAGGATTTGAAACGACTCCGGTTCCCATTGCCCCTCTTGAAGCAGCGTCCACATCCCTTCGTGATGAGAAGAGGTCACTGTAAAAATGTAATTGTTTTTAGAGATTTGAATCATTACCGGATCACTCGAATTTCATATCGTATCTTACAAAGTCACCAAACTTTTGCGACCATTTCTAATTTGTTAGGAGATGAAACAAATGCATCTTCCGATTGTGACTTGGTGCCTTTGTGTGAGAACTCATCATTTAGATTTTTCTACCTTCGCTGTTCGCGAAGATACTTCTGAATCGCATCCATGAACGGCACTCCAAAGGCCTCGAACTTTTTCGCGCCAACCCCAGGAACTTCCATAAACGCCGCTTCCGTCACGGGATAATCCCGAGCCATGCTTCGAAGCGACACATCGGAGAAAATAATGTACGCCGGAACATCGCGAGAGTCAGCAATTTCCTTGCGCAATTCGCGGAGTCGTTCAAAGAGCGATTCGTCGCACGCAATCTCCCCTTTGCGCTTGATCTTTCCACGCGAGACTTCCGGCACTTCCATCGGACGGGTCAATTGAACGGATTGGCGGGAACGAAGCAACTCCATCCCCGACGCCGTCAACTCCAAGACACTGAATTTCTCCGTCGTCTGGCGACAATAACCGAGACGAATGATCTCTCGACCAATCGCCTGCCACTCCGTGCGCGAATGCTCCTTTCCAATCCCGTACGTCGAAATCTTGTCATGACTCCACCGTTTAATCTTCTCCGTCTCTGCTCCGGTGAGCACTTCGATCACGTGATTCAGTCCGACTCCAAATCGCGACGCCTCTCTCAACCGATAGATGCAGGAGAGAAACTTTTGAGCCGCCAAGGTTCCATCAAAGGTCTCCCGAGGATCCAGACAGTTGTCGCATCCTCCGCAATTCGGGTCGGGAAAGGTCTCGCTGAAATACCCGAGGAGATCGGCCCGACGACAGGAAGCGCATTCGGCATAATGAACCATCCGCTGAAGTTGTTCGCGAGCAATTTTCTGCTCCTGAGGGTCCGGTTTCTCCTCGATGAAAGCCGTCTGCTTGACCAAATCGACCGCACTGAAAAGCAGGAGACACTCCCCCGGCAATCCATCGCGACCCGCCCGGCCTGTTTCCTGATAGTAACCTTCCACATTTTTCGGAAGATCATAATGAACCACAAAGCGGACATTCGGTTTGTTAATTCCCATCCCAAAGGCAATCGTCGCGCAGATGACCCGAACTTCGTCGCGGAGAAATTTCTCCTGATTCGTCGAGCGCTCTTTTTCAGGAAGTCCGGCATGATAGGGCCGGGCGCGAATTCCATCCACGCTGAGCCTCGCGGCCACGGACTCCGTCGTTTTGCGACTCGAACAATAGACAATGCCACTCTCCCCTTTTCGCGATTTGATAAACTCCAAAACCTGATCGTACGGCTTCGATTTGGCCAGAACGCGATAGGTCAAATTCGGACGATTGAAACTCGCCACATAACAACGGGGCTCACGCAATTGAAGATGCTTCACAATATCCACCCGGACGCGCTCGGTCGCCGTTGCCGTCAATGCCATCACCGGAACTTCGGGAAACTCCGCGCGCAATTTTGAGATCTGACGATACTCTGGGCGAAAATCGTGACCCCATTCGCTAATACAATGCGCCTCGTCAATCGCGAGCTGTGTCATCTTCCATTCCTTCAACATCTCCAACGTTCCGTCGAGCATGAGGCGCTCCGGAGCAGCATAAAGCAAACGATACTCCCCTTGAAAAAGCCCTCGCAACCGTCGTCGCGATTCATCGGCTTTGAGGGTTGAATTGAGGAATGTGGCTGGAATCCCGCTCGCCGTCAGCGCATCGACTTGATCCTTCATCAGGGCAATCAGCGGTGAGACAACCACGGTGAGTCCCGGACGAATCAAGGCAGGAAGTTGGAAGCAGAGCGATTTCCCTCCGCCGGTCGGAAGCAATGCAAAAACATCACGCCCCGCAATGGAGTCTTCCATGATTTCCCTCTGCAACGGTCGGAAGGAGTCAAACCCGAAGGATTGCTTTAACGCGGCATGGAGGGAATCCGAATTCATGAACGACAAACTCAACCGCACCCAGCGATCAAGGCCCCACCCGAATCACTTGAATCTTTTTTGGATCCGATTCCCCCAAACCCAATTCCCCTGCCCCTGTGATATGCTTCGGCGTTTTCTCGAAGAGAACCACTTTGGTATCACGTCGCCCATTCTGGATGCGCTGTACTGCTAGAGTATCGATCGCAACCGGATCATGCCCGAGATAAATCGCTCCCCAATTCCGCGTATATTGAGGCGCAAAGGCCGGACCTCCCGCAAATTGGCCGAGCAATCCATCCATCACATGCAGGATCACCTTTTTACGGAAAAGATCCCGGTCGAGAATTTCACCAATTGCCGGATCCCCTTGCTGATCGCCGGCGAGAAAACGGCGCGTATTATCAACACTCCCGACCGCCAGCGATGCGAGACAGCCATAAACCCCGAGCACTTCATGATCCGTAAGCACCGGAACATTCACAATCTTCGTACACTCCTGAACCAAAACGCGCGCAAAGTACGACTTATTGCTTGTCTGTTCCTCCAAGGGAGTCGAATCCGGTTTTTTCTTCTTATCGACCGCCGCCGCCTCGAGAAGGCCTTCCTTCGTCAGCGTCTTTTTAAAAAGATAATCCCCCCAAATCAAGCGCCCGAGAATTTCATTCACATAAAACTGACCTCCATCATATCCGGAAGTCGGAATGACGGCTTTCACTTGAATATTCCCAATCTCTTTCAAGTTGTAGCCGGAATGAACCATCTCCTCCTGCGACTTATCCCAAATAATCACCTTGGCCGCCCCTGCTGCGAGAACCCCTTCAGCGATTTCATTCACTAGCGGGCGACGTGTCGACATGATCGTCCCTCCCTGAGTGGAAATTTTAATTCCGACGACATCCCCATTTTGAATATTGAGAGACCTCCAAGCCGATTTCACATCCGTCGCCCCGGTCAATTTCAAAAGCCCCTGACGAAACAAAGCCCGGGCCTCCTCTGCAGGAATTTCGAACTCCACCGCAATTCCCGGTTTTTCCACCAGAACCACGCGACCCCCTCCCTTGATCGGAGTATCCCCTGCCAGGAGAAAAACTTCCGAGAGGAGAAGCGCGTTTAAAATGAGAATCCGAATCAACATCAACCCCCTTTAGCGTTGCGTTTACAATGTCTCTAAGATCTCTTCACGTCTCATACCCTTGTGATGAGAGACTGCCCGAAGAATGGCATTCAGAGTTCCAATCCGTAGCGTCTTATGATCTGGAACCGGAATACGATGATGAGAAGGTACCTCCGTTTGCAAAATCACATGACTCCCCTCTTGATGGATCTCAACGTATCCCCAATTTCGGCACAAGTTTTTAATAAGATCTCGTCCACTGAGATCACGCGGTACTTTCATTATGCCGCCAAGACTTCATCTCGAACCAAATGAAGACGGATCACGGACGGTTTCTCAAGAACGTCAAAGTAAAAGGCATGCGCAGCTTCGCGAACATTGCTTCTTAACTCATCCCACGTATCCGCTTGAGTAAAAATGTCTTCCTGAAGACATTCCGCAACAAAGCCGCCATCTTCTTCCTGCGTCACTTCAAAAACGAGTTCTTTCATGCGAAGGATCCTATCATTTTTTACGAGGGAGCCAATCTCGTTTATTGGTTATTTTTATTTACATCTAACGAGCCAAGCTCAGCGTATGGTTAGTCATTGCGGTTATTTGTGTTGTGGGGCTGAGCCGTGAATAGAAATGCCGCGAGACGAAAGCTCGTCTAGCAGCGACTGAAGGCCTGAAAGGTAAAGGTGCAGACGGATATGCCCGAATTCGGTGGTAGAAAGCACATACCACTGAAGAGCTGACGAAAAGCGTGCTTCCGTGATGGCAGACCACGGAATAAAGCGGCTACGTCGCCAAGGAGACTTGAGATGCAAACCGCTTGAATCGTAGCGGATGCGGACATGAAAGAACTCAAGATGCAGCGTCAGAATTAAGAGAAAGAAAGTGCCTGCAACACAGATCGCCAATGTCCGATCGGATGCCGACGCAAAGACTGCTCCTATGGCGACACCTGCCGCGAACAGCCAGAACACGACGACAAAAATCTTTATCGTACGGCCATACTCCACGACCATCGAGCTGCCGTCCTGACGCGCTGATGGTCTGGTGCTGCGAAGCAGGTAAGTAGTAGCCATACAAGCTGCTGCAGCTAAACCGCTCGAAAGACCTTGGAGAATTGAGTCCATTCAGTATGTGCGAGCAACGCCTAACCGTTATTCAACCAACTCCGAATATTTTCGGAGCAGGATGGTTTCGAAATTCATCGGACCAGATTGCTCTCATACAGGTTAGAATTATCAAGGAAAACCGACCGCCTCAAGGTCTAACTGTGCATCGCCACACGGAAGAGTACGTTTTGAGCCAGATGAAAACGATCTCGCCACATAATGCACAGAATTCACAAAAGTTATTTCTGATGAAAGCAGGAGATGAGGAACAGAGGAATTTTCACACGAAATAAACGAAAAGTCGGAATCTTAAGTTGGAGGCGGGCTCCCTGGAGCCCTTTTCAGGATCGATCCATCGGACTCAAACTCGTTTGAGCCCGTGGATCGAGTCCATGAAAAGACGTCCTCCGGACGACGCCTCCAACTCATTTTAATTCAAAAAGAAATCCTTCTGTGGCTTTTGTGCTTTTTGTGGCAAAATCCCCCCTTCAATCGGATTTGTCTGGATCCTTCTCTTCTCGCGAGTAAAAGCAAAGGCGCATGGCAGGCTCTTCTTTCGATCGCGCGTTGATTGATCAAATTCGACAGGCTTGTGATATTGTCGACTTGATCGGTTCGTATGTTCCCCTCAAACGAGCGGGAAAAAACTTCAAGGCGCTCAGCCCCTTCAAAAAAGAGAAGACCCCCTCGTTCTTCGTCGATCCAGGTCGTCAGATGTTCAAATGCTTTAGCACCGGGCATGGCGGCGATGTCTTTAAGTTTGTGATGCTCTACGAGAATCTTGAATTCCCCTCCGCCGTCCGGATGATTGCCCAGAAAGTCGGGATTCCGATTTCGGATCGCCCGATTACCGCTGAGCAGCAGGAACAACGTCAAGAGCGCGAAATTCTTTATGAAATTCATCGCGCTGTCGCCGCTTGGTGGGCGCTCCGTTTGAGACAGGAACCGGACGCCGAGGTGGCGCGCACTTATCTTCAGGAACGAAAAATCTCGATGGATCTCGCCCGCGAATTCGGCCTCGGCTATGCTCCGAACGAATGGGATGCGACGCTCGTCTGGGCCCAAAAACAGAATTATTCCCAAGAGCTCATGGAGAAAGCCGGTTTGGCCACACGCAACGAATCCGGCCGCGTCTATGATCGCTTCCGGGGACGCCTCATGTTTCCCGTCTCCAATGAATCCGGCCAGGTCGTTGCTTTCAGTGGTCGCCTCTTGGATCGTGAGGCCAAAGCCGCAAAATATGTCAACTCCCCGGAGACTCCCATTTTCTCCAAAAGCCGGATCCTCTTCGGCCTCGAAAAAACGAAGCGCGAAATTCTGAACCTTCGCCAAGCGGTCATCTGCGAGGGTCAGATCGATTTGATGCGCTGCTACGAAAAAGGAATTCAAAATGTCGTCGCCCCGCAGGGAACCGCTCTCACCGAACATCATGCGCGACTTCTCAAACGTTACGCCGAGGAGGTGATCGTCTGCTTCGATGCCGACGGCGCAGGACAAGATGCCGCACTCCGAAGTGTGGAGGTTTTGTTACAGGAAGGGATCAGCATCCGAATTGCGACAATTCCGTCGGGAAAAGACCCCGACGAATTGCTTAAAGATTCTCCCGATGGCACCCCCATGAAAGCGATTCTCGACGCGGCTCCCGATTTTACCCGTCACCTCCTTCAAGTCGCTTGCAAGCAATATGACGTCACCTCCCCGACCGGTCGCGCCCAAGCTTCCGCCCGCATGGCGGAAGTCGTTGCAAAACTCCCGAATCCGGTCCATCAGCGACTCCTCGCTCACGAAGTGGCCACGCGTCTCCAGCTTCCCCTCCCCCTCTTTCTGGAAGAGGTCGCCAAGCTCGGCAAACCGATCGTCGTGGGTCCAACTTGGGAGGAATCGACCGTTCCGGATGCTCCCGTTCAGACCCTTACCCCGGCTCCGTCGATCTCAGGACTCCTCTCGCTCCTTCTCGCTCAAACAGATCTCATTCCCAAAGTCCAACGCCACCTCAATCTCGCCTGGCTTGAAAGTCAGGAGGGAGGCCCGCTCCTTCAACGACTTCTTGATTCTCACGCCAACGAAGAATGGCAGGATCCCTCCGAATTTGTCCTCCTCTGCCCGGAAGCTGAAAAAAATTATCTGGCCGGCCTCCTTTTGGAACCGATCCCCTTTCCGGACACCACGACCGCCGAAAAAATGGCCCTCAGCCTCATGGAAACCCTTCAGCGGCAATGGAAGCAACGGCGCATGGCCTTTTTAGAGCAGGAGATTAAGTCGAATCTCACCCCCCCGGATCAAATCCTAGAAAAATCCAAAGAGCTACTTGATTTAAGACGAAGTGGCCCCTAAGTTTCTCGGTTCGTTTTTAGTCAATTAACTAACTCAAAACAAAGATGTTATGGGAAATAATTACTCGTCAAACAAAGATCCTGACAGCAAACGAATCACTGATCTTTGGAGCAGCAGCCCGGAACGTCAGGACCGCCTTCGCGATCTCGTCCGTTTGGCAAAGGATCAAGGTTACCTGACCTATGACGATCTCAATAGAGCCCTTCCTGAGAGTGTCAGCATTCCTGAGGAAATCGAAGCCGTGATGACTTTCTTCCGGACACTCGAAATCGATATCATTGATTTCTCCGAAATCGACTCTTACAAACAGAGCCGCACTCAAAAAACCGAAATCAAAAAGAAATCAGACTTTGAAATCCTAAAACCCTCAAATCCTGACTTCGTCAAAAGAATTACTTGATTTAAGACGAAGTGGCCCCTAAGTTGGCGAGCCCGTTTTCTAAATGCTTAACCGACTCAACACAAAGATGCTATGGTAAAAAAGATCGCTTCCAAAAAGGCTCCGGCCAAAACTCACGCGAAATCCAAGCCGGCCCCTTCCAAGGCCAGCCACAAGCCGAGCAAACCGAGTAAGTCGGCAGCTCCCGCCAAAGGAGAAAAGCCGAAAAGTACCTCCACCGTTGCGGCCCCTTCCCATAGCTTGAAGCTCACGGACGCCGCCGATGAAAAACGGATCGCCCAGATCTGGAGTGGCAGTCCGGAACGTCAGGACCGTCTTCGCGATCTCGTCCGTCTGGCGAAGGATCAGGGTTACCTGACCTATGACGATCTCAATGAAGCCCTTCCCGAAAGCGTCAATAATCCCGAGGAAGTCGAAGCCGTCATGGCCTTCCTCCGGACGCTCGAAATCGATGTCATCGATTCCTCTGAAGTCGACCGTTACAAGCAGACCAGCGCTCAGGAAGAAGAAGTCGAAGTCGAAAAAGAGACCCGCCTCGACATTCTCGACGATCCCGTCCGTATGTATCTCAAGCAAATGGGCCAGGTCCCGTTGCTCACTCGCGATCAGGAAGTCGAAATTTCCAAACGGATCGAAGAAGCCGAATCGAAGGTTCAGGAATACGTCGACCAGCTCGGTTTCATCGGAAAAGAATACATCAATATCGCCAATAAGCTCGAACAGGGCCGTGAGCGTTTTGATCGCGTGATTCAGGATAAGAAGATCGAAGGCCGCGAAAAGTACATGAAGTCCCTCAAGGGCTTGGTCCGTCACGTCGAAAACGCCGATCAGAAATCAAAGGCTCTTTATCAAAAGGTTCTCAACGCTGGAAAAAGCGAGACCACCCGTGCGCGCTACGCCAAGGAATACCAGAAGCAGCATGTCGGTCTGAAAAAGCATTTTCCGAAGTTCTTCTTCAAACAAAAAGTCGGTGAGGATTTTGTGGCGGTCTCCGAGCAAGTTCATCATCAGGTGCTCGAACAAGAGCGTCGTCTCGAAAAGCTTCACAAAAGTAAGAGCCGCAGCAAAGAGACCCAGACTCAGATTCATGAGGCCGAACAGACCTTGCAGGATCTCGAGCTCAATGTGCGGATGCCTCTCGCCGTCTATAAAAACCATCATCGCGAACTCAAAGGATGGCTTCACAAATCGCTCCGCGCCAAAACCGAAATGGTCGAAGCGAATCTCCGACTCGTGATTTCGATTGCGAAAAAATATACCAACCGTGGCCTCTCATTCCTGGATTTGATTCAGGAAGGAAACATGGGGTTGATGAAAGCCGTTGAAAAATTTGAATACCGTCGCGGTTACAAATTCTCGACTTACGCCACCTGGTGGATCCGTCAGGCGATCACCCGCAGTATCGCCGATCAGGCCCGAACGATTCGTATCCCGGTCCACATGATCGAAACGATCAACAAATTGATGCGCGTGCAGAAGCAGCTTATTCAAGAGTTTGGTCGCGAACCGACACCCGAGGAAATCGCGGACGAAATTCAGATGCCGGTCGAGCGCGTTCGTTCCATTCTCAAGATGGCGCAACAGCCGATTTCGCTTCAAGCTCAAGTTGGCGATAGCGACGACACAACCTTCGGTGATTTCATCGAAGATAAGTCCGCTGAGAATCCGTCCGAAATGGCGAGTTACTCGATGCTCCGCGAAAAGATCAAGGATGTCCTTTCGACTCTCACGGAACGAGAACGTCTCGTCCTCGAACAACGCTTCGGACTCGTGGATGGTTACTCCCGCACCTTGGAAGAGGTTGGGCGTCAATTCCGCGTGACTCGCGAACGTATTCGTCAGATTGAAGCCAAAGCCCTCCGTAAGATGCGTCACCCGACCCGGATGCGCCATCTCAACGGTTTCTTGGAAACTGAAAATCCGTACGCATAAGGGGTTATGGCCAGTCCCGCGATTGATGTCTCTTACGTCGCCGCACTCGCGCGCTTGAAGCTCGCTCCGGAGGAAATCGCCCGGTTCGAACAACAACTCGGCGATGTCGTCGGTTACATTGCCCAACTTCAAAAAGTCGATGTCTCCAGCGTCCCGGAACTTGCCGATGATGTTTCGTTTGTGAACCATCTCCGCGCGGATGAACTCCAAGCGAGTCTCACTTGCGATCAAGCCTTGGCGAATGCCCCTCAAAAGACGGAGAACCTTCTCCTCATGCCGAAGATTGTCGAATGAGTCTCGCCCTCGATACCATTGTTGGACTTCGCGCCAAACTGCAGAAGAAGGAGACGACTCCCCGCGAAATCGTTGACGCCCTCCTCGAACGCATTGCGTTGGTCGATCCGAAGGTTCAAGGCTACAACTTCATGAATGCCGAGAGCGCTCGACTCCAAGCGGAATCAGTCGATCTCTCCAAACCGCTCGGTGGAATTCCGATTGCGATTAAAGACAATCTCAATGTCACCGGTGATCCCTGCACCTGCTCATCCAAAATTCTCGGACCGTACAAAGCCCTTTACGACGCAACCGTCATTCGAAAACTCAAAGAAGCCGGAGCGATTCTTCTCGGACGAACCAACATGGACGAATTCGCCATGGGTTCCTCCACGGAAAATTCGAGCTGGGGCAAGACTCACAATCCGTGGGATCTCGACCGCATTCCGGGTGGGAGTAGTGGCGGTTCTGCTGCCGTCGTCGGAGCCCATGAAGCCATCGCCGCGCTCGGTTCGGACACGGGGGGCTCCATTCGCCAACCGGCCGCGCTCTGTGGTTGTGTCGGACTCAAACCGAGTTATGGAAGTGTCTCTCGCTTTGGTCTCGTCGCTTTTGCCTCAAGCCTTGATCAGATCGGACCACTCACCAAAACCGTCGAAGATGCCGCCCTCCTCACTGAAGTGATCAGCGGCTATGATCCTCGCGAAAACACGAGCGTCAAACGGGACGTTCCGAATCTTCGAAAGAATCTCAACGCCGGCGTCAAAGGCCTCCGACTTGGGGTTCCGAAGGAATATTTTGTCAGCGGTATGGATCCCGAAGTCGAAAAAGCCATTCGCGATTCGATCGATCACCTCGCCAAGCAAGGGGCGGAGATTGTCGAAATCTCGCTTCCTCACACCGAATACGCCACCGCAGTTTATTACATTCTTGCCACCGCCGAAGCCTCCGCCAACCTCGCCCGCTTTGATGGCGTTCGTTATGGGCGTCGCGCGGAAAATCCGACCGATGTGCTCGATCTTTACGGCCGCTCTCGCGCCGAAGGATTTGGCTCCGAAGTCAAACGTCGCATTATTCTCGGAACCTACGTTTTAAGTTCCGGCTACTACGACGCTTACTACAATCGCGCGCAAAAAGTGAAATATCTGATCGGCCAGGACTTCACCAAAGCCTTCGAAAAGTGTGATGCAATCTTGACCCCGACTTCACCGACCGCCGCCTTTAAGCTGGGCGAGAAAGTACAAGATCCCCTTCAAATGTACTTGGCGGACATCTTCACCATCGCCGTCAATCTTGCCGGCGTCTGCGGCCTCTCCCTTCCATGCGGATTTACCTCCGCCAAACTTCCCGTCGGCCTCCAAATCATCGGCCCCATGTGGGGCGAAGAGACGATCCTCCGAGTCGGCCACGCCTACGAGCAATCGACTCCGTGGCATCGAGAACGTCCTGCGCTTTAGGTTAAAGCCACTCCTTACGTCAGCCAAAGCACTCCATCTACCAGTAAAAAGCAGACGGGAGCGCTCTATTTTTTCCTGAGTTCATGAGTTCCTGATCCAATAACCAGCGGCTACAGTTTTTATGAACTTGCGGACTGGAGGTATCTGACTATTTCAAATTTTAGCCACACAAATCACAAAATTTACCTACCTTGAGAAGGCCAATTTTAAAGGCTCTACCTCCGTGAGCTCCGCACCTCCGTGTGAAACCAAACCGATTCATTTCGTATTTGTCCGTGGAAAGCATTTGAACTGCTCCTCGATAAACGATAATTTAGCGACGGATTCTTTGACCGACATGATCTCAACTGACATTGCTCACGCTGCAGCCCTCCTTCGCCAAGGGGAATGCGTCGCCATTCCGACTGAGACGGTCTATGGATTGGCCGCGGATGCCTTTCAAGAACGTGCCGTCGCCAAGGTCTTTTCGATTAAAGGGCGCCCGACGTTTGATCCTCTCATCGTTCATCTCCCGGAGCTCGACTGGATTTCCCGAGTTGCCTCTGAGTTTCCCGCAGCGGCTCAGGCGCTCGCTGAGAAATTTTGGCCCGGCCCCCTCACCCTCATTCTTCCGAAGCAATCTCAAGTTCCGGATCTCGTCACCAGCGGACTTCCTTCCGTTGCCGTCCGAATCCCCGCCCATCCAATGGCTCGCGAACTCCTGAGGCAAGTCGATCACCCCCTCGCCGCTCCGAGCGCGAATCGTTTCGGACGCATCAGCCCAACCACTCCCGAAGCCGTTGAAAAAGAACTTGGGAATGCCATTCCGCTCATTCTCGACGGTGGCCATTGCACCATTGGGGTCGAATCAACGATCATCCGATTTGATCCGGAAGGTCCGGCACTCCTTCGAGCGGGGGGACTTCCATTGGAAACCATCGAAGCGATCATCGGCCCCATTCGGCTTCTCAATCGGCCTCAAGAAGTTCCCCACGCGCCCGGACAACTTCTCCATCACTACGCGCCGTCTAAAAAATTATTCCTATTAGATGGTAGGGACCGCTCTCCGAGCGATCCGGGCGTTGGGAACGGACGCCTCGGAGAGGCGTCCCTACCATTGGAGAGTCAAAACGCTGTTATTTCCCCGGCGAATGCAGGGCTTTTAACTTTCGGCACCCTCCTCTCCTCAGAAAATTTTAGCATGACACTCAACCTCTCCCCCACTGAAAATCTCGAAGAAGCCGCGGCTCATTTCTTCGGAATGCTTCGAGAACTCGACGAGAGTTCTGCCGAAATTCTTTACGCCGTTCGCCTTCCGAACCATGGATTGGGTCGTGCGATGAATGAGCGACTTGAACGGGCTTCCACTCGGAGTGCCTCATGAACGAGTCGCAACTGATCTCCACTCTGACTCACCGATGGAAACCGTCGGGAAAACTAATCGTTGGCGTCGGCGATGACTGCGCGGTGCTACGAGGAAAATCGAAGAATCATTTTCATCTTCTCAAAACCGATGCCGTCGTGGAGGGAGTTCATTTCCTCCCCTCAACACCGGCGCCCTTGATTGGAAGAAAAGCGATCGCCCGAGTCATCAGCGATTTCGCGGCGATGGGAGGGACTCCCGTAGCCGCCATGATGACGCTGGGACTTCCCAAAGATTTTTCCGTACAACGACTTCAGGGAATTTATCGAGGCATTGAAAAATTGGCTCGCGAATTTGACTTTCAACTCGTCGGAGGTGAAACGACTCGTTCCCGGGAATTCTGGATCTCCGTCTCCGCTTTGGGGGAAGTTCAAGGGACTCCGCCCCTCCTCCGTTCAACCGCACGCGCTGGGGACGGAATCTGGGTGACCGGATGCTTGGGACGAACTCGCACCTCCAAACATCTTCATTTTCTTCCTCGAATCCAGGAAGGGAGTTGGCTTCGAAAAATTGCTTCCTCCCTCATGGATCTCAGTGATGGACTCGGAGCCGATCTTCCGCGACTTGCCTCCGCTTCGCACGTCTCCTTTGACCTCGATCTTGAAAAAATTCCTCGCACTCCGGGCGCTTCAATTTCAGAAGCAATGAATGATGGCGAAGATTACGAACTCCTATTTACCGTACCCAAGGGACGTGAATCCAAAATGAAACGTTGGCCCTTTAAAGTTGCCGTGACACGAATTGGAACCATCCACCCCTCCTCCCATCGTCTCTCACTCCCCCTCCGAAAGCTCCTTCATGGATACGATCATCTCCAAAAGCGTTGAAGAGACGATCGCCTTTGGTGAATCGTTGGGACGCTCCTTCGTTGGCGGCGAGATCATCGCATTACAAGGCGATCTCGGTGCCGGAAAGACGCATCTCGTGAAAGGAATCGCTCAAGGTCTTGGATTTTCAGGAGAGGTGACGAGTCCAACTTTTATGCTGCTTCATGAATACCAAGGAGGACGCCTCCCCCTCTATCATCTGGATCTTTATCGGATGAAATCAGAAGCCGATGTCCTCACCATTGGGATTGAAGATTATCTTCCTTCAGACGGGGTGAGCGTTTTCGAATGGCCCGAACGCGCTTCAAAATTACTTCCCCCCTCGACCCTTCTTTGGACTTTGAAAATACTTCCGGACGAATCGAGAGAAATTCGGAGTGCCCTTCTCCGCGAAATCGAGTAAGAAAACGATCCTCATGTCCGATCTTCAATCATTACACAGTCGAGTAGAACAGAATCCCGGGAATGATCTCTTCCGATTCAGCTATGCCAAAGCGCTTTTTGATTCCAAGTCCTATGCGGAAGCCGAAGAGCATCTCACGCTTTGTCTCAAAAAAAAGCCGGACTGGATGGTCGTCGCCATTCTTCTTGCCAAATGCTCTCAACTCCGGGAAAATCTACCCCTCGCCCGTCGACGATATGAGCAAGCCCTCGAACTGGCGGTCGCTCAAAAGCATGAAGGTCCGGAAGCCGAAATCCGCAACGCGCTAAATGAACTCGAATAAATAAGAAATGTCTCGCGCAGAGATCGCCGAGGCCGCTGAGAAAACACTTTTTACCCTCTGCGAACACGGCGATCTCTGCGCGGGAAATTCCCAAACCTCAAACTCCCCGTCTTGGACAAAGCTTCCCCATCTCGCATCCATCACAATCGGGATTCCGCGCCTTGCAGCGACGACGGCCGTGCCAGATGAGGCGGTGGGAAAGGATCGTCCATTGATCGCGTGGAATTTTTTGAACCAGATCCTTTTCAATCTTTTCAGCCGTCTTCTCCCGGGTCAATCCGAGTCGCTGCGAGAGCCGGCCAACATGCGTATCGACGACGATTCCCTCGGCAATTCCAAAGGCATTTCCCAAAACGACATTCGCGGTTTTTCGGCCGACTCCTGGAAGCGCAGTGAGTTCCTCCATGGTGCGAGGAACTTCTCCCGCGTAGTTCGTTTCCAAAATTTGGCAAGTGGCTAGAATATTTTTGGCTTTGCTTCGGAATAATCCGATCCGGCGAATCGCCTGCTCCATTTCAACTAAAGGGGCTTTTGCGAAATCGGAGGCTTTCCGATATTTTTCAAAAAGGCCAGGAGTCACCTGATTTACCAAAACATCGGTACATTGCGCTGAGAGCATCGTCGCAATGAGAAGCTCGAGGGGATTACGATGATTCAGCTCGCAAATAGCATCCGGATAAGTCCGCGCGAGGACCTCTAAGATCGGACCGAAGGAACTCGCCTTACGGTTTCCACTGCGGATGTTTTTTGATGGAGACATTGATTTCTTCCAGGATGGCATTGACCTCAGTCCCCTTTTCTCCGGCTAAATCTTGCAGCCGCTGATCGATGAGTTGCAAAAGGACCGGCGCGAGGGGATGTGGAGGAAGCGTTGAGAGTTGAGCCGTCTCCGCATAAAATCGGGAAGTCGGCGGAGTCATCAACAAGACCGTGTTCGGTTTCCACGCGGGCAAGCGGGAAGCGACCGGAGCGCGTTGTGCCAGATATTGAATCGCCTGATAGGCGCGATCCCGGAACTTCGTCCGCCCGGAAACCGCCCAAGCCTGAACCTGAAGCGTCGTTGATTCTTGTTTCGCCTTTGGGAGTGATGTGACTCCCCATTTCAAATCAGGAACCTCGCGCAGGCGCCCCAGGAGCTCCGCTCCACCGACCAGCATCGCCGCCTGTCCCATTTCGAAAGAGGTCTTTTGACGAACTCCCGTGTAGGTCGTACAGACAGCGTACTGCTGCACCCATTCGGTTAGTTGCATCAAGGAACGTGCGGCGGGACCTGTCGCTCCTCCGGCGAAAGCAAGTTTCTCATCGTAGAGCGGCGCTCCCATTTGGCCGGAAAGCGCATTCCAATAGTCCCATCGGAGCGGGAGCTCCATTCCATAAATCACCTCATTACCGGATTCATCTTTAGGCGAATAAAGGGCTCGTGCCATTGCCAAAAAACTCTCCCAATCCCAGTGATCATCCGGGTGAGCCAATCCCTTCCGGTCAAAGAGCCGGGGATTATAATAAAGGACCAGTACGGAAAAACTACTCGGAAGCGCGAGATATTCCTCCCCGCGCCGAAACGCTTGCAACGTGGAGGGAACCCAACCGATGGTCTCTTCCTCGGGCAAGATTAAGGGCGTGATCAAATTCGCCCGGTACAGGACTTCCGCTTCATCAATTCCGGTCATAAAAAGATCCGGTCCCTCACCAATGCTCAAGGCATTTCTCAATGCGTGTGAATACTCTAGCTCACTCGAATACCAACGAGGCAGGATGACTGCGTGCAATTCTGCTTCGAGTGCCGTGAGTGTTTCCTTCCAGTAGACCTCTTCCTCAGCATCGCCATAACCCCAAACCGCCAAGGTGGGAACCAATTCTGGACCTTGAGGGGGACGCGTCTGGGGTCCCTCCACTTTTGCTTCGGAAGAACCCGTTGAGAAATAAAAGAACCCGCCCCCTGCCAACAGAAGCAGCGGAATCAGAATCAACAAAAGCAGTTTCAAGCGAGACACAAACAAAATTTCCTTCCCACCACCTTTAGCAGGCAGATGACATTAGGGAAGACGGGATTTTAACCATTGGCCATTCCTGTCCAAAATAAACTCCGATTTGAGAGATAAATTAGGATGGGGGGATTGAATTGGAGGACTTCGCGATTTTGACCTGCCCGCATTGCTACGCAAAGCGTTGCGGGCGGGGGTGAAACCGGTTTTAACCGCAAAGGCTCGACGGCCTCAACGTTTTGTTGGTTTGGATCTGAATACAAAATTCCTCCTTTGAGCTTTTGTGTCGTCGCGGTGATAACGTCAACGATCTAATTCAACCGCAAAGACTCCAAGGGCTCGAAGGGAACCCTTCCGTGAGACTCCCTTCGAGCCCTCCGTGTCTTCACAAGAAACACGTTTTAATCGTTTACGTCATCAAACAAATCGGCGAATTAAAATCGAGGCGTTGTGGCCCCCGAAACCGAAGGAGTTGTTCAATGCGGTATCAACGCGTACTTCACGGGCCGTGTGCGGGACGTAATCCAAATCGCATTGCTCATCCGGCTGATCCAAATTGATCGTCGGGGGAATGACTCCGGTCTCGATCGTCTTCACACAGGCGATGAGTTCAACCGCACCGGCAGCCCCGAGCAGATGGCCGGTCATCGATTTCGTCGAACTGACTGGAATCCGTTTGGCGGACTCTCCAAAAACAGCTTTTACCGCAAGTGTCTCACAAACATCCCCCAAGCCGGTCGAGGTTCCATGGGCATTAATATAACTGACCTGCTCCGGACGAATCTCTGCCAATTCAAGTGCACGCTTCATGGCCCGTGCAGCACCATGCCCCTCGGGATGCGGTGACGTCATGTGATACGCATCCGCCGAGAGACCATAACCGGTCAATTCCGCAAAAATCGTGGCGCCGCGCTTCTTGGCATGTTCCAGCTCTTCCAAAACCACCACTCCAGCCCCTTCGCTCAAGACAAAGCCATCTCGATCCTTGTCAAAGGGCCGGGAAGCCCTCTCCGGATCGTCATTGCGCGTGCTCAGCGCCTTCATGTTGCCAAAGCCGGAAAGCCCCAAGGGAGCACAGGCCGCTTCACTTCCACCCGAAATCATCACATCGGCTTCACCAAACTTGATTAAACGCCAGGCTTCCCCGATACATTGATTCGCCGTGGCACAGGCCGTCACCACCGCAAAGTTCGGTCCTTGGAAATTAAATTCATTCGCAATCAGCCCGGAAGCCATATTGCTAATCATCATCGGAATCAGGAAAGGAGAGACTCGCCCTGGCCCCTTTTGAATCAGATTCGTGTGCTGATCTTCAATGGAGATCAGCCCGCCGATTCCGGAACCGACGGTAACTCCAACGCGCTCAGGATTGAAATCCTTGAGTCCGCTTTGGGCCACCGCCTCTTTCGCCGCCGCCATGGCCAACTGGGCATAGCGATCTGCGCGACGGGCATCTTTCGGATTATTAAAGGCTTTTGCCGGCTCAAACCCTTTGACTTCGCCCGCAATGGTACAATCGTACCCGGTCGTATCAAAGGCTTGGATCTTTGCAATCCCGCTTCGTCCCGCCACCAAGCCGGACCAAAACGAAATGACATCGTTTCCTAAGGGGGTTAACGCCCCCATTCCGGTAATGACTACGCGTCGTGAACTCATGCCAAAAAAAAGCGAAAAGGCGTCCACCGAAGCGGACGCCTTTTCATTAAATCTGGTTTATTTCTCGCTGTTCTCTTCGATGTAACGAATCACATCGCCGACGGTCTGAAGCTTTTCAGCCTCATCGTCCGGAACTTCGATTTCAAACTCTTCCTCAAAGGCCATGACAAGTTCCACCGTGTCCAACGAATCGGCGCCGAGGTCCTCAATGAACTTCGCCGTCGGCGTTACTTGCTCCGGATTGACCCCGAGCTGTTCCACAATGATTTCTTTTACTTTTTCTTCGATCGTTTTTTCAGCCATATTTTTTTCCTGGTTCCTTCTAAGAAGATGCTGCGTTGTTAGTTTCGATTTGAGGGTTTGGCAACACAATTTTTACTTTTCTTACATCACCATCCCACCGTCCACCGTCAAGACCTGACCTGTAATGTAGCCCGCCTCCCCTTCACAGAGGAAACCGACGAGGTTCGCCACGTCATCCGGCTGACCAAATCGTTTGAGGGGAACCTGCTCCAAAACCTTTGCACGAATCTCTTCCGAGAGTGCTTTCGTCATATCTGTTTCAATGAAACCGGGACAGACTACATTCACCGTAATCCCACGGGAAGCGACTTCCCGCGCGACAGATTTCGTAAATCCAATGAGACCGGCCTTCGACGCCGCGTAATTCACCTGTCCGGCATTTCCAATCAAACCGATCACCGAAGCGATGTTCACCACCCGCCCCGCTCGTTGCTTGATCATCAAACGCGAAACCGGCTTCGTCCAATGAAACGCTCCCTTGAGATTGGTATTGAGTACAAAATCCCAATCCTCCCCAGACATCCGCATCATCAAATTATCGCGAGTCACTCCGGCATTGTTCACAAGAATATCAACCGAACCAAATTCTTTGGAAATTTCATCAACGGCTTTTTCTACCGCCGCGCCATCCGCAACATCAACCGCCCACCCCTTGGCTTTCCGCCCAAGTGCTTCTGCGGCTGCCACCGTCTCCTTGATGGAATCAAGCGAACGACTCACACACGCCACATTCGCGCCCCGACGCGCCAGATTCAGCGCAATCGCCTGACCAATTCCCCGGCTCGCCCCGGTCACAATCGCATTCTTACCTTCTAATCCCATGACAGTCTCCTTTGAGTGAACCCGCACTGTATCCAAGCCGGCCCCGTCGTCCAGCAGAAATCAACCCCTTTAAAACCGAGGGTTGCCACAAAAACACAAAAGCCACAAACGAATGAATTTTTGTGACTTCTGTGCTTTTTGTGGCCAAATTTTAAATCCCTGCGCCAGGAGCTTGGGATTCAATCGTCTGGATATTTTCGCTGGAGGTCGCCTTCGAAACTAATTCAACCATCGGCGCAAGCGATTCAGCCACGGTCTGCCCGGAAGTTTTAATCTCCAAGTTCGGATTCGTGGGAGCCTCGTAAGGCGAATCAATTCCCGTAAATCCTTTGATCTCCCCAGCACGCGCTTTTTTATAAAGACTCTTCGGATCTCGCTTTTCGCAAAGCTCCAGCGGCGTATTGATGAAAACCTCCAAGTATGGAACCCCATCCTCATGACAAATTTCACGGATCTTTTTCCGCTCCCGATCAAAAGGCGAAATCAACGCAGAGATGACCACCATCCCCGCTTGAGCCATCAACTTGGCCGCTTCTCCCGCACGGCGAATGTTCTCCATTCGATCTTTGTCCGAAAATCCAAGATCTGAGCAAAGCCCGTGACGGAGATTGTCTCCATCAAGCACATAGGCGGCCACACCGCGACGGAACAACGTCTTTTCTAGTGCAATCGCCAGTGTCGATTTTCCAGAGCCCGAAAGCCCGGTCAACCAGACCACCGCCCCTCGATGTCCAAAATGTTGCACCCGCACTTCAGGCGTAATCTCCCCCTCGATCCAGGAAATATTTCCGCTCTTCACGGCATCCGCATGAACCGTGGCGTATTCCGCATCAAAAACCACACCGCCACCCCCAATGCGATCCCCTTGGATCAAGACAAAGCGACCCGTGACCGTGATGCGAGCTCCATTATCAAACGCAATCGGACGTCGTGTACGAATCGTCACCTCGGCAACTTCATTCTTCCGGATTTCGCTTCGGGCCTGCTCGGAAATTTCGAGTGTGCTCGAATCCATGATCCGATCAATTCGCGTCACCCGCGCTTCAACCTCCTGAGTCCCAAGACGAAGCGTGTACGGTTGACCGACCAAAACAGGCTCCTGATGAAGCCAAAAGATGCGCGCTTTGAATTCGCGTCCTTCAATCGGACCTTCCTGGGCATGACTCGCAATCTGTCCCCGCTCGACAAAAATCTGTTCTTCCAACGTAATCGCCACCGATTGACCCGCAGAGCCCTCCGATGGAGGAACGGCTGCCGACCACGCCTCGATCGACTTCACGCGACTCCGTTTGCGATCCGGCCAGAAAACCAACTCATCCCCGACTTTGAATTTTCCAGACTCGACCCGACCCGCAATAATGCGGCGCTCATCAAACCGATAAATATCCTGCACCATCAAGCGCAACGGAAGATTCTCCTGCGTCGCGGGAGGACGAAAGGAGTCCAACGCCTGCAAAATGGTCATCCCCGAATACCACGGCAAATCCTTCGACGGAGCCACCATGTTGATTCCATGCTTCGCTGAAATCGGAATGAAATGCGTCGGAATGACATTGAATCTTCCGAGAAATTCCCGGTATTCCTTCTCCACCTGATCAAAAACTTTCTGGGAATTCCCCACCAGATCCATTTTGTTCACCGCCACAATAATCTGACGAATCCCGAGCAATGAGAGCAAGAATCCATGACGCCGCGACTGCTCCTGCACCCCCTCCTTCGCATCAATCATCAAAATCGCCGCGTCGGCATTCGCCGCCCCGGTGATCATATTCTTCAAAAATTCCTTATGCCCCGGCGCGTCAATGATCACGTAATTCCGCATCGGCGTACTGAAGCGAATCTGCGTCGTATCGATCGTGATATTCTGCTCCTGCTCCTCCTTCATCGAGTCGAGGAGATTCGCATACTCAAACTCCATCCCGTGCTTCTCACAGCGCTTCCGAACCGACTCCACCTTCCCATCCGGGAGCGAATTCGTATCCGCGAGCAATCGCCCGATCAATGTCGACTTCCCGTGGTCGACATGCCCCACAATCACAATACTCAAAAAATCACGTTCCATAATTTCTCAACTTTCCAAAATTAAAAAAAACCCTTAATCCGCAAATCTTCCATCCCCGTGCGGCCCGAACCGTCATCGATATGATCTTGAGCGCGACCGGAACGTTCCGAGGTCCTCGTTTCACGAAGTTCTTCAATCACTTCGTCAATATTCGACGCATTGCTCGGAACCGGATGCGTAATCGGCCAGCAGCCGAGAGAGCGGAACCGGTAGAGTTTTCCATCCTTGCCGGGACGCGCGTAGTACATCTGCGGGATCGGAATTTTCTCGCGGCGAATATAAAGCCAGATATCGAGCTCCGTCCAATCGAGTAACGGCTGGACGCGAACGTGTTCTCCCTCCTGAATCTTCGTCGTAAATTGTCCCCAGAACTCGGGGGGCTGATCCTTGAAATCCCATTCGGAATTCGCATTGCGGGGCGAAAAATAACGCTCTTTCGCGCGGATCGGATCTTCATCACGGCGAATTCCGGTAAACATCGCATCCCATTGGTGCTCGGCTAAAATCTGTTTGAGCGCCTCGGCCTTGAGCGCTCCGGTGATCTCCTTGGAATTATACTTCGGATTCTCGTAGCGGTATCCGGCATCGAGCGCTTCCTGATTGATTTTGACGATCAAATCGAGGTTGTAATGCTTGCGACCCCATTCGCGGAATTCCATCATCTCGGGGAACTCATACGTTGTATCGATATGCAGCAACGGGAACGGAATTTTTCCACAGAAGGCTTTATTGGCGAGCCAGATCAGGACATTGGAGTCCTTTCCCATCGACCACGGCATGCAAAGTTTCTTAAAAGAGGCATAAGCTTCCCGAAAGAGAAAGATGCTTTGGGCCTCGAGCTGATCTAAATGTTCCATTTGTCGATAGATTTAGTAGGAAATTAATTCTTGGCAAGTTTAAAAGATGGGGTATCTTCTTAAAAAATAGAGAAAACGATGTCTTCCGTCCTTAAACCATTAACTCTCGACCTCGAGAAAGCGGAGACTTTCCTTCAGACCCAAACAGCTGAAGGTCGCGTGGCTTGGGCCTTGGAAACCTTTCAAGAGAAGATCTTCCTCAGCTCCAGCTTTGGTGCTCAGTCGGCCGTATCACTCCATCTCGTCACCACCTTGGCCCCTCAGATTCCGGTCGTCTTGGTCGATACCGGCTACCTTTTTCCCGAAACCTACCAGTTCATTGATCAACTCACCGAGCGCTTGAAGCTCAATCTGAAGGTTTATCGCTCCCCCCTCTCTCCCGCCTGGCAGGAGTCGCGCTACGGAAAACTTTGGGAGCAAGGCGTTGATGGGATTACAAAATACAACCAAATCAATAAGGTTGAACCGATGAATCGTGCCCGGGAAGAACTCGGGGCCGTGGCTTGGATCGCCGGACTCCGCCGCCAACAATCGACCTCTCGAAAAGAGCTCGGCATTCTCAAAACTCAAAACGGTGGCCTCAAGATTCACCCGATCATCGATTGGACCGATAAGGATGTTTACGACTACCTCCAGAAACACAACTTACCGTATCACCCACTCTGGGAACAAGGTTATGCCTCCATCGGTGATGTCCATACCACCCGAAAACTCGAAGCCGGCATGACCGAGGAAGAGACCCGTTTTTTTGGCCTCAAACGCGAGTGCGGCCTGCACGAAGAGCCCATGCCGAGTATTTAATCCTCAATCGTTACTGAAACAACATCCGTGCGGAATTCTCACACAAAGGCACGAAGCCACAAAGGAAATCCTTTTTTGTTTCGAGCCTTTGAGCGACCGGTTCTTGGGTCCCAAAATAAAAACCGGATTTCCTTTGTGGCTTCGTGCCTTTGTGTGAGGAAGTTCCCTTCACAGCCGCTCCAGCCTGTTCCACGGGCAGGAGCTTTGTGTGAGATAATCTTAACGCCTTAGTTTTTCAGCGAGGTTTGAGGAGATGATTGAGTGAAATAAAATTCTCAGCGTTGGATGACCGCGGAAAAGATGTTCGAGCCGTTCTTTCGGCCAAAAGATCGCGCGCCCCTCGGTTGCCATGAGCACCGAAGCGGAAGCCGGTTCCCCTTTCAAAAAACTCATCTCGCCAGCCAGATCATTCGCCCGCAATTTCGCTTTGATCACACCATCTTGGCTCATCACCAACGCCTCCCCTTGGGAGAGAATCCAAACCCCGCCCGAAACATCTCCGCCTCGAACAAGAAGCTCATCCTTGGCGAGATTTCGCCACTCTCCCAGTCGCAGAATCCGCACAAATTCCCCCGGCTTGAAATGAACAAAAAGTGCGTCAAAAAGCTCCTGCTCCTCCTCTCGAAAATCGACCGCGCGATTTTCCCGAATCAGAAAAAAAATCTGCCACGCATTAATCCCACTAAATACAACGTTCCAAAAGAGCGAGGCCGCAATCACACTGTGAGTCCCCACCATCGCCCCAATCCAAACGAGACTCGCCAGAATCGCCAACCCCCGAAGCAAGAGCATGTCCCGGACCAGAAAAGATCCGAGCGTGATGAGGCAGGAAAGATGCGTCAGAATTTCGAGGTAAGATTTCGAATCCATAGACCCTAAGCTAAAAACCGATCAAGACCGTGTGAGCACTTCATTTTTTCCATTCCTAAGATGCCTCTGAAAGCAGTTTTTAAGCCAACTTCCACCTCAGATTTCGAAACTCACTTCTAACAAGCTCCGCATCGATTCTGCGCCGGGAGGGACTTGAACCCCCACCCCGTGAAGGACTGGAACCTAAATCCAAGATATTTCATAGTTATAGATTTCATTGTCACCAGAATTGTCACCAGTTTTCAATCCGTATGCGTTCAACCGTCGAGAAGTTGGTGGTGACACTCGCTGTGCTATGGTTGGCGTGTGGAGTTCTTTAGGCTCAACCGCCCAGCCGTCAAACCGCTTTAAGGGCAGACCGTTTATCCACGAACGAAACAATTTTATGCCCTGACTTTTTTGATTCTTCCGGGCATTGTCGCAAATAGCCTTAACATCAAATTTGAAACGGGCAGCCAATTTCTCACGGGCAGCTCTGACTTCGGCAATAATCGGGTCGTTCATATCAATCCTCCATCAATTCCTGCGGTGTGCATATTTCAGGACATTCAATTCCATGTCAGCTTCACTGGCAGAATAATACCTCCTTGCACCCATAGAATCAATGCCCTTTTACCTTATCTCCCCTCCCTCGGGTGATACTTTCGGTGCGCCTCTTTCAGGTCGCTGATATTCAAATGCAAATACTTTTCCGTTGTGGTTATTCGTTTTTCCTTTTTTTAGCTAAGGCCAATTCATGATGTATCAAGCCGACATAACTGAATGAGTCGCATTTCTTACCGAATTCATGACCAACGCTCGAATCAGCTCCTTGCGCCGATCGAGTCGAAGTCGGTTAACCCCGACATCATCGGGGCAAGCCGGGACAGCGCTCCGAGGTGGGCATGGCGTTGGAATGTTTGGTGAAATGTAGGGTGACTTTTCTCGAAACCGATCAAAGGAGCGAACGGATCGCGGCTTTCTCTTCAAGGGTGCTTTTTTTGCTTTATAAACCGCTTTTAAGGTTTAAGGTAATTCTGTGAGCGAAATCATCTTTGAAATACAGCAAGACGAGGAAGATGGCGGATATATCGCTACTGCCTTAGGACATTCTATTGTCACAGAAGCCAATACAATTGAAGAGCTTCGAGATATGGTAAAGGATGCCGTTCATTGTCATTTCGGAGATGGTCAAGCAGGTACGGCTCCAAAAATCATCCGCTTACATTTTGTGCGTGATGAGGTTTTAGCCGCTTGAAAATACCTCGGGATTTGTCCGGTCTGGAATTAGCCAAAGCTCTCAAGACGCTTGGTTACGAAAAAATTCGCCAAGACGGTTCACATATCCGATTAACGACCCAAAAGGATGGACAACATCATGTTACAGTCCCGAATCACTCTCCTGTACGCTTGGGAACCTTGAGAAGCATCCTCAAGCTTGTCGCCGAACATCATCATTTGACGTTGGAAACACTCGTTGAAACACTCGATTTTTAGTCGATAATCCATTAACCTCTAAGACTCGTCCTTTCTCTCGGGTGAAACTTCCGGTGGGCTGCCTTCAAGTCATTGATCCTGAGGCTTAGGTAGCGAGGCGGGCATGGAGCTGATGTGTTTAGTTTGAGGTAGGGTGTTCCCGAGAAGCTTGTCTGATTGCTTAAACTTGTTGGCACTGGCTGTGCTATGGTTGGCGTGTGGAGTTCAAATCACATGAGCTCCGCTCGAACTCCCACATTCAGGCGGATAGCGGCGCCTTCGGAGAAGTCGCCCTACCAATCTTTAGAGTATTTCTTAGGGGTAAAAATATTTCACGGTGATTTGCGAGATTTGCGGGCAGGCCCACCCGCTTGCACCATCCGATGGTGAATGAAAATCCGGTCTCGCTTCGTTGCGCCCGGAGGGAGTTGCGCCCCCGTTGACCCCTGCGCCAGTCCAAAACGCACCATCCGGTGATGGATGGACATCCGGTCTCGCTTCGCTGCGCCCGGAGGGACTTGAACCCCCACCCCGTGAAGGACTGGAACCTAAATCCAGCGCGTCTGCCATTTCGCCACGAGCGCATTACGATGCACTGCGGAGACTAAGCAAAATTCTTGAGAGGGCCAGCTTGAATTTTTTGGAGGGGATCGCCCCTCCAATCATTAGCGTAGAACTCAGACTATTGATTGCTTCACACGAAGGCACGAAGCTCACGAAGTTTTTACTTCAGGCAGGTAATGGTAAATGTTTTTGAAGAACAAACTTGCTAAGTCGTTGTCTCTCGCGAAGTTCGCCAAGCCACCAAGAAACCCTTTTTAGTTTTTAAATCGGAATTCACCCCTTCGCGCCTTGGCAAACTTGGCGAGAGAGATGATCCTGTTCTCTCCACTCATTGTCCCACGAGCACGGGGGCTGAAGCTTTGTGTGAAACCTCACCCTTTTTCTTATTTCCATAGGGTCGCTAAAGATTGGGGGAATGCGGAATGAAACATTGTAAAGCAACCGCATTGACTCGGTCTCCCGAATGACTTAGATTGGAGAGATGAAACGGGGCGTCGCATTTTTGCTTTTGACGCTTGCATTGGCTCTTGGAGCAATGCTTCCACTTCCCGTGGCTGCGGCCCTTGCAGAAAACTCCTGCTGCTGCGCCGACTGTCACTGCCCAATGCCTCAAGAATGCCCTCGTCCGACTCAAGCCTCTGCACCGCTTCAACCTCCTTTCGTTACTCAATCGGCTCAAAAGTTACGTCAAGTCGTCCAACGTCAACTTCCATCGCTTCCCTTTCAAATCGATTCCAAAATTGCATCTACTTCCATAACCCATTCTGTTTTAATCGATTCCCACCCCCTTCAGAGTGCTCAACGTCATGCGTGGCTCTGTTGTTGGATGACCTAGCAAGTTCCTAGACCCCCTCTCTTTGCTCAGGATTTTGAAATCCTGAGCTTCGTGTCGAAATTAAATCTCGGTAAGGAACTACTTTGTGAATTCATGGATCGTTGCTTTTCTTTTTCTGAGCGCCTTTTCGCTTCGTGCGGGGGAAACCCGTGCGTTTGAAAGTTGGCTCGGAATGGGAATTCATCAGCGCCTCGACTACGGACTGGAGGTCGGTCTTGAAAGCCAGGAATGGCTCTCCAGTTCCGATCAATCGCCCGTCTTACGGCATTGGGAAATCAGTCCTACCGTGACGTGGCATTACTCGCCGCGCTACGATTTCTTCCTCGGCTACGAGCGAGAGACGGAATGGACGACCGAAAGGCAAACCATCAATACGGATCTCGCGGTCAGTGGCTTCACGGTTCTGCTTCCTCTGGGAAAATGGGATCTTCGTTCCCAGCAACGATTCGAGACCGGAGCGAATGATGAAAAGACCGTTGCTGATTTTCGACATCTGACCCGTGTCGTCTATCATGGATTCTCGGACCGCTGGGCGCCGTATGTTTCCAACGAATGGTTCTTCAATCTCATGGAGGGCGATGTGACTCAAAACCGCTTCCTCGTCGGAATCGAATATCATCTCACCAAGTCCCTCACCGCCGAGTTTTACGGAATGCGTCGGGATGAATGGGAAGCCGACAACCTCTCCACTACTCCTATTTTCGGAATCAACCTCAACTGGAACTTCTAACGATGAAAGCACTCCTCCTCTTCCTCACCGTCACCCTAATCACCCTAGGCTGTAAAAAAAATGGAACACACGAGCCACACTCCGGCGCGAAAACCGTTTATACCTGTTCCATGCATCCGCAAATCCGTCAGGATCACCCAGGGAAGTGTCCCATCTGCGGAATGGAATTAACTCCCATCACCCCATCACCCACCACCGCATCCACGGAATATACCTGCTCTATGCATCCGAAAATCCGTCAAGATAAGCCAGGGAAATGTCCGATTTGCGGAATGGAATTGGTCCCCGTGACGCATTTATCAGCCCCCACTTCCACCGAAGCGACTCCGTCGACCTCCAGTAAGGAAATCCACGTCGATAATCCTCGCTTGAGTCGTGAAAAAGCAGGACCTCGCCTTCTTCAAAAGAGCGTCCCACTTTTTGGAGAGATCCACTACATCCTCGATCAACATACTCATAAGACCTGGCTTTATGGAGGAAGGATCGAGCGAGTGCTGATCAGCTACAACACCACCGAAGTCGAAGCAGGACAACCGATTCTCGAACTCTATTCCGATGAAGCGATTGCGGATCAGGAACGCTACCTGACGACTTTAAAAGAGCGCTACTCAACCACTTTTTACGAAAGAAAAGTCGCTTCTGCCCAAGTCGAAGCCGCAAAATCCCGACTTCTGCAGGCCGGATTTACCGAAGAAGAACTTCGTCAGCTTGTTGAGAAAAAAAACGTGAAACGAATCTTCACCATTCGCGCGCCCCATCGGGGCACCATCATTGGACATCTTCCTGAAATCGGATCTCGCATCACTCCAGAAACGACTCTCTTTCATATCGTTCCGCTCGATCGCGTCTGGTTTAACGCCCATGTCTTTGAACAGGATCTCGCCAATGTTCGTTTGGGTCAAGAGGCCCTCATTGAAATCAAAACCTTTCCGGGGATCCCGTTTCGAGGAAAACTTGTCTTTATCGATCGGATGATCGATACGGCAAGCCGCAGTGCCGTGGTCCGCGTTGAGCTTGAGAATCCCGACAAAAAACTCATTCCTGAAATGTCAGGCTCCGGCGTCATCAAAATCCCCCTCCCGGAAACCCCGGTAGCCATTCCCTCTTCTGCGATTCTCGATACCGGAAAACGAAAAATCGTTTATGTGGAAACCACTTCAAATCATTTTGAACCGCGACTCATTGAGGCGGGCGTCAGCGATGGATCTTTTGTTCAAATTCTCTCAGGAATCAAAGCCGGAGAGACGGTCGTCACCGAGGGCGCTTTCTTAATCGATGCGGAAGCTCAACTTCGGGGAGTCATCCCATGATCAGCCAACTCGTTCGCTGGTGTGTCCAAAATCGTTTTCTCGTTCTCACGGCTTATTTTGGAATTTCCATCGCAGGAATTATTTCCATTTTCAAAACGCCGATGGATGCGCTCCCCGACCTGAGCGAGAATCAGGTCATCGTTCTCACCGACTGGATGGGACGGTCACCGCAAGAAGTCGAAGATCAGATTACCTATCCTCTCTCCGCCAGTTTACAGGGCTTAGCCGGAGTTCGCGTAGTTCGGGCTCAGTCCGACTTCGGATTTTCGATGGTCAAAGTCATCTTCAACGACCAGGTCGATATCTACTTCGCCCGCGCTCGAGTCTTGGAACGCCTCAACTCACTCCCATTTAAACTTCCTGACAATGTGGTTCCAACAATGGGTCCGGATGCGACAGGGCTCGGTTGGGTCTATCAATATTACCTCGATGATTCGGAAGCTCGCAAAGCCGGTCATGCCTACGATCTCGGTGAGCTTCGATCCACGCAAGATTGGCTAATCCGCTATCAACTCAACTCCGTCCCGGGAGTTGCCGAAGTCGCTGGAATTGGTGGTTACGTGAGAGAATACCAAATTGATGTTCATCCGGAACGATTGCGCGCCTACAACCTTCCGCTCGCTCAAGTCCTTGCCACGGTCACCGGAAGCAATCGGAATGTCGGCGGCGGAGTCTACGAGCAAAACGGACGAGAACATGTCGTTCGAGGACTCGCCCTCGTTCAAACCCTGGACGATCTCCGCAATACATCGGTCGGTTATTCCAATGGACTTCCGGTACGATTAAAAGATGTCGCCACGATTCAACTCGGTCCTTCCCCGCGTCGAGGGATTCTCGATTTCGGAGGAAAAGAAGTTGTCGGTGGCACCATCGTCATGCGCTACGGCGAAAGCACGGTCGATGTCATTCAGCGGGTCAAAGCCAAAATCGAAGAGATTCAACCCGCGCTCCCGCCGGGAATCAAAATTCGTTCGTTTTATGATCGAAGCGAATTGATCGAGCGCGCCATCTCAACCCTTCGAATCACGCTCGTGGAAGAGATTATTCTCGTCACCCTGGCTCATCTTCTTTTTCTCCGACACTTCCGAAGCATTCTCATCGTCACCGTACCGCTTCCCCTCTCCATCCTGATCTCCTTCCTCTTCATGCAACTCTTTCACGTCAGCTCCAACATCATGTCCCTTGCCGGAATCGCCATTGCCATCGGCGTGCTCGTCGATGCTGGAATTGTCATTACCGAAGCCGTGATGCGGGAAGCATTTCTCGTTCAACAGGGAAAACGTCCTGGGTTGCGCTATCCGGAGGACCTTCCGACGATTGTCAGCAACGCGAGCGCTTTGGTGGCACGTCCGATTTTTTATGCGATGGCGATTATCATTCTCGCCTTCGTTCCGATCTTCGCGCTTCATGGACAGGAGGGGAAACTTTTCATCCCGCTCGCCCTCACCAAAACCTTCGCCATGATTGGTGCCACCCTCCTCTCCGTAACACTCGTTCCGGTTCTTTGTACGATTTTGATTCGAGGAAAGCTACACGACGAGAGCGAGAATGGATTAATGATCTTTCTCCTGCGCCTCTATCTTCCAGTCCTTCGTTGGGCTTTAAATCATCGAAAAGTGGTCCTCAGCGGCGCAGCAGCCATCCTTGCTATCTCTCTTTTTATCGCCTCGCGCTTCGGATGGGAATTCATGCCTCCTCTCAACGAACGGGCCGTACTTTTCATGCCGACCACCATTCCCGGAAGTTCGATTGTTGAAGTTCATCAAACGATGGCCGAACAGGATCGCATCCTGGCCTCGATTCCCGAAGTGGAATCCGTCGCCGGAAAGCTCGGACGCGCTCAAACAGCAACAGATCCCGCACCGATCAGCATGTTAGAAACGACGATCATGCTCAAACCGGAAGAGGAATGGCGGCCGGGAGTCACCCTCATCTCCCTTCGCGAGGAAATGCGACAGAAGATGAGCAAATTCCCCGGATATATCCCCGCTTTTCTGCAACCGATTGAAAATCGCATCCTGATGCTCGCGACCGATCTTCGCACCCAAGTCGGCGTCAAAATCTTTGGTGAAGATTTGACCCAATTGGAAAAACTCGCCCAAGAAATCCGAAAGGTTGTGGAGACCGTTCCCGGCGCCACCGATCTCTATGCCGAGCATGTCTCGACGGCAACTTATCTGGAAATCGAAGTCAAACGAGAGGAAGCCGCGCGCTACGGAGTTCCGGTTCCTGAGATTCTGGAAACGATCGAGACGGCACTCGGCGGAAAAGAACTCTCCACCACAATTGAAGGACGAAAACGATTTCCGATTCGCGTTCGCTATCCGAGAGAACTTCGTAATTCCCCCGACGCGCTTCGCGATATTCTTGTGACCTCTCTCAACGGCCAGAATATCGCCCTTGGAAAAGTCGCCGAGCTTCGACTCGTCAATGGTCCTTCAACGATCTCCAGCGAAAACGGACTCCTTCGGGTTTATGTGCAGTGCAATGTTCGGAATCGCGACCTCGGAGGATTTGTCCGGGAGATCCAGGCAAAAATTGCCAAAGAGGTGAAATTCCCTCCGGGATACTACTTCACCCTTTCCGGACAGTACGAAAATATACTTCGTTTTTGGAAGAGTATGTCGCTGGTTTTTCCGATGGTGCTCTTCATTATTTTCATCCTCCTCTACCTGATTTACCGCTCCTATCTGGAAGCCGCGCATGTCTTGCTCGCGGTTCCCTTTGCCCTCTCCGGTGGCGTGATTCTTCAGTGGATCATGGGCTACCCATTTAGCGTCGCCGTCTGGGTCGGATACATCGCGCTCTTTGGAACCGCGGTGCAAACGGGTGTGGTGATGGTGATTTACCTCGAGGAAGCCGTCCGACGACGGAGAGAAGAGCGAGGCGCTTTGTTTACGCTCAGCGATCTCCGGGAATCGATTATCGAAGGAGCCGCTCTGCGACTGCGCCCCAAAGTCATGACCGTCAGCACCGTCGTCGCCTCACTTTTCGTCATCATGATTCCCTTCCTTTCTGGAGAACGGACCGGAATCGAAGTCATGCGTCCCATCGCTGTACCGGTCATTGGAGGAATGATCAGCAGCCTGCTTCACATTCTCATTGTCACTCCCGTGATTTTCGAGTGGCTTCAATCGAAAGGGCACGCAAAACCACCCTCCGCCGTCGCATCAGAACATACAGCTGACCCATCTTGATCTCGAATCCCATTGGTGTCCAAAATAAAGTCCGATTGAAGAGGTAAACGAAATCAAAAAAAATGCCGCAAGGAATTTCTCCCCTGCGGCATTTTCATTTTTAGAAAAATCAATTACATCTTCGGCAATTCCGCATTCACGGCTGCCCAATCGACATGAGCAATGAACTCATCGATGTAGCCGGCGCGAGCGGAGAAGAAATCAGCATAGTAGGCGTGTTCATAAACATCGAGCGCGAGCAAGGGAGTCACTCCCCAAACCGGATAGGTGTTCTGTGCATCGCCGATGTAATTGAAGAGCTTGCCAGTGGTATGATCAATTCCCGTCCAGACCCAACCACGAGCGGCAATGCCGGTCGCTTTGAGGTCTTTCTTGTAGTTGTCAAACGAACCGAAATCGCGATCAATCAGCTCCGCCATCTTGCCCGAGACTTTTCCGTCGCCGCCCAGGATGCTGAAGTAAAGTTCGTGATTTTTGAGTCCACCCAAGGCAAACGTCAAATCGACTTTGAGCGAGCGAATGGTCGAGTAAATTTGATTCGCCATGGCCGGATTCGCCGGATCGGGAACTCCGAGCTTTTCCAGCTCCTCAAGAATGGCGTTACTTTTGTTCACATATCCGGTGTAGAGCTTGAAATGCTCTTCATGGGTCTTATCTGAGATTTTACCGGTCTTTCCTTTGACTTTCGCCAGAAGGGTTTCCTGGTTATTTGCATATTTGTAGGCCATGACTTGCTCCTTGGTATAATTTTCCGGGCCATCATAAGGGGGAAGCTTTCCTTGTCAACTCCTCTACATCGGTAATGGAATCCAGTCACTTCAATTTCACCTGATTGCCATGAGATCGGTCCACGAGGTCATTTTTTGACTTTTCGATAGGATTTCGGTGATTTCCTGTACTGCTGCTGAAACCAGAGTCCCATTCGCGTGGACGAGGCGAACCCACTCCGTCGTGCCACTTCCTGAATCGGAATGGAGGTCTCCCTCAAAAGACGTCCTGCTTCTTCCAAACGAAGCTTTCGAAGATATTCCCCCGGCGATTCTCCAAAGCTGCGTTGAAATTCACGGGTAAAATGTTCCCGACTCATTCCATATTGATTAGCCAACTCCTTCACCGCCACCGGAGTTCGAAAGTGGAGATGAAGATAATCTTTCGCACGAACCAAGGCCCCTCCCTTTTCCTCACTGGTACCTTCCAAGTGGTTGACCATTGAAAGATAAAACCGATAACAGGCTTCACTCTCCTCCCAACGACTGGACCAGTGTCGCTCTCTCGTCTGATGGATTAAATATTGCGCTTCGCGCCGCAGGGCCGTATTCCCGGAAAGGGAGAGAATCGGCCCAAATCGCTCCTTCACTTTTCTCCAAAGCTGCATCGCCAAGGCTCCCTGAAAATCAATCCAGAGATAAGTCCACGGTTCTTTTGCTTCCGCTGGAAAATAGTAAATGCTCTTCTCCGGAATGAAGGCGAGGAACGCCTTTCCCTCACCGACCTCGTAAGTCTTCCCCTTCTCCTCAAATATCCCAGTCCCGCTGATCGTCCATTGAAGAATCACATATTCATGACTTCCACGCACGGCATTATCCCAGCGATATCGCGGAGATTTTTGAATTTCAAGCTCCCTCCCATGGGGAATGGAAAGCAATACTTCAGACTCAAGGGGGGCATTCATAAAATGATAATAGACTACTAATATCACATTTCGGATACTTTTCATCACATAAATCAAATCGCATTTCCTGAGAAATCGATTAGCCTGTTTTCCATGAGCTGCAAAATTACTTTGATTGGCGCCGGTTCGGTGGTTTTCGCAAAAACCTTGATTAGCGATATTCTCCAATTCCCCGAACTGCGGGATGCCACCATCAGTCTGATGGATATCGACACCCAGCGCCTCAAAGTCGCTGAAATCATGACTCGCAAGATTATTCAAAAGCTCAAGGTTCCCGCCAAAGTGGAAGCGACCACCGACCGCCGCAAAGCGATTAAAGGCGCACGTTACGTAATCTGCACAGTTCAAGTCGGAGGATACAAGCCCGGCACGGTCATTGACTTCGAAATTCCCAAAAAATACGGCCTCCAACAAACCATTGCCGATACGCTGGGGATTGGTGGAATTTTCCGCGCCTTGCGAACCATTCCGGTCATTAATGGAATCGCCCAGGAGATTGCGGAAGTCGGAGCTCCCGACTGCATGCTTCTGAATTACACCAATCCGATGGCAATGAACTGCTGGGCCGTCGACCGGGCGGTCGGGATTCCTCATGTCGGACTCTGCCACTCCGTTCAAGGAACCTCCCACCAACTCTGCACGCATGCCCAGATTCCTCACGAAGATGTCACCTATTTGGTCGCTGGAATCAATCACATGGCTTTCTTTTTGAAATTTGAGTACAAGGGTCAGGACGCCTACCCACTCCTCTTTAAGCTCCTGGAGGACAAAAATTTCACCCAAGAGCGCGTTCGTTTCGAAATGATGCGCCGCACCGGATATTTTGTGACGGAGTCGAGCGAGCATCAGAGCGAGTACGTCCCCTACTTCATTCATCACGGAAAAGAGATTATTCGTGAATTCAATATCCCGATCGACGAATACCTTCGACGCTGTGACGCCATTATTGCCACTTGGAAAAATCAAGAGCGGGAACTGATCGGGGAAAGTGGAGAGATCGAGGTCAAGCCGCAATCTCACGAGTACGGGTCGTTCATCATTCACTCCCGTGAAACGAACACGCCTCGGGTTGTCTACGGCAATGTCCCCAATCGTCAGCTCATCACCAATCTCCCGGAAGGTTGCTGCGTGGAGGTCCCCTGTCTCGTCGACGCACATGGCCTTCAACCGACTCATATCGGAGCGCTGCCGCCTCAACTCGCCGCGATCTGCCAGACCAATATTAACCCCCAAGCACTGACCGTAGAAGCAGCCCTCACTCATAAGCGCGAGCACATCTATCACGCGGCCATGCTCGATCCTCACACTTCTGCAACACTCCCGCTCCACAAAATCTGGGCGATGTGTGACGAACTGATCGAAGCCCATCAGAACGTCGGGCTTCTTGGCGAATTCAAACCGGTGATTCAAAACACGGGAAAATCCTACGCGGGAACCGGAGATCGGGTCATTGCGAAGCTCGATGCCTTGGATACTCTCCATGAAGGAGCCGCGACCGTTCCGCTCCAACTCACCGTTCAGAACCCCGAAAATCAGGCCATTTATCTGGATTTTGAGATCACCTGTGATCAACCGGGATATCGTCTGGAAAAAAGTTCAAAAGTTCGCGTTCAAGTCCCCGCGAAGAAAAGCACAACCCAACGTCTCACGCTTCTCACAGGAGCCGATAAGAGTCAACCCGTACAAGTGCGCCTCTCCAGCAAAACTCAAAAAGTCCTCTGCCGCGATTTGAGGCTCGAGTGCCGTCAGACGTTGAAGGGAAATCCTGCCCCCTTCAGTCTCAACTTGGCCGGATTCCCTGCAGTCGAGGGAACGATCTCCCGCAAGCAAAATACAATTCAGGTCACGGCAAAGGTCCTCGACTCGGATCTCAAGCCGAACTTGGAGCAACCTTGGATCGGATCCTGCGTCGAACTCTTTCTTGCCCCTCGGGAAGGAGGCCAATTGACTCAATTTTTCGTCATTCCACAAAAAGGAAAGACAAGCGCTTTGGTCCTTGGGAAGAACCTCAAGCCGATTGCGGGCGCGAAAGCAAAGGTGAAGATCACTCCGATTCAATACCACCTTGACGTGGCGATTCCATTATCGGCAACGCGGATTCCTGTATCAGCAAAAAGCTTCCTCTTTGATACGATCGTGACCCTCAACGCTCTCGGTGACGCGCATAGTGGAGGGCGAGCCTCTCTCAATGGCCGTCTCAACTCCAATCAGCGAACCGCCCACTATAGCCTCGTGAAAGAGCGTTAATTCCGCTCCTCTGGAGTGGTTGTGGTGAAAATTGCAAATGGGTGGGGACTCCCCGAGCCGAGTTAATAACTACTCGACCAAACGCTCTTTTCCCGACATTCTTGCCCTGCATGAATTCGGCTAAAGAAAACCCTGTTGCCCAGATGACAGGAGCGACTCATCTGGGACCCGCCGTGTTAACCGCACTTCCTCCATCCGCACGGCATGTTTAAAACCCGAGTCATCGGCATCTATCAGGCGCTGGCAGGATTTGAAATCATCCTGAGCTTCGGACTCTATTGGCTACTCCTCCAATTTTTCCACCGCTACTACCCCACGGCAAACTTCATTGATCAGGATTCCTATCTGACCTGCTCCATTATCATGACGCTGGCGATGGGATATTCCACTTGGAAAACCGACTTCAATCAGGTCAGTCTGATTCACCCCTCCGTACAAAACTCCATCAAGTGGGCTTTTCAACGAACGGTAACAAATCACTTTGCAATTCTTTTTTTCCTATTCGCCACAAAAAATGAGACCGTTTCACGTTTCTTTGTTTTCGGGTATTTTGTCGCCCAACTTCTCGCCCTTTTTGCCACTCACCGATATCTCCCTGAATTTCTTGCTCTCATTTTCTTTCGAGGGATGCGCCATCAAAAAACCCTTCTCGTCGGGCCTCTTAAAAAGGCGATTCGAATGAAAACCTGGCTCTCACGAAAAGGCAAACTGGGGCTCCGCTCTGTTGGAATTCTTTGTGATGAAGCGACCGCAGGAACTCTCTCCGACCTTAAAATCATCCACTCCTCCAATGGCCTTGAAAAGACCATTCACGAACTCAAAGTGGCACAGGTAATTTTACTGGAGCTCCCCGAAAAAAAATCCGAATTGGCAGGACTCTTCAAACTTTGTGAACGACTTGGAGTTCGACTTTTGATTATCAATGATCTTCCCGAAATCCTCGGTCACTCCGTCGTTAATATTGAAGATGACGGCTTCGAATTCATCGGGATGCGCGCCGAACCCCTGGAAAGCCCTCTCAATCGCGGAATGAAGCGCTCGCTGGATCTAATAATCGCCATCCCGACCCTGCTCTTCATTCTTCCTCCTGTGACTCTAATCGTTGCCTTTTTCCAACGCCGCCAATCACCAGGCCCCATCTTTATTCGTCAACCACGAGGAGGCTTCCAAGGACAACGTTTTGAAATGTTTAAATTTCGAACGATGAGACCCGATCACGGAGAGGAAGGAAAGCAAGCCACCGCCAGAGATCCGCGTGTCTTCCCTGCAGGACGGTGGATGCGAAAATTCAGCATCGACGAACTTCCTCAATTCTGGAACGTCTTGATTGGGGAAATGAGTGTTGTCGGCCCGCGTCCCCATATGGTTGAGCATGATCAGGATTTCGCGCTAATCACCTCAAACTACCTCGTGAGATCCTATGTTAAACCGGGAATCACGGGCCTCTCCCAAGTCAGTGGATTAAGAGGCGCCACCCATCAGACTTCGGATTTAAATGACCGGATTGCCGCCGATATCGAATATCTGGAAACTTGGTCGCTTCCGTTGGATCTTTCCATCATTTTTCGAACCATCCGACACATGATTTTCCCGCCAAAGAATGCTTATTGAATCCGAGACGATCGATAAAAAAAATCGCCCGAGAAACGAATTTCCGGGCGACTTGTTAACAGGAAGTTTAAAGATGAAAGTGATCCGTTGTAGAAGTATCAGCCACTCATTTGACAAGCTCCTCGCCGACAATCTCGGCCAAAACTCGATTCCCTTCCGAGGTTGGGTGAATATAATCACGATAGTGTGATGGATTCCATCGCGGATCAGAGCGTACAACAATCAAGCGGCATCCAATCTCACGACTTCCCTCCTCCAATGCCTTTTGTAATAAAGTGAAAGGTTCAGGATCTGGATAGGCTAATTCCCACTGGGATGGATAGAGGACTACAAATGATTTCATGGACGGAAATTTAATACGGATATCGCGGAGATTTTTTAAGAAACTCTGCATCCAACGATCCGGAGGCTCAGAAGAAATGGGGGGACCCGGAAAATGAGACGGGAACTGCACCATGAGACGAGGCTCAATTAGGGTCGCCCAAACATATTTTTCGAATAGGTGGTAAACGGCACTGTGGGGATGCTGTCGCGGATGAGTGATCGAACTTCGCCACTGACTTCTTTCCTGGAAATCCCCACTGTTCAAAACCCAGATCAGACCATCGATGTCGGGGAGAATATCTGAGTTGCGCTCCAAACAAGTCATTTCATTCAGGACACTCCAACTTCCAGCCCCCACCGGCCAAACTCGATGTGTTGCCCCTAACTTTTGTTCCAAATTCGGCCCCAATTTCTCATGCTGCCGATAGTGATTACCTCCATAGACAATGCTATCACCAAGCAAGAGCCAGTCGGTTTCTGCTCCAGGTTTAAAAGCTCCAGCCCCCATCCCACGCTCGTTAAAAGCCCAATCGTTTCGCCGGAGAAAATTTCCGCTCTGATTCGGCCTTGGAAAATAACCGATCTCCGGATCAACTTCGAAAAGTGGAAAGTCGAGTACTCCCGCGACTCTCAGGCTTCCTTCGATTAAGAGCAGAAAGGTGGCACTAAATACGAAAAGGCGACACCATGAAAATCTTACTCTGGAAGCCATCATAACGATCCTGACTTCAGCTGACACTTCTCAACTCGCGAAAAGATCGCTTTAATCCAGTCATCGGCATTCGACTCAAGGTCATAATGCTTTTTAAAATAAGCGGATATCTCGGATCGTCTCTCATTCGATAATTTAAGTCCGCTGGCAAGCGCCATTTCCATCTTAAAAATTAAATCCTGAAGCGTCCCATCAAAAATCGCTCCGATCTGTGCCTTCACAAGATCTTCCCCTAAATTTACCCCCTTGGAGAGAATTACCGGCACCCCCATCGCGATAGCTTCTACCGCACTAATCCCAAAATTCTCCTGATAAGAGGGCATCACATAGAGGTCCGCACTCGCGAGCATTTCGTATTTCTTTTCCCCCGAAACAAAACCCAACCATTGAATGCTTTGTGATGATTCTCCCAGTTTTTCAGAGGCAAATCGCTTTAATTCATTTTCGTAGACGCTGTCGCTTGCAGAACCCCCAATCCAAAGAACAAGGTTTGGATTCGATTTTACGAGTTGTGCAAAAGCCTCGATCAAGAGTTCCAAACGCTTTTTGGGATGCAATCTCGCCAAAAAGACAAGATTAATGGCTTTTTCTGAACGAGGATGTTCTTGAGTGAATTTCTTGCGCATGGAATCAAAACCGACGCGGGGTTCTTGAATCCCATAAGGCAAAACCATCTCCTTTGCCCTGTAGAGCCAAAAGGACTGTCGGGCAAGAAGTCGCTCCTGATTGGTTGTAAAAATGACCCCACTCGCATCCCTCAATACTCGATATTCGGCCCAGGGCCAATAACACCATTTTTTAAGATGCTTCAATGGATAGTATTCCTTAAACCAAGGATCCAACATTCCGTGTGTATAAATAAAATAAGGAAATGCTGCCTTTCGAAAAACCCGCCATGCACCGAGTGAGTGATACTGCCAGAGTCCATGAATGATGGCGGTATCATAATTTTTAAAATGCTCCGAAAGCCACGGAACCAAGCGACCCGAAAAGCCATAAGTTCCTTGAACGGGGCCAAGCGCATGCACCGTGGTAGAAGCTGTTTTAATCCAAGGATCATCACTAGAATCGAGACTGATAATCTCTGTCTCAATTCCTCTTGATCGAAGGACTTGGGTCATCTGATGAATCCCCTCGACAGGCCCCCCCGCCTGTGGATTCATGCTTCGGATAATTCGAAGGATCTTCATGAGAAGTTTTTTTTGATAAGAAAACCCGAAAAAATAAAATGGCATGCGCCTCAAATGAGGCGAACCCAACTCGTGACACGGCAACCTACGCGTCAGCGATTACGCTGACCTTATTCTTGCGGATCCAATGGCCCAATACCACTAAAGACCATAAGACCGTCCAAGGGTTACGTCCTCGCTCATGGTTATCCTGGAGCTCTTTCATCACAGGTGCAGGAATCTTCAGTAAATCAACCGCAATCTCAATTCCTTCATCATAGCAATTTTTGAGAGGACCTCGCATCCACTCACCCATGGGCAAGACAAATCCTTTTTTGGGCCTTCGATAAACCTCTCGCGGTACTACGTCCTCAAACGCCTTGATCAAAATCCCCTTATGGATACCTCCTTGATTAAAGGCATCTCCGGTGATCCTCGAGCAAAGACGACAAACTTCACGATCTAAAAAGGGAACTCTTAGCTCAAGTGATACGGCCATACTCATCTGATCCGAATCTCTGAGCAGCATCGGCCTCGTATAGACCTCACGATCAACCTCTGAAATTAAGTGGAAGTCATCAAGTTGAGATTCAATAAAACGCTCCTTGAGCATTGGCATCCCGATACTTTTTAACATCTGCGATGTCCACTTATATCGCTTCCAAAAAACAAGCGATGCACGACCACGGCGAGGAAGATCTAAAAGTCTTCGTGCCCACCATGAAGATCCCATCGGTAAATGCATGGGAAAGGAACGCAAGCGTTTCAACCACCGCATCTGAGTGAAAATTGGATACCCCCCAAACATCTCATCCGCACCGAGCCCAGAAAGAGCAACACGGATACCAAGAGTCGCCGCCTTGTCACAAACTAAAAAAGTATTAAGTCCATCAATCGTCGGTAAATCCATCGCCGCGACTCCCTTCACGATTCCTTGAACAACATCATCGTCATTCAGCTTTAGCTCCAAATGATCTGAGCCAGCCAACTTTGCCACTTGACGTGAGTAATGTGATTCATCGAGCTCCTCCCCAGGAAAAACCATTGAGATGGTCTTCAGCTTCTTGGGATGATGGCGGGCGGCAATTAATGCGACAATCGATGAGTCCAATCCACCACTTAAAAAACTCGCAATTGGAACGTCCGAAAGCAAGTGCCGATGAATCGAATCTTCAACTACTTTCCGAACTTCAATTACTGCCTCTTCAGCGGTTGTAATCGGATCCTCTCGCTCGGAAAAATCTTCGATCGATCCTTCATTCATCTCACCAGACAAACTCAATTCTAAGATTTGTCCTGCACGGACGGATTTAGCAGAGGCAGGAAGTATCTCTTCGGGAAATGCACCAAATCGAAGATAGGAAGCGATCTCCTCATACCGTACATCTGCCCGAGCCTTTCCATAAAGCGCACGCCATTCAGATGCAAAAATCCACTCTCCACTGTTAGCATGCCGCCAATACAATGGCTTAATTCCCTCACGATCCCTTGCAAAAATAACTTTCCCTCTTGAGGCATCATAAATCGCTAAAGCAAACATGCCAATGAGACGATCGAAAACGGATTGCCCCCATCGGCGATAGCCAACTAAAATCGTCTCTGTGTCCGAAGATCCCTTCCAATTTTCACCAGCTAGCATCTCTCTCAGTTTAAGATGATTGTAAATTTCACCATTAAAAACAAGGACATTGCCGGTAGAAGGGTCAACCATCGGTTGTGCCCCCGTCGGTGTTAAATCAAGAATTGAAAGACGGGTATGCCCCATCCATAGACGTCGATCACGAGAGGCCCACTCCCCTCGAGCATCAGGACCACGATGGCTTAATAAATTAAGATCCAGTGGAACGACCTGGTCTTGAGTACTAATTTTTACAGCGATGCCACACATGACTGCTTGTAAATCCTATCGTAAAGCGATTGATATTCCTCTTTCATTTTATCAAGGGAGTACTCGTTCGCGTTCAGAATGCCCTGATGTATTCTCTCCTCCCTCTGTTGCGGTGTCTCCTCAAGCAAGTCAATCATTGCTTGCATCGTAATAGCGGCATCAAATGGATTCGTTAATTTGGCAGAATCACCAGCAATTGATCGCATTGGCTCAACATCCGATACAATTACCGGAGCGCCGGATGCCTGTGCCTCAATAATGGGCCATCCAAAGCCTTCAGTGATCGATGGAAATACAAGGGCAAAGCAAGTTGAATAAAGCGCATTAAGCTCATCATCGTTCACTCGCCCTAGTTGAAAAATTCGCCTAACGGTTCCCGCACTTGTGATGAGCGCCATTTCCTCATCCGTAAGATCATCGCCCGCGATGACTAGATTCGCTCTTTTTTTTGTCGTAAGAAGATTAAATGCTTCAATGAGGTGCGTCCTGTTTTTATACCACTTCAAAACTCCAACATGTAAAAAAAACGGTGCAATCTCATTCTGAAAATGCCCAATATATCTTCGATTGAGAATCCGTAATGCTTTCGCTTTAGCCAGAGGCTCAAAAGATCGATTCATCCCATTTCTGACACAAATCGATTTCACAGAATCTCTTCGAGCAATACGCAACAGATCATCCTTTGAGGCATTCGAAACACACGCCACCCAATCTGCCCTCATTAATCCACGAACAATCAGCCATTGTTGCACTTTACCACTCAATCGAGTCTTATGATATGGCTCAAACTCACTCCTTGCTGAGCGCACCGCTATGAGGTCATGACAAGTAACAAGGTGTGATTTTTTGCCGAGAAAAAAGGTGAGCCAGGAGTATGAATGATCGAGAATATGAAGCACATCATAGGAATTCATCTTGAGGAGAAGTACGATTGGCAATAGCAAAAACTTGTCAAAATACCCTAGCCACTTAAATAGGGATCGATGTCCAAATGAAAATCTTCCAAAAACAAAAGGAGGCCTGAGTCGCTCGATCTCAACATTCGCATTCCTGGTGAGACTCAAAAGAGCCTTTGCAAAATACTCCATACTCAATTGACGGTCTGGAAGATAATGCCCAATCAATAAAATTTTAATTTTGTTGCTCATCCAGTCTTATAAAGCGCGATCACTTTAGGCCGCCCATAAAGAGACGCAAGACAAAGTCCCGAAATAAACACGGTAAATCCTAAACTCGTCGGTCGTCCCAATTGTGAAATCAATAACATCGGAGCAGCAGCACCCCATAACAATAAGGGCAGTCCATCCCCATTCACACATGCCTTCAAAGATTTTAGAAACAGATAAACGCAGAGCCACCACCTCCACATTAAAAACAAGAGGCCGGCAATAGGACCGCTCTCTTGTAAGATTCGAGCAACCTCATCCTCGGCAAGAAGATAGGCCATTACATCACCTGTCATCATTTTTGCCCCAGCGGATGTCCCCATTCCAAGACCGTAGCCCGTCAACGGAATATCTCCTAGATTAGAAAAGTGGTCAAATATTGTCGCGCTGATGCGCGTGAAAAATCCAACCCTTCCTCCCTCATAGGCAGATGCTTCATCGATTCTACCTCCAAATACCGTTAACGCCGAACCTGCAAAGTCGAATTGAAGAACGACTAAAGCCGCAAAAATCACAAGAACAATCCCAATGACCTGCCGATGAATCCGAGTTGGATAAAAAATAATCGAAAAAATACCAAGCGTCCAAACAATCAGAATACTTACCAATGCCAATCGACTAATCGAAAGGACTAAACCAATCAAAAGTCCAATCACGGATATCAATAAGCGAGCATCAAGTCTAGTATTCTTAATCAGCAAGTAGTAACCTAAATAGGCTGATGCCAATGCAAAATATTCAGCGACGCCGGTAATAAATGAAAACACACTCGGGGGACGAACATTCCCAACCGTTGCACGAATTTGAAACGCATCCGCTCCCGCGCCAACATTAATCCATGAATCTGGTGAAGAGAGAAACTGAAAAATCATCAGAATCGACATTGGAAAGACAAGGTTAATAACAAAGCGGCCCATTGCATCAATATCTTCATACCGCATGATGCTCCCCATCAAAAAAATGAGCGGCATATGCAAAAAATTCGCCCTTAAACCATATAAAATCACAAATAAATCAGAGTTTGGAGCAAAAAAAGCAAAACTTAGCGAGAGGATCGCGATCGCCATTAAACTTACCATAAATCGATTTAAAGGGAGGATCCGATAACGCAAGGCCAGCAGATAGATCCCCAATATCACAGGATCACGAATCACCAATAACACTGAAGAGAGACTTGGGAGAATCCATTTTCGGAGTGCGCCTTCAAAAATCAAAAGAATGAGATAGACCCAAATCCCCTGAATGATCTTGATTCTATTTGCTTCTGAAAGTCTCACCGTATTATCCCTAATTTAGACCTATACCAATCAGTATCCGTAGAAAATTATTAAAACTGAGTTTCATTCAACCACCGAACACACCCATCACTCGAAATACGGCAATTAATGATCAAGAGAGTCCAAGGCCTTCAAGATATTTTTTCCATAATTAGTCCAAGTAAACATTCTAGATCTTTCTGCAGCAGAATGACCCATTCCTGGCAGTGAAGCGCGATTTTCTACCATCCACTCAATTCTTTCACGAATTGCCAATTCATCATGCGGCTCGATAACCCACCCATCAATCCCCTCTCGCACAACAATATCGGCACCCGAGGCACTTGAAACAAGTACTGGAATGCCATTTGCCATCGCTTCAAGAACAACCAAAGCCTGACCCTCGAATAGAGTGGGGAGAACAAGAACATCGGATTCCTTCATGATCTGTAGCACCTTTTCATGAGAGCAGGAAGGGGTATGAGTAAAAAGGTGCCGATAAGGGAGAAGACAGGAAACATCTGACGGCATCTCCCCAATCAAATGGAGCTTTACGTGCCTTCGGATTTCATAACGAAGTGAAGCGATCGCTCGCAACAAGTAGCCAATTCCCTTACGTTGATCGATACGCCCAACAAAGAGCATCCTTAGTCCCTCTGAATCACGAGGAAGACTCCAGTCTTTTGGAGAAATATTTAAAGGAGAACCAAATTGTACATCAATGATTTTCTCCTGATTAATCCCATTCAACTCAAGCGTTCTTCTCACAAATGGACTGCAAGAGATAATACGGTCAGCGAGGCAAACTTCCTCCTCCTTCCGCTCCCCCTTCTCATCAGAATCCTCAAACCCTTGAAGAATCGAGAAGAACTCGGGGTTGTTCTTCTTTTCATATTCAAAAACATTTCTTGCAGACCTATAATATCCGATGGGAAGATCATAAATACATTTCACGCCTAATCTTTTTGCCGCCCGAAATGTTTCCAGAGCACCATCCTCGTAGGCATAGACTCCCCAGGGAGGAGAAGTAGTCCCCATGATTGCCTTTGAGACACTGAAATCTAAGGAGCGCCAGATTGCATCCACTGACGCAAACCCCGACTCATGCTTGAGCCCCCAAGAAAGCCGACACTTTTTAGCGATTTGACGGTAAATCTCTCGACTCGGATTGCAGGCAAATAGCTTACATGGCAATTCATAGGAGCGCCTCCGCAGCTCTTGACTAATGGCTCTTGGGCAATATCTCAACCAACGGCTATTCGACTCAAAAGCAATCGTGGTGAAATACTTTTCCAAAAAATGATTGGAATAGAGCGTGTTGAGAACGGCTCTTACATTCGAGTTTCCAAAAGGGTGCGTTAACCAGACTACTTTATGATTTGGTCGATCTGGCGACATATTCGATTAAAATAAACATCCACTGAAAAATACTTCAAATGAGACTCGATAGAGCTCCGCTCCTCACAACTCCATCCGCTACACTCACTCAACTCAAAGAGACGCTCGACCAATTCCACGAGACTGCCATTATTAAAATAAAGCGCATGAACTCCTGCGGCCTCACTTAACCCACCTCTGCTACTGCAAATTAAGCGACACCCGCACGCGAGTGCCTCAAGCGCAACGATCCCAAATGGCTCCTCCCATCGGGACGGGATAATGCAGATACGATGCCTTGAGTACTCTTTTGCTAAATCCGACCCTCGGAGGATTCCCTTAAAATTGACCCGCTCTAAAACACCAAGCTCCCTTGCCAAACACTTTAACGTCTCTCGCTCTGGACCGTCTCCAACAATGGTTAAATGAGCAGACTTCCCGTACTTTATATATTCCGATAACGCACGAATCGCTAAATCAACTCCTTTATCACTAACGAGTCTGGCAACAACCAGCCAATCCTCAGAGCGAGACACATCCCACTTCGAATTAAAAAGCTTATCGTCATAGGAGTTTCCTATCGGCTCACAAGGAACATTGAGTCTTCTTGAAAGTGCGGCACTATTCGACACATTACTTGACTGTTGAATTAATAAATTTTTTATCGGAAGCGTCATGTATGAATAGAGCGTTTGATCCGTGAGCCATGTCTGGTGAATGGTGATCGTTGGTTTTTGAAGAACAAAAAGCGGCCAGCCTAAACTAATACTGGGATGATTTTGAATAATGAGATCAGCGCCTTGCAATACCGCGTATGTTTGTCTCATGCGAGGTTGTCGCACTACATTGTAGGCATACTCATCTTCCTGCTGATTTCCTGTACAGGTGAGAACCGTCACCGCATGTCCGCGTTGGACAAGGTGCTCGGCCAATAAGGCCGTATGGCTTTCAATTCCGCCTGTTTCAGGGAAGAATGGATAAGAAGTAATTACGATTTTCATTCACTTCGATCATGCAGAGGCGAGCCCGCCATCAGCATCTTCATAAACTGATCAGCGATCAATGGCAGTGAAGATTTTTTCTGGCCCCTTTGAGCTTCAGATATTTTCCGTTCAAACGATGCATCCATTCGAATCGCCAATGGATGATCAAAATCCTCAATTTCACTTGAAAAGCCGTAAGACTCCTCGCGATTTACAATGGTAGGAATTCCATTTTCAAGAAATGCAGCCGCAGTACTGCTTTTCCCTAGAATTTGCCAAGGCGTTGTCGCGATGCCAAAGTCCAGTTCCTGTATGCATGCAGAAACCTCTTCAGAACTCAACTCTCCACGACTGATCATTACAAATCTCGATCGATTCTCTAATGAAAGCTCAGACCAAAGATCTTTTCCACTCCGCAAATCCCCTAGCGCAGTCATTACAATCTCCTTTCCCATTGAGGAGGCAATGGCATGCAACTTTGTAAAGAGTGGTTCCGAGGGCCATTGTGGGTGCAGTGTTCCAAAAAAACCGATCAACCATACATCCCGTCTCGGTCTCTTAATTTTACTATTTTCTTGAATCCACTTCCAGAATTGATCGCCAGTCTGCGGAACTCCAACAGGGATCGCACTCATCACTGGCAGAACATCAGAATGGATTCCTGCTGCATTTAGACACTCACGATGAACTTTATTCCAGCAATTCACCCATTGAGGCCTCAGCGCAGAGTGAAAACGTACAAGCCCATACTTTTGGAGCCAACCAACAAGACGATCCTTAATCGACGCTTCGCGATGAGCTCCAATCCAAATTTCTTGATACATTAAATGCCAAGGCACTTTACTCGTATTGAGTTTTGAAAACTTTTCAGCCAATCCCCATACAATCCCCTTTGAATTCATGGCATAACTAACGACCCCGAGACTCATTACATCAGGATTAAAATTCTGAAGTGAACTCCGAAGCAAGCGAATACGATCATCCCATTTCAATCTTTTTGAATATCGATGGGTCGGGATTCCGTCTTGGATCTCATAACAATAAGATTCGGAAATCCGATCAGCAAACGAAAACAGCCCACACTCCCAACCTCTCCTTTGAAGTTCCCCTGCCAACGTGCGTGTGTAGTCACCGGGGCCATCCTTTCCACGCTCGAAAGTACTGTTGATAAAGGCAACTCTCACAAATTAATCCCATTGCTTCATGCAGATCTGAAGGGAGAGATCTATGTCACTTGGATTCCAGTCCTTAAGGATGCATTTTAATAGGGAGATATCGGCAATCCAGCACGAGGGATCTCCGGCTGAAGGACGCCCCTCATAAATCGCCACCTTCTCCTTTCCAGAAATCTGTATCATTTTACTCGTCAGCTCAGAAAGACGGATAGAACTCCCTCGAGCAATATTAAGCCTTACTGGAAATCTTTCATCCGACATCGGTTTCTGTCCCGCCAACGCTCGAACTCCCTTTGAAAAGTCATCGATCCATAGATAATCACGAAACTCATTACCAGTTCCATAGAGTCTAACTCGACTCTCAGAACTCTGAATCTGTCGATGAATTTCCCAAACCAACAGACGTCGCTGCCGCACTCCAAAAAGCGAGAAAAGTCTCAAGAGATAAATTTGCTGCCCATAAATTTTAGCATACTCTTCCGCAAGAAGCTCGCAGCACCATTTATGATAGCCATAAGGCGAAAGGGGATGCAGCGAAGCTGACTCTAATAATGGACTCTCACCTTGATCGCCATAGACTGCCGCGCTCGAAGGAAAAAAGATCAAAGGCTTCAACCCAGATTTTCGCACACTTTCTAGAAGATTCATCCATGTCAGAGCCGCACCGCGAAAGTCTCCCATTGGATGCTCAAAGGAGTTTTTGACCGATGCCGTCCCGATCGCATGAAAAATTGCGTCAGGTTGAAAATCTCGAATCAGCTTCTCGAGCGAATCAACCCCTGCATCAATTGAAAGATATTCTCCACGCCAATCAACCGCAGGTGAGCTTTTCCGATCAACTCCAAATACTTGATCCCCCGCCTGTAGCAGGCAATCTCCAAGAGAAGCCCCGATAAATCCCTGAACTCCCGTGATGATCCATCTCATGAATTTGTCCTTCGCCAAGTCACCCAATCTTGAATAACAAGGCTTAGCCTACGCTGACTATCACTCCAACAAAGCGACTGAGCCCTCCGTCTCCCGTTCGCTGCAATTCTTTCCCTTAATTCACTCTCTTTTAATAACATCGATATTGAATTTTCCATTCCTGATTCATCATTAAAATCGTGGATCAAGGCCTCTTCTCCGGAAAGCATCTCCGTGCCAAATCCCGTGGGTGTCGTAACCACCGCACAACCGCAAGACATTGCCTCGCTGGTCGCCATCCCAAAACCCTCGTATTGGGTCGGCAAAAAAAAGACTTTTACTCTTTCAAGCCCCTCACGCAATGTGACAGCGCTATGCCGTGGATGAACCGTAACTCGAGAGCGCAAATCTTCCTCATATAAATTTCGCACCGCATCGTCGCTCGATCCTGTCCCATAAATCTCAATACGAAGTTCACGATAAGACCGCATCAGCTTTTGAGTTATCCGAACAAAAGCATCAATTCCTTTTCTTGGAATCCATGATCCGTTAAATGCAATTGAATGATTGCGAGGCAATTCAACCCGAGCTTCTAGAAAAATGGGGTCGAGACCCGGAGGAATTACTGAAGTCCAATCCTGAAGATAATACCCTCTCTTGATGCACTCCAAGACGTCGCCACGAGATCCACAAATTAGTCCATCCGTCTGACGAAATGCCTTCTGAGCCAAGTGGTAGTGAAACATCCAATCCCACACTCTCCGTATCCGATTTTTAAAGCTCTTAGGGGCGCCCTCAAAAGCCCACAACCGCTCAATCATAAATATCTCGACCCCATCACTACCAGAAACAATGAGTGGGGGCCTTTTCTGACACAAAAGCCAAGACGAAATCGACCAAAATTCATCTCCATAAAGGATCACGACATCATAACATCGATTAAACCATTCTGCCCTTATCTTAAGCCAAGCACCGATGGTCTGTCGGAACTTCTTTGCTGGCCAATTCCTCCCGTATTTGAGCTCAAAATCTTTGGGCTCCCACACAGACACATGATGACCTGCCTCACGAAGTCCTTGAGCCCACATGAGTCGCGTTTTTCCAGATCCCAAGAGAGGATCAAGCGGAACATTTCCAATCATCAATATTTTTAAAAGCATTTCCGAACGTAGGAATGTAAAAAATAACCTCTAGAATCAACCGAGTACTATCGAACAGGAGGGAGATAAGTATTCTGATACGCCTGCTTCACTAAACTTAAAAACCGTCTCCACTTTGGAGTCCGATGATGAAGCGTCCCGGCACGAAAGGTCTCCAGTTCAGCATTCAACGCAAGACGCTCTTCTGAATTAAATTGCTTAAAAAACAACTCGTTAATTGGGATCGAACGATTTAATGCGCAGCCTGCATAATGAATTAAATACGGTTTACGATCAGACTCGACCCAATAGCTCTCATAGTCCTCCCCATAATCAGCCGCCCAAGTCGATTCCATACTTGTCGGGGGAAGTGTGAGATTTTTGAATGGGACATTTGACTTTAGTACGAGTAAATTAATTCCCGCTTGCTCGTGAAAACGTCCATCAAGCACCGTCGATGCAATTTCAGAAGAAAGCATCATCCTCTTGAGCTCTTCGAAATGATAGAGCGCTCGATCACAAGCAAACTGACCCGAATTAAAGACGAGTCGCTGCCAAGTGGTGCTCTCTTTTTCGAATTCGATCTGTGACTCGCGAGTGACCGTATGAGAATAATCGTGCCAGTGATTACACGTTGCAATAAATCCCTGATGAGGCGCTAATGCTGTCTCAGGGTTTTCTAAGAAGACAACATCACAGTCGACAAAATGATAGTTAGCGACTAAGAGACACTGGTATTTTCCTGAACGCGGGTGAGCCCCTTTGTCAGTGAGCCACCGATGAAGCTCCAGATCCCTCCACCATTGACACCCTTCAGGCAAGTCAAAATACTCGGGATCAGAGTCATGCGGAATGACCCATACGGGCAGTCGACACCCCACAGAACGCAAGGAGCGAACCATTCCTAGTAATTGCCACTGAACGGCTCGGTTGGCCATGGTTATAATCTTTTCTAACTTCATATTTGTTTCGGCAACTTTTCCAAGATCGATGAATATTTTTCGTCCCAATGTTGCACTTCAAAATAACTTAAATTGCTCGGATGTGATTTATAGACTCGGAACACCTCAAAGAGACACCCTGACATGGCGCTCTCAAGCTCCCCCACCATGACTACTTTTCCCTTCCAATGCCTTCCAGAATTATTCCATAGATCAAGTTGATCTCGATTGATGCAGTACATTCCAGCATGGGGATTTCCGCATTCTCCAAATTGGACTTGGTTCAAGCCAAATGTGGCAAAAGAATTCCATGAAAAGCTAGCCCCATCCACTCGCCACTGAAGATCAAAATACTTTTTCTCCCCATTTCTCATTTCAAACCGATGAGGCTGCAGCAAAATTCTCGCACTGTGAGTCGCCTCATTGAAACATTCAATTTTCTGTATAAAAAGGGAATCATAGATCACAATATCATCCTCAATCGCCATAAACCAATCATATTGATTTCGTTTCAGCTTAAAAGTCTCTTGAGCCTCAAACTCGAGTAACATCGGATCCCCTTGATATTGGTCATTAACGATGACTCTACTTTTAATAAAGTCAGGAAGATCCTCAGCAACAGAGCGTCCCTTCATAGTATGAAGCTCAATGGTCAGCTCAAAATCGGAAAGACTTCTCAAAAGTCCCAGGAGCGTCTCCCGAAGTCTTGAAACTTTTGTCTCGCGACATTTCGGATCCGATACTTCTTCAGGTTTTATAATGTGGGCAACGAAAACTAAAACCTTCTGGGTCTTTGTAGGAGCAAGAATCGGACGCCCGATAAATCCAATCGCCCATTCACGCTGATGAAACAGCGTTAATTTAATACGTGCGAGAAATGCCTGCAAAAAAACCTGGCATACGGCAAGAGGTCGAATGATGTAGGCAATCAAAAATGATTTCATTTTTTGAATAGATAGTCTCCAAATGTCTTTGTAGGGAATTCAGTCCAATCAAGAACCTCATCAAATAGCACCTTACCCTCACAATGATAGCCACACCTCAAAAGAAAATCCCAAGCGGGTGACTCAATTTCTGTTTCTAAGTGAATTCGATCAATAATCCCCAGAAGTAGAGCCTCCTTCATCCCGCAGAGCACTTCATATTCAGAGCGTTCAACATCTACCTTCATTAAAGATACACTTCTAATTCCAGCCTGCTTAAAAAAGTCGTCCCCAGCTAATGTAGTGACTTCAATGGTTTCACTCGAATTTGACAAAAGATCGTATTTTTTCAATGAACTCGTCCCTGAATTATGTGGGTCTGCAGAGAGATGAAAGTTCATCTGAACTCCACTTTCAGACCAAAGCGCTGTCGAAATAATTTCAACTCTTGACTCAAAACCGCTGGCCTTGACTGATCTTTCTAGCATCTTTCGATTCATTGGATTCGGCTCAAAAGCAACCACTCGCCCTTCACTCCCAACAAGAGAAGCCATCGCCATCGCCCAATGCCCCATATTGGACCCAACATCTAAAAATGTATCACCATTTTTGATCAGCTTTTGGCAGCAGCTTGGCACCTCTTGATTTAAAAAATAGTAGCTCATGAGCCCATGAGATTCAATAATATTGACATAGATTTTGTAATTCTGAAATTCCACTAATCGCTCCAATCGGCCCTTTTGCTCATTACGTAACGCAAAGGCCAGTGAACCAATCCCCAGGAAACGCCAGAACGCTCTTCGGCACAGTAAACAAAGCATCGTCTCTACTAAATTCTCTCCAAAGAGAAAGACTAGCACTCGAATCACTAAACGCGTAATAGATTGATGCAAATGCATTAGCGAGTTGTATGACAATGAAAGACCGACTTCGTAAATTTATGGAACCATATAAATCTCATTGAAATACTCCCTTAAGGATCTCAGCTGAAAAGATCCAATCTGGAGCGGGGTCGCTCGAATTCCCGCTTCTGGCAATACCGACTGAAAGTAACTCGCATTCAGGATCAAGAGATCCTCTTCTTTTTTCCACTGCATGCTACGAAAATGTGCAACCCACGAAGAACCCGCTTGCGGAATGCAGAACTCTGCAGCGACGGCTCCATTCGGGGCACGATAGTCAAAGATGTAGCGCCAAGAATTGGAATCCAAAATAACTCGTTTCATCGAATGCTCGCGAAGATATTGATGAATTGAAGTGATTTTATCGGGATCATACCCTTTTTGAAACGCAAACGGGAGAACCTTCATCGTTACAACACCGAGAACGCTCATAAAGATCATCAGCAAAAGGACCTGTGTCACTCGCGTATTGACTGCCTTGAAATTTAAATAATTAAGCACCAAGCAATATAAAAAAGACAAGTGAACAACAATCATTGAGAAGAATACACTGTAGAGGAGACCTGTTAAGACCATTCCAAGCCAAAAAACAAGGGTCAAATATCGAGCGGCTGTAGATTGATTGCGAAAGTTCAGAATTTGAATGAATAATGCTGCAACCACTAAAATATAAGTTGGACCAAATAACAGCAAATTCCAACCTGCCGATATCGACTTCCAAGCGTAATACCAACCGTCCGTCCAATTATTCCAAGCAAAGGGAGTCGCATTTAATTGAGCCACTTTCAGATAAGCAGCCAACCACTCCCAACCTCTCCATTGAGTACTTGCACCCCAAAAAGTTAGCACCGTCAAAAAACTTAACCCTAGAATAAACATCTCCTTTATCATCAATTTTGTGTCCAAATGTCTCTTGGCCCAATATCGATGATAAAGATGAATGAGTCCCACCGATCCAGCAAAACCAATCATATAAGGAAGCGTCGTAATACTGAACCCCAAAGCAGACCATCCACCATAGTCACCGAGTCTCGTTTGCTGCATCAGTAGGAAAATACCCGCTGATAAAAAGAAAAAAGCAAGCGTATTGGGTCTCGATCCTAATTCGGAGACAAACGCGGCATAGGCGATGATCGCAATCATGAAGAATAAAAATGTGATTCGAAGCTTCTTAAAGACTTGTGCAATTAAAAGCGAATGAAAGAAATTAAGAAAAAAGTGAAAAAGCAAAACGATCTTCGTTGAAACTCCAAAGACCTTCAGCCAGCTTCCTAGCAACCAAGAGTAAAAGGTAACATAAGGGAAGATAGAAAATCCCTGAAGGATGCCGGGAGTCATATCATTCCAAATGAACCCTTTCTCTGCGTAGTGAACCGCAGCGCCGACGTAAACGGTGTCATCGGGATGCGGCTGTGGATAACCACGTAAAAAATAGCCCCCCCAGAAAAGAAATAGCACCAAAAATATCCTCCACCCCTGGTAACTGCGATCAGAATACCCAGCGCACCACTCAGCAGAAATCTGAACAAATTTTCCAATCATTGAAGTGATTTTTTTTCCAGAACGATCAGCATACGACTTGCCGTGAGCGTTGGGATCCAATCGAGAAGAAACTCAATTTTATGAACGAAGCTTTGAAAATCCGTAGGGATGACTTGAGGCCGACTAAACCCTCCGCACAGTAGATAAGCGAGCGCGCTCCACGTCTGCACTCGCACATCAGTCCATAAAGACGCCCGCTCATTTGAAAATTCCTTTTGACGAAAAATCCTCCACGCATTTCCTTGTGCTGCATAATAACCGCTCTCACTGAGGCTTTTAGAATCATTCGCCTTCCACGTAATCATTTGATTCAGAGCAAGGGGCTCAGGGTGAAATAAACCATAAATAATTCTCCCCAATACCCCTGCCGCAGGCTCAAATAAAATGAGCCTCCCCCCGGGACTCAAAACCCGATGAAACTCTTCGAGTGCGTCCCCAGGATACTGGAGATGATGAAAGACATCGAAAAGAATCAAGTGTGAAACGGATTGATCTGAAAAGCTAAGCCGATAAGCAGACTCCTGCTGATCGATCCATGGGTTTTTAAAAAGATCCGTCAGAATACAGTCAGGAATTATTTCTCGAATTCGACCAATTCCAGAGCCCAATTCGACAATCTTACCTGAGATTTGAGGACGAATCTCCCTAGAAATTTCCTGATAAAACCGACGATATTCAGATCGTAACAGTTCCTTTTCATCCCATCGCTTAAGGTTCTCCTGAATTTCGCGATTATGACGATCGATGCTTTCTACCTCAGAATTCATAAAATTAAATAAATTTAATCTTACGAGCAGCAAAAATGACCATTTTTAAAAGCAGCCATCCATGCTTCCATCGCTGAATATTTGTTGTGCCATAAGTGCGATTCCCATATCGAATAGGAATATCGACAACTTGCAAGTTTTGACGGCAGGCGCCGAATATCAAATCAAAATCGCCAAAAGGGTCGAAATCTCCGAAGTAGGATCGGTCTCTAACAATTTTCTCGTAATCCGATTTCCGAAGTACTTTTGTCCCACAGAGGGTATCCTTAATCGATTGATTAAGCAGCCAGCTAAATGTTACGCTGAAAAACTTGTTTGCAATAAGATTAAAAAACCTCATTGCCTCGTCTTCCATCGGATAGACAAGTCGAACACCATTTGCAAACTCTGCGCGACCTGAAGCGATCGCCTGATAAAACTTTGGCAATTCTTCTGGCCCAACAGTCAAATCTGCATCCAAAATCATTAAAATATCACCTTGAGCCTCACTGAATCCCATTCGAACTGCATCGCCCTTGCCAATGCCGCGCTGCTGCATGATTCGAATATTTAAATGCGAATAGGTGGCTTTGATCTCTTGAATCTTCTCCCAAGTCTGATCCTTTGAGTTTCCCTCCACAAAGATAATCTCTTGACTCTCAGACATTTTAGGAATCCGTAAGACGGCTTGCTCTATATTTCCCTCTTCGTTACGTGCAGGAATTATGATTGAAACAGAGGGACGGGAGATCTCAGAATTCAACACCTCCTTCCTCGCAATCATAAATACGGTCAAACAGAGATGATCGACAAAAGGCGCTAAATAACGATTAAGTATTTCCTCAACGCCAAAGAAAGGAAGAGGAAGAAGTACTTTTCCTCTTTGAGTAATCACTTTCCATCCACAAAGTGCGAGTAGATTTCTCACATCATTCACGCTGAGCCAATTACATTCCTTCTGCTTTGCCTTGAGTCCAAGCAAAACCCCCAATGAAACAAATGGCTTCCATAGATGATTGAAGAAATTAATGCAGAGGCGCGTCTCCGCGTGTGCTGCATGCTGGATGTTTTCAAAAATATGTTGAACGTCCGCCGCAAAATTAATGGTATCCGAAATGAGAATATAATCGTACTTCCTTTGAAAAGGATAATTTTCACCAGCACCCACCTCAAATTTTCCATAGGGAACACACTTTTTTGCTGCTTCCACTTGGTTGTGTGAAAGATCAATCCCTGTAATATCGCGGTTCGGAAGAAGTGAAAGGAGCATCCCCTGTCCGCACCCGATTTCGAGGATGCTCGCATTTTTAGGAATCATTCGAGCGTAATAGTAAGCCAATAGTTTTCGATAATGGCAAGCAGCCCAATTCGGGGCGGCACCAAAATCGTCATAGTGCTTAGAAAGTTGACTGAGGATACGAGAATTGATGTCGTTCATATTTTATCTTATGGCTAAAAAATTTTCCCACGTCCTTTGAGCACGATGCAAGATCGCTTCAACGGAAAGGGGGTTAAATTTTGAATTTTCAAATTCACCCAGTTGATATCCACTATCTTGCAAAAGGATCAACAACTCTTTTGATGATGCTCCAACCCGCTCGAGCCCTTCATTCCAAAGTTCAAAAAATATGACTTTAGGCCCCCCCTTTATCATCTGAGGCATCATTCCTTGAAGGACCTCATATTCGTATCCCTGTACATCGATTTTAAGAAAATCAATTCCTTGAGGGTCAACAATCTGATCAAGTCGGACAATCGAAATCGCATCTCCGAAATCATCTTCCACAACACGGTTATCCCCACGATTAAAAACCCCTGCCTTCAGCGTGGCTCTCTTTTCAACCGAACCTAATGCAAGTGGATATAAAAACACATTCACAATATGATTTAATGTCATCGTACACTGAAGGTCCTTAAAAAGACGCTTTTCAGGCTCAAATGCGTAAACCTTTCCCTCCGGACCCACCATTTGAGATGCGAGAAGCGTATAAATACCTTGATTGGCCCCTGCATCAACAACCGTCATTCCTGGTTTTAGATAGTGCTCGTAGATCCCCTTCTCAATCGCCCCCATCCTCCCCCATTTATGAAGCAAAAGGGCAATCCACCGGTCGCAAAGAGAAGTCTGATGTTGATGCCCCCAAAACTGAATCGTAGGATATTTAATCATAATTTAGGCTGAAAACTGAAGCCTTTTTTTAAGAAAAGGAACCCCATGGAGCGGCATTAAATGACGAACGGGGCCCATGAAATGCCTTAAGTGAATTGACGAATAATCAACTTCCTTCTCGAAATAAAACTGCCGGGTGCAATTAGAAACATAGCTTGATCGATCTAGGAGCATGGAATTCGATAATGAGTGTAAAGCTCCAATCAACGTCTGTTCTAGAAACCACGAACTCGGATCATAGTCATAATCATTCAGAAGATTTTCTGCAGTGATCTCCAAATGGGTCTTCCTCGGCAGATAAAAGAAACCTGAATTAAAGTGAGGTTCGATTTCAATTCCAGAACTCATTAAAGCCACCTTGAATTTCTCATCGCAGCGGAATCCTTCATCCGCGCCAATATGAAATGCACGGCCCTCTCGCATTAAATTACTAAGATCCGTTAATGTCCGAAACCCTAAAACATCATCATCTGAAAAAAGGAAGCCTCCTCGAGTCCACTCATAATCAATCATAAAGGCCTTGCGCATTAAAGTGTTCTGGCGAAATAATTGCCTTTTTGATTGCGGAATCGTTTCACAAATGCCTTCTAAGCTTAAAATGACCAAACTTGGAAAAAGGGCCTGGATCTTTCTCTGTACTGACTCAGAAAGATGACCATCGTAGTACAAGGTAATCTGCAGGGGAATCGGAAAGGCAAGCACGAGAGAATAGAGACACCAACATGCATTCATCCAATTTGCTGGGGTTGTAAGTACAATGAGGCGATTGGAGCTGAGAGGATCCGCATACAATGGTGGAGCATTAAAAATCGCCTGAAGGCCAAAATAGGGCCAATTTCTCTCACACCACCAAATAGGGCGCGTGAAAATCTTTCTTAAACATTTCTCAAGTGAGATCAGAATTTCCTTAGCAATTTCTGAGGGAAAATGAATGTAATCATGCCTCCTAAAATGGCGCAGAATGGTTTCCCTATTTTTTCAAAATACCTAAGGCCTCTCCTTAATAATTTATCTTCTAAATTCTTCGAAATCGTATGCGTCATTAATTCGATGCTATTAAACGGATCAGAAGGCTTTAGCGAAGATGGCAAAAAACGGTAGTAATCTCGGGTTTCAGGGTGAATCGGAAGCTGGTTAGAAAATCGATTAAAGAAGTATCGCACTTCTTGATTCGTACCTCCACATGAGTTGACCATCAAAGAGAGATATTTCTCTTTTAGCCGCTGAATCACCATTGGATCGACGTCCTCTACACGTTCAAAAGCCGCACGAGTAAGAAGATCAGGACGATTTGACTCAAAACCACTGAAATGAAAAAATACGAGTGGAATATTATTCGAATAAAAAATATCATCCTTCAAAGTCAAATGTCGCTCATGAACGTTCCAAAATGCTACATTCAATGCAGGACTTTTAAGAATATTAACCCCCCAATAAAGCGGAACCACATCAAGATACTTTTGATCCCCAAAATATCCTCGATCCACATAATGCACTGAATAAAGATTAAGCTTCTCCTTCCACCATGTCAGGAAAGCCATGGTAGAATCATCTTTCTTCAATGCAAGAAAACCGCCATTGTACATTCCGGTAAGTCGGTAGACCTCATCGCCTGGCTTTTTTCCATCGAGCGGAGGATCTTTGAGCATGCATGGGGTAAGTGCAATCGAGTGATCTTGATGAATGATCGACAAATCATCCATTTTTCTTAAAAAGAGCAAATCTGAGTCAATATAAACGATTTCATCAGCCCCATACTGAAGGAAAAGCGCTTCGTGAAGATAAGGGCGCAATGCGGCTGCTAGACAACGTACATCATATTTAAATCGCCACTCAATCGATGAATCCAGCCCGAGATCTTCAATAAAAATCGGTCTAACCGAAGGAATGAGCTGATTTTTATCGCAAGACTCAAGATAAAGACAGTAGGGCTGATACTCGGGATGAAAGGCGCAAAAGCTCTCAAGCACCGCCCTCATCTCCGGTTTCAGATTTAGAGATCCAATCGTGACAACAATCTTCATGAGCTCTTCTTCTGAATACGTGTGATTAGGATCTCTTGAACTCCCTCTGATTCCGGGTTTTCCTTTTCAATTTTACATAAAATAATGGCGCGGTTCTTTAAACGAAGTGTCATATCAACCGAGGAGTTTCGTGAGGAAATAATAAAGTGAGATTTCGAATCAATCGAAAAATTCCACTGATGAAGCCCCTCATAGTTTTGAGAAACTCCCTCATTTAAGCAATGCTCCATCAATACCCAACCGCCTGGCTTCACCACTTCCAACATCTGCTCAACGCAAAGAATGGGATCAGTTGAGTGATCAATACAGTTGCGAGCGAAAACTAAATCAAACTGCCCTCTCGAAAATGATCTCGTGAGTTGTTCCGCCGCAGCCTTTTGGGTCCGAATCAGTGGAGTTATCTTAAATTCATCTAGTATTTCACTATAAATCTCTGCCAGTGGATCAACCGCAATGATCTGTAACTCACACGTAGGATGTTTTTTTCCCAGATAAGTCAGAGGACCCGCTCCAACATCAAGAATCTTAACAATCTTCTGACTAGGAAGGTGATCCGCAATACGTTTCTGCAAGGGGAGTTCCGGGTCAAATCGTAGTTGATAGAGTTTAGGCCAATGAAGCCCCTTTGTACTAAAGTACTCGCGCCAAAAGAGAATTTCCTGACGAATCCCAACTCTCCATCTCGCAGAAGAAGAAATGGGGACACCAAATTTGACATTCAAGGTATTCCATAGTTCATCGACTCCTCCTTTTTTGAGGAGAATGACGATTGACTGCAATCGATTTAAAATCTTCATTTCGTTTCCTTAGCCTCACTCCGACAGGCAAAATAGTCGTCGCCACAATCAAGAATTTTATAGTCGCTGAGTCTTGAGCAAATTCGTTTTTTCCTCTCAAGCGTGAGATGTTTGTGCTCAATATAAATAATCCAAGGTCGAACACTCATCAGATCAAGCGATTCAAGTACATAGTCATCATGACCTTCCGTATCAATATGCAAAAAATGTACCTCTCTTAATCGGTGCCGATCAACGAGCCCTGTTAAGGTCGATGTTTTAACTGAAATTTCTTCAATCCAATTTGCGACATTCACTTCAAAATGCTTGAGAATGTGATTCCGATCAAAGGAACCAATTTGATCATACCAAACAGGAAGATCTGGAAATACATCTTTCACTTCAGGTCGAAGAAAGTAAAAGACTTTTTCACCCTCCTGTGAGCTGATCGCGATATTTTCGATCACAAAACGACTCTCGTTCCTAAAAACGGAATGTAGCCTATCACAGATATAAGGCACTGGCTCAACAAGAACCCCCCGCCATCTTTTTGATTTTAAGAGACTTTCTCCTGAAGGGTCACCCGCAATTCCATCGTTTGCACCGACTTTAACAAAAATAGGATCATCTACCCTTGCCTCAAGATTTCTAATGGCTTTCAAAAATTTTAATGAATTCCGGCGAGCACGATAAATATTCCTCTCCCATAATAGGCGATTTCTTATTTTTAAAACTATTTTTCTAAATGGCTTCAACATCATATCATGATTACCCGTTTAATAAAGTCTTCGCTTACTCAAGAGCAAGAACAGCCCCCGCCTAAATCATTAATATACAGATTCAGATATTTACTGAATGAATAATTACGAGAGGCTCGAATTGCGCCATTTTGGAAGCTCGCATAATTAGAGCGTATCCGTTGCACTGCACCTGCAATGGACTCCGGGTCATGCTGATCAATGAGAACTCCCGCCTGATAATCTGTCACAATAGAAAGACCTGGAATATTAGTACCAATGACAGGAATCCCTGCCGAAAAGTAACTAAAGAGTTTTCCTGAAGGAGCAGATTCGTAATTATAACGATTAGAATAATTCTCATCGACTAAACTCAATAAATAAAAACACAATCCAATTTCGAAATATTGTAGCGATTGAGGAAGATCCCCAATTTCTGTATAAGAATCATCGATAACAAATCGAATATTTTTGCGAAGATAACGCTCCGCAACCTCTCTCACAAAAGGGCCCTTGAGGGTCACTTGCTCTTGCGGGTATTTTTGGGCAAACTCTGCGACGAAATCGATCCCGAACAACGGTTGAGGTGCCCCACAAAATACGATCCCACTTCGTCTCTTATTCGCACAGGCCGTTTCGTCAATTTCGGCTGAATTAGGAATCAAGAACCACTTCTTAGTTGTTTGAGGAAAAAGATACTCAAACCGCTCTTTCGATTGTATGAGCACCTTTTCAATCACTCGTGGATCAACCTTTTGATAAAATGGGTCATTTTTGCGTGGAACTTCTAACGAGAGAAGGTGTGTTCGCAGCCTCAGACTCTGGCCGATCAAGACCGCCCGATAATCAACCGCAATCAGTAAATCGGGCCTATTAAAATAGAGACGAATCCATGCAAGCCAAGATCTAACCCAACGACCAATATCTTGACGCCGCTCAAAGGGAACCTTTCGAAGAGATGAAAGATGATGATAACACCGATCAATCGTGCTTATCAAAATCGCCCAACCGGCCCCATCCCCAATGGTTACACATGAAAACGGCAATGGAGGTTGCCCCCGATACCTGAATGCCAGTAGCTTTACATCAAACAGCCTCTCCAAGCCTAAAAAAAGCTGTAACGTGCTTGGCGAGTAATCAATGTGATAGTCTGTAAATAAAATCGCTATTTTGCTTATCTTCAATGAGTGCTATTTCGTTGAGCTAGAAAGTGATCGCACGGCAAGCTGGACCCATGATTCAAGGTCACATGAATAGGCCGGATCGATCTCCGATATGCAACCTGAGCGTCACTCATGACTCTCCAAGTCTTTGTCTCATATAACTTGTGAAACTCTTTAATTGCACCAAGAATCTGATCTGAGCTATTGAATTCAATCTCATAGCCGTCACTTTTAAGTTTCTGAGGATCTTTGGTAAATAAAAGGCGAGACTCAAGCAACTCATCCCAGGATGCAAGTTGTCCTGAGTGAGTTTTCCTAAGATTCATTGGATAATATCGTTGATACCCCTTCATTTCCACCATACAAAACATATAAGCATTCAATCGAAGTAATGGCTTTAAAAAGAGATCGCAGAGCGTCGCTGGACCAGAGCAACATCCGATCATGAATTCACAACCATGAATAAGTCTCAGATCATTTTCTAATGTATGTGTCGTATGATGATGGTAATCGATCAAATCACCCGAAGTGATATGAATGGACTCCTTATAGGATGGCTCATCTGGCGATCCAATACAAACAACCTGGAAGCCCAATTCAAGAAGCCACTCAATTCCCTCCTTGTAAGCTGAGGGATTCCCAATGTAATAAGTGTCACGTTCAGGATAATCTTGTTTTAACTTGATATGAAGGACAATGTAAGGCTTTGTGATCCCAATCTCCTTCTTAAGAGAGTCAAATTTTGTATTCTGAAGGAAAGGATAAGTTGGAACTTCTAATTCCCACTTTGCATCAAGCAAATCAAGATATCGACAAAGGGATGCTAGAAGATTATTTTGCTTACAATAAGCAATAAATTCCTCTTTCAGCATCGGATTCACCTCATTAACAATCTTGGGATCCTTCAAAGGATCATAGGAATCTTCCATATCATAGCGGAATTTGTTGTGCTTATCTCCATATTGACGAAGCAAGTGAAGAAGATAATGAGAAAGAGGCATCGTCGCCTTCATATACTCTCTTGAGTCCTCTTTGACACATTGAGCCTTACTTGTTAGGTGCTTTAGTACTGACTTCAACCAATCGCCGCCCAAAAGTGCGCTCTCTTCAGGTCTTAATAAAAGCTCCGCATAACAAGTGTGCGGATGAACTGCCGGCGCCACGTAACAAACATTTTTTTGAAGCTCCCTCGCCATAATCATCCCATAATTAAGAACCGTCATGGTATCACCAACGCCCCCCCCGAGTCTTGGGAGCACAAGCACCGATTCGGCAGAGACATTCTTTTTAACATGATCTTCAACAACTCTCTCCAATGAGGCGGTCCACAATCGATCCTGCCAATCAAGACTCGTGTGGAGAATTTCGTTTATCGGAACAAGTGAGAGGTTCGCTAACCGTGTAGACGCGGTCTCTACAGACTGAAACCTGACCAGAACTCTACAAAGATTTTGAACAATAAAAAATCTTAAGGATCTTCTCATTCAGGGGCTTCTTCTGGAAGGATCAGGTAGTTTTGACCCATAATCACTTTTTCAAATCGGTAGTTAATGTTTTTCACAAAATCGACGTATTCTTGAAAGGAAAGCTTAAGATCATCTTCAAATAAGTACTCGTACTCAAATATGATCGGCATCCTGTGCTTCATGATGGTATTTCTCATTCCCCTCAACACATGCAAATCACCCCCCTGAACATCAATTTTCACAAAACTAATCTCTCGATCAAATTTAATCTCATCGATCACGATTGTAGAAACGGGGCGCCCCTTATGGTGAACATAATCGATCCCATAGGAGCCAAACGACGTAAAGCGCTGAAGATCTGTTTCTGGGAAATATAGAAGTGTGTTCGATTCGTCATGTACCGCCCCAAAATGAGGGATAATACACTTTGAATTTGCCTCGATGTTCCGACATAATACCGAATAGACAAAGTCATTTGCTTCAAACGCATGCACCTCACCATTTCCGATATGCTTAGAAAATAAAATAGCCATCTGACCGAAATTCGAACCGATATCCAATACGACCGTCCCCTCCCTTATAAATCTTTTTGAAAGATTGTAAATTGGCTCGTCAAATATCAGATCCGATTTAATCGCATTGATGATGTTATCTTCATTCAAATCAGGAAGATAATACTCCCCTGTAGAAGTCGAAAAGTGCTTTAGATCTTTATACTGACCCGAACGATAGGAATCCCTATCTGAAACTGTCCCAACATATCGAACGAGATCAAAGCCGAACAAATGAAAAATTGGCCTAACGATGTTTTTAAATAAACTTAGAAGCAAGTTTTTGATAGCCATACTTTTCATGCCCTCCGGAATTATATTGGACGGTCAAGAATTGACTTACCATGTCCTTCATTAACAACACACTCATACTTTAACTTTTCATAGTGGTTTTCTGACGTAAAGGGAGCTAAAAACAAATCACCTACACAATCATTTTTCACAAAGAACGCATTGCATCCATTCCGATCGCAGCCAACAAGCGCATATCCGAATTTAGCTCCAAGGATTTCAAGTGCCTTTAAACTTGCTCCAAAATTTTTGCTCCCATCGTGGCTCCGTGCGCTCGAATAATTAACCTTCCAGTCAATCGAAGCAGGTAAATTTGCATTATACTCGATGACCACTACCCTTGGCCGAAAACTACCCAAAGCCTCCCAGATGTAGTAAGTGTTTTGGTCAATATCGATTGAAAGCAAATCAAACTCCTTGGGGACACGAAGCTCTTTAAAGATAAACTCAATATTCTCCCTCGTAACCATACGCTGAAGAAATGAAATCGTACCGGCCGGAATATCTTTTCGATTTGAAAGATGACGCCCAGCGCTCTCCAGCCCATCAATCCAATAGCCACTCCATCCCATTGAGAGTAAAAACGCCGTGTTATTTTCCCCTCCATCTCCAACCCCAATCTCGACAAAAATTCGGTTCGTTCTACCGATCCGATTAAAAATTTCGTGAATAATCCCATCCTCTCCATTCTGTGAATTCACTTGAAACTCAAATAAATGAAGTCTGCGCGGATCCCGGTAGCGTTCCCCTTGAAGGAGATGCTCCAGCTCTCGCTTTGCCAAAAGAACTCGCAATTGATTAATCTCTTGAAGCACTCGAAGCAATGCATCACGAATTTGAATCACCTCCCACAAAAGGGGAATTCTTTTTAGTGCTTCTTTTAGTTTTTGAAACATATCCTCTCAAATGCAGTGACTAGGATCCCTGCGGCTCCAAGGCTCATAATGCCGATGAGACTGCGTCAGCCTGCCTGACAAAGCTCATATATTGCTGCCCACGCCCCCAAAGCGAAGCAAAACCTTTAACATGTTGCTTAAACGACTTCGCGCTATCGATTGAATCACAAAATGCATTTAATGACTTTGAGGTTTCAGGAAGCACCCCTTGTACAAGTTTCGAAATTTCACGAGTTTTACGAGCAAGAAGAGCCGCAGGAAACGCTTGCTGACCTCGTTCCTGTTTAAATACCCGATTAAAAACCTCTTGAGTGATGGTTTCAACTCTCCGGTTGATACTCGGAACCAAAGGAAGCGCACAATTGCGGCAGTCTAAAAGTTGATGCGCATTTTTATAATATTGATCTCTCAAAAACTGCTTATTGAGATAAGCACTACCATGAATTGTCTTGTACCATCTCCAATCTTGAATGAAACGAGGAGAAACCCCTAAGAAAACCCAGCTCTTCTCAAGGACACTCACCGCCTCAGGGATTGAAAAAAGAGGACCTGCCCATGGATGAATGAGCTGATCGGTTACCCAATCCTTCGGCAATCGAGACATACCGGGCAAAGACTCAATATCTTTTAGGAAAAAATTTGCGAGAATCTCAACTTTTTTTTCAAAATCATTCACTCCTCTACATAAATTCCATCCCTGCCAGCGTCGAAGCATTTCAGAAAAAACAGAAATGGAGTCGTTCGTGGTGAAAACCAAAATCCCTTCGTTTGCCGTAAATTCAGAGATGTGCTTTAAAAAGCTTTTAGGATCCTTCTGCATCGGAATCAATCCCTCGGCAAGTACCACATCAAATCTCTCGCGAGTTTTGAATTCGAGAACCGGCTTTTGAATTAATTCGAAATTTGCAGAGGGCGTATGTTTCTGTAAAAGAGATCTCGTACTATCAATACTAGGCCCATTTGCATCAACCAAAAGATACCGCTTTGGTCTCATCGATGCAGTAACAATTGCATTGTGGCCGCTCCCAGGTCCAATTTCCAAGACTGACGAGTTCTTCCAAACACCATCAGGTATCCCCAGATGATAATAGAGGGACTTTCTTCTCTGCAAATGCTTTTGAAAATTTGTAATGTCCTGTCTTGTCGGTATGATCCCATGGGAAGAGTAAAAATCAATATAAGGAAGCGATTCCCCTCGTATAACAACTTTTTTAATTTTTATTCTTGGTTTCATTAGTTTGATATAAAGCTTGAGGTGATTTCAGTAAAGCAAAGTCTTAAATTTCAAGTAGCGAAATCACACCCTGAAGAGGTTAAGATTTTGTGTTAGGGATGATAAAGATTTCCGTCAGACAGATCTTGATCTGTCGATTGCTCCATTCCTCATGTCGTGACTTCGAAATTACCCTGAGAAAGACGCCTTTCCATCCACGAAGCGCAAAGTCCCAGCCATAACAAGAAGGTGGGTGACCATCAATAGGTAATAATTCGATATCACGAGCATCATGCTTCTCCGGAATAGGTCCGATCAATTCATGAACGGAGATCCCCTTCCAAGCACTCAAAAGTGAGCTCAAATGACGCCCAAATATCGATCCACGCACTGCAAAAAGCGGTTTTTCCCAAATGGACTGAAAAATAGAAGTCCAATAGACATCTTGACACTCCGCTCCTACCCACGGAATCGGGAACGAGTCCGTGACTCCAATCCAAGAGACCCGATCAGAAGTGGAAATATTTTTGAGAGCATTTTTAAACGCATCGTACTTAACGCTTTCGTAAAAATAACAACCATAAATCATCATCCAATGTCCCCAAAGCACGAGCAGCCATCCTATCGCCAAAATGATCAACAAATCGCCTCGAGCAGGAAAGAATTTCGATATGATTAACCCTCCTATTCCAGTCACCATTAAACTCATCGGTGTTGCGAGCAGAAGATTATAGCGCGTCCCAATCCCCTGCATCGGGTGTCCTAACCCAACAACCGCGTAGGCAAAACTCCCACTCAGTGTCAGAAATACACCACCCCAAATCATTTTCAAAAAGGGGGCCATTAAAACGAGCTCCCCTCCACTCACGAGAGGAAAACTAGCGAGCCAGAAAAGACTAATCCCCATGGTGATCCATGGAAAATGCTTCATCTCCCGAAGGATTTTAATCAAAGTCTTCCAGTAAGGATAATAAAATGCACCCCCCATTCCAAAAATAAGCCTTGGAACGGTAAATTTGACCCGATTATATTCTCGGTAGGGCCCATGACGAGGGGTTATCAACTCTTTATATCCCCAAAAAAATATTGGCAATAGGAACAAAACGGGTTGTTTTTTGAAAAGCAATTCCCACCAACTCCAATCCACTCCGCCATGAAAATAGCCGAGAAAGCCAATGAGGGCATAATGGAATGGAAGCAGGGAATTGGCGTGAAATCCAAAAAAGATGGCGCACAATCCGAAATAGAGGCGGATCCCACTCGCTTCATGCGGAGGACCCAAACCCCAAATCAACATGATGCCTAAATAGTAAGAAAACTTCATTGCGTGATACTGAATTGAGACGACAACATCGACGAGTGAATGATCTGAAGGGAAAAGCAATGTAGTGAGGGCAATGACCAATGCGACCTCATGGCTCCATCCAGGAATTGAGCTCATGATCGAGTAAACGCACATCGAACATCCGATGACACTAAAAAGCGAAATCCACCGGAAGATCATCCAACCTCCCATGGAGTAAAAAAACCGAAGCAGATAATAGTTAAGATTAAGTCCAACCTCAGAAAAGAAACCCTGTAGAATCCTCCAATTCTTTTGACGAATTGCAAAATCGTACCACCAGCCATCTGCATACAAGCCCCGACTCAAAAGTAGCGGCCCATGAGTTAAAAATCCGACGATGATGATTACTGTAAATGCCATTCTGAGATTAAATTTTCGTATGACTCCAGTCCAGCGCAGGACGAAGAGCACCCGGCATCGTGCCTGGATATCCTCCTCGTGTGCTTATTCCCTCGATAGGATCACGCACATTAAAAGTAATACTGTTCGGCTGCCAAAGATGAGTGATGACACCTTGATGGAATGAGCTGATGCTAACACCAACAAAATAGACCCCCTCGTTTAAAAGATCTTTCGGAATTAGACAAATTGCCTCATAATCGCCTACCGGCAAGGGAGTCACACCCGAGCAAAAACTAACGAAGGCACAGGAGCCATCTGCACGAAAAAAATGGAGATTAGGCGCAAGAACATAATCAACAGACTCAAAAACTCGATATCGAAGTCGCAACTGACACTCCGCGTCGATTTCCACACTTGAATTCACCCTCCCGTCTCTGCTTTCAATCGCGAGCGATAGCAGGCCGACAATCGAATCGGCATCAGAATTCACTCCCCCCTGAGCTCTTGGTTTTCCAGGATAGCGTGTGATCGCACAAGAATCTTCCTCATGATAGTAGTACCGAAGAATTGCCTTTGATACTTCTCCATCAATCAGAATTTTTCCCTCTTCTAAAAGAATACATCGGGTGCAGAGCGAGCTAATCGTCGGCATACTATGACTCACGAAGAGCACGGTTCGCCCCTCTTTGCTTACCGATTCCATTTTACCTAAACATTTCTTTTGAAACTGTGCATCACCAACGGCAAGGACTTCATCTATGACAAGAATCTCCGGCTCTAAATGAGCCGCAACCGCAAAAGCGAGCCTTACGTACATTCCTGAAGAATAGCGCTTCACAGGGGTATCAATAAACTTCTCAATCTCAGAGAAAGCAACAATAGCATCAAATTTACCGCGAATCTCCTTGTGCGACATCCCAAGAATTGTTCCGTTTAAGAAAATATTTTCTCGTCCCGTTAACTCCGGATGAAAACCAGTCCCTACCTCAAGCAAGCTTGCGACGCGACCTCGAATTCGAACTTTTCCAGATGTCGGCTGAGTAATCCTACTGAGGATTTTTAAAAGCGTGCTTTTCCCTGCACCATTACGCCCAATAATTCCAACGACGTCACCCTTAGCAATCTCAAACGAGAGGTTACTAAGCGCCCAAAATTCAGTCTCCGAACTTTGAGATAGAGAAGGATCTGACCTTCGAAAAAGCCGACGAATCCCATCCTCCAGGGTGTGGCGCAAACCTTGAGACTCGCGCAATGAGGCTCCAATAAAATATTGCTTAGAGACATTTTCAACTGAGAGAATGATATCCTTCATAACGGAGCCAAAATTATAAAACGAATCTCATGATTTATTTTTTTTCTAAAATCAAAACTGCCTGGACCCAAAAGTCTCGCGGACCAAAAGAATAATTAACTAAATTAAATCCACTTCCCTGGATCAACTGTTGCGCTTGGTTTCTTGACTTGATGTAAGTAATTTCAGGTGGATGCAGCTGAACCGGACTCTTCGTGAGAAACCGGAAAAAGAGATGGATGATCTTCAGCACAAAAACACTCGTCGAATTCGCATGAGGCCAAAATAAAAGGGCTTTACCCCCGGGTTTCAGCACCCGAGAAAATTCTTTTAGGATGGAATCAATTTCATCGATTTGAAAATGCTCCATGACTCCTAAATTATAAATTCCATCAAAAGTATGATCCTGATAATGCAGCGCAAGAATACTCCCATGATCCACTGAACTCGCGTCGGGATTATTCACCCTATATTGACGAAGAGCAGGAAGCGATATATCGAGGCCTGTCACTTTCCAAGTCTTGTGGAGATCCCGATCCACCTGACCGCTACCACAGCCCGCGTGAAGCAAGCGAGAATTCGATTGAAACGCTCGTTGAATCCAATACTGGAGATTCCGTCGAATGATCATTTGACGGTAAAATGCGGCGATCACCTGATAAAGCAACCCACTCGCGCTCCCCTTTTTGTTCCAATAAGGATCCCATCCTTGTGGATCAATAATTCCAGGCCGAGCTTCAACACTCACCTTCCCTACGCGAAACTGCTCGGGGCAAGAAAGATTGCCAAGAAAAAGCGCTATCAAAAATCGAAAGCTTCGTGACGCCTCACGGATCGACATCTTTGAATTTCCATAAGTTCTGGCAGAAAGATGAATTGGAATCTGATTGGCGTGATAATTGTTTTTTCGAAGAATAAAAAGACTTTCAAAAAAGAATGAATAACTTCGCGCCGTGATCAACTTAAAAGTATCCCAAGAAATCTTTTGAAGATCGTAAACCCGAAAAGCTCCACTTGCATCCTCAGTTAAACCCAAAAGAGTTCTCGTAAGAAAGTGAGCAAAAACGGTCACAGCTTTACGAAAAGGATTCCATTCTGATAGACTTCCAGACTGCAGATAGCGCGATCCGAGAGCGAGATCATACCCTTTGAGAGCTTCTAGCAAATCGGGAATATTTTTAGGATCATGCGTAAAATCACAATCCATCGTCAGCAATCGCTGATAACGATTTTCGTAGGCATAGGAAATACCTTCAAGATGTGCGCTCCCAATTCCAAGCTTCCCCTTCCGTTTAATCAAAGCGAGATTGGGATGTTGCGGAAGTAATGCTTCAATGGCTTTAGCTGTTCCGTCCGGTGAACCATCGTCAATAAACAAAACATCTGCCGCAAGGTTAAGATCTTGAATCTGTTTGAAAATTCGCGGAGCGTTTTCAACCTCGTTATAGGTCGGAATCATAATGAGTAGCGAAGGATTCATGAAAAATATGGAATTGTAATTTAACTTGTCGGATCGAAGAGTTTTTCCACCATTTCACTGAAAGTAACCGATGGTCTCCATCCTGTGACCTTTCGGAGATGGGCGGAATCCCCCAGAAGTTTCCGAGGCTGACGAACAATCTGTGCGGAATTCTCCCGAACCGTTTTCTGAAAATCGAGCCCTAAAAGTCGGCAGCCGATTTGCGCGAACTCACCCACGGTGTGAACCTCTCCCGTCGAGATAACATAATCATCCGCTCGGGGTTGTTGAGTAATCAAATCCATCGCACGAACAAAATCTGGCGCATATCCCCAATCGACCTCCGCACTGAGGTCGCCAAGTGTCAGCTCCGAACTCGTGCCTAGTGCAATCGCTTTCAACCCATTCACGATCTTTTTGGCGACAAACGCATCTCCACGAAGCGTTGATTCGTGAGTGTAGAGATAGCCAACATTCACACGAAGTTGATAGGTGTTCCGATAAAATTGAGATAGGTGCACACCTGTCGTCTTCGTGATTCCATAGACACATACAGGCTGTAAGGAGGTTGATTCACTCTGTGGAGCTGTTTTCGGATTTCCAAAAACAAGGCTTGAGGCAGCATAGAAAATGGAAGGTTTAATTGCAGCAGATCTTACCGATTCGAGTAGATAGCGAAAACCGGCGACATGGGTCTTTTCACTTTTTTCCCAGAGTTGATCGGAGTCCAATAAGTCTTTTTGCGATGACGAGTGATGATAGGCTGCAAGGTAAAAAACTCGATCCGGTTTTGTTTTTTTGATCAGTTCAAAGAGTTGTTTTTGAGAAAATAGGTCAAATTGGGTTTTAGCTCCTATCCTCTCTTCTAGCCATCCATTACCAATCCTAAGTACATTCTCTCCACATCCTTGTAGATGCTTTGTCAGAAGCGTACCATCCTGGCCTCCCGCTCCAATGATTAGTGATATCGACATCTAAGAGAAACTAAAAAACAGAATGCAGCTCTTTCTATTTCAAATCTTTGGCAGTCACAATACGAACGTGAGGAAGAGGGAAGATCATTGCGGTTCCTGCCCGAATGGTCTCTTTTTCGCGTTCAATAAATTCATCCTGGAAATGCCACGGAAGGACAAGATAATAGTCGGGCTTCAGCTTGCGGGACTCCTCTTCGCTAACAATCGGGATATCGGTTCCGAGCGTTCGAGCCCCAAATTTATCTGGATTTCGTTCAGCCGCACAATCAATGATTCGATGGTCTATCCCACACCATTGAAGAATGGTATTCCCTTTCGTTGATGCCCCATAGATATGAATCTTTTTTCCATCTTTCTTGAGCCTTTTCAAAAGTGTATTTAACTCCTCCCGATGCACGTTAATACGATCTTGAAAATGCTTAAATGGTTTATCCGTATCAAGCTCAAGATCAAATTCTTCGCGACGAAGATTTTGAAGACTTCCCAATGCACTCTCATTTTTATAACAAAAACTCGTTTGATGAGTCGCGTAGCAGCGAATACTTCCCCCGTTAATATCGTTCAAAGTCGCATCAACCACCTTCATTCCCGCTAACTTCAAGATGGTTTCAATGGCTGCCAAATGATAATACTCGAGATGCTCGTGACAGATCGTGTCATAGGAATTCTGTTTAAGCATCAACGGCATGTAAGACATTTCGAAAATCCAAAGCCCATCTTCAGCAAGATGGTCTCGAATCGACTTCACAAAAGAAGTGGGGTCTTCTAAATCATAGAACATTGCAATCGAAGTGATGATATCGAATTTACGACCGCCAATCAATTTCGTGAGCTCTGGTGATGGAAAGATATCTCGAACCACTGTATAATTCCCCTTCCCGCTTTGCGCAACATCAGAGGGATCAACGCCAAACTTTTCAATCGACTCGGGATAGGACCGAAGTAGCGTCCCGTCATTACAACCAATATCAAGAACCAATCCTTGCTTGAATGGATGTCTTTCCATCGCCGATTCAACAATTCCCTTCAAATGATTTCGCATCGTTTGATTGGTTCCCGAACGATACCAATAATTCGAATAAAGAATCGCAGGCGGAACCGTATGCTCCATCTGTAGGAGGCCACACGCCTTTTCATCTTTCGTTGGGTCACAGCGAACCAAGGAAAGCTCAATCTGTCTGAGTGGAGGGTCGATCTCTCCAGGCTTAGAAAATGATCCCTGAAGAAACTGTTGTCCCAGTGTTATTACAGGTGTTAATGATTTAGAACCACAGACACGACAGGTTTGACGACGGATCAGATGCATATTTATTCCTTTGGATTGCTAATTATAACGACAATAACATTAGAACTCGAAACCTTTTGAAAGAACACAGTTCCATCCTAAAAACAAAACTCTACGGATTTACTCCAGCAATTTTCTTCACGCAAACGAGTGGATATTTGGGAAGCTCGCGTTTCCTCCAATGCAAAAACAATTAAAGCAGGTCCTACAAGCTCTTTTGGCGCAATCACCTCTTTATCTTGCCATTTTTTGCCAACTCGTCGAGGGTCCTCATCCATAAATGCATGAACTCGATCCGGAGCGATGAGATAGATCGCTAAGCTCGCCGGTGTCGTTCCAAAAATAATTACCTGGAGTGAGCTGGAAGTCATTTCCTTCTCTAAGCGCGCGCAACGATTGTTTAAACGATTCAGCCATTGCTTCCCCTTTGCCAACGGCTCTTTCACCGAATTAAACTTCAATAAAGACGGTTGCAGATCCAATTTGAAAGAAGCCGTAAGACAATTAGGAAAAGAGCTACAAACATCGATCACACAACTCCAACCATGACGTTGCATAAGCTCCATCAAAGAATCTCGATCAAAATGAGACGCATGATCAAACGTAAACAAATCAAGATCTTGACGGGCAACATCAGGAACTTGAATAAAAAGTTTTCCATCAGGCTTTAAAAGACGCTTGATCCGTCGCAGGATCTCACCGAGATCAATCACGTGCTCCAAGCAATGCCAGAGAACAACCACATCAAAATGCTGCGTCGGAAATCCATCTAACGAGGTTTCAAAGGATTCAAAGCCATCGATATTTCGAAGGTTTGATTCTTCTTTTCTCACCACGTCTTGAGCTGAAAATTTCCAGGTGGGCAAAATTTTAGCCGCGCTTTTAAGCATCACCCCAGAACCCGTTCCGATATCAAGCAGGCGACCTTCTGAGGGAAGATTTTGAGACAATAGTTCAAGACCTTTTTGAGAACGTGTCATTAAATCGCTATTTTGAAATTGAAGAAGGTCTTCACCGGCTGTCAGCTCGTACATTCGATAGTTTTTATAAATTTCCTCTACCACAATCCACTCCGCTGGGAGGTAGCTTTTTTGAACATGACCGCACCCCCTACAAGCAAAAAGAGGCGAAGGATATCTGCAAATCGTCGCATCGGACGCAACGCTCCAATCGTAATTTCCTGCATTACCAAGAAACTCAAGTGATTTTGAGTCACAGAGATTGCACCGATCACTCATACTTTAATTGCTTTTTAAAAAAGAGAACCAAATCATCGAGCTCTTGAGATAGAGCGTGGGGACGGAATTGAGGAAATAACTTTTGAATCAGTGCTGGATTATAGGTCTTATGAAGCATCGGCAGAGTCCGCTCATTTTCAATAATCGTCACCTGATGCGGGATGCTTTTCAAAATGTTTTGAGCAATTTCACGAAACGTATAGGAATAGCCTGAAATCCCATTTAAAACACCATTCGCGCGATGAAGCGCCAAAAGAAGAAGCAACGTTGATGCATCTCTCACAGAAAGATGATCTCTCTTCTCCTCGCCTTTCCCAAATAGGTGAATTTGCCTCTGAACGATTGCACTTTCGATGAAACGACTCACTCCATAGCTTCGGTGAGTGTCGCCCTCTCCGTAGACCGCGCAAGGCCTCAGCCTTACGCAGGGAATCGAAAGCGCATGACAAATCTGATGATACAAATTTTCCCGGTTATAATGCATATGCGAGTAATCATCACTGGGCGAACACGGAGTCATTTCTGTAATCCCTTCAACTCCTAATGGGTAAACCGTATCTGAACTAATGTATATAAGTTGGGAGGGCGGAGCCCCCTGAATCGCCTCAGCGACTTGAAAGCCAATTTCAATGTTTTGTTTTGATATATCAGCACCAATCTTCTTATCAGGCGTAATTGCCGCAAAATGAAGTACGACATCCGTGGGAAGCAAAAGCATTTTAAGTTTTTTGCCCGCACCGAGTTGCGCAAGATTAATCTCCTCAGAGGAAATTTGTCGCACCGGAATACCTGAACGAATAAAGAGCCTAGCTGTATGTGATGCCAAAAAACCGTTTTTCCCAAGAAAAACCGCGCGCGCTGGAGTAACGGGAGTCGTAGTATTTAAGTGAAGCATGTCAAAAATAAACTTCAAGTCGCTCAAACTACGAACTCAATCCTGAACGCACACACTTAACATCCTCTCGTTGGGGTGCGTTCAGTGAGTCAAATCGTTCCAAATAACAATTTAATGGAACCGCCTTTGACTGATAAAGGAAAAAATGCTCCCTTCTTGCTAGTCGCCGATAGTCATTCTGCCTTGGCGAGTAACTTTTAAATGCCTCGGTCCCCTTAGAAACCAATGACTCAAACTCGTCCACCGCTTCGACTACCTGTTCCTCTTTCAGATCAAGAAACTCAATCCCTTCGTTTTTCATGATATCGCCCTGCTGATCGTAAAGGCAACTGGATTCAAAATATTCTTGTGGCTTCAACTCGCCATAACCAGACCTGACATATGTTTTTGGATAATAGCGATGCTCTTCCAGCATAAACGCGAACGCGAGAATTGAAGTATCCAAACTCAAAAGCGGCACTCGATACACAAAGGCAATCCCAGCAATGCCAGAACAATTTCCAATGATAAAATTCGCACGCGAGATAAGATGGAAATCATTTTCAATCGACTGATAGCTTGAACGATAATAGTGGATGAATGTTTTCGTTGGGAATTTTTCGTAAGGGTTACTATCATTTCTAAAACCAATCTTCCCCATAAGAACTACTTGGTATCCCCTCTCAATAAGCCGCTCCATCGCTTGAATGTAACGTTCTGGAGATCGGATACTTCTTGGATTGGGCCGGTCATTAAGACTTTCTCTAATGTGAAGACAAACATACTTCCCCTCAATCCGAAGTTCGCTCAAAAGACGGTCACTACTTTTCACATCAACCGCTTGGGGGACTGACTCCTTAAATACCTCGTAATACGCACGATGGGTAATATATACTTCTTGCCACGGAATCCCTCCATATCCTTCATAACGATCTATTAATCGCTGCAAAGTTGCATCATGATCTTTAAAAAACAGAACTTCGTTCTTTTCAGAAATTTCCTTTTTAATAATCTGCAGTAAGAGAGACTTCTTATCCAAGCGCCTCTGGTAATATTCAAATACTTTGCTAAGAAACTGATCCTCAATAATTTGATTCTTAATATCGAATAGCCCCTGCAATTCCTTTTCTAACGCCGATCCGGAACTAAAAATAAAATAATTACTTCCAGTAAGCGTCTTAAAGTATTTACATGCCCAAGCGGTATCCCCGTAGGCTAAAGTAAGAGGGAATAGAATCTTTACTCCGCACACTCCGGATAGATGGATTCTAATAATAATAAGTAAATATTCAAACCAATAGCCCTGTAATTGCTTCTCTCGATTAACGATTGTGTTTAGAATAAGAAAAGATAATTCATTTAATTGCTTCCGAGAAAGAACGGAAAAAAGAATCGTCCTCGTACAGCTCAACGCTGCTCTTTTATACCATCTCACAATCACTCAATCTTTGATGCTTTTCTTATAACAGCAGAGCGCAAACCGATAGTGAGCCATCGCATGAAAGCCTGTATGGACGATTTCATCATTCATCGAAAAAATGAAGACATTATGAAAATGCCGTCTCATTAACTCTCGCAGATCGCCTTCCGTTTTACAATTCACGTGACCTAATTTACTCCCCGAAGAGGCGTAAGCTTGTGACTCTAGAGATGGAGTGCCGATAATGAGAACTCCCTCCGGCAGAAGTGAGTTGCAAATATTTTTGATAAATCGATCTTCGAACTTTTTTGGAATATGCTCAAGTACATCGCAGCTATACGCCGCGTTAAATGGCTTACCGTGAATGGATCCCTTGATCATATCGTGAAGCTTGAAGTCAATCGTCCAATTGGGGTCCAAAATCTTTTTAGCATTTTTGATAAAATTTGAGTCGAAATCAGACGCCATCAAATACCCAACTTCTCTTCTCACGACACGCGCCCCAAATCCATCCGAACAGCCAATTTCAAGAACTCTTTTAGAACCTGCCAACATTTTTGAAATAAATTTGTAGCGCGCTAGAATAAACGTCAGTCGCTTCGGATCCTCGTACCACGTATGTCCACTCATCAGCCCAAACTTAGAGCTTTGGTACTTTTGCTCAAAGACCACTTGATAATGTCGTTCTTTAGTTTTCTTCATAACTTGGTAGGCGTTGTCTATTCATCAACCATTGCGGTCAAATTTGAGAATGACATCAATCACATGATCAACTTGATCATTCGTCAATTTCTCATGCATCGGAAGACAAAGTGTTCTCTTAACGATCTCACGAGAAAAAGCATATTCTCCTTTCGCATCAGAATAATAAGCGGGTTGGTCCGGCATCAGGAGACGATGCTGCACTTTACACTCAATCTGATTCTTCAAAAGATGCTCCATCAACGCATCGCGACGATCATAGTGAATCTGGTAGGAGTAGTATACATCTCTACAACCCTCAACCTCAACGGGAACCGTGGCAACAGCACTCAACGATGCCGAATATCGTTTTGCAATCTCTCTTCTTCGTTCAATCCCGCTCTCGACGTTCGTATAGCGGACGAGTAAAAAAGCTGCCTGAATAGTGTCAATACGACCATTTAAGCTCGGCTCCAAACACGTTTCCCGATCATAGCAGCCATTATAACGAAGGCCCAAGATCCTTTTATTAAGATCTTCATCCGCAGTAATACATATTCCCGCCTCACCAATCGAATTAAGAATTTTCATCGAGTTCAAACTTAAGGCCGATAATCTCCCCCAAGTTCCCGCTCGTTGACCTAAAAAATGCGCCCCAAAAGCTTGCGAGGCATCCTCCATAATCGGTATTCCCGACTCGAAGGAAATCTTTTTCAATTGATCCATTTGACACATTTTTCCCGTAAAGTGTACCGGCAGTAAAAGCTTCGTCTTTTTCGAAATGCAGCGCTTCAAAGACTCGACATCAAGGTTCAGATCCTCCTTCACTTCACAAAAAACGGGGGTCGCACCTGCCATCCTCACTGCATTTGCAGTTGCAATCCACGATAACGAAGGAACGATCACTTCATCTCCCGAGCCAATTCCTAAGGCCCGGATTCCGATAAAGAGAGCATCCGTTCCAGAATTTACCCCAATGACATGCTGGCCTCCAAAATACTCAGAGAGACATTTTTCGAGCGCTTCAACCTCGGGACCCAGTATAATTTTACCGTGGTCTAGGATTTTCTCAAAAGAGGCAAGAAGCGCTTTTTTTTCAATCGCATCAGTTACTCTTAAATCAAAAAATGGAACTCGACTCATCGCCTATCTCCCTTCACTTTTGCCGGATTTCCATACGCCTGCGCCCCCTCAGGAATATCTGATACCACCACGGACCCCATCCCAATCAAAGCACGATTTCCAATAATGGTTCGATCTCGTAAGGCCGATCCAATTCCAATGTAGACCTCATTTCCAATACAGCAACCGCCCGCAATTCCTGTATTCGCTGCAATGATCGAATGATCTCCGATGACGGTATCATGAGAGATCGTTACTCCGTGAAAAAGAAAAACGAATTTCCCAATCAAAGCATTTCCCCCAATACTGACGCCAGGAAGAATAATCGCTCCCGTCGAAATTTTTGCACTGCTTGCCACTGAGGCTCGAGAGCTAATAATCGTCAGAAATTTTTCCTCAGGAATCCCTGTTTTTTGCACAATCGCCGCCCTCTCTCTGTGCGAATTATATCCCGCAATCGTATTTATAAAGTATGTATCTTTATATTCTACCGCACGATCTAATTTCCCCAATACTGGAATCCCATCAACCAGTTGCTTTTGAAAAGACTCCTTATCGTCCAAAATCCCTATGACCCTAATTTCAGGATAGTCTTTCTCCAGAATATCAATGACATCTGCATGATTTCCGATGCAACCCAGTAGAATGGCCTCTTTCATTTTCTCTGTAGCTTCCAGGCTTCGATCCTACTCCTTAACATGATCGCATATTGACTGTGGGCAGGCGATGTTTCCGTTGGCGCCCACGGAGCAATTTCAGCCTCAGAGGGAATAAATGGGCCCTGAGTGGTCTCATGTACGAGCGTCATCTCTGTTTGAAACAATGGAAAGTGATATAAGGGGCGGTCAAGACGATAATAAAAAGTCTTTCCAGAACTAAACACCCCCATTTCAATCACATCGATGATCTCTCCATCATCATCGAAAAGAGCAAGATCTAATGCTCCTTCAATCATATGAAAACTCTCGCACTTCTTTAGATGCCGGTGGGGCGCAATATAGGAATCTCGATGAAATAAAATCATCATTTCATGGAGCGCATGATCCGGGGAAGGATGCATACAAAAGCGCGTTCGCTTGCGAGGAGTCTTTAAGAGAACCTCTTTCAAACGCATCGTGTCTAATTCACGTGCCTGAAGATAACCGCGCGACGACTCAAGTGAGAATACTTCGTTCATAATTTTACTCAAAGTAGATGAAGCTATGATCCCCAGTGTATCCGGCTTTCTGAAACCACCATTCCCACTCTTGCGGCGTACAAAACATTTCACAAGTAAGCTGCCAATAAAGCAAATTCACCTTCTCCACCTCGTTGCGATAGGATTCGACCACGAGATACTTACTTTTCCCAACACGCTCTATCTCCTGTAGTGCGGCATCAAAATCATAGCAATAGAGATTATGTAACGTATTAAGTGAAACAATCAAATCGAATGAACGATCCGCAAAGGGAAGTGAGCGAGCATTCCCCACCTGAAGAAAGGGACGAACTTCTTCCTTCGAGTTCTGTAAGGCATAAGTAGAAATATCGATGCCTACAATCTCAATTCCGGGAACTACTTGCAGAAACTCATAAAGAAGAAATCCTTTTCCGCAACCAACGTCCAAAATGCGACTTCCCGCCTTCAGTCCGTAATGTTTTACCATGCTCTCTGCAACCGTACGCCAGCGGCCATCGTATTTCATTCCTCCGTAGCCGGTTTTGCGGTCACCATCCCAATAGTCAAAATCAAACTTTTTCGCTAATTGAGCCGCCTCCGCTTTGGGAAATTCGTTAACTCTTGCCAGATAATCTCGGGATGTTTTTTTGTGGAGCGAAGAAATAAAGTCAATATAAGCCATATTTAATTTTCTTTCCGAGGTCGATTACTCATTGAACTCTATTCTTCCAGTCCGAAATATATTTTGGCTTTCGCCCATTGCTGACATAAACGCTCAAATGTCACCTCACCTGAAGCCTCCGCGCGACGCTCTTTGGAAACCGGTAAAAGCTCGTTTAACAAAATACATCCCCATTTGATCCGATAAAAAGGCCTTAGCGCTTCCAATCTCATGCTCACGAAGCGATTCAGCTTTAATTCAGATATAACCTCTTCAACAAATGCCTTGAAATATTTTTCTTCAACCGGAACCGCAGGCTGATAAAAAAAATCACTCAAGCATTTTACCGGATCATCCCAGCCGGCATATTCAAAATCCAGAAACGAGATTGATCCATCGGCACCTTTCAGAGTGTTATGAAATCCAAAGTCTGACGGTGAAAGAATTCTTTCGCATTGATCAAGCATCCTCCCCCTCTCTGCAACCGGTATTGCGGATTGAATCTTCTCAACCATTCTTTGATACGTAGGCAGCACTTCAGTGGATACTCGTCTTTTCACTTCTTCATGGAGAGAACTCTCTCCGGAAATCGATAACAGCCTTTCCAACCGGCCCTGAATCCCCTCAATCTGATCCTCAATTTTAAATTTAGCTTCTGAAGCGATGGAGAGCATCAGTGCCTCCGCAGATTCCCTTCGCCGATTAATCTTCAAAAGAAACTTTTTAGCACTTTCAACCTCGTTCTCACTGATTTCAGAAGGCCGAACCCCCTGAATCAGGGAAAAAAAGGACCAGCCAGCTTCTCGATTAATTTCGATCGGCTGGGGAATTTCACGTACTTTTTCCGTCCAAAGGTAACGACTAAACTCCCACTCATGCTTCTGACGATCTCTTGGGTCTGAAGGGTGACGGTAATAGACTTTAACAACTCCCGGCACTCCGTCTTTTGTGACCGGAAAAAGCCGATTGTTCCCTCCTTTTAATGGAACCCCACATTCCATTGCCGTGAAACCTTCTTTCTCCAACTCTGAAAGAATGACCGCAGAGTTTTTCAAAGTAAGTGATTGCTTAATTCACTCCAAGCGTGAACAACCGTAAAATTCCCGGCGGCTGCGATCTGCCTACCTGGATCAAAGCAGATCTTTTTAACACCTGCAGGAAAAAGCGGATGCGTTAAAATTTCTGGAAGATCATCGATAAAGAAGTCACAACCGACTTTAGAAATTCTTTCGAGTTTTGCTTCTTTCGTTAACTCAAAAAAACAGACTGGCTCTGGCACAGAACGAGCCAGGATCCGATCGATCCCCTTGCCAGCAAGCCATCCTGCCGCAGCTTCATGTAAGTCGTAGGCGGCCCCAATAAATGGATTTCGTGTTTTATGACTAATGACGAACAATTCATGCCCTGCACCACATGCGTCCTTTATAAATTCTATTGCACCGGGATACGGTACCGCGTCCTGAATCCGAGGCCCATAAACAATCCCTTGGATTTCCGTCCAAATCGGTTCACGCCCAGAGGATCGTAGATAATCTCGAACCGCAGTCTTATTCGGAGGGACCTCCTCCGGAATCACCCTCATTTCACGGGCAACTCGATGGAAGACTTCGTCATAGCAAACCAAGGTATTATCAAAATCGATTCCAACCTTCATTTGAAATCAATCACACTGTGAATTGAACGCCCCTCTCGCATCGCGGCAATCGCCTCATTCACCTTTTCGAGTGAATAACGATGGGTGATAAACGTCTCTGTGGAAAACAAACCAGCTTTGTGCATCCGAATATAGCGAGGAATATCTTCGCAAGGCCGGCTCTGTCCTCCTTCGGAACCTGTTAAAACTTTTCCAAAGTGCAGCGGGAGCGTATTGATTTGTATTTTTTTATCGAACGGCATTACCCCGAAAAGAATCGTCCTTCCCTTGGGATGCGTCAATTCTAGTGCCTTTTCAACAATTTCAGGCCTTCCCGTACCATCAATAACCACATCCGCCCCTTTTTCTCCGACAATCGCCGAAATTGATTTTTCCCAATCTGCATTTCGACTTGAAACTTCGTGCGTTGCGCCATTCTTTCGAGCCACTTGCAACTTTGACTCATGAATATCGACGGCGACAATCGGATACGCACCGGCAAGCTTGGCCCCTAGAACTACTCCGAGTCCAATCCCCCCGCAACCGATCACCACGACTGACTCTGCGACTTTGACTTTTGCATCGCGAGTAATCACACCAAAGCCCGTAGTCAAAGTATCTGCAAGAAGTGCCGCCAGATCAAAACTCACATCACTATCAATTTTGGTCACACGATTCTCAGAGACCACGGCATACTGCTGGAATGTTGTAATATTTCCTGCATTGATGACCCGGCTTTGCTCTCGATATTGACTGGATCCAGCTTCGATTCCGAGCCCCGGTCGCCAATGCGCAACGACATGATCCCCGGCCTTAACGCGCTTCACCTCAGGACCAACTTCACGAACAATCCCACCTGCTTCATGTCCCATTAAATGTGGGAGATAACGATCCGGCCCTTTTACTCCGTCAATTTCTCCAAGCTGTGATCCGCAAATCCGGGTTACTTTGATTTCAACCAAAACCTGACCGTAACGTAACGGAGGAATCTCCACTTCAGCAATCTCCAGTGGCTTTCGCTGTTCAACCAAAATAGCGGCAACCGTTTTCATTTCGCATGCTCCCCGGTAATGGAGGCGCGTATCGCTTCAATGGTAATTCCGAAATGCTCACGGGCGAACTCTTGCTCCCCAGCAACATGCATGAATCGGTCCTGCGTTCCGCACTTAATGAGCCGCGCATTAATGTTTTCTCTCGGCTGCTCTGACATCCATTCAGAAATCGCTCCCGACAGCCCCCCTAAGATTGAATGCTCCTCCAATACAACGACCCACTCCTTTTCCAAGAAAATCCGTCTCAAAAGGGCTTCATCCAAAGGCTTTAAGGTCACCATGCTCCAGACTTCGCCAAGGATATTTTCTTCCTTTAATTTCTCTGCAGCCTCCATGGCCAGGGGAAGTAAGTTTCCTGCGGCTAAAAACGCTCCCTTCCCGCCAGCGCGATGAGGAAGCGCTTTTCCGAAGGTAATCGAAGGAACTTCCGGATGAATGACTGGCTCCCCTTTTTTTCCAATCCGGATATAGACTGGTTCATTTTGGGAAAAGGTCGCTCGAAGGGTTCCTCTTAATTCCTTTTCATCACCAGGACAGGCAACTACCAGCCCCGGCAGCAACCTCAACATTCCCATTTCCTCAAGCGAATGATGAGTCGCCCCAAGGGAGGCGTAAGAAAGTCCAGCTCCCGTGCCAACCAACGTCACGGGCTGATGATGGTAACAGACATCGAGCCGAATTTGTTCGATCACGCGATAGGTTAAAAACGGGGTGATCGTATAACAGACCGGCCTCAATCCCGAAGCCGCCAAGCCTGCCGCCATGCTCACCATATTAGCCTCTGCAATGCCACAATTGTAAAAGCGGTCGGGAAATTCGGCTTTAAATTTGTCGAAAAGACGGTTCCCAATATCTCCCATCATCAACACGATTCTGTCATCCTGCCGGGCAAGCTTGAGAATCTCATCCGCAAATGCATTTCTCATACGACTCCAAGCTCACGTTTGGATTTTTCAACTTCTTCGGGAGTCGGCGATCGATAATGCCAATTATTATCGTTCTCCATAAAAGAGACCCCTTTGCCTTTGACCGTATGCGCGATAATGGCGCGAGGTCTCTCCCCGGGGCTTCTTTTAAGTATCTCTAAGATTGCATTCAAATCATGACCATCGACCTCGATACTTTCCCAACCAAAACTCTCCCATTTCGCCGCCAACGGCTTGAGCGATAACACTTCCTCGCTCCGAGCAGTCGCCTGCCACTTGTTGTAATCGACTAAAACCGTCACATGATTCAAACCAAATGCTGGCGCAGTCATCGCCGCTTCCCAAGTCGACCCTTCGTTGCATTCGCCATCGCTCACGATGACAAAAACACGGTAACTTTGTTTCTTGATCCTTGCAGCAAGCGCCATTCCAAGTCCAACGCCGAGCCCATGTCCTAACGAACCGGTTGCCCACTCAACACCCGCAGCGCATCCAGGACTTGGTTGTTCTGGAAGATTTCCTCCGTCCTTGTTGAAGTTTTCCAGATCCTTCATTGGGAAATAGCCTCTTCTTGCCAATGTCGCATAAAGTGCCGAAACCGCATGCCCTTTGCTTAAAATACATCGATCGCGAAGTGGATCACTGGGGCGCGCTGGATCCAATTTCATGATTTCAAAATAAAGTGCGGTCAATAAATCAACGCATGAAAGCGAGGAGGCGAGATGCGCCGTTCCCGCACGCGATGACATCGCGATCACATCCGCACGAATTTCACTAGCGGTCTTCTTCAGTGAATCGATGGAGTTCATCTTTAGATATTTAATAATGACTGGATTGTTTTAAGGATTTTCGCTTTTGAAATAGACTCTTGATTTCCAATAATTTTCACGGCCTGAGCTCCTGCGAGCTGACCAAGCAATGTGGTCAAATCAACCGATAAATTTTGAGCGGCCGCTAAACCCGCAATTGAAAAAAAAGCGTCTCCCGCACCAACCGTATCAGTCACATCATTTTCAATCGGCGGGCACAACGCATTTTCTTCACCGTTCTTTAACCCCACCGTCTCAATCGCCCCTCTTGTCAGCCACGCGTACTTCGCACCGAACTGACTTTTGAGAGTCTCCATTTCATGAATAAAATTCACGCCTTTTTTCCCGGTAGAAAGGAGGATCTCCTGCTCATCCAGGGAGAACGCATCCGCACGTCGATACTGACGAGAAATAATATTGAACCCATGATTATTACTGTTCGTCTGACAATTCAGCACTAAAAATGGCGCGTGATCCTGCACAAAGTCCCGGATTGTCGGCATCATTAACCCGTGTCCGAAATCTGCAACGAAAACGACATCGAAATCTTTAATGACTGAAGCGATTTTTTGCAAGACTTGATCCTGTAATTCCATTTCTGGAGGTGCCCCATCGATGTAATTAATCGAAAAGAGTTTGATCAATTCTTTCCCTTCCGAAAGCGGCTCAACAAAACGTCTCTTAATAATCGTTGTAAATCGCTCAGATCTGATCGACCAATCATCTTCCTCTGGCAAGTACTCGCGAAGCATTGGCGGCACCCAATGTTCCTGGCCTAAAATACTAATGAGTTTTACCGTCGGAGTAAATTGCTTGATATGACGATAAACGGCCAACGCCCCGCCTCCGTGAGTTTCTTCCTTTAAAAATCTTCCCGAGATAATTCGATTTTTAGTCGTTAGGCCTTGAACTTTCAGATAACTATAACGATCAAAAATAATATCCCCAATCACGAGAACTTTTAAATTTTGAAATGAATCAATTTTTTCCCGTATTTGCTCTGCCGTGTATTGTTGAGCGATTTTCGCACAGAAATCCCTCACCTTGGGTGTTACTACCGTGAAATGTCGGTTAATCAATTTTGTAGAGCTTGATAAAGAGATTCCAACATATCGCACTTCGCCCCCAAATTTTTCTACCGCAGTCACATCGTTTAAAATGTTTCCCGTAACATCCACCAAGGGGTTCTCATACTCTTTGCCTTTGCAGTAAATCTGTGGCTTTACCGCCTCGATCGCCTCAACGGCTGCAGGATAGGGAACAATGACGACGTAATCGACCCAGACCATGGAAGCGAGATTTTTAGCCCGTAATTCATCATTAAAATAGGGACGCCCCGGCCCCTTATTAACAAATTTTTCGCCGGTTACCGTTACCACTAAAAGATCTCCCAACTTTCGTGCCTCTTCCAAATGCTGGACGTGACCGGGATGAACCAAATCAAAAGTCCCATGGCATTGAACAATTTTTTTGCCTTGTGCGCGAATCCCGTTGAATAGATCCGTTGCTTTTTCGAACGGTATAATTTTGTGTGCAATCATAGGATCAATTTAAGTTGGAAATTGTTTTCATCGTCTTGATGTTAAACCAACGATCCTCCATCTTCAGCTTTCCAGCGCGAAAGGCTTCCATGATTTCCTGAATCGCATGATCGACACTGTATTGTGGCGTAAATCCAGAGTTTTCCAACTTTCGAGAGCTGAGCCGGTAGGATCTTGGGTCATTGGATTCCGAGACGATAATTTCACACGGCACCTGCTTTTGCACACGTTGAGCAATATCAAGAATGGAGATATTTTCAAATCCTGCATTGAAAACCCCGGGATTTTGAGCTCCCTTGGCTAAAAAATGATGATAGACGCGAATCATGTCTTTCAGGTGAATATTCGGCCTGGTTTGATTGCCACCAAAGACTGTTATTTTCTGGTTCGCGAGAGCTTGCATCGTCAACATGTTCACCGACAAATCCAATCTCATTCGCGGAGAAACCCCGCAAATCGTCGCAGGCCGCACGATATTGACCAAGATCTGATTGGAATAACTCAAAAGGACTCGTTCACTGACCATTTTTGTTTTATTATAGTCTGAAATCGGAACAAGCCCAAGTTCCTCCGTTACTTGGGGCTCCTCTTTGACCCCATACACGCTTCCGGAGCTTGCGTAAATAAACTGCTTCACCCCACAGGCGATCGCTTTTTCAACCAAAAACTGAGTCGCTAACGCATTGACTTCCCAATTCAGCTTTGAATTTAATTCACTGCAAGGGTCATTGGCAACATTGGCCAAGTGAATCACCACCTCGACGCCATCCCACGGAATCTCCTCAACATTCCGCACATCTCCTTGGACCACTTTGAGCTTGGGGTGCGACTCCAAATAATTTCCAAACCACTGAATATCGTACCCAATCACTTCATGACCCTGATCCAATAGACTCTTGGTCAATGAAGTTCCGACATATCCGCATGCGCCCGTAAGTAATATTTTCATTTCAGTTTTTCGTTAAGGTTTGTGAATATAATCAAGGGGGAGACCGTCGATCTCTTTTTCAAACCGCTCGATCCAGTGAACCGTTTCGTCAATCCCCTTGTCGAGCGAAACATGATCCTTCCATCCAAGTTTTTGACGCGCTTTGCTGCTATCCAGAAGATAGGCCGCGTCCTTCCCAGGCCGATCGCCAACGATCTCTACCGCATCTTCAAAATTCACACCGACTCGCTGGGCAATCTTTTCAACCACTTCACGAATCGATAAATAACAATCAGTCGAAAAGTGATAACAATCGCCTGACATTCCCTCACGAGCCACACGGATGGTTCCGTCCGCAACATCTTCCATGTAAATAAACGACCGCACCGAACGACCACCTCCATGCAACTGAAGTTTTCGACCTTTCTTAAAGAAGTAGACCGCTCGTGGAATGATCCGATAGAACGGCTGCCCCGGACCGTAAACATTTGCAGCCCGGGTAAAACAAACAGGAAACTGATATTGCTTAAAGAAAGTGATCAAATGCAAATCACAAGCAGCGCGCGATGCCGCATACGGAGTACTTGGATTAAATGGGTGAGATTCCGTGACCACTCCACTGCAACTTCCATACACCTCAGGGGTCGTTACATGAACGTATCTCCGGATAAAATCCATCTTTCTCAAACCTTCATGCAGCCTGACATTCGCCACAACATTAGTTTGGTACCATTGATCCGGATAGAGCCAACTTTCCGCCACCATGCTTTGTGCTGCAAAATTCACTACGTAATCAGGGCGATAATCCCCCACCTGATTGATGATTTCCTTGGTGTGGAGATTTAGATCGAGTTTCGAAAATTCAAAAGAGTTAAGCTGTTTTTCTTCCACCCATGCGTAAGGAAGGAGCGGCTTCGCATTCTCTGGAGATCGACTGATCCCCAGCACTTGTTCGCCTTGCTCCAATAACGAGCGAACAAACACTGCACCCGAAAACGAATTACTGCCAATCACAACCCATTTGGAACTCAAGAAACCTCCTCCATCTCACGCTTCGCCAGTGTCTGCATCATCAAATGTCCCACCACCATTTGTAAGTCTTCCGAAATCTGCATGTCATCAATCGGGAAATGGAGCGCAACGTCTGCAAGCGCTTTCGCCTTCCCACCGCTGAAGCCAAGAACCGCGTAAGATTTCACCCCACTCACCTTGGCCTGTTCGAGGGCGCGCAAAATATTGGGCGAGTTTCCGCTGCCGGAAAAAGCGAGCAGGATATCACCTGGGTTCGCAAGAATCATAATCTGGCGCGAAAAGATATGCTCGTACGAGACATCATTGGCCAGACAGGTCAGAATCGAGGTATTGGCGGAGAGCGCAGTCACCCGGATTCCTTTTCCGCTTTTTTTAGCAACTCCATAAATAAAATCGTTAGCCAAATGCGCCGCATTCGCCGCACTCCCCCCATTGCCACACAAATAGAGGTGCCTCCCGCTTCTCCAAATCTTCCACAGATCCTCTGCAAGCGAATCAAGTAAGGTTGGGTCAACCTTTTCAAATACAGCCGTCAACTTTTTCACATAAGCTACGTAGTCTGTTTTCATAGATTCATTAGAGTTCATCAAATCACATCCGCAAAGGTTCGTTCCGTTTTACGGAAATACCAAATCCCTCCCGCAAGCGTTCCCAAAACGAGAGTAGTTGAAACGATAAAGCTGGGCCAGTAGATTGGATTGGATTGGCCCAGAATCGCCCAACGAAATCCATCAATAACTCCCACCATCGGGTTTAGAGAATACAATACTCTCCATTTTTCAGGCACGTGACTGCTGCTAAATCCAACAGGCGAAACATAAAGCCCAAATTGGACAATAAAGGGAACCACATAGCGAAAATCCCGATACTTGACATTCAATGCCGCAATCCAAAGCCCTGCCCCCATCGCCGCAGCAAAAGCAATCAGAATAAACACCGGCAACATCAAGATCTCCCATCCGGGAAGAAATTGGTACCAGATCATCAACCCCACCAAAATCACACTCGAAATCAAAAAGTCGACAAAACTGACGATCACCGAACTTGCCGGAATCACGAGTCGGGGAAAGTAGACTTTCGAAATTAAATTTGAATTCCCAATAAGACTGCTGCTGCATTCTGAAAATGCATTAGCAAAAAACTGCCATGGCAGCATCGCCGCAAAGACCATGATCGGATAGGGAACCGAACCGGAGTCGAGCCCTGCAATTTCTTTGAAAATGACGGTGAAAACGATCATCGTTAATAGAGGTCGAATCAACGCCCAAGCCACTCCAATAACCGTTTGCTTGTATCGAACGAGAATGTCTCGCCAAGCCAAAAAATAAAAAAGCTCGCGATAACGCCAGAGATCTCGCCAGTATTGACGTTCCGCTCGTCCTGCCTCAATAATTAATTCTTCAGACATTTTTTACTCGAAAAGCAAAAGCTACCGCCCCTGGCGTTTTGAGAAAATCCCAAAATGCCCTACTTCTAGTGTACGTACAGACGCCACCACACAACATATGGACCCCATCTTCCCTCAATTGGAAAATATCCCATTGAAAACTTTGCCGGAGAGGTAATGAAGAAGCAACCTTAAAATCAACCATAAAAAGCCCCTAGACTCCCTAGATAGTCAGATACCTCCGGCAAAGCCGGAGGCTTGAAAAGTGCGAACCGCTCAAAG
>CAZKRU010000005.1:0-79202 GCA_964555235.1 uncultured Verrucomicrobiota bacterium
AAACCTTTTTTATTCTACGAAATATTCACCCATTCCTGTGGGATGGCTGTGAAATTCATCCAAAGTACGCCCCGTATTCCACCTCCTTCCAAACGCCCATCTGGACCCGGTCTGGCTTTGGGATTGGCGTGAGGGGCTGAACGAGGGGCTCACCACAGTGAGGGCGGTTCTGAATCTCATGGATGAATTTCCGCAGTTGACCTTTATGCGAGGCGAGTCCTCGATTTATGAGCATATCGAGAAGACCGATCCAAAGACATTTGAACGGATCGGACGGATGGTGGAATCCGGGCGATGGGATATCGTGGGCGGCACCTATGTCCAGCCGGACAGCAATCTGGCTTCGACAGAATCATTATGCCGGCAATTTGAGGTTGGACTGAATTACTTCTCAAAACGTTTCGGCATCACTCCACGAGTGGCTTGGCAGGCGGACTCCTTTGGTCACACTCCGGGATGGCCATCCATCCTCTCAGCGTTCGGGATGAACGGATTTGCTTTTTCGAGACCTCAGAGAAAAGAATTTCCAATGGATTCTCCCGCATTCTGGTGGAAGAGTCAGGGTCCGGAGAAAATCCTTTGCTATCGACAGCACTGGCTTTGGTATTGCAGCGAACGATTCAATCTTAAAGCCATCCTCGACGAAACCCTTGCCGGGTACACCCGATGTGGTTTTAAGAACTCAGGGGTCTTTATGGGTATGGGCAATCACGGAGGGGGACCCTCACGCCGCCATATTCTGGAAACACTGGAATGGGCCGCAGCCCATCCGGAAGTTGAAGTCCGATTCTCGACGCTGCATACTTTGTTTGATGCAATCCGTTCCGAGATTGCAGATGGGAAGGACCTTCCAGTCCAGCAGGAAGAGATGGGTTTCTGCCAGCGTGGATGTTACTCATCGACCATGAAATTTAAGTCCGCCCACCGACGGTCCGAAGCCTCTCTTTCTGCGGCTGAGGTAACGCAGTCCGTCGTCGGAGTGGGATTGAAGCAGGCCAAAGGGGTTTCACTTGAGCAAGCTTGGAAAGGAACTCTTTTCAACACATTTCATGACATTCTGCCTGGATCAAGTATTGAACGGGCCCTTGAGGATCAATTGGCTCTCTCCGGACTTGTCCTGCACCAAAGCCAACAGGCCAGCTTGGAAAGTCTGAACCAACTTGCTCTTCGGGTCGATACCTCCGTGCCGTCACCGGCGCAGCCGGACTTGCCGACCGATGTTCCTCTGCTCGTCTGGAATCCGCTTCCGCGTGCCTACAATGGATGGATCGAGCTGGAAGCCTCTTTGGATTATCGTCCCATTGTGGGTTATAGCTCTACCATTGGAACATTGCCACTGTGCCTGTATGGGCCAAATGGAGAGCAGCCTGATTTCCAGGAAATATCCACAGAACACCACGCGATGACCGATTTGGCGTGGCGCAAACGCGTGACTTTTCAAACGGAGATCCCTCCTTTTGGATGGAAAGTTTTCCGCTTAGGCTATCGATCCTCCGAAAAGCCCTCCGCCCCCAATCCTCTTCCTACTGCAGAAGAGGGAAAACGCCAAAAACCAGAGATTGAAAACGGGGATTGGCGTGTTGAGGTCACTCCCGAAAAGCAGGTGAAAATTCTTTACCGTAATAAACTGTTCCTTGGCGGTGATGGACTCATGAGGGTCATCACGGTTGACGATATTTATGGATCTTGGGGAGGAATGAACGAGGAACCGGAATCGTTTAATTTGGATACTGTCCGGTTCGAATGGTCCGTTGAAGACTATGAAATTCTAGAGAACGGCCCCCAACGGACGGTGATCTGGACACGCTGGGTGGGCGGCAATTCGTGTATGACTCTTACGTTCTATCTGCACCGACAATCCAATCAGGTTCAAGTGAAAGCCCGACTGTTGATCAATGAACGCAGCGCGCGCATTAAACTCGTGCTGCCTGCCTCAGGACCTCTCGTGATGCAGGTACCCGGAGGAGCGGTAAACAGATCTCAAGAGGGACATCTTCCATGCGGCCGATGGGTCCGCAAAGGGAAAGGTGCGAATGCGATCGGATTCGTCAGCGATGTGCTCAGTGATGTGGATGCCTCTGAGAATACTCTCAGAGTTACTCTTGCCCGCGCCTCGCGATATGCTGATGATGTTCCCACGCCAGTGAACGTTACCCGATGGCTTCCTGCAATGGATTGCGGCGAGTTGAAGTTTGAATTCCTGCTCACACTTGGAGAGAACGACCTGGAACCCCTGGCCCAAGACCTACTCTCATCTCCGGTCGTGCTAGCTACCAGCGCTCATGAAGGGATGCTTCCTGATTCGGGTTCATTTGGAAGGATTGAACCAGCTCATCTCTCCCTGCTCGCCGTGCAGAGGAGTGACGACGGAGGGCTTGCAGTCCGCATCCAGAACCGCTCTACGGCAGCAGTCGATGCCTTCTTCCATTTTTGCGGAGAGAAACATTCCCTTGGATCACTGAAGCCATGGGAAATTCGAACGGAACATGTGAATGGCCTTAAGTCTGCCATGGCAGAAAGTGAAAAATTTATTTCAATTCCGTGTCACCAGAATAAAGACAAAAAGATACTCGTAGAAAAATTAAAATGAGACCTTCCATGCAACTCCGCGCTATCATTTTCGATCTGGACGGCGTGCTTGTCTCGACTGACAACTTCCATTACCAAGGCTGGAAACGGCTCGCGGATAAGGAAGGTATTTACTTTGACGAAACCATCAACCACCGGTTGCGCGGGGTTAGCCGCATGGAAAGCCTCGATGTTATCATATTTTAGCTTTAATGGAATTCTCATCACGTCATAAGCAGAACCCGCTTCATCGCTGGAAAAGCCTGAGATCCGAGTTGTTATGGGTTCATGATGGACCGAGCGCTGCAGGGGCGCTAAGGGAAAAAGCTAATCATAGCATCGGCTACTGGGTTTGGTTGATCCGACGTGGAAAAGTTCGTATCGAAATGGATGACAATACCTGGGAGGCAACCGCAGGCCAATGGGTGGTTACCCCCCAAGGCGTAATAACTCAGGATTTCTCAAAAGACGTGAGAATTCTTTCCATTCATTTCCGATGCCAATGGCCGACCGGAGCAAATCTATTTTCCGGGAATGGCTGCGAGATCTGGAATGCCAAGGAGTTTCCGCAACTGGAGCGCAGCGCGTTAGCGCTATGCCGCATTATTCAGCACCACTTTCCCCAAGTGCGCTACGAGTTGATCGGGAGGGAAATTGATTATCCTGTTTTCCTGCGTTTTGAGCAAAGATTTCAACAATTACTGATCAATTTTCATCAGATCATGACGGCCTTGGGACGCACGCTCGCCCATGCCGGCGCAGGAGACGAGCGCGTACTTCGTGCGGCGCGCTACATGCACAAAAGTCCGCTTAATGGGCCCTTTCCCGCCGAGCGCCTCCAGCAGGAGGCCGGTTTGGGACGAGCCCATCTCGATCGTCTCTACTCGGATGAATTCAATGTAAGCACGTGGGAATACTGGGAGCTTCTTCGCCAAGAAGTGGCGATGCGCAATCTCGAATTCACAGCGCTTTCTGTCAAGGAGATCGGCTTCAAACTCGGCTTCAAACAGGCATCCCATTTCACAAAATGGTTTTTTCGCCGGGTGGGAAAAACGCCAAAGACATATCGGGACGAGCCGCCTGCAAAACGCGTGTTTTAAACCCCGGTCGAAGGCCCGAAGCTGCCGGATCCGGTGACAGCCGGGCTTCTTGTTTTTACAGTAGAATCATACTGCCTCGAAGAGAGTTGCATTCCAAGTGAAAGGTCGCGGCGGAGCTCCTTACGAGAATACTCTCGTAATCAAAGGTGTCGACAGCTCGCGATAATTTTAGGATTCTTGCAATATTAAAAAACCGATATGCTATATTCGAAAATCATGAGCCAAGCCATTCTCGGTCGAGTATTGCCGACAAAAGCCATTATTCTTTTTGTCTGTCTATTATTGCCTGTAGGCCTCTTCGCACAATCGGGGTATGAAACGGAAAAATTGACGGTCGCGGCCAGTTCGGGCGAGACGCAGACCCTGGTTAAAAACAATTCGGCCAGTGGTGGAGGGAAACCGAACTTCATCGTCATCCTGACCGATGATTTAGGTCTGGACATGATCAGCTGTTATGGAGCCGTTCAACCGACGCCCCAGATTGATGCGTTGGCCAGCGGCGGTATCCGATTTGATCTCGGCTACGTCCCGCCGCTCTGCGGTCCCTCGCGTGGCCAACTGCTGACAGGGCGTTATCCGTTCCGCACGGGTTGTAATGAAAACAACACCACCGTAACAGGACTCGTCCCCGGCAAGGAAATCATGATCTCGAAAGTGCTGAAAACCGCGGGCTATGCTACGATGAGTGTGGGTAAATGGGGTCAACACTCCAGCTTCGGACCGCACTTGTGGGATTTCGATGAGTCGCTGGAAGTTGCCATATCCAACCGATATTGGGCAGATGGTACTCACCCGAATACGATCAATGGCAAACCCACTCCCACAGTGAAGGGTGTCTACACGGCCGACACGATGCACCAGTTTGTCGTGGACTTCATGACCCGTCATAAAGACGAGCCGTTTTTTATCTATTATCCGATGCTGCATATGCACAGACTTCTCGAGAAGACACCCGACAGCGCGCCTGGAGCGAAGGGAGGTGAGGTTAGACGAGACAATCTGATCTACATGGACAAGCTTGTCGGGCAGCTCGTGAGTAAACTGGAGGAGTTAAATCTGCGACAGAAGACGGTGATCCTTTTTATTGGCGACAATGGTTCTGGGGGGCCTCAGCCCATGGTTGGCGGCAAGAACGTCTTTGGTAAAAAACACGAGTTGAACGAGGGCGGCGCCCACGTGCCATTTATCGCCAACTGGCCAGGAACCACCCCGGCAGGTATCGTCAGTCGTGACCTGGTAGATTCCACCGACGTCTTCGTGACTTTGGCGGAATTGGCCGGAGCGACGCTGCCTGCGGGTGTGACGCTTGACGGAAAAAGTTTCGCTCCCCAGCTCAAGGGTCAAGCAGGCACTCCACGCGAATGGGTCTATGTGGAACTCAATGGCGACTCATGTGCTCGTGATGCCCGGTACAAACTCACCAACCATGGCAAAATGTTCGATCTGATAAAGGCTCCGTTTGAAGAAATCGCCGTCCCCTCGAACAGTACCGACTCCGCCGTCATCGCGTCACGCCAGCGCCTGCAGCAAGTCCTCGATACACATCCTGCCGCTCCAAAAAGCCACTAAACGCGGCGTTATAAATTAAAGGACGTCAGACAATGGGAGCGTATCTGATTATTAATTTGAGTATTTCAATTGGGGGCGGAATATGGAGTGGACTATGGAGCCGTCGCCAGTGGAATTCAACAAGTTCGAGCCTGAATGAGAAAAGAGAAAGGCTTGGAGCGAGTTTATCAAAAACTCCGAAAAAACATAATTAATGAAAAATGAGATGCGTCCCCATTGTTTTCGATTTCATTTTCAGTAGGGTTACACCCCATAGGCCTTCTCTTCATTCGAGCCTACTTTGGGTTCATGACAAAAACACTTCGATCCTTGGCATTTATGGTTATTGCAATTGGAACGATTCTCTTCGTGACTCGCGCTTCTGCGGAGTCTTCGTTGAGTATTCGTATCGGGCCGCAAGCTCCTCCGCATCACGAGGACTATCGTCGGTGGGAAAGTCCGCATCGTACGGCAGTTTGGATTCCCGGACATAACGAATGGAGACAAGCGCCGGGACAGAGACATGGACGTTATGTTTGGGTCGGCGGTTATTATGCGTACCCTTCTCATAAAGGAAGCCAATGGGTAGCTCCTCGATATTCGCGCGATCGTGATGGTAACTACAACTATCGTGCCCCTTATTGGACGAAATAAAGGTTATTTTACCCCAGTAGTGTCATGATGTTAATTATTAGATTAACGAGATAGGGGGGAGTGGGGAGTGGGGAGGATGAGGGGAGGAATTTATCGGGATGGTTGGCGAGGCCTTTACCGTACATCGAGGGCGCCAATGGGTTGGAAAAAACTATTGAGCGGTCCAGCCGCCGTCGATAGTGATGGTTTGCCCGGTGACGTTGCGAGCGAGCGGGCTGATGAGGTATTCGATAGCGGCGGCGATCTCTTCGGAGGTGATGAAGGCTTTTTTGGGCATCGGTTCAAGCATGACTTTTTGGATGACTTCTTCTTCAGAAATTCCGCGAATTCGGGCTTGGTCTTTGATCTGTTTCTCAACGAGGGGGGTCTGAATATAAGCAGGGCAGATGGTGTTTGTCGTGATTTCGGCATCGGCGGTTTCGAGTGCCAGCACTTTTGAAAAACCGATCAAGGCATGTTTTGCCGTGACGTAAGCGGATTTTCCAGGTGAGGCGACAAGGGAATGGAGTGAGCCGATATGGATCAGTCGACCAAAACCGCGCTCACGCATTCCAGGAAGTGCGGCACGGCTCATGAGAAAGGTTCCTTTTAAGGCGACATCCATAATTTGATCCCATTTGACCGTTGGAAATTCCTCCAATCGTGCGACATGCTGCATTCCCGCGTTGTTGATCAAGACCTCTACCGGTCGATCCTTGAGTTTTTTCCAGAGCTGCTCAATTTCAGTTTCGGAGGTGACGTCCAAGGCATGCGCTTCTGCGTTTCCCCCGGCTTTTTGAATTTGAGCGGCGGTCTCCTCGGCGGCGGCGAGATCGCGATCGGTTGAAAAAATGATGCCGTTCTGTTGCGCCAAGGCGAGGGCGAGTCCGCGGCCGAGTCCACTGCCGGCTCCAGTAATCAGAATGTTGCGTTTGGGAGAGTTCATCGATTGGAGAGGTATTGGTCGCGAAGGACGCGACGCATGATTTTATTGGAGGCGGTTCTCGGAAGAACGGAAGTGATGACGACCTCTTGAATTTTGAAGAGGGGATTTAATTCGCGACGAATGGCATTTTGCATCGCCGTGGTCAGGGATGTTTTGTCGATGGAGCTATTTTGAGTGCAGACCGCAAAAATGACGAGTTGACTCGGGCCGCCTCCCGGAGCGACAGCGATGGCGGCGGTTTCCAAAAGATCCGGAACCGATTGCACGGTTCTTTCGATTTCAGCGGAACTCACTTTAATGCCGCCAAGATTCATGGTGTCATCCGCACGACCATGAGCGCGCCAATATCCGTTTGGCAATCTTTCGATCTGATCGCCATGGCGGCGAAGAAGTCCTCCGTCGGTGTTTTTGGGAGTATTCGAAAAGTATTCCTGATGATGGTCTTTGTTGAGAAGCGTGAGGGAGAGCCCAATCGAGGGAGGAATCAGGAAGATTTCTCCGTTTTCTGCAGGAGATCCTTCTTCATCGAGAATGACAAAATCGAGGCCGAGTGCTGGAGTGTTGAACGTGCCGGCAATGCAGGGGCGTGTGACGGTTCCGGTGAGGTAACCTCCGCCAATTTCGGTTCCCCCACAATATTCGATGACGGGACGTCCTCCGCAGAACTTCATCAACCAGCGCATCTCTTCGGCGTTGGAACATTCACCGGTCGAACTGATCACTTTAATTTCACTCCAGTCCAAGCCCTTCATGCAATCCGTGGCGCGCCATGCTTTGACCAGACTTGGAACGATTCCGAGCAGCGTTGCTTTGGAATTCTGCAGAAACTCTCCGAAAGGTCGTCCGGTTGGCGCTCCATCAAACAACCCAAGCGCGGCTCGATTCATCAGGCTCGCGAAGATCAACCACGGTCCCATCATCCATCCGATATTGGTCGGCCAGACGAGGAGATCTCCCGGCTGAACATTTTGATGAAAATGGGCATCAACCGCGCATTTGATCGGAGTCGTTTGAGTCCAAGGAATTGCTTTCGGTTCTCCCGTCGTTCCAGAGGAAAATAAAATATTTACGGGATCCGATGGAGTTCGTGGAACTGCTTGGAAGGTTTTTGCTTCGACTAAGAATTCAGACCAAGTCAAATCTCCTGCACGAAGCGTCGCTTGGACCTGATTTTTTGCCGGGAGAACAATCGCAGGAGGCGCCTCGGCTTCCACGACGTTGGTAAAAAGAGGTAACTCTTTGCCGGCTCGATACGTTACATCCTGGGTGAAAATTGCCACCGCCTTCGCCAAACGCAATCGGGTCGAAATCTCTTTAGGACGAAAGCTGTCGGCGATTCCGACGACGACACATCCGGCCTGAATGATTCCCAAGTAGATCGCGACGGCTTCCGGCGTCATCGGCATGAAAATCGCCACGGCATCGCCCGGTTTGAACCCGCGATGGACGAGACTTGCTGAAATCTGATTTGTGAGGGATTGCAGTTCAGCGACACTCATCTTCTGGATGGCGCCTCCTTCGCTTTGGTGAATGATTGCAGGCGAATTGGCTGGAGCCTTGAAGCAACTCTCAACGATATTCAATTTTGCACCGAGCAACCAATTGGGATGCTCAATTCCTAAAGTGAGATCCATGGCTCGGGAAAAGGGATGTTGAAAAGGGATTCCGAGTCGCTCGATCACTTTCGCCCAGAAGGCTTCATGATTTTTTGTCGACCACTCATGAAGTTTTTCGTAGGTGTTGACACCCACTTCCTGCATCAACCCAAAGAGATTCGTCGTGCGAATAAATTCCGGAGTTGGAGTCCAGTCTGGCAAAAGATTCGTAAGTTCGGGATTTGAATTCATGAGCTACCTCAGTGATTGAGGACGTTCCACCACGACGGCGCAGCCCATGCCGCCTCCAACACAGAGCGTTGCCAGTCCGCGCTTCGGTTTTTGATGGGCCAGGTGAACGAGAAGCCGCGCGCCGGTCGCCCCAATCGGATGCCCGAGAGCAATCGCACCGCCGCTCGGGTTTACTTTTTCTTCATCGAGTCCCAATTCCTTACTACAAGCGAGGGCCTGAGCGGCGAAGGCTTCGTTCAACTCGATCCAGTCAAATCCGCTGATGTCATGGCCCATTTTGCGAGTCGCATGGACCGGTCCCATCCCCATCAAGGAGGGATCGCAACCGGCAGAGGCGCTGGCCGTGAGGATCATCATTGGCGTTAATCCTTGTTCGCGTCCGGTTGCTTCGTCGCAAAGAACGAGAAGAGCGGCTCCATCGTTGAGCGTGGAGGCATTTCCGGCGGTCACCCGGCCATTCGGTTGGAAAGCGGGTTTCAAGGCAGTGAGTTTTTCCAGAGAAGTTTCCGGACGTGGCTGTTCATCTTGAGTGACCTCATTCACCGGAGTGAGTTCACTTTGGAAGGATCCTTTCGCGAGCGCTGCGGCGTAACGTTTTTGACTGCGAACGGCAAAATGGTCCTGGGCTTCACGTGAGATCTGAAATTTTTCAGCCACCCGCTCGGCGGTCATTCCCATATGTTCATTGCTGAACGGATCCATTAATCCGTCGCGCAGCAAGGCATCCACGAGAACGCCATTCCCCAGTTTGTAACCGGAGCGTGCGCGTTCCAAAAGAAACGGAGCATTCGACATCGACTCGGTTCCTCCACACAAAACCATGCGCGCGGCGCCGCATTGAATGGATTGAGCTGCCAGGATCACGGCCTGCATTCCGGAGGCGCACATCATGTTGACGGTGAAGGCCGGGGTACTGATTGGTAAGTTGAGACGGACGCCGACCTGACGCGCGACGTTCATTCCTGATCCGGAGCTGAGGACATTGCCAATAATGACGGAGTCAATGGAAGCACGATTGATTCCGGTGAGTGCGGCTTCGCCTGCAACGAGCGCCAAATCAACAGCAGACTGTTTGGCGAGCGCTCCCAAAAAGCGGCCTTGTGGGGTTCTTTTGGCAGAGACAATCCAGATCGGTTTCATGTATTCCTTGAGCTTCGAAGGTTAAATTAGGAGAGTCCTGCGATTTTTTGAACTTCATCCACAACGGATTGCAGTGAATTTTCCTGTGTGAAACGATTGCGGGTAAAACCAAAGGCCAGTCGATGTTTGAGACTCGCAAATCCGATCGATCCTCCATATCCGCCATGACCGAAGCGAGTCATTGTGGGGAGTGTTTCGACAATATATCCGAGCGCCCGATTTTTATTTGCATCTTGAGCCGGTTTATTTTTTGGAAGATGAATTTCGGTTGCGAGACGGATCCGTTCGGGTGGGAGTAGCTCGACGCCCTCAACTCCGCCGGGAAGAAGTGCCGCGTAGTGCCTGGCGATATCGTGGGCATTTGAGATTCCGCTGGAAGCTGGGAGGCAGGCGTGTTGTGCGTCGGAGCGATTCATCCATTCATGAAGGGGTTGGACCAGAGGAGGAATCGCTTGAGGGGCGGCGTTATGGGGCATCGGTTCGGGAGCGGATTCTGCAGGTTCAGATTCGAGGAAGGCGACCTCGACTTCAGCCGGAATCCCGACATACAAATTGGAGAGGGAAAGGGGCTTGCAGATTTCATCTTCGAGAATTTTTTGAAACGATCTTCCATCAACCCGTCGAATCACTTCTCCAATCGTCCAACTGTAGGTAATAGCGTGGTAGGCGAATTCCTCTCCCGGTGCAGTGAGCGGCTTGAGGTCGGCAATGGCGGCCGCCATCGTCTCCCAGTCGCAAAGCTCTTTGTGTCCGATTCCCGTCGGCATGTGAGGAACGCCTGACGTATGGCTGAGCGCATGGCGCAATGTGATTTCACCTTTTCCATGAGCGGCAAATTCCGGCCAACAATCGGCGATTCGAGTATCGTAAGTGATTTGGCCGCGTTCAACGAGAAGATGAAGGAGGGTTGCAGCGATTCCTTTCGTCGTTGAGAAAACGGGGAAGAGGGTTTCGTTGGTGACCGGCTTTTGAGTTCTGACATCCGCAATTCCTGCCGAGGCGTTGACGACGAGTTTGCCGTCGAGGTAGGCGGCCGCTTGAACGCCACGCTCCTTTCCATCGGCGACGAGTTGATTGAGAAGCGATTGAATGGAGGATTGGATGTCTTTCATGGGGCTTTCGAGGTTGGGGATTCGATGAAGAGGCAAATAAATTGGGCCCTTTTTTTGTGAAGCGGTTTGAGGGCGTGAGTCATTTTCGGATCAAAATAAAGAGAATCGCCGGGAGTGAGTTTCAGGGTTGTATCGCCCAAGGTAAAGGCCAACTCTCCAGAGAGCATGTAAATGAATTCTTGTCCGCCATGTTGGAATCGACCGTCTTTGTCGCCAGGTGAAACCGTAATGAGAAATGGCTCCACCGGTTTGCCCGGGTAATCGATGGCGAGTGCTTCGTACGTGTAGCCAAGATCTGTTCCATCACGAACGATCTGCTTCCCCTTTCCTTTGCGGGTCAGAACATAAGAGGAGGGGGTGGAGTCTTCTTTGAAAAAATCGGCCAATCGAACGCCCAACGCCGAGGCGATCACGACCAGATTGGAGATCGGGGAGGAAATCCGGCCGTTCTCGATCTTGGAGAGAGTGCTCTTGGTGATCTTCGCGCGTTTAGCGACCTCGGTCAGGCTCACCTGGGAGGCCATGCGAATTGCCCGAATATTTTCGCCGACCATCTGTTCATTCACAAGACACAGTGTATCTTTAAAAGAAACAGTGTCAAATTGATTTTTGCGGAAGCTTACGGATTAAGCATCTGGGTTTCCACCCAACGAACGGCGTGACGAATGAGTGCGGTGGCATCCTTTAATCCGAGCTTCTCTTTGATGTGACCCCGGTGAACATCGACGGTTTTGGAGCTGATGTGGAGTTTTTTGGCAATCTCGCGAGTGCTCATTCCCTGACCAATGTGCTGAAAGACTTCAAATTCCCGGTCACTCAGTTTTTCGATTGGCGAACTGGAGCCTCGCGGTTTGCGTCCGGTGAAGAGATCAAGAATCCGGGTCGACATCTTATCGCTGACATAAATCTGTCCATTTAAGACACGACGGATGGCGACGAGAAGATTTTCGCCGCCCGCCTCTTTCATGAGATAGCCACGGGCCCCGGCACGGAGGACGCGCTCGGCATAAAGAACTTCGTCGTGCATCGAGATAACGAGAATCGGGAGACCGGGGTGAGTGGCTTGAATGTCTTTAATAAACTCCAAGCCGCTTCGATTCGGCATGGTGATATCCGTGAGAATCAGATCAGGTTTCGACTTGGCGAGCTCCTGCATCGCGGAAACCGGGTCGCTGGCCTGGCAACTGATTTGAAGATCCGGCTGTTGATTGATCAATTGGGCGAGTCCCATACGCATCATCGGGTGATCATCCACGAGTAAAATGCTTTTACGTGCAGTGCCCGAGGGAGGATCGGCTTTCAATTCAGAAGCTCCTGTTCCGGAAGATTTCTTTTTAAGACTCATGATTTCGCTTTCTTCAGGGTGCAGAGGATCGTGGTTCCTTTACCTGGTTTTGATTCCAATTGGAGCTGTGCGCCGATTAAGTTTGCGCGTTGCCGCATGACATGAAGTCCAATCCCAGGTTTTGAATTTTTCTTTTTGGGAAATCCCTGACCATTATCCGAGACTTGCAACTGAATGCCGCTTGGGTGGTTTGTGAAATAAATGGTGACTTTGCTGGCCTGGGAGTGTTTCAGGGCATTATTGACCGATTCTTGGGCGATCCGGTAGAGGTGAATGGCGGTAGCGCTATCTTCCAGAGGGATGGTGGAGGGCGAATGTAGAACGCATTGAAGAATGCCAAGTTCGTTGGTGCAATAGGCGAGTTCGTCCAAGGCTTCCGTCAAGCCATCGGCTTCGAGATGAACGGGAGCCAAGCCTCGCGCCATTGCTCGGGTTTGAGTGATGGCTTCGCGGAGGTGCTGACAAATTCGCGAGGCTTGTTCTTCAAGGAAAGCGTTTTGACCGGGAAGACTGTTCTTTAAGGACTGACACATGAATTCGATCGCGGTGAGTTGTTGACCAAGACCATCATGTAATTCTGTCCCAAATCGATACTGTTCGCGCTCGCTCACAGTCAAAACGAGTCGTTCGCTCTCCTGAAGTTTAAGTTCGTTCGCTTTGCGTGCGGTGATGTCGGTTCGAATGGCAATATATTGAAACGGTTTCCCGGCATCATTCAAAAAGGGATAAATGGTCGTATCGACCCAGTAGTGTGAACCATCTTTTGCGCGATTTTTAATTTCCCCCCGCCAGACGTTCCCTCGAGAAATGGTGGTCCAGAGGTTTTTAAAAAATTCTTTCGGATGGTGTTGGGAGTTGATGATCCGGTGATCCTGACCGATCAGCTCCTTGCGGGAGTATTTGGAAAGGGAACAGAATTTCTCATTCACGTCGGTAATTCGTCCACGCGGATCCGTAATTGCCACGATGGAGTGTTCGTCCAGCGCGGCTTTGATGGAGGTCAATTCATTCAGCGCATTGATGGTACGCTTTTCGGAGAGCTTTCGGGCTGAAATGTCCCGAACAAATCCGACAAAGCCGCGTCCGCTCGCCAGATGGACTTGAGTGATGGAAAGTTCCATGGGAAACGTGGATCCATCCTTTCTTCGTCCGATCGCTTCGTGACAGAGGTGCAATCCTTTTTTCTTGGGATGGGAACGAATCAGATGATCTGCGAACGCGCGGCGGTTTTCGGGATGCAAGAGCGTTTCGACTTTTCGTCCAATGAGATCATCCGGCCGATATCCGAATAATCGTGCCGCGGCGGGATTCAATGCATCGACCAAGCCGTGAGGGGTTATCGTGATAATTCCCTCCGAGGTTGCTTCAAGGATCGCGTGCAATTTTTTCGCGCTGTCGGGAGTAGGAGTCTCACGAGCAGTCCTTTGAGAGGAAGGGATTTTTTTGAGTGCCACGACATGCGAGTCTAGCGGTGAGGGTGATCTCTGGACAAGTGCGCTTTTTCAGAGGGGTGGTTATCATTGGTTACGGTTTTTTGGGGCCCGCGTTTGCTCCGGCTCCGTAGGTGACCGCGCTTTCATTGAAAACATCTGATTGAAATCCACCGCTGTAGGACATCAGATAAGCACCTGCCCAAAAAAGGAAAAGGCAGCACAGAATCCAGACCCAGAGAGGGAGCGCCTCTGTTTGAAAAGAGGGCGCCGCGTCTGGAGTTTCAGGATTATTTGAGAGGAGCAAAGGAGATTGGTTCATCGTTGGGGGACTCCGGGAGTTCGTACGATTGATTAAGGGAGAGTAAATAGGCTACGAGTGCTTTTGCATCGGATTCGGGAACAATTTCATATCCGTCTGCAGGAGTGAAGGGAGGAGGAAGGATGAGTCGTTCGGTCGAAGGTTGACCCTTAATGGCTCGACGCGAATAAAGAAACGCAAACGACGGCATGAGGGTTCCACGACTGTGAAGCGACGGAGCGTAGAGGTGTTGATGGTGCCACTCGGCAGAAGGTTGGCGCTTTCCGATGTTCGCCAAATCCGGTCCAAGCCGGATGGAGCCGATGAGTGCGGGAGAGGTGCTCAGATAATCGCGAGCGACCGAACGACGATCTCCCCAACGCCGTGCGGCATCGTAGCCTTGATCTCGGGATCGTACTTGTTGCGTGTGGCAGGCGACACAACCATTGGCGGCATAAACCTGACGTCCCCGCTCCGCAATTCCGGAAAGGGGCGGAGGGAGGAGATCGCCTGAAACGGAATCCTGAAGTGGTTCGAGTTTTGCACTCTGCCAGAGCGGAATGAAGATGGTCCCAGTCCACGCAAAAAGAAATGCGGCGGCGCAACCGAGAATGAGTGGGATGATGCGTTTCATATCAGGTCGAAAGTGAGGATTGTGGAGCAATCGCTGTTGGTGAAGGAAGATCGGAGGCGACCTTGAAACGGGTGAGGAGATAGAGCGTCACGAAAATGAATTGTCCTGCGGTAATGGAAATCCAGGCGAGGCTTCGGGCCCAGAGCGACGTTTTTAAGGGGTCGAGTAGATCGAGATAGGCGGTTTCTGCATGGGGAAGCGCAAAGGCTTGAGAGATTCCCGCATAGGCCAACGCGACAAAAGCAAATGCAGTTCCGAGAGCGACGAGCCAAAAGTGTGCATTCATCAGATCCGCTGAGGGCCATTCCCACTCACAGATTTGAGGAACGATCCAATACATGGCTCCGAACATGACGAAGGTGTAGAATCCGTAGGTGACGAGGATCTCTTGTGCGGCAAAAAGCGGAGTGAACTGAAAAGGAGCATGGAGCGAGCGAAAAGCGAAGATCGCTTCGAAAATTCCGGAGAAGGTATAAGCCGCCAGCCCAAACCGTATAAATCGCAGGGCGGGATTGGCGCGAATGGAAGTTCCGGAGGTTCGAAGGAGGGGAACGCTCAAATTTTTTACCACAGCGATGAGGGGAAGCAGTAACAGAACCCGGGCGATAATTCCGACGGTGACCAGCCAGCTCGGAATGGGGCCACCGACAAAACGCTCGAAGCCGGTCCAACCTTGAAGAAGGATCAGGGACCAAAAGCCGAAGCGAGCGAGACCGAAATTCTCGATCGGTTGATCGGTGATTTTTGGAATCAAGAAGTAGAGCGTTGCCAGGGCCAGAGGAGTCAGCCAGAGGCCGATCAAGTTGGACGCATACCAAGTTTGAATTCCCGATGCCATGATTCCGAGTTTCAACGTGGAGCCGAGGACTGCATGAAGGGTTCCCATAAGCCAAGGAAGCGCAAAGAGCGCGGCGATGAGATACCAGAGGGAAACAAAAAGAGGGCCGTTGATTCGATTTTGTAAAAGTTGAAAAAATCCAAAAACCATCATGCCGTAAGCAATGAAGAAAAGAAAGAGAGCGCCATTTGAGAATTCCATTCCCGGTAGACCGACGCCTTCTCCCGCAAGGATTCCACCCAAACTCCATAGGAGGACTCCATTCCAGAGAGTAATGCCGCTGATCGGAAGGGTTGAGGAACTGAGTGAGCTCCCGCAAAGTCGTGCCGTGATCCAGTAAGCGACTCCGAGTCCTGAAAGAGTGGCCCATCCGTAGAGAAAGAGCATCGCCGCTGCCGCATGAACGCGTCCGTAAGTCAGAAATGCCGTATCGTTCAAAAATTGAGGGGCGTGAAGTTTGATGAAGGCAATCAAGGCAAGTAGGCTGCTCGTGAGGAGCCAAAAAAGAGCGCTGCTGAAACAGGCCAAGACCGGAGGGCGCACGGAAGCGTCAATCTTCATGTTGCTAGTCTTAGCAAAGCTGATGAAAATTTGACATTGGAGGTCCGGCGAAATTTCAATAGGGAAGTTCCTTAGGGCGAATTGCTCCACGGCTTCCTCAATTTAAGAGGGAGCATGGTTTTTTTCGATGCTTCCCTAGGGGCGTTTCCGAGGAGGTTCAGGTTCACTAAGGAATTTCCTTAGTGAGAATTCGCTCCGCCTCTAATTTCAAGCGGGCTTAAAAATAGGTATCCTCTCTCCCATGAAAACATTCTGTCTCATGGAAGTGGCTCACGTGAGTGCGATGAGGCGGGATGGATCAATCTCGATTCAAGAAAAATGAATGGCCGGATCTATGAACGAGTACGACGTGTTGTGGGAAAGGCAATCATGAATGTGATTGTGCTGACGATCTTTATTGGGCTCGTGCTGGTCTTCGTTTTTATTTTTCTATTTATGATCAATCAAAGTGACGCTCCGGGAGATCGGGATGCGTTGCTTCCCTTGACAGAGGAAAAGCCGTCAGTTCCTCGAGTTCATTCAACTCCCCCAAAACAAACCTGAGCCATTCCCCTATGAGTCAATCGTCTGGAAAAAGAATCACCGTTGAATTTGATGACGAAATCGTCAGAAAGTTCATGACGGCGTCGATCGTCTTTTCAATTGTGGGGATGTTGGCGGGAGTGATCATCGCTTCCCAGTTGGCGCACTGGCAGGCGAACTTTAATCTCCCCTGGTTGACCTTCGGGCGATTGCGTCCGCTTCACACCAACGCGGCGATTTTTGCGTTTGTCGGGAATATGATGTTTGCGGGGATTTATTATTCCATGCAGCGTCTTCTTAAAACAAGATTGGCTTCCGATTTTCTCTCGGCCGTTCACTTCTGGGGATGGCAGGCGATTATTGTCGCAGCGGCCATTTCGCTCCCGCTCGGATATTCACGTGGTAAGGAATACGCGGAGTTGATTTGGCCCATTAATATCCTGGTTGTGGTGATTTGGGTCGTCTTTGCCGTTAATTTCTTTTGGACTCTGGCGATCCGTCGCGAAAAAACGCTCTACGTCGCGATCTGGTTTTACATTGCGACGATTATCACCGTGGCGATGCTTTATATTGTCAATCATCTGCAGATACCGACGAGTTGGACGCACGGATATCCGATCTTCGGAGGGGTTCAAGATGCCTTGGTACAGTGGTGGTATGGGCACAACGCCGTCGCCTTCTTTTTAACGACGCCGATTCTTGGAATTATGTATTACTTCATGCCGAAGGCGGCGGAGCGACCGGTTTACTCCTATCGACTTTCCATTGTTCACTTCTGGTCTTTGGTTTTCATCTATATTTGGGCGGGGCCGCATCATCTTTTAAATACGGCGCTTCCCGATTGGCTTCAATCACTCGGAATGATTTTCAGTCTCATGCTCTGGGCGCCTTCCTGGGGAGGGATGCTGAATGGGTTGCTGACGTTACGAGGTGCCTGGCATAAGTTGCGCACGGATCCGGTTCTCAAGTTTTTAGTGGCCGGGGTGACTTTTTATGGGATGGCGACCTTCGAAGGGCCACTGCTGGCGATCAAGTCAATCAATGCGCTTTCCCACTATACGGATTGGACGGTTGGACACGTTCATAGTGGAACGCTCGGTTGGAACGGATATATGGCGGCGGGGATGTTTTACTGGCTGGCTCCACGACTTTGGAATACGAAGCTCTACTCGATTCCTCTCGCCAATATGCATTTCTGGCTCGGTCTGATCGGAATTCTCCTCTACATCGCCTCGATGTGGGTCGCGGGGATTACGCAAGCACTGATGTTGAATGCGACAACGGAAGGGGGAACCGTTTTGGCGAATCCGAATTTCATCGAGTCATTGCTGGCCATTCGTCCGATGATGTATATGCGAATGATTGGCGGCGCGTTTTTCCTCATCGGATTTATTCTGATGGCCTACAATATTTGGATGACTGCCCGAAGCGGGCAGGCGGTGAATGGAACCATCGAGGTTTATGAAGAGGAGGGAACTGAAGTTCGCACGGTGAATCTTGTCCGGGCATTCTTCAACGCTCCGGTCGCCTATGCTTTTGCAATCATTGTTCTGGCGCTGACTTGGGGCGTGGGAGGAGATTTTCTCAAGCTGATGGCAATGCTTGGGCTGATTGGAATTCTGCCCGTCGCCTATTTTCATATGCGACTTCGAGAACAGACTTGGGGGGACTGGTATGATCGTCTCCTGGCGAGCGTGGTTCCTTTTGCGATGTTAACGGCGGTGGCGGCTGTGATTGGGGGGATGGTTCAGATTATTCCGACTCTGATCGTCAATCGAAAGGATAATGTCGAGGGGATGCGTCAGATTCCGTACACGCCGTTGGAGCTGGCAGGGCGCGAAATTTATGTTCGTGAAGGATGTTATAATTGTCACTCGCAGATGATCCGGCCTTTTGTGAGCGAGGTGATGCGGTATGGGGCCTATTCTCGCTTGGGCGAGTCGATCTATGATCACCCATTTCAATGGGGATCCAAGCGCACGGGGCCCGATCTGCAGCGTATCGGAGGAAAGTATCCGAACCTCTGGCATTTCAAGCACACGGAAGATCCTCGCTCGACTTCGGTTGGATCGAACATGCCGAACTATCCGTGGCTCTACCACCAATCAACCGACATCGCTTCATTAAAATCAAAGCTGGATGCACTGACTCAACTCGGAGTTCCCTATGCGCCCCGGGATCATGCGACGATCCAACGTGAGGTGCTCGAGCAGGCGCAGGGAATTGTCGATGATCTGAAAAAGAATGGAGCGGAGACGCAACCGGATCGGGAGATTGTGGCAGTGATTGCCTATCTCCAGAAACTTGGAAAATCAGAAAAAGTTCCTGCAAAGCAATAACGGAGCAAACGATGTTTCATCGATTACATTATGAAGAGTGGCAGACTTGGTTTCCGATCATTGGATTTTTCATTTTCTTTGCGGTCTTTTTGATCGTCTGTTATCGGGTGATTCGAATGCCGCGCCGGGATGTTGAGCGTTTGGAAGGGCTTCCCTTTGATGATGAAAAGGCAAAATCTTCCGGAGCTCATTCATGAGCGAGCATTCTCAGCAGCCAATGGCGGGCGATGAATCGGTTCGAGCACACTCGTTCGATGGAATTCAGGAATTTGACAAACGACTTCCGAATTGGTGGCTCTGGACGCTTTACGTCATGGTGCTTTTCTCCTTTGGATACTGGTTTTACTACCAATGGCCGGGACCGGGAAATGTGATCAGTGCCGGAGAGTGGCTTGACCGGGAAATGACCCGGATCGAAGTCGAGGCTTCGACACGCGCGGGAGGCGATCTTAATGATGCGCAGCTCTGGAAGATGAGTCAGGATCCGCAGATTGTGGCATCCGGGAGGACGACCTTTCTGACGACTTGCGCCTCCTGTCATGGACCGGAAGCCAAAGGACTCATTGGCCCCAATCTGACCGATGAAGTCTGGATTCACGGGGGGCGTCCGCAGGAAATTGTTACAATGGTGACGAAAGGTTCGCTAGAGAAAGGGATGCCGCAATGGGGTCCGCAGTTAGGGCGAAAGAAAATCGTCGAGGTGGTTTCCTATATTCTGAGTCTTCACACGCCGCCGGCAAATTAAAATGAAGATGGTTCAGCCCTCTTTGGATCAGGTGACAACCATTAATGAGGATGGCTCACGAAATTTTATTTATCCAGCTGATGTTCGGGGGCGATTTACGAATTTGAGAAAGTGGGTGGCATTGGCGCTGATTCTTTTCTATGCGTCCCTTCCGTGGATTCAAGTGAATGGAAATCCAGCGGTTTTTCTGGATACGACCCATAACCAATTTCATCTCATCGGTTTAACGCTCGTCGGGCAGGATCTCTGGCTCGGTTTTTTTGTCGTCACCGGAATGGGTTTTTCGCTTTTTTTTCTTACCTCGCTTTTGGGGCGACTTTGGTGCGGGTGGGCCTGTCCTCAAACCGTTTTTATCGAACAGGTTTACCGCAGGATCGAGCGATGGATTGAGGGGCCTGCCTTGGAGCGTCGTCAGCTTGAATCGTCATCGTGGAGTTCCGATAAAATCATCAAGCGATTTTTCAAGCACCTGATCTACCTCGTGCTTTCGGTGGCAATCGCCCATCTTTTTCTTTCGTATTTCGTATCGCTTCCGGAACTTTATCGAATGATGAAGACATCGCCGGGAGCAAACCTCGGGCTCTTTCTTTTTGTCTTTCTGCTCTCCGGGCTGCTCTATTTTAATTTTGCTTGGTTCCGTGAGCAGTTCTGCATTGTTCTCTGTCCGTATGGGCGACTCCAATCTGCGCTCATCGATGATCATTCTGTGGTGATTGGTTACGACAAAATTCGAGGTGAGCCTCGAGGAAAGGCAACGACTTCCGGAGTGGGGAGCTGTGTCGATTGCCATCGATGCGTCCAGGTCTGTCCGACCGGAATCGATATTCGACAGGGACTCCAGATGGAATGCATCAGTTGCTCCAACTGCATTGATGCGTGTGACGAAGTGATGGTGAAGCTGGAACGTCCCAAGGGCCTGATTCGGTACGATTCTATGAAAGGTCTGTCAGGCGATCGGACTCGCTGGATTCGTCCTCGGACGATTCTCTATAGTGGCTTGCTTCTCTTGGGGACGGCGGTGATGGTTTTTGCCCTTTCAACATTTCGCCCCTTGAGTGTCAGTGCGCTTCGCATGGTGGGGGCACCGTATTATTTGACGGAAGAGAGCGTTCGGAATCAATATCTGATGAAATTTTTAAATAAGGAGAATCGTCCCTTGAAATGCCGAGTCATGGTTGAAGCGGAAGGGAAGCCCGTCATCTTAACCGGTGTCGAGGATGAGATTGAAATCCCGGCACTCGGGGAGCAGATGCGTCCTCTGGTTGTTACCCTTGCACGCTCGGAATTTCACGAGAGTTTTCCCCTCAAGGTTACAATAACTTCTCCAGATCATTCCTTTGTCATCTCGAAATCGCTTCCATTTTTAGGCCCGGAGGCGGCTCATTGAGCGGGGAGAATTTATGATGGAATGGATTTTAAGGCGTCCTTGGATTTGGATCGTTTTACTCTTCGTCGGTTTGATTATGAGTTGGTCACAACTTTTTGTCTTGGCGGGAAAAAATCAACCTCAGCCGATTCCACTCGAATCGGGGTCCGCTCGGCATGAGTAGTCTGCTCCCGGTGACTCCATGGGCGGCATTGGTTTTGGGACTGGTGACCAGTTTACACTGCGTCGGAATGTGCGGGCCGTTGGCTTGTGCCACGGGAACATTTTCAAATAGTAAAATGTTTCGTTGGGATATTCTTTCGTATCATGGGGGAAGATTCTTTTCGTATGCCGTAGCAGGCATGGTACTGGGTGGTTTTGGTGAAGTCGCCGCGGGTTGGTTTTCAAGTGCTCCCGCGCAATGGCTTCCCGGGTTCATGATTCTGGCATTCCTTCTGATGGCATTGGGTTGGGAGCAAAAAATTCCGAAACTCTTGATTTTTCAGAAATTAATGGGGCCATTCTATGACCGAATTCGTGGGCACTCGAGCTGGATTCGTTTGGGTGGACTGGGACTGGTGACACCGCTTCTCCCGTGTGGACCGCTTTATCTCGTCTTTGGGGCTGCGGCACTTTCCGGTTCCTGGAGGGCCGGGGGATTTCTCATGACGATGTTTGTATTGGGAACCATTCCGCTCTATGCAGGGCTCAATCTTTGGATTGTTCGATTGGGAGGGATTTTTTCTCCGCGGATTCTCCAGTGGTCACGGCAGGGGATTGCCTTATTGTCCGTGTTGTTATTAGTCTGGAGAGTCTTGCCCTCCCATGGAGAAGGAATAGTTGTGACGGAGTGTCCGTTCCATGGGCGTTGAATTAACCGCTTGTTTGCATTGTGGGACTCCGTTTTATCCGACGCCACAACGGGCCGACTATTGCTGCTCCGGATGTGAATTTGTCCGAGGGCTGATTGTGGAGAAGGGGTTGGGAACGTTTTATGATTTAAAAGAAGCTCCGGTTCCTCCGGTGACCTCTCTGGTTTTTCAACAGCGGGATTATCGATGGTTGGAGGAACTCGTTCAACTTCGAGAGGTCGAGGAGGAAAATGTTTCGGAACTGAAACTCGATTTGCAGGGGATTTCCTGTGTGGGGTGTGTCTGGTTGGTAGAGAAATTGTTTATGCGTCGGGTCGGTGCAGTTTCGATCGAAGTGGATGCGGCCCTGGGGAAGATGAGGCTGCGTTGGGAACGCGGTCATTGTGATCTTCCGGAATTTGCGCGTGAGATTTTAGCCTTCGGTTACTTGGTGGGGCCCGAGGGAAAATCGCTCCCGGAGGAGAGCCAGGGCTTGGTCCGACGCATCGGGCTCTGTGCGGCGTTTATGATGAATTCGATGCTCTTTGCGTTCCCCGATTATCTCGGGATGGAATCTACCTTTGAGTACTCCCGACTCTTTCATTTTCTTCTCGTGGTCTTTGCGACGTTGAGTTATCTCGTCGGGGGAAGTTATTTTTTGAAGCGAACGTGGCATAGTTTGCGCCACGGGGTCCTTCATCTGGATCTTCCGATTTCACTCGGAGTCACCGCAGCGTATGTCGGCTCACTCTTCGCTTGGTGGCATGGAGCGATGCATTTTGTCTATCTTGAATTTGTTTCGACCTTTATTTTTTTAATGTTGGTCGGACGCTGGCTTCAGCAGAAGGCGTTGGAGCGGAATCGTCACCGTCTGTTGGATGCCGGAATGGGAATTCCTCCGGTCACCGCGCTCGAGTCTGAGGAACGGATTGAAGTCGAGGAGGTGAAGTGCGGACTCGCTTATCGAGGAGGGAGTGGGCAGGTCGTTCCGGTGCGGTCGAAGCTTCTTTCATCCGATGCGAGTGTGGGGTTGGATTGGATCAGCGGAGAAGCGGGGGCCCGGCATGTTCGAGCGGGGGAACTCGTACCTTCGGGAGCGATTTTATTGGGCCAGCAAGAGGTGACACTCGAGGCATTGGAGGATTGGAGTGAATCGGTTTTGGCGTCGCTGGTCAAAATCGTCACCCGCGATCCCTTTCGGAATCTGGCCGTGGAACATTGGATTCGTGGATACCTTTTCGTAATTTTGGGAGTGGCCTTTGCGGGGGGATGTTACTGGCAGTGGCAAGAGGGAGAGTGGTTACGAACGCTTCAAGTCGTGACTTCAATTTTGGTCGTTTCGTGCCCTTGTGCGACGGGAGTTGCGTTGCCGATGATTGATGATCTTTTGGTGCGGCGACTTCAAGCGATTGGCGTTTTTGTGAGGGAGTTAACGCTTTGGTCGAAACTTCCTGGAGTGCGTAAAATCATTTTTGATAAAACGGGAACGATCACCTTTGATACACTGGCGTTGAAAAATCGGGAGTCGCTCGATGCGCTTACCGATCGGGATCGAGAGAATTTATTGAATTTGGTTTGGGAGAATTGGCATCCGGTGAGTATTTGTTTGAGATCGGAGCTCTTGGCGATGGGGACTCGCCTCAAAGAGAAGAATTGCGGAGCGATTACGGAATGCCCCGGTTATGGCTTGGAGGATGCGAGCACTGAAGGGAAGTGGCGTCTCGGTCGGCCTTCGTGGGCGATTCCCGAGATGAAAGAATTCCAAGGGGGGATTCCCGATACAATTTTGTCACGGGATGGAGAGGAAGTGGCGCGCTTTTATTTTTCAGAAGAAATCAGACCGGATAGTGTTTCGGAGATGATGGCACTTCATCGGAAGGGATATGAAATTCATCTTCTCAGCGGGGATCGTCGCTCAAAAGTTGAGGCGATGTCTCAGAAGTTGAACCTGCCCATCTCCCGCTGTCTGGCGGAACTGACTCCGGAAGAAAAGGCGGAGCGAATTCGCGCACTCGATCGACAGGATACCTTAATGATCGGAGATGGCGCCAATGACAGTCTTGCGTTTAATGCTAGCTGGTGCACTGGAACACCTGCCGCAGATCGGGGACTGCTCGAGCGTAAGGCCGATTTTTATTTTCTCGGACGAGGGCTGATTGGGGTCCGGCAACTTTTGATGGCCTCTGAAGCACGACAGAAGACCATTCGACGGGTTTTTACCTTTACGATTCTTTATAATTTGACCGTGGTGATCCTCTCACTCCTTGGAAAAATGAGCCCAGTGATGGCGGCCATCCTCATGCCATCGAGTTCCGTCGTTTCCCTCGCGATTGTCTTCGCCTCTCTCCCTGATTTCCAACGGATGAAGGCTCGCTAACTCCTTTATTTTCTTGCCCCCGACCCGGGCTTGGATGAATGATAGAACTCCTCCACGGTCCCGTAGCTCAGATGGATAGAGCGAAGGTTTCCTAAACCTCAGGTCGGGCGTTCGACTCGCCCCGGGACCAAACTTCTCCCCATCGGGGTTGCGCCCCCGTTGAAACTTCAATGATCTGCTTTCTTTCAAATGGATTGTGTTTGGGTGTTATTTAAAATATAAATCCATTTCTCGAATGTTCTCTCAATTTCGAAAAACGGTAGGGGCTCTGCTGTTGTTGACGATGACACTTGTCTACTCGGATGAGGTCAAGGTTTGGTCTCCCAAAGTCTTAGAGCCCGTGGCGGTGCGATTGTTTAAAAAAGAGCAAGTTCTGAAGATATTTCTTACTTAATCCGAAGCGGTGGCGTCTCTACTAGTGGGATAATAAACGAGTTCAACGTTTTTCCTTTCTTGATCTGTCACAAGGAGGTCTCACATGGGGCAAACACCCCATAGAGTGATGAGTGATGTTGCGGGTATTGTTACGTGATGATAAAAATCAATCGTTTTCAAAATGGAGACCACTCATGTCTCTAATCTCTCTTGTCGTAACGCTGATCGTCATTGGAGTATTGCTCGGGCTGGTTAATACCTACATCCCGATGGACGGAAAAATCAAAAATATCTTAAATGCCGTCGTTGTGATCTGTGTGGTGGTTTGGTTGCTTTACGCCTTTGGGCTTGCTGATTTTGCGCAAAATCTCCGTGTTCCACGCGTGAGATAGAGTGGAGGGTTTGAGGTGAAAATTTTGAATCAAACAATTTCAAAACCGTTCTGGAATTCGAGAAGTCAACTTTTCTTCGGCTCTCGAGAACTTTTGGAAAAAGTTGATCTTGCAATCGAATTTTATGTGGACGGAATTGCAAAACGAATTATCGAGCTCAGAGGCTTTACAGGGTTTACGGAAGAAGCAATTCACTTGATTCAGCGAATCGAGCGAGCACGAGCGATTCATCTGGTCGACATGGCTTGGATTAAGACGATGGGAGATCTCCTTGAAGAAGCGGAGCGCCTACTTGCAGAGAAATGCTTTCAGAGGAATGCTTAACTATTGGTAGGGCGGGGTCGATGACCCCGCCGTTCCGGGTTTTACGGAGCGGACCAATCATCGATCGGTCCCTACCAAATCGCAATTTCATAGGGTTACACCCCATAGGAACCATCAGTTGATGTTGCTAGCTTGAGGGGAGTGATAGAGAAAAAGCTCTTCACGGAAAATTATAACCCGGAAAAAATAAAAATTATGAATCGAAACCAACAAATCATTCTAGCTGCCTCTGCCGCGTCATTGATGGCGTTCACGGCATTTGCCTTGGAGTCATCCAGTACCAGTACCGAAGAAACAAAAGTCAAAACACACGTGACGACAAGTCCTGATAACACGGTGAAGAGTGAACTCCACGCGCCAACCATAGCACAGGCAGTGCCAACACGTTTAAGCAACCAGACAAGCTTCTCGGGAATTGAACGCTCCTGAATTAATCTTACCTCTTGAGAATGGTTTCTTTTCGCGCAGCATTCCCCTTGGGAAAATGACCATTTTCAATCCCTCAGATCTTCGTAAGCAAAGTTACCCTACCTCAAACTAAACACACCAGCTCCATGCCCGCCTCGGAGAGTTGTCTCGGTTAACCGGTCTTCATCCAAATGGCGTTGCCCCGACAACGGGTCGAGGTAAAGGGCTGAATCGGATGTTGATTCAAATTCGATGAGATGTGCGACTTGTTGATCTATGTGTACGGCGAGGTAAGCAGATGCTTAAAATCTTTCAAGAGTGGAAGTTAGCACCTTGCCAAACAACAGGGAAAAGCTCAAAAAAAGGCACCGGGGACGTATCCCGTTTTCCGACTTTTGAGAAAGCCTAGCGAAATGAGAGCGGATCCGTCGCGAAGGATCTGCAATCGTTTTTGGGTGACCTTCATTTTTAGCCGCTTACATCAAAGCAGCGTGATCTCGACATACTCCGGGGTAGAATTGGCAAGACGATTCACTTCGCTCTCCTCTCCCACGTAAATATCGATGACGGGATCTTTTCCTGCAGAAGCTTTTCTCGATTTCACGGCGGTTCCGGTATCCTCGACTCGATGAACTCCAAAACCGGGAATATGAATCCATGTCCCATAGGGAAAAAGCGTTGGATCTGCGGCAACGGTTCTTCCGAGTTTTGCCTGTAACACTTCACGCCAGGCAACACGCGAGCCCCATTGATCATCCTTTCCTGAGTAAAACGTAAGTCGGACGCGCACTTTTTTAGCTACAGGTTGAACTTGTTGAGACAAAAGGGCCTCTACCACAGGCGCCATGGAAGCTTCTTGAGCTTGAAGTGGAACGGTGGTTGGAACGGGTGCAGGAGGAGTGACTTCGGTGAGGGATAAAATCGGTAAAACTTCAGGTTGCTCCAGACTTTCAATGGGGAGCATCGGGGGCTCTGCGGTAACAACCGTGATGCTTGGTGTTTCGGATTCACTGGAGTCAGAAAAAGGCACTTCCTCATTTTCATCGGCGAGCGTTGGGGAAAGTGTTTCCACAATTACCGGAGTTGCCAATGAGAGGGCAATCGGCTCGGACGGCTCGACCGGTAGTAATCCATCAGAAAGCTTTAAGTCGAAAGGAGGCTCGTCGCAGGAAGGAAGTGGCTTCAGGAGAAAGACGAAAGGTTTGAAGGACTCACGAGGCTTTGTCACGATGAATGGAGAATTCGATAACTCTCCTTCAGGAGCCGCAAAAAGTGCTTTTCCTGGAATGACAAGAAATGTTGTGAGAGCGACAAGCTTCGAGAGTTTTTTTGTTTTCATAATGCCTTGTTTGATTCCTTCAGATGGAGAAGAATGCGCCCATTCGTCTGCCTGTGCAATGGGGGATAACCCTACCATCAGTCGAGAGGGGGGTAACACCCCATGGTGCTATTTTGTGGATTCCCCTATTGTGTTAAATACCTATGGAAAAAAAGAAACAATTTGCACAGTTTTATCTGGGATTGAGGGAATCAAATTTGGATGAATTTCCTAAAGGGTGTAAGACCTGTAAAAAGACGTTTCAAACGTTGGATGATTTTTTAAATGAGACGGTTGAAATCCCTGCTTCCACAGGATTGATTGAGGTAGAAGTTTTTCCGGAAAGTCCGGTCGGACTTTGGAGAAATTGTTTATGCGGGTCGACGCTCTTGGTGCTTTGTGATGATCGAAGGGATCCCTCCGAAGAGGCGGCTCGTCAAAGACGAATTTTTAGTAAATGCCTGAATTAAAGCTTCGGATGCCTACGGAGAGGCGTCCCTACCATTAATACAAATGACCTCAACAGTCATCATGAGCAACGGTTGGAACTGAATGACACTTTTCAATGGGGCGAATACCCCATAGCTTCTGCGGTGCGTCCCCGCGTAGCTTGGGGAGATGATACTAGAAGAGATTCATGATCTGGAAGGCGAAACAAAGCGATCCCTAGAACTTCGACCCGATGAGGTTGGAGAGGATGTGGACTCAAGCTCACCGGTGTTAAGTAAGACCACAGGGGAAGCGCTTACCGAAATTCGCCGTGAAGAAGCTCTACTCAAGACAGGGGCATTACAGAGCGCCATTTTCAACAGTGCGAATTTCTCGAGTATCGCGACCGATGCGAAGGGGGTTATCCAAATTTTCAACGTAGGTGCGGAGCGGATGCTTGGCTATGCCGCCGCCGACGTGATGAATAAGATCACGCCAGCAGATATTTCAGATCCTCAAGAAGTGATCGCACGTGCGAAGGCGTTGAGTATCGAACTTTCGACTCCGATCACGCCGGGCTTCGAAGCCTTGGTCTTTAAAGCGTCACGCGGGATTGAAGATATTTACGAGCTGACCTATATTCGAAAAGATGGGAGTCGCTTTCCTGCAGTGGTTTCGGTTACTGCGCTGCGCGACGCACAAAATTCGATCATCGGTTATCTGTTGATCGGCACCGACAATACCGCGCGTAAACAGGCGGAAGAGGCGCTGCTCAAGGCCGGGGCCTTGCAGAGTGCGATTTTCAACAGTGCGAATTTCTCGAGTATTGCGACCGACGCGAAAGGGGTCATTCAAATTTTCAACGTCGGAGCGGAGCGGATGCTCGGTTATGCGGCCGCCGATGTGATGAATAAGATTACGCCGGCCGACATTTCAGATCCGCAAGAGGTGATCGCACGAGCTCAGGCGTTAAGCGTGGAGCTAGCGACGCCCATTACGCCGGGTTTCGAGGCGCTGGTGTTTAAGGCTTCACGTGGGATTGAAGATATCTACGAGCTGACTTACATCCGAAAAGACGGCAGTCGTTTCCCTGCGGTGGTGTCGGTTACGGCATTGCGCGATGCACAAAACACCATCATCGGCTATTTGTTGATCGGTACCGACAATACCGCACGCAAACAGGTCGAGGCTGAGCAGAAAAAATTGGATCAACGATTGCGAGACCAACAGTTTTACACGCGCTCACTGATCGAGTCTAACGTCGATGCGCTGATGACGACGGATCCATCCGGCATAATTTCAGATGTTAACAAGCAGATGGAGGAGCTCACGGGGTGTACTCGTGACGAGCTTATCGGTGCGCCCTTTAAGAGTTTTTTCACCGATCCGGAGCGAGCTGAATCAGGGATCAAACAGGTGCTGAGTGAAAAGAAAGTGACCAATTACGAGCTCACAGCACGTGATCGAGAGGGGAAGGAAACGGTTGTTTCTTACAATGCAACGACATTCTACGACCGTGACAGAACCCTGCAGGGCGTCTTTGCTGCGGCGCGTGATATCACCGAACGTAAATTTCTCGATCAATCGCTCCAGGAAACGAATGCGGCGTTGGAGAGGGCCAAGTCTGCTGCAGAGAAAGCCAATCTCGCGAAATCGGACTTCCTTTCCAGTATGAGTCATGAGCTTCGCAGTCCGCTCAATGCGATCCTCGGATTCGCACAATTGATGGAGTCAGCCTCTCCAGTGCCGACAGATTCGCAGAAGGAAAGTATTGCCCAGATTCTCCAGGCGGGCTGGCATCTCCTGAAGTTAATCAACGAAATCCTTGATCTCGCAGTGATCGAGTCTGGAAAAGTTTCTCTATCACTGGAATCCGTTTCATTGTCGGAGATCTTGTCCGAATGTCAGGCGATGATGGAATCGCAGGCGCAGCAACGCGGTATTCGCATGACCTTTCCACAATTCGATGCCCCGCTCTTTGTGAATGCCGATCGAACTCGCTTGAAGCAAATTGTCATTAACTTACTTTCCAATGCGATCAAATACAACAAGGAGCAAGGAAGTGTGATCGTCCAATGTACAGTTTGTTCCCCCGAACGCACTCGCATCAGTATCAAGGATACCGGTGTCGGATTGCCGCCAGAAAAGCTGGAGCAACTCTTCCAACCGTTCAATCGGCTTGGTCAGGAATCGGGTGGAGTGGTCGGCACGGGGATCGGTTTGGTGGTGACGAAGCGATTGACCGAACTCATGGAGGGAGCCCTTGGTGTTGAAAGTACGGTCGGGGAGGGGAGTTTGTTTTGGTGCGAACTGAACGCGGCAGTCGCACCGCAACTTGCCGAACCAAGTGACGGAGATGAGGCGTTTGTCCTCCCTCAATTACCCGATGGAGTGCCGTGGCGCACGCTTCTTTATGTTGAGGACAATCCGGCGAATATGAAACTGATTGAGCAACTGATTGCGCGCCATTCTGATTTGCGAATGTTGACTGCAATTAATGCACCACTTGGCATTGAGCTCGCCCGCACCACTCTACCGACTGTAATTCTCATGGATATCAACCTTCCAGGAATTAGTGGAATCGAAGCCTTGGCGATCTTGCGCGAAAATCCAGTGACCGCTCATATTCCCGTGATTGCTCTCAGCGCGAATGCGATGTTGCGAGATATTCAGTTGGGCATCGATGCAGGATTTTTCCATTACCTCACTAAGCCGATCAAGGTCAAAGAGTTTATGGATACACTGAACGCAGCGCTGGAATTTGCTGAAAAAGATACGAGATGACGATCATCCGGTAACGCCCGGACCCATCTGTTTTTTAATCAGAAACTCACGAACTCAGAAAAAATGAGAGAGCACTCTGCTTCTTTGCCTCATGAGTTCCTGAGTTTCAAATCTTTTCGAAACCATGAGATTAATTGCAATGTCTAGGAGGGTTATACCCCATAGCACCACTAAGTCGTTCAGGTAGATTGTTGGTATATATGAAAAACCAAGTCTACAAACTCATCGAAATTACCGGCACTTCAACGACTTCCATGGAAGACGCAGTGAACCGAGGGATTCAGCGTGCTCATAAAACGGTTAAGGATCTTTGTTGGTTTCAAGTGGTTGAAACACGCGGAAGCATTAACAAAGGAAAAGTGGATCATTGGCAGGTGACCATCAAAGTTGGATTTTGCGTGAAAGCCTGAGAACGACCATGAGTCTACTTAAATCAGAAGTACCGGTTGTTGAAAAAAATTTCGACAAGGATCTCAAAACATTTGAACGCCTCCCAGACAAAACGAAGGAATTAGAGCTTCTCAGGGATCAAGGAGAGAAGTCGATTGGTCAGGCCTGCGCGAACCTCAATAAAATGATCTGGGAGAAGTCCAAACAAGCTCCGATCCGGCCGATTTGGTTGTTGTTGTAACAAGGGAGAGGTTCATCGCGAGAGGATCTTTTACATCGATGGACAGGATTTACAGGATGTAATCATGTTGATCCTGTTCATTTGAAAACAACGCTTATTTGCAGTTTGTCCCTCGTGCTTGACGTGTTTTATCGATTATTAAATCTTGCTTCTCATGAGTATTAGCAGTCCGAAGAAACAGGCCGTTCTAAATCCAAATCAAGACTCACCGTCCGGTCTCTGGCAACGCAAAAGTATGATCATCGCGGCGTTATCTGTCGTGGCCATTCTTTTGCATCTAGTACTCCGTTTTGGTTTTCTTGCTGCTACGGAGACCTATCGGATTCCGTTGCTAGCCACGTTGGTGATCGGTGGTTTGCCGCTCCTCTACGATTTATTGCGAAAGCTCCTCAAGTGTGAATTCGGATCGGATCTGCTGGGCGGTATTTCCATCATTGCGTCTGTTTTACTCGGAGAATACTTGGCGGGTTCGATCATCGTATTGATGCTCTCGGGAGGTGAAGCGTTGGAGAGTTATGCGTTGAAGAGTGCCTCTTCGGTGTTGGCCGCATTGGCAAAACGAATGCCTTCGATTGCGCATCAGAAACGCGATTCTGGAATGGTCGATGTCGCGCTGACTGATATCGCAGTGGGCGATATTCTTGTGATTTATCCGCACGAAATTTGTCCTGCCGACGGAGTCGTGATCGAAGGCCACGGGGTCATGGATGAGTCTTATCTGACAGGTGAACCGTTCCAGATTATAAAGACCTCCGGGTCGACGGTTATCTCGGGTGCGGTAAATGGTGAGTCAGCACTGACGATTCGCACGTCACAACGTGCGGCGGATTCGCGTTATGCCAAGATCATGGAGGTCATGCGGGAGTCCGAATCCAAGCGTCCTCAATTGCAACGATTGGGCGATCAACTTGGGGCCATTTATACTCCGGTCGCCCTGACGGTGGCTCTCCTTGCTTGGATCATCAGTGGTGAATCAATTCGTTTCCTCGCGGTGCTGGTCATTGCTACGCCATGCCCGCTGCTTCTCGCGATTCCGATAGCCATCATTAGCTCAATCTCCCTCTGCGCCCGTCGGGCCATTATCGTGAAAAGTCCTGTTGTTCTTGAGCAGATTGCTGGATGTCGTACTGCGATTTTTGACAAAACGGGAACGCTCACTTATGGAGAACCGACTTTGACGGAGCAATTGATCGTTTCCGGATTTGAGCCGCGGGAGGTGCTGACGCTGGTAGCAAGTCTGGAGCGTTACTCGAAGCATCCGTTAGCACGTGCCATTCTTGCTGCGGCGAAAGCGGAGGCTCTTCAGCTTCCGGAGGCGACGGAAGTCAGCGAAGAGCCTGGCAAAGGATTACGCGGGATTGTTTCTGGTCACCAACTACAAATCACAAGTCGAAACAAACTTCTCGCAGAGCAGGTGACCGGCCTTGATCAGCTTCCGCCAATTGCTGGGGGACTCGAATGTGTGGTGGTCATTAATCAACGCTATGCGGCTGCTTTACGTTTTCGCGATGCGCCGCGTGCGGAAAGTCGTTCTTTTGTGAGTCATCTCGGGCCAAAGCACCAATTTCAGCGGGTCATGATTGTATCCGGAGATCGCGAAGCGGAGGTTCGGTACCTAGCGGATCAGGTCGGAATCACTGAAATCTATGCCCAAAAGAGTCCTGAAGAAAAGCTTTCCATTGTCCGTCAAGAAACGGCGGTTGCAAAAACACTTTACGTGGGAGATGGGATCAATGATGCCCCGGCGATGATGGCGGCCACCGTCGGGATTGCGATCGGTCAGAATAGTGACGTGACTGCGGAAGCGGCTGGCGTGGTGATCATGGATAACTCGCTTAAAAAGGTGGATGAGTTCATGCACATCAGTCGTCGGATGCGAGTCATCGCCCTCCAGAGCGCGGTCGGCGGCATGGCATTGAGTGTGATTGGGATGGGCTTTGCGGCCACCGGTCATCTCAGTCCGGTCAGTGGCGCGATCACGCAAGAAGTCATCGACGTGCTTGCGGTGCTGAATGCTTTGCGTGCTGCTTTTCCTCCCAAAGTGATTCATGATCTTTAAATTCCTCTCTGAATTGCATGGGCTAGTTTCATCAAGACCGTAAGCTTTGCTTTATGGAGAACGAATTCAAACCGATGAAGACCGTTGCCTTTTACGACACGAAATCTTATGATCGGCAATATTTTGAGAGTGCCGCCGGTGCGGAGCGCTTGAACTGGCAGTTCCACGAATTTCGTCTCACGTACGAGACTGCTTCCAGCGTGAATGGGGCTCAAGCGGTTTGTGTCTTCGTCAACGACCGCCTTGATCATGCGTGTCTGGAACAACTTCATCGCGTCGGTGTTCGGTTCGTAGCATTACGATGTGCAGGTTTTAATAATGTAGATCTCAATGCGGCGAAAGCACTCGGGATTGCTGTCACAAGAGTCTCTGCTTATTCACCACACGCCGTTGCAGAACATACCGTCGCGTTATTGCTTGCACTCAATCGAAAAATTCATCGCGCTTGGAATCGTGTCCGAGAATATAATTTCTCTCTCGCAGGGTTGGTCGGATTTGACCTCGCAGGCAAAACCATTGGTATTGTTGGGACGGGAAAAATCGGGAGAATCACGGCGCAAATTTTCCGTGGCTTTGACGCGACCGTACTCGCCTTTGATCCTGCGCCAGCGACCGATTGGGCAGAACAGCATGGGGTTCGCTACACGGATTTCGACACACTCCTTGCTGCGAGTGATGTCGTTTCGCTGCACTTACCACTGACACCGCAGTCGCGTCACCTGCTGAACGCGGAGACTTTTGCGCGAATGAAGCCTGGCGCGTTCCTCGTCAATACGAGTCGCGGAAAACTCGTGGACACGACCGCGCTCATTGAGGTTCTGAAGAGTCGGCGGCTCGGTGGCGTGGCGCTTGATGTTTATGAGGAAGAGGAAGGACTCTTCTTCGAAGATCACTCCGGTGAAGTGTTGCAGGACGATGAACTTAGTCGCCTCCTCAGTTTTCCTAACGTGCTGGTTACTGCACATCAAGCGTTTCTCACCCATGAAGCGTTGAGCGAAATTGCGCGAGTGACGACTGAAAATCTTCTCGCTTTTGCTGCGGGCCAGCCGCTTTTGGAATCGTCAGTATTGGTGGGTTTATCTGACCTGCGATAGGCTTGGTTTTCAATATAAAAAATCAAGGGATTGACAGGATGCAATCTTCCCCATCCTGTTGAGCCATTTTTCATGCAGCAGTAGGGTTACACCCCATGGGAAAGTCGCGATGCTCCGTTTAAGGTGATTTCATTATGAAAACTCTATTTACGGCAGAAACAATTTCAAAAGGCGGCCGCTCGGGAAGCCTTCAAACGGAGGATGGAATGCTCGATATTATTTTAGGAAATCCATTGGAGAAAGGGATCGAAAAACGGGGTCCCAATCCAGAACAGTTATTTGCGGGGGCCTACGCCGCTTGTTACCACGGAGCATTGGTCAATGCTGCTAAGAAACTCGAAACGACGATCAATAACTCCAAGGTACGAGCCTTGGTGAGTTTGGTTGAGGACGATCAGGATAACTACCAACTGCAGGTAGCGTTGCATGCACAACTTCCCGGGATCGATCGTATCCGGGCGAAACGGATCATGGATGCGGCGCATCAGACCTGCCCTTACTCCAAAGCCCTGCGAGGTGACGCTTCTGTTACGTTGGTGCTGGATGAATCGAACTAAGAAAACATTTTGTCGTCATCATGGCGGCGATTCAAAAACAAACTAAAGGAAAATACAATGAACACACTCGAAATCAAAGGCGACTGGAAGATTATCAAAGGTCAATTGAAACAGAAATGGGCCAAACTCACGGATGACGACCTTCAATTTGCCGAGGGGAAGCATGACGAATTGATCGGTCGCATTCAAAAGCGTACCGGTGAAGCACGTGAAGTGGTCGAAAAGGCATTCAAGGAAGCTTCGTCCTATTGCAATAAGTAGACTGTCAATGGCTCGGGTATACAGATGAAGCTCAAGATAACCCATGTGGGAAGTTCTAAAAAAACTTGGAGCGACCGCCTGAACCAACCGGTTCGGGCGGTGTCCAGGTCTTTGCCAAAGCCCGCGTTGGTGGAGGGTGGAACGGGGATCGTTCGCAAGCGAGCGTTGTGGAAGTCTGCGTCACCTTGGCAAGGCTTGAGGCGATTTCGAGAGAGGAGTGATTTACTCTTTACTTCCCTTCGTCCTCGGATGAATCGCGTCCTGCCGGTGGAGCTGCAATCGGAGAGTGTCGGGCTTCTCGTTGAGGGGCTCCCTGAAGGAATTCGTGACGATGGATTTGAGCGCTTGGTCACTCGAATCGATACGGGACCGATTCATCATGGCAATGAGGTTCAACTTTTTTTTCGGGGGGAAGAGGCGTTGGATTCGGTTTGCCGAGAGATCGAAAATGCGACGGAAGAAGTTTTATTGGAAACCTATATTCTACGAGATGATGCCACGGGGCGAAAAATCTTGAAGTTATTGGCGGGGGCCGTTGCGCGAGGAGTCAGGGTTCGAGTTCTGGTGGATGCGTACGGCTCATGGAGCACCAAATCGTCGTTTTGGCGTGAGATGCAGAATTCAGGGATTGAGGCGCGTCGCTTTCATCCGTTTTGGAGTCATTTAAAGAGCTTTTTTTTTCGCGATCATCGCAAGATCATTGTCGTCGATCGCCGAGTATCGTTCACGGGCGGCATGAATGTGGCCAATGAATATGGGTCCTCTCGTCACCACCAGAACACTTCGTGGCGCGATACCCATGTTCGTATCGAGGGACCCACCTCGTGGGAAATGGCGCTTGTTTTTAATGAAGGATGGGAGCGTGCAGGCGGCAAGCCCCTTCAGATCCCTTCACTTGCGCCAACGAATCATGGGGGTGCGAAAACACTCGTATTGGATTCGTGCTTTGGACGTGGTCATGATGAGACGGCGGCAGTCCTGGCGGCGTTGGTTGCGGGGGCTCGAAAACGACTTTGGATTACCAATTCCTATTTTGCACCGAATCAGATGGCGATTCGTCTCTTAAAGCGTGCGGCTCAGCGTGGGGTGGATGTCCGGCTTCTGTTGCAGGGCCAAACCGATATGCCTCTGGTACACTATGCTGGACACGGAAATTATTCTGAACTCCTTGCAGGCGGGGTGAAGATTTTCGAGTATCAGTCTGCGATTCTCCATGCCAAGACCCTCGTGGTGGATGATTACGCGTCGGTAATCGGTTCATCGAATCTCGATTTCAGATCCTTCTATTTCAACGCTGAGTGCAATGTTTTAATCTTTGACGAGATGACGGGAGAAACGATGGCTCAGCAGTTCCAAGAGGATCTGAAGCAGTCGACGGAGATACGGCTTGAAACCTGGAGCCGACGACCACTGCTGCATCGCTTGCGTGATATCCTGGCGCGGAGTCTGAGCCCGTTGTTTTGAATGGGACGAACTCAAAAAAGATCTACTCGATGAAGATGATTCAGATGATTTCAGAACTCGGAACATTCACGATCTCCCAGTTGCAGGAGCTGAGCAGTCTGGTCTGGATGGGGAGGGAGACGGTTTCTGAAATTGTCGAGCGAGTGATGAAGCGTCGTACTCCGTTTCGGTTGGAACATTTTTTTTATCAAGGGAATCGCGCCGGGGTTGGGTCTGTTCCGATGGTGGTGCTGCTTTCTGTTTTTGTGGGGCTGACGATGGCGTTGCTGACCGGCTACCAACTGCAGCGATTTGGACTGGTGACCTTGGTGCCGGCGGTTGTTTCCGTTTCTTTCACGCGTGAGATGGGGCCACTTTTCACAGGCATCGTGCTGGCGTCACGAGTTGGTGCCGCCTATACGGCAGAGTTGGGAGCCATGACGGCGGGAGGTGAAGTGAATGCGATTGAGGGAATGGGGATCGGGGCGCTTCGTTATCTGGTGACGCCTCGAATTCTGGCGATCTTTTGTTTGACCCCCTGTTTAACCGTCATTTCCATTGTTTCCGGTGTTTTTGGCGCGGCGTTTATCTCGAGTTTGATGTTGCAGATCAGTCCTGATTTTTTCTTTGATCAAGTGATGTCGAATCTGCTGGTGAAAGATGTGATGTCTGGAATTGTAAAAAGTTTTTTGTTTGGCGCCATTATTGGGATTATCGCCTGCTACAAGGGCCTCTCGGTGAAGGGGGGCGCGGTCGGGGTGGGGAGTGCGACAACCTCCAGTGTGGTGAGTGCAATCTGCTCCGTCATTGCCTGTGATTCATTCTGCAATGTTTTTATCGTCACCTTTTTCCCATGAGTGCGAATCCTGAAAAATTGGTAGAGATGCGAGGGGTTAATCTGAAATTCGCAGAGAAAGTCATTTTGGAGAGCGTGGATCTTTCCCTCAAATCGCAAGAGGTTTTGGTGATCATGGGACTCAGTGGTTGTGGGAAGAGTACCTTGCTGAGCATTCTGATGGGACTGCTGAAACCGAATGCAGGGTCTGTTTTATTTAGGAACGAAGAGCTGACAAAAATTTCACGACCCAAATTAAACGACGTTCGAAGCCATATGGGAATGGTTTATCAAAATGCGGCTTTAATTAGCTCGATGAATGTTGGCGATAATATCGGACTTTCCTTGAGAGAACTTTCGGAGAAAACCGAGAAGGAAATAAATGCAGTGGTCGATCAGAAATTGGAATTAGTCGGACTGAAAGATTCTCGAGAAAAACTCCCCTCTGAACTCAGCGGGGGAATGCAGAAACGGGTCGGCTTAGCGCGGGCGTTGGCGATGGAACCGGAGTTGGTGCTTTTTGATGAGCCCTCGGCGGGTCTTGATCCGATTAATAGCAAACTGATTGATGAACTCATCGTTAAATTGAGAGACCAGCAGAAAGTCACCTCCATTGTGGTGACTCACGAAATGGAGAGTGCGTTTGCAATCGCGACGCGCATGGCGTTTCTTCATGAAGGAAAAATAATTCTCGATGGGACTCCTGATGAATTTAGACATTCGGAGCATCCCATCATCCGTAAATTTCTTTCCTCTTTTTCAGATCACAAATCGGCCAAGGAGTAATGGGTGCAAATTCACAAAAATGAAATAACGACGGGAATTCTCGTTTTGACAACGTTCGGTTTTTTGCTCGTGATTCTCGTGATCATCGGAATGCCTGGGCTCATCAGGCCGCTCAATACCTTTCGAATTTACTATGACAATGCCGGGGGGATTCGTCCGGGTGCACCGGTGCTCCTCGCGGGCCGAGAGATCGGCAAGGTCACCACACTCCAGTCCCCGGTGCCGTTGGAAAAACGACCGAGCGGGCATGACGATTTCGAAGTTTCCATTGAGGTACAGGTGGCAAAGGATGCGGAGATTTATCGGAATGCAACGGTGCGTTTAACCCAGCAAGGTCTCATGGGACAGCAAGTGATCGACTTTGTGCGCGGGGAGGCAAGTGCCGGATTGGCAGAGAATCATATGGAGTTTGCGGGGGAGCGGGTCCCCGATATGTCGGAATCGGTGGCCAATAATATGAAGCGTCTTACAGGACCTGATTCCGATCTGGCGCAGACGATCAAAAAAGTGAAGGAGTTTATGGAGATGTTGAACAATTCTAAAATTCCAAAAGTCATCCAGAATACCGAACAATTTACGGATACCCTCAAGCGTGAACCGTGGAGACTCCTTTGGCCGAGCACCAAACCTTATGCTGGTGATGAGAAAGCTCCTTCCGCGAAGAAGAAATAGGATTCTCGTTTTTGGTAGGGCGTGGTCTCCGACCGCGCCGCGGCTTGGGGATCAGACCAACTCGGAGCAGGGAGGGATTGCCACAGAACGCACAAAAGCCACAAAAAGGACGGGCTGCTTTTATATTTTGAATTCAACGCTTTTCGATGGATCTATGATTTAAGGTCATGACACTGGGGGGGGTCTCAAAGCGATCCTTTTATCGTTGGTCTCTAAGTTTCAAATGGGAAAGCCTTTTTGTAGGAGGATACATAATCACTCCCATGGATTCTACCACATAAGGTAGAGTAGGAATTTGGGCTTTCGCTGCCTCAATAGTTTGCTTCGCCAAGGCCAATGGAAATTGCATTGCGAGTGTGCAATGTGGTTTCCATCTTTCAACGGTGTAATAGTCATGGCATTTGACGCAAGCTTTCGCCATTGCTTGAAGCACATCGACATGCACTTTCTCTAGGGCTCCGATTCGCTTGAACCCTGAATAAACAACAGTCGGATCTGTTTGAAATGATGCAATATCAGAAGGGGAAAGTGGAAATGGGGATAGTACCTCTGCTATCTGAATCAGATCTTTCTCCAATTCAGGGTTTAAGGATTCCATAACAGCTAAGGCAACATGTGGATAAACACCGTTCTGAAGCATGTATTCAGATCCAGTAATCTTTGAAAGATATTCCCAGATAGCTGCGATGTCTTTGGAAGTTGCTGAATCAAAAAATAATTGTATCGAATAAGGCATATAACTTTAAAGGCTACAGGTTTGGCGATCTATTACGTTCTCACTTAGGCCGCGATAAAATTGCGGTTGACGATGGTTCATTTAAAACATGTTTTTCTGTTCGGTCTTAATCTCAGCATGGAGATGCCGACGCCTCAAGATCTAAAAGATTCTGCCACGCTGAAACGGGAGCGTTTTTATCATCTTGCTCTCATTGAAATCTGTGATCATCTGTGAAAATCTGTGGATTAAATCCGCAGTCTTTTTGATCCACAGATTCACTCAGATTTTCACAGATTGTTGTTGAAGGGGATCGGATTGGGTGGATCTATCTCTCGAAAAGAATTTTTCCAGCGACTGAGACGAAATCGACGCAAAAAAAACACCCCCTGTATGTTGCAGGGGGTGTTTTAACTGAGGAGGAATTTAAATCTTAGAAGGCAAAACGGAGTCCTACTCGAGGAAGCAGGTAGTCGTTGGTCTTATCCGTTAAGACGTAGCGAGCATCGGCAAACATACCGACGTGCTCCGTGAAACGAAACTCAACTCCTGCGCCGGCTTGTCCGCTGACCTGAGTCGTTGGACCAAAATGACCTCCGGGGCCAATAAAGGCGTAAGGAGCCAGATGCATTTCTTCAATCGGGTAACGAAAGATCAGATTCCCGGAGACGGCATAGACGACATCGTCTTTGCTGCCATCCCAAGCATATCCATCCAGTCCGACTCCGATGTATTTGGTGAAGAAGTAATTGACTCCCAATCCTCCTCCGAAATCATCATTGTAGAGTCCAGGCTTCAGCGTCGTCGCATAAAGTCCAAAGACATCGAAGCTGAGCTCGTTGCTTCGAAAGAGATCTTTTTCGACCTCCAAGTACGAGGACTTCAATTCTTTTGAGTAATCTCGGTGATCGACGATTTTTTTAGGATCTTCGGTTCGTGCTTTGACTTGAGGCGTGCTATCTGCCTGTAGGGGCAGGATGACCGCAGCCGATAAAAGCAGCGACATCAGGATGATGGTTTTTTTCATATTGGGGTTCTTTCAGTTGGGTTTTATAAATTCGATTTAGCTCTTGGCGTCGAGAAGTTCGTAGAGGTGATGCGCCGTTTTGGGTGATTTGACTTTACCGTTCAGAATATCCTTGGCGTGAACGTCAGCGCCGTAGGCTTTCTGATTGATTTCATCTTTACGTTCCACGGAGGTTCCTCCAAACGTCGCTCCTCCAAAAACTCCACTGGAATCTTTGTAAACGACATATTCATCACGTTCGATATGACTCGTGGTGGTTCGAGTGGTGGTCGTTGCGGATCCCGCGGTTCCCGTTGCGGTCATATTCCAGTCGACTTTACCGGCAGAGGTAAACCGCTTCACGGCGGCATCCGTATTCAAGATGACAATGTAACGGGTTTCGGTGAATCCGAGTTGCGCGCCAAGACTGGCTCCGCCCATATTAAAAGCCGAAGGTGCGGTCCATGACGGAAAGGGGATCGATTTATCGCGCAACACCACAATTCCCTCGCCCCCTTGTCCACCGACTCCAATCGCTGCCTTCGTGACCGTAAAAATCGCAACCCCCTTGGCTTGCTTTCGGACGCGCAACGGAATTGACTCATTGGATCCTTGTTTTTGTTCGAGGATTTTCGTCGCGCTTTGAATGCGCTCTTCCATGTCCTCAGCTTGCAGCAAGGAGTTCGGAATTAATAAAAGCAGCATTGATGCGAGCGGAAGAAGTTTTAACAAGGTTTTTTTCATGTCGTCAGCTTACTGAAGCATGAAATGAATCCTATGGGGTCTATACCCCACAATCGAAGCGATCCAAACGTATTCCTAATCGCTTGGAAATTACCGGATCTATTTCAGACACGCTTGCAACCTCTGTCCAAACGGTCGAAAGATGAAAAATTTAAAAACGGATTTAAAGTAGAAAATTTTGCACTCGGGGAGACTCGAACTCCCATGGTGTTACCCACTAGCACCTCAAGCTAAATATTTTAACTATGAGGCAAGCTGTTTGTCCGCAGAATTGTCCGCAATTTTCAATCGAAGTGATATTTTTTTATGTCTATAGAGACTTTCTTTATTGAGTCTTTCCCCTGCATGCCATAATGACCTTCTCTGGCTTTGCCTTTTAACGACAGCTCAGAGGCATTTCGGGGCATGGGTAACATTTTCCGAGAATCAAACGTGTTTTGCGATAAGAGGAGTCCGGGAGATATTTTTCGGTTTATGAAATTTCTGACAATCGGCTTTAGCTATCCACAATAATTCATGAAATCTCTCCTGTTCATTTTTAGTAAGCACTTGAGGGGCGTAATATTTGCCGAGAATTGCGGCTGGTAAAATATCTTTTACGGCGACCCAATCAATACGTTCGGCAACACAGTAATGACATTGAATTATGGAAGCCATTTTTAACTTCCATGCATGTGCAGCAGACTTTTGGAGATTTTTAAGTTGATCTAATCCGACTCTCACAACGTAAACGATTTGGAAGGTATTTTTGGGAGTGTACTTTTCGGCAATAGACTCCAACCTCATTTTATCTGATAGTTGAAGTGGTAATTTCAACATTGCTTTGGCGGCATTGGAAATTGCTTTAACGGTTTCTCCACCGGGCATGCTGCTATAATTCAATGCAGTTGCAAAACGATGACTGAAATGAGCGCCGCTTCCAGATAAATGCTTTCTGTAATTCATCACAAAGGAAGCCGATGAGATTGACAATTTCTTGCAGTGCTCATCCACAAAGCGTTTAATGAATTTTGTATCTTCAGGAGCGAATGGATGGAAATTTAGAGGGAAACCGTTTTTTTCTATGGAATCTTCATAAATGGAAGTGGTGCCATGAAACAAAATCTGCAAGTCAGCACGATATTGGTATTCTTCAATGTCGCTGAGAGTTAATGCAGGAACCATAGGTATTTGCGTTTATTCCAGAAACGAGGATTGTCAATTTGTCACAGGTATTTTCTTTTTACCGAACATCTGCTAGAGTGCAAACGTGAAAAATACGCGAGGAAATATCTCTTGGATCGATATCAAATCGAAAAGTTGCCCGCCGCAGGTGCGGCAGAAATATCCGGGCCTCGGAACTCGTAAAATCAAGAAAGGGGATTCGGTGAAAGCCGGGCTTTACCGAACCCAGGGAGCGCGACTCAAGACGGTTGATTTTTGGTGTGTTGTCAACGAGGTTCGCCCCGATGGAGAGCTTCAAGTCCTCATTGATGAGGACCTATCGACAGAATGGGATTACCGCAAAGGCCAATCCCTTCTCGCACAGCCATCCGCGATTTTGGATGTCGTTTAAAATCGATTGCGCGAAAGACTTTTTCGTTTCAAACCTAGACTCCAGATGAGCTGACACACCGCCAGAGGCGGGAAAGATCAGCTCGCAAGGCGAGCGCATTTTTTGCCTTGAAAGCCAAAATCTCTGGTGCCGGGGTAGGGGTAGCGACCGCAGGACGGCCCGGAAGCCTCCGGAACGAACAAAGCAGAGTGACGAGAGACTTCCGGATGAAGCCGGAGAAGGGGAAGCGGCCCCCGCGCCTTTTGCGGCGACCACCTGTGGAAGCGTTGAAACGAAACAGGGAGTGAGGGAGGAGAAAAATTTAACGTTGAAGGAAGGATGGTGTCATTGGTTGGCATTTCTGAATAAAAGAGAGTTCACCATGGTTGTCTTAACATCATAGGAGAAGGAACATAATGAGATCCCCTCGATGGAAAGTGCCCAAAACAGCTCCAAATTGACATTGAAATTCGAGAGAGTAAGATCAAGGGCGCGCTTACCCATCATGAACGACTGGATTTCACTTCTTAAAAAGTACGTAGCTCGGGAGGGCCATCCCAACGTCCCCGTCGATCACATTGAATCCGGGAAAAATCTTGGGAAGTGGGTCAGCATGACGAAACATTTCTATCGAAGAGGAAGGCTTCGTGGCATTTCAGTTCACGAGTTGGAAGCATTGCCGGGGTGGTCATGGGAGCCAAGAAGACATAAGGCGCAAGTCTTGGACGCCGATCATCCCTGGTTTTACCTGCTGACATTATTCGGGAGGAAATACGGTCACTGTAAGATGCCCTCTTCTCGAATCTACATGAACAAGCGGCTCGGGCAGTGGGTACACAAAATTCGCGGCAAATATGAATCAGGTCAACTCTCTCCCTCAGAAGCAGAATTATTTTCTCATTTGCCCGGATGGGATTGGAATCTTCCCAAGAATGACTGGCGAGCCAAGTACGAAATTCTTGTTAAATACCAGAAGAGATTCGGGTCTGTGCGCATGCACTGCCGCCATCAAGAGGGTCGGATCGCGATCGGTTCGTGGATTTCCACTCAACGGATCGCCTATAAAAGAGATGAATTAAGTAGGGAGAGAATTGACCTCCTGGAAGCGCTTCCAGGGTGGTCCTGGTATCCGCGCACCGAGAGTAGGGAAAAAGGACTCCGGCTCCTCAAGCAATTTGTGGCCGAGAACAACCATTCCGCAGTTCCTTCTCGATATCGTCCTGAAAATTTTGAATTGGCTCACTGGTGCAGTCGATTGAGATACTTGCATAAAACTGGTCGTCTCAATAAGGATTTATCGTCCAGGCTTGTGTCCATGCCCCAATGGGTCTGGGAGACGCGTATTGATCGATGGCCACAGCATTACGAAGCTTATAAGGCAGCGCTCTTGGATTCGGGTCAGATCCGCGACCCCAAACTAAAGATGTGGGAAAGCCAACAGAGAAAAAAATTCAAACGTGGGAAGCTCCAGGAGCAGCGAGTCAAATTATTAGCGGCGTTGCCAGGATGGAGATTTGTGATCCGGAATCGTGTCCCCCGCAACCAGTCGTCCATCGAGCGTGTGAGACTGAATTTAGCAAAGCGGGAATTGCTTAAACTGGCTGCCGCTTAACGATGGCATGTTGTACTCGTTTTTGCGCCCTCGGCTTCCGATGCGCTTTCTTTGTAATTCCAATGCTTTTTAAACGTGCTTTCTTTTCCGGTGTCAGATTCCTCCAATTTGAACGCAGACTGTGATACCAACGTCCCAACGCCGGATTTTCAGGCCAATCTTTTGGGATTTTAACCACGCCAAACCTTTGATGGACGTCCTTTAATTCTTCGTAACGCATGTTCCAAATATCTTGAACCACCTCCCAAAGGACGCCTCGCTCCTCAAGTTGCTCAATTCTTTCTTTGGGGAGTCTCCCAATGCGATACGCCGGGCGAGCTCCCGACAAGAGGACACTTCCCCGAGGATATTCTTGGTTTTCTCTCGGGATATTCCCATGACCAAACCGTTTTTGATAAGCTGCGATTTCCTTGAGGCCCGACTCCCAGAGCGTCTCAAAGGGATCCCAAATGAATCCGGCGTCGTCCAACTCCTTGATTTGCTTGGCGGTTAGTTTTGCGCGATCCCTCCGTAATCTGGAAAACCATCCTCTCATTTGAATTGAAATATTGACGTAATATCCGCCCAAATGTTTCTCCAGCGTTTTCAAGACCTTCATATCTCGTTCCCATCGCCACTCGTCCAAATCCCAGATAATTCCGATGCGATTCAGAAAATGCTCTCTCCTGGGATCGAGTGTTCCCTCTCGTCGTCTCTTTCGCTGTTTGGAAATCCAACCCCGAAGAGGTTTTTTGGGAATCCTTCCTTTGCATTTTTCAAAGTTCAAGGCTTGGATTAAAAAAAGGCGGTCGGGCGGGGTAAAGGGATAGCCCAATTCGATCAGTTCCTTGATGGTTGAAGTATTTAAGGAATACGGGTTAGCGAGAACTCGCTGATGCAGGCGAAGAATGGGCTTCGCCTGAGGGGTCTTCAAGCCTTTGGGTCCATGTAGGCGGAGAAATTCGATTAACTCTTGCATTGGATCTTATTGAACGATTCAGTTTTCAGGTAATAATACCTATCAATTTCAACAAACAAGTTAAAATTACAATCCCTAATGCAATTGGGTTGACAAATTTTAAGAGCCTCTTAGGGTCCGAGGTCGGTGCAACGAATCGCAACATTTTTTTGGGTGTTTTTGGTGTTGGGCTTGGGAGGAATTAGGGCGCAGACGGTTGCGACTCCGTCGTTATCGATTCCTGCGGGTGAATACACCACTGAAAAGAGTGTGGAGGCTTCGAGCGCGACGCTGGGAGCAATGCTGCATTATACGCTGAATGGCACGGACCCGGCAGAAAGTGATCCGATTTTATCAGCGCCTTTTAGTGTTAAGCACACACTGCAATTGAAGGTGAAAGCATTTTTGGCAGGGATGACGCCAAGTGAGACGACGACGGGGGATTATGTGATTACCGGATCGGTGGCGGCTGGCGGCAATCATGTCTTGGGACTCAAGAGTGATGGGACAGTCTGGGCGTGGGGATTAAACGCGACTGGCCAGTTGGGGGATGGAACGACGGTATTAAAGAGTAGCCCGGTGCAGGTCAAAACAAATGCGACGACGTTTTTGACGGGAGTGGTGGAAATCGGAGCGGGGCAAAATCACAGCGTGGCGCTTAAAAGTGATGGGACGGTTTGGTGCTGGGGAACCGGAGGAGGGTCGCAGCTTGGAAATAATGCGACGGCCAATTCAAGTTATCCGGTTCAGGTGAAACTGACCTCCACAACCTTTTTGACGGGAATCGTGGCGATTTCAGTGGGAGATAATCATACGCTTGCTCTCAAAAGCGACGGAACGGTTTGGGCGTGGGGAACCAATAGCAGTTCGCAGCTCGGGGATGGAACCACGGCGGCCAAAAAAATGGCGGTTCAAGTCCTTGATTCTGTCGGAGGGATTTCAGGGGTTGCCGAAATTGCGGCCGGGGGCTCGCATTCGCTTTTTGTCAAAACCAATGGAGAGGTTTGGTCGGTTGGATTAAACAGCAGCAGTCAATTGGGCGATAATACGACCACGTTGCGCAATAAAGCGGTTCAGGTTTTACAAGCCGTTGGAGTCCCTTTGACGGGAGTAGCATACGCGGCGGCGGGAGCGAATCACAGTCTGGCGATCAAGACGGATGGGACGGTCGTGGCATGGGGAAGCAATGCGCAGGGCCAGTTGGGGATTAATAGTACGACGACTTCCAAAATGGCGGTGGCGGTGAGCGGTCTCACGGACGTGATCGATCTGGTCGGGGGCGGAGCCCATAGCATGGCGATGAAGAGCGACGGAAGTATTTGGAGCTTTGGTTTTAATTATACGGGAGCTCTGGGAGATGGAACTTCGACACGTCGGCTGACACCGGTCCGCGCCGGGGGAGCGACTTTGGGATTGCGCATGGCGGCGAAGAACAACCTGACGGTGGTGGAAAAGACCGACGGAGCGCTGGTGAGTTTTGGGGAAAACGTTTCTGGCGTTTTTGGGAATGGAACCCTTGGTTATGCGATGACGGTGGCGCAGGTGCCGAGTCTGGCGGGAATCACGCAAGTGGCGGCGGGAGGCAATCAGACGATGACCTTGAAAAGCGATGGAACGGTCTGGACGTTTGGAGACAATGAAAATTCAAATTTAGGGGATGGAACGAGCACGGCGAGTGGAATTCCCGTGAGGGCCACACCGAGTAGCGGAGTGCTGGATCAGGTGACGCAGATTGCGGCGGGGCTGAATCATCAGGTGGCACTGAAAGGGAACGGGGACGTCTTTGCCTGGGGATTGAATTCGAATGGACAGGTGGGGGATAATAGCACGACGTTGAGAGCACGTCCGGTGCAGGTCAAAACGAACGCGACGACTTTTTTGACCGGAGTGACGGCGATCAGTGCGGGGGATACGCACACGGTTGCACTCAAGAACGACAACACGGTCTGGTCGTGGGGATTGAATTCTAGCGGCCAATTGGGGGATGGAACGGCTACGAAGCGATTGATCGCGACCCAAATGCTCGCTTCGGCGGGAGTTCCCTTTTCCGGGGCCACGGCGATTGCAGCAGGAGGGACGCATACCTTAATTCTGAAAAGTGATGGAACGGTTTGGGCGGTGGGAGGGAATGCCAACGGACGCTTGGGGAATAACACGACGACGAATTCGAGTTACCCGGTTCAAGTGAAGATCGATGCGGTGAACTTCCTGACGGGAGTTGCCAGTATTGCGGCGGGGCAGAGCCACAGTTTTGCGTTGAAGACGGATGGAACACTCTGGGGTTGGGGCCTGAACAGTTCGAAGCAATTGGGGGATGGAACGACAACGCAGCGACTCATTGCGACGGTGGTTCCGGGAGCCCATGTTTGGACAAAGGTGAAAGCGGGAGCGAATCACACCATTGCAGTCCGAAACGATCAAACGGTTTGGTCCTTTGGAGGAAATACGAGTGGGCAGCTGGCCAACAACACACTGACGAATCAAGGGAGCCCGGTTCAGATGCGGACCGCAAGCGCGATGATGGGATCGGTTTTAGAAGGAGCGGGAGGAACGGCCCATAGCATTTTGCTTAAAACGGATGGAACGGTCTGGACGGCGGGAAGTAATTCGAGAGGTCAGTTGGGATTAGGAACCCGAGGCTTTGATCCGGTGGGAGTGACGATCACGACGCCACGATTAGTCGATGGAGATGATGCCGATGGCGACGGAATTCCGACGTATCAGGAACGGATGGATGGAACGAATGCGGATTTGGCAGATACGGATTGGGATGGATTGACGGATTTTTATGAGAATAACACCTCCCATACCAGTGCGATTCTGGCAGATACCGATGGTGATGGGGTGAAGGATGGCGACGAAATCGTGCGTGGGACAGATCCTCTAAATGGAACAAGTATCAATGGAGCGGTTTTTGTGGATGCGATCAGTGGTAATGATGCAAATTCAGGCTTTGTTCTTGCAGCTCCAAAGCGATCAATTCGCGGTGGCCTCTTGGCGGCAATTTCCGGAGATATAGTGCAAGTTGAACCTGGAACTTATTCGGAGAATCTAATTTCAACCGATATTCGATCTTTAAAACTGAAACCAAACGGCACGGTAAGAATTACAGTGCCATAGGGAATAATAGCGAGGACCTATGAAAAAATGGATTATTCTGATGTTGGCGATGAGCCTGCCGACTCTTCATGCGGGAGATTTGGAAATCGATGGAAATCTCAAAGTGCTTCACGATTTAAATGTGACGGAAAAAGTGAAGCTTTTCGACAACACATTAAATATCGGACACTTCTCAAATATTCCGGAAGCCCCCGGCATTCAATTCATTTACCAAGAAAATGGAGCGAATAGCACAACTTCAATTCGTCAAGGACGCGGGGCAGCTCAATGGTTGTGGCAGCGCGACGGTTATGGTACAGCGACGGATCAGATGAAGTTGGATTATTTTAATGTCCTAACCATTGGTGGTGGAAGTTCACAAATTATATTAGATCCAGGGCAGGGGCAGATTCAAGTGAACGGTCGACTAGTTCTATTTTCAGACCAAATGCCGCTCGGATCAAACTCCAACAACACTGCATTGGCTCTTGGGCTGGGAACTGTCTCCTCAGCAGGGGGTTCTATGGCGATCGGTTACGTAGCGAAAGCGACTGGGTATGGATCGCTGGCTTTTGGGCTTTATTCTGAATCTCTAGCAGAAAATACGGTAGCTTTGGGATCATTTTCAAAAGCGAATGGGCTGCAATCATTTGCTTTGGGAACGTCAGCTTATGCGAGTGGATTAAATTCGTATAGTATCGGTCAAAGTTCAACCGCTTTAGGATCGGGATCAATGACCATTGGAAACGGTAGTAGTGCACAGGGTGACGCCTCGCTAGCGGTGGGAGGAAGTCAACATGCAACAGGGGTTCAATCACTAGCGATTGGAATGTATAGCACTGTTTCTGGAGATGCGAGTTGTTCTTTCGGATTTGATAATACGATCACACTTTCAAATTCCTTTGTGTTGGGACGACAGACTGCAATCAGCACGGCGTCTTCCTACTCAATTGGTGCCGGGAATTCGATTTCAGCGATTAGTGGGTATTGTTTTGGGGAAGGAATGGCGGTTCAGACTGCAGGAGAGACGGTGGTGGGTCGCTATAACCTTGCTGTTGCTAACGGGGTTACTTCCGATCCCGAAGGGTTGGTCTTTACCGTAGGAAACGGAGCTAACAACTCGCAACGTTCGAATGCTTTGGAAATCAAAAAAAACGGAAACACCAAGATTTATGGAACGCTTACTTCTACGGGTGGAATTCGGATCCAACCCCAAGGCGACATTCCTATGGGCGAATTTACTTCTGGATCTCAGCCTTAAGATCTTGATTGGCTTATCTGATGAGAAATCCAAACAATCGAGTGGCACTGCAGGCATTTGCCCGGATTGGGTGGATGGTATTGCTTGGGTTATTCATGGGGATTTCGTTTGTCATGGCTGCTCCGCCTTCGTGGTGGGCAGATCGTGGGGTTTTGGACGTCAACAAAACGGCTGACGACTTTGCCGCTGTTAACCAGGGGCAGCTCAAGTATGTTGCAAAACAAGCAGCACTCGAAATGGATGCCAAGCTTCCGGGGGGTGCCGGCCAACCGATTCATGATCTGATCGCCAGTTGGAATGCACCTAATTCCCAACGAGATGACTACATTGTTGTAAATTTAGGACAGATCAAAGCAGTCGCCAAACTTTTCTACGATCGCCTTATTCAAGTCGGAGCTGTCACGGCATATCCTTGGGCCAATGCCACCACTCCTGCGAACGACTATGCCATCGCCAACATCGGTCAGGTCAAAGTCTTATTTGCGTTTACGATTGCTGCACCTGACACTGATGCTGATGGGCTTCCTGATGCTTGGGAAAGTGATAATTTTGGAGATTTGAGTCAAGGTCCCAATGACGACTTTGATGGGGATGGACTCACTAATGCACAGGAATATGCCAGTAATAGCAATCCGACCGACTACTACAACGGACTGACTCCGACGGTGATTATCACCGGGGGGAATAATCAAACGTCACAGATTGGAACTTTTGTTTCAAGTCCCCTTCAAGTTTTGGTTCAGGTGGGGGGAATTGCGAAAGTCAATGCTCCGGTAACATTTAACGTGGTTTCAGGTGGGGGAGTGGTTGCTCCGAATACGCTTGGGTTTGAAACCTACACACAGATGACCGTTCGAACGAATGCGTCCGGATTGGCGCAAGTGGAATTTCGTCAACCAGGAGTGGCGGGAACGAGTCAAGTGCATGTATCAACGGGTGGAGTGAGTACGGATTTGAGTGAGGTTGCGGTGGCAACGGTAGCTGATCCGACGCTTTCGATTGCGGGGGGAGCCTACACGACGCAAAGGAGTGTGACAGTCAGTTCGAGCACGGCTGGATCGACGATCTACTACACGACAGATGGAACCAATCCGACGACTGGGAGCGCAAGCGTTGCGACGGGTGGAACGATTCTAGTGGATCGCACGATAACGCTCAAAGTGATGGCCGGAAAATCGGGATTGAATTCGAGTAATATCGTCAGTGTGAATTATAAGATTTCCGGGATGGTGAGTGCAGGGACTTATCATTCGATATCTCTTAAAAGTGATGGAACCGTTTGGAGTTGGGGATCGAATGGGTATGGTCAGTTGGGGGATGGGTCAACAACGGATAGAATGGCTCCGGTTCAAGTTCTTGGAATGAATGGAGTTGTTTCGGTTGTTGCAGGAGGTTCTCATACGGTAGCCTTAAAGGGTGATGGAACCGTTTGGGCTTGGGGGAAGAACGCTCATGGAGAACTAGGTCATGGAGCGTTGTTGCCAAGCGTGACGCCTATTCAAGTAACAGGATTAACAGATATTGTAGCTGTGGCATCGAAGGGTTCTTTTTCTGTTGCACTCAAAAGAGATGGAACGGTCTGGGCATGGGGAGAAAATAATTTTGGACAAATAGGAGATGGCACAACAACTCAACGCAATATTCCGGTTCAGGTATCAGGTTTGAGCAATATAATTTCACTAGATGCAGGACCTGGCCACACTGTAGCGTTAAGAAATGATGGATCTGTTTGGGTATGGGGTGCAAATCAATTTGGACAGCTGGGAGTTGGAACAACACAAACACAGTTGATACCAGTTCAAGTTACTGCATTAAGTAATGTGTTTTCTGTTGCAGCAGGATCTCAGCACTCCGTTGTTATAAAGCAGGATGGAACTGTATGGGCATGGGGATATAATTTGGATGGTGAATTGGGTGATGGTACGAAAATCCACCGAAATCTTCCTGTTCAAGTATTGGGTTTCAGTTCGGCGGTTTCAGTAAGTGCTGGAGGTTATTTTACGCTCGGGATTAAAAGCGACGGGTCTGTTTGGGGATGGGGGCGTACTGAGGAAGGAGAAATGATTGATCCCCTGACTGCACCTCAATTAATTCCACTTCAAATACCTTCTTTGAGTGGCGTTGCCATGGTTAATGCGGGTACCTTCCATGCTCTGGCAGTTACAACTGATGGTAACGTTTTGGGATGGGGAGCGAATCAGAATTTTCAGCGAGGAAATGGAACTCAAACGCTTTGGAAAAAACCAGTTCAAGTATCAAATATGAGTGATGTGAATGGAGCTTCCGTTGGATGGTATCACGTGAGTCTTATCAAAAATGACAAATCACTTTTTTCGTGGGGAAATAATTCAGTTGGCCAGTTGGGTGATGGAACAACCACGTCTCGAAAAATGCCGATTCAACTTTCGAATGTGAGTGGGGCAACTTTGGTGGAAGATGGGTCGTTGCATTCAATGGTATTGAAAAGCGATGGGACAGTCTGGGCATGGGGCCATAACGAATATGGTCAATTGGGGGATGGAACGATGCTCAATAAAATCACTCCCGTTGCAGTGCTTAATCTCAGTAATATTATTGCGATTTCAACAAAAGAATACAAGACGATGGCTTTGAAGAGTGATGGAACGGTTTGGGCATGGGGATATAGCCAAGAAGAGTTAGATAATGGAACAGCAACGGATCAAAGTGTGCCAGGCGAAGTTGGGGGTTTAAGTGATGTTAGCTCAATTGCAGCTGGTCACAATCATAGCATGGTACTCAAAAAAAATGGAACTGTGTGGACTTGGGGAAATAACGCGTTTGGGAAATTAGGTAATGGAACAAATATTGATCAAACAGACCCAGTGCAAGTGACTGGATTAAGTAATGTGGTTGCCATTGCAGCAGGTCAAAACCATAGCCTGGCACTCAAGAGTGATGGAACGGTTTGGGCTTGGGGTTATAATCATAAGGGACAATTAGGAGATGGAACGTTGGGAAATCGCATGATACCCACGCAAGTCGTAGGATTGAGTAATGTGGTTTCGATTGTCGCGGGACTTTCTAATTCTTTTGCCATTAAGAGCGATGGAACGCTTTGGTCATGGGGAGAAAATGAAGTAGGGTTACTGGGAGATGGAACAAGTACGAACCGACTAACTCCGGTGCAAGTATTGGGGCTGAGTGACGTGATGTCGTTGGCTGTAAGTCAATATGTGGCAATTGCGGTTAAGCGAAACGGAACAGCTTTTTCTTGGGGAGACAACAGCTATAGTCAACTAGGGGTAAAAATAATTTCCCCATCTCGATGTGCTATTAGGCTTGTGCCTGAGTCAACCGATACCAATCAAAACGGCATTGCAGATTCATGGGAGAATCAAAATTTCAATAATTTGACAACTTCCGCAGCGGCTGATGCCGATGGCGATGGATTAACGAATATTCAGGAGTATGAACTCGGAACCGACCCGCTTGTTGCCAACACCGATGGGGATTTATTTAATGACATCGCCGATGTGAATCCCTTAGTAGCGGATCCTTACACGTTACCAACAGCAACAATCACCGGAGGTAACAATCAAACCGGAGCTGTTGGATCCTTCCTTGCACAACCACTCGAGGTGACCGTGACTCAGAGCGGCCAGCCGGTCTCGAATATGCCGGTGATTGTTAAACTGGATTCCGGTGGGGGAATGCTTGCGAAATCTCCAACGGATCTTGTTCTAGTCACCCCCGCGCTTCTAGTTCGCACCGATGCCCAAGGAAAGGCTAAAGTTAATTATCAGCAGGGGGCCGTAGCAAACGTCACAAGCGCGATCTCTTTTCGGGTGGGGACTCAGACGTTGGATTTTACCTGTCAAACGACGAATCTTGATACCGACAGTGATGGTCTCCCTGACGATTGGGAAATGACTCAGTTTGGAAACTTAAATCAAACCGCTTCTGGCGACTTTGATGGGGATGGATTGTCGAATTTGCAGGAGTACCAAGGGGGAACAAACCCGCAAAATTTTGATAATCCCAATGGGGACCTTGATGGGGATGGAGTCATCAATGCCGAAGATTCACGTCCGAACGACCCAACCAAAGGTCGGATGGGAATTACCATTCTAAGCCCTGCTAACGGATCAACGGTGCAATAAGATGAAAGTATTTTCTAATATGATGAGGGTTGTTGTTGGGGTAATGGCCGGGATCCTTTTTGTCAGTACTGGAGGAGCTCAGACAAACCCCCTTGCGGAAAGTAAGCGATTTGTTCGTGGAACGGGAACGAATCCTTCCTACCAATCTTTTATTATTCCATTAAATTTTGAAAAGGGGATTCAATTGGATCCGATGGGAAATAACGCGGCAAAGTTTGGAAATAAACCAGCGAATCAATTGCCTTGGTTTACACGGATCGGAAAGGATACAAACCCCGATCCCAATGTGAATCCATTACGTACGACGTATCATATATCAGTGAACAATGGGGTTGCAACCTATCCGCTTCAATGTGAGAACCCACTGGTGGCTTTTGGCAGCCAAGGAGGAGGAACTCCGCTGCATGTGGGACAAACCTATAAATTTGGAAGTTATTTTGGAGGACAGGTCCTTAATATTAACGACTTCGTGATTTTGGGATACAAGAAGGATCGCTTTGATGGAGGTTCAATGAATATAGAGCCTGATTTTGTTGCTTCGATAATGGTTCCAAGAAAAGGAACTCCACTATGGGATGCATTTTCGGCGAATGGGTATAAGTTGGAGCGTGGCATAAGTATTTCTTATGAGGAAGGTGGCACGACCTATATTACTAACGTATTGGATACGACGATCGAATTGATACCGGCAGTAAGTTCGAACGATCAATGGGGAGTAAGGCCAGAATCACCACTCGTGATTACACACAAAGCGAATTCAGATAAATACGTTTACGTGATTCTGTATGCAGGGGCGACTGCTGTAGGGAATAACCTGGATAGTTGGATGGCAATTTCGAATCCGAACGATAGTTCGGCGGGTTGGTATTCAATGGGTTATACCTTGGATTTTGAGACTCAACCGGCTTGGCGTTCCACCATGATTCATTCTCCGCAATTCAATGGAGAACCGATGCCGCCTCTCTATGATGGGAAATCAATTGAAGAATTGCTTCAGGTGAAAACTCCAGTGAGTTTTACCCCCTCTTTATCGCCGTCAGCGGCTCAAACTTTGGATCAGAGCCCGGAGTTGCGACGTCACCCGATTTTGGATCGGTTTGTGGCAGATATGGGGAACGATCCGATCGCTTTGGCGAACTATGTGCACAACGAAATCTCAGTGACGGATCCGATCAGCTACAATGAACATGGAGATGTCAGCGATAAATCGATCAATCTGGGTGGCGTGAGTCGAAGTGCTTTGGCAACCCTTCAAGAGGGGCAGGGATCTCCGATGGAACAGTGTGCCCTTCTCGTTTATCTGTTGCGTCAGGCGGGCTATGCGGCGGTCTACATGGAGCCGGAGACCAACAAGCTTCAGATGTTGGATCAGGCGATGAGTCGAATTTTAAGAATGCAGGTTCGAGGCGCAGTAAATCCATTGGGCCAAACTTACGCTCCGACAGATCCGAATCTGCCACACTTGATTCCGGTGAACTATCCTTGGGTAGCCTTCTACCTTCCGACTGAAAGTCGATGGGTGCACCTTTTTCCTTGGATTAAGGATACGGAAATTATTGAAGGTAAAAATCTCTATGACTATTTCCCCGCAGCTTACAATTCGGGATTAAAGTGGACCAAACAGTACCTCTATGGTGATACGGCGTTGATTCCAGCAGGAACCACGGATAACACCCTCACGAATCTCTTTCCGAAGTTTATTGAGAAGACCCTGAAGGATAATTTCCCGACTCTTTCCATTGACGATTTAGGAGTAAAAGTTCGAGATCGCCGTCACTACCGACTGACGTGGGGAGATTTTCCAACGCCGTTCAAACTAGAGGGAACTCCAACAACGTTGGAGAGTCTGAGTGTCAGGCCTAACATTTTTGATACCGTAAACATTGAGATTTTCAGTGATGCCAATCCGTCGAAAAAAGTGACGACCGGCGACTTGCGGATGGTCGACTTGCATAATCGAAAGCTTTTGGTTCGTCATGAAAAAACAGGATCAAATCTACATAACCTGATTTTATCGTTGGCCGCATATCGTTCGGACGCTTCAGGGCAGGGGAGTTTTAACGGAAGTGACCCTAATTTGCTTAAAAAACAAGTGGCTACGGTGGGATTTGACTCGAGTGATGATTCCCTCACCGTGCGCTTTAAGCAGAAACGTCATCTAACCCTTCCGAGTAATTTCACCCAGCCAGATTATTGGACTCCTTATTTGGGCGTGAGCTCATTGTTGGAATTTTCAACCGACCGACCGCTTCGCAAAGGAGACTTGGCAGCGCTCTGTATCGACTACGGCAGAGTCACATCGAAGATGCTTGCGGTTCATGCAGAAGAATTCTGGCAAATGGAACGGACGCTGAATGATAATCCGACTGCAACGATTGATCCTGATATTTCCCAGGGAACTTCGGCCTACTTGATGGGAATGAGTTATTACGAAAAGGTCACGCGGTTTACGGAGCTGGCTCAAAATCTACACAAAACACGAATTCTTTCGTACAGTGCTTTCGGACTCTCTAAAATCGCTCCAAGACGCGTCAGTGGTCTTTTGCCGAACAACGGGGATATAGAATTGAGTCAGGCGAATGTTGATATGTTTTTTAACGCGGCGGCCTTTGCTTCGAATGCGACGCTTCATCCGGATTCTGGAGAGGCGCTTTACCTCGGGATTGGAGACTTTTTGCCGGTAGTAATTACAGAAACCTCCGCGCAAGAGCATCAAATCATCAATACGTATTATAAAGAGTCGGCAGCGATTTCAACGGTGAAGCTTTTACAGATAGCGAAGCAGGCAGGAACTCCGGGAATTATTGCTCTCAACAAGTCTAATTATGTAACTGAAGGGAATAAGACTTATACGGTTGATGGCCAAACGAAGGCGTTGAAAGATTGGGATCCTGGAATGTGGACATCGGTTGAAGGGGCTTTTACTCAACCTATGGGAGACTACAATCTTGTCTATATGACGCCAGGTCCTGTTTCAAGTGAGACGGGTTCCTATAAGGGAATGGGCGCCATGGTTTATGGACGAAATCAATTGTCAGCATTGATTGGGGGAAATTCAAGTCCTCTAAACGGTGGGTATGGAAGCTCCTTTAGTAACTTGTATTATTCTCCACCGGTACTGCCTTACACGAGTTTGGATTATAATCCGTTTGGCGGCTATTCGGTAAGCTATTCGAATCCAACTCCGGCGGCTCCAATTTTAGCCCCGTTTTCGCTCTCTTCGACGAGCTGGGATTCAGTGATCAATACGGCTTCGAGCAATTCTTATGCTTATACGTCTACCCAAAATTCATGGAGTAACTCAGCCAGTGCGGTTTTTAATCCCACGCCGCCTCCCACCCCGAGCTTTAGCAGTTTACTGACATCAGTTATTAATTCTGGATCTCATTATTTTGGGGTCGCACTCGATAATGCTCAGATGGCTATCACTCAGGGAACCAGCTTTTTAAAATATACGGCAGAGGTGTTTGGAGATCCCGTCAACGTTCTCACGGGGGACTTTTATGTGGATCATGTGGATCTTAAGCTTACCGGACTGATGCCTCTGGAGATCAGGCGCAATTATACGAGTCGGAATTTGGCAGACAACGAATTTGGAACGGGCTGGAAGATGAATTACGCATCGTTTCTTTCCTTTAACAGCGATGAATCCCTCATTTATGCAGCGGATCCTGAAGGATCGGTCATTGGATACCGTCGTCAGTCGGATCCCAATCTTTGGATTCCGACCATAGCGGATAATCCACGCTATACGAACTTAAATCATGAACGTGTCGCTGCCAATACCTTGAACGGAAAAATCGTCAAATCGACCTCTGGTTCCGATACGCTTTATACCCTGACCTCTCCCGATGGAATGCAGCGCATTTTCAAGGTTCGTTCCTTTCCGATTAGCGGTCAAAATCGTTCACGTCCCTATTTGGACCAATGGCTGGATCCGCAGGGAAATTCCTATACGTTTACTTATGGGATTGATGTCGCTGCCACCGACTACGGCAAAGTCCGTCAGATTAAGTCTTCCAACGGCACTTTTGTCGGATTTTATTACGATACTTTTGGGCATATCACTGAGGCTTATACGAGTGATGGGAGGCGTCTTTACTATCGCTACAATGCTTTTGGAGATCTGATTGAGGTGACATTTCCTGATGCCTCTAAAACTTCTTATGAGTACGCAACCGAGACGACGACGGTTAATGGAAAAACGGAAACGACTTCGAATCATCTACTCATTCGTGAGGTGAAACCGGATGGTCGCGTTTTGGAAAACACTTATGACTCGGATCGACGCGTGACGCAGCAAAAAGCGACCGTGGGCGAGAATAAAACGCTGGTGGTCAATGCGACCGTTGACTACAGCGTTCCTGGGAGGACGATTCTTAAGGATGCCTACAATCGGGAAACGGTTTATGAGTATTCAGACGGGTCCATCACCAAAGTGACGGATCCTCTCAACCAATCCATCATCTCGGAATGGTACACGGCTACCGACGTTGCTACGGGTGCCTATGATCGATCGCTCAAGAAGCAGACCGATAAACGAGGATTGGTCACGGAATTCAAATACGATGCGCGCGGGAATTTGCTAGAACGTAAAATCACCGGCGATGTTACGGGCGACGGCGTGTCGGAAACAGTTACCATTTCGACAGAATATAATTCGAAGGATTTACCTGATCTCGTCACGAAGCCTCTATTAACCCAAACGAAATATTTCTACGACGATTCTCGCTATCCTTATCTGGTCACTGGAGTGGAAAACCGGATCAATGGGGTTGCGGTTTCTTCAGTTTCGAATGAATACGTGGATGCCGGTTCAGGGGCAATCTTTGCCAAGGGACTTCTCTTCCGTCAGCGCAAAGGGATCGGGATGATGGGGCAATCGTCGACCGAGTGGACTTACAACGCCAATGGGTATCCAACGACACAAATCCGTTATACCGGCACTGGCGATCCGAATGTGGTGCTCAATTTCACTTATAACCTGCGCGGTGAACTCGTCGAGCAACGGGATTCTTCCGGGCGCAAAACCTGTTACGCTTATGATGCCATGGGGCGCAAGGTCTGGACGGAAGCGAAGGATGCCGCAGGGGTCTATGTCGGATGGCAATACGATTACTTTAACGGCAATGGTGAGGTCGAGTGGTCAGATGGATCCCGCTACAATCCGGAAGATTATGTCTGGAAAAAATATGACGGAGCAGGGCGTCCGTTGGAAGAAATTCGTTGGAGAAGTGTTGCTAAGGCCGATGGCACGGGAGTCGAAGCTCCCATGGGAGATGACCTCTATTCAACCACCTTCTACAAACATAACTTCTTCGGAGATTTGGTAGAGATCCGTGATGCGCGGCGCAATTCGACGGTGATGACCTACGATGGCATCGGGCAAATGCTCACGCGGCAGTCTTACGATGGTTACGCGAATGCCGGTGGCACTCTCAAGGCAACGGAATCCTTTACCTACGAGCCCGGTGGACAAATCGCCACGCAAACGAATCCCCTCAATGCAGTGACGCGCCGGTTTTATGCTGCGAACGGAAAACTCCGGCGTCAGGAAAATCCGGACGGAACGGTACTCGAGTGGCGTTACGATCTTTTGGGTCGAGTTCAAAAGGAGATTCTTTCCAATGGAACCTATTGGGAAACGACCTACAATGATGGTCAACGGACGGTCATTCGCTCTCTCAAGGATGCGGGGAATGCGATCTTGGCGACAGAAACCTCGGTCTTTGACTCCCGAGGCAATCTGCTCACAAAGACGGATGTTGAGAATAATCTCTTTTCCAAAGCCTATGATGGTCTGGATCGAGTTCGTGTTGAAACCGGACCTGCCGCTTCAGGACAATCCGGACAGCAAACGGTAACTCATTCGTTCGATGGCATCGGTAGCGTCGTGACGACGTCCAATTCGACAGGAGATCGCACGGTTACCACTTCCGACATGATCGGACGCCCTCTAAAATCTGAGATTTACAAACAAGTGAACACGCTCGTCACGCAGACGAGTTATTCTTACACCTCGGATCATCACGGATCCACTGTTACCGCAGGGAGTGGTACAGGAGCCATTACCTCGAGTTCTTGGACGGATACCTTCGGAAAACCGGTTCTCACTCGATTCGCAAACGGCACCTATCGCTCTCAGATCTATGACATCGGAGGATTGCTCCTGAGCAGCCGGGATGAACTCGGTCAGGTGACAAGTGCCACCTACGACGGGCTCGGACGCAAGGTTTCGGAAAAGCTTCCCGATGGAGCGACGACGAACTTTATTTATGATTCCGTCGGAAACCTTCTCCAGCGTCAAATGCCCGCTTCCCTCACGCAAGTCATGACGTATGATTCGATTGGACGAAAATCCTCGGAAGAATTACGCGCCGGCGCACAGGTCTCTCGTCACTACGGATACGCTTATTATGCTTCAGGCGCAGATCAGGGACGCTTGCAGACCGTCACGGATCCCCGGGGAATTCAACACACGAAACTTTACGATTCCTTTGGTCGGGTTCAAACGATTACGAGCGCTGGAGTGGCCAACGCTTCCACTGGCTACACCTATGATCGCCGGGGATTGCCCTTGCAGGTTTCACAAAGCTCAGATCTTTCACCGAATACGGCGGTCAATCGAACCTATAATGCTTACGGTCAGATCGATTCGGAAAGCGTTACCGTCGGTGCTGCCGTGATTTCCAGTGTGACCCAATCGTGGAATGATGCCGGTCGTCGAAGCCAACTCGCTAGCTCCGGAAAGAGTTTCGGGTTCTTCTATCAGGGGGATGGAGCGCTGACGCAAGTCACGTTTAATGGACAAAACTATAACGCCTCTTATGAGGATAACGGCTTACTGGCGACTCGAACCAATCCTTACCGTAGCTGGCAGGTGGGGACTCGGGATAATCGAGGCCGCATCACGAATCAAAGTGTGACGGTAGGAGGTTCAACGCCGTTGGTAGAAGATATCACCTGGCGGGATAATTCCACGGTCAACACCTACGCGGTTCAACGGGGTGGACTTTATAATGAGAACCGGGGCTATTCGTATAATTCACGAGGGCAGGTCACGTCCGAAAGCTTTGCTCCGGCGGCGGCTCAAAGTGCCAGCTTTACTTACGACTTTGATTTTGGTGCGGGAACTCTCGGTGTTCGCACGAAGGCATTTTTGACTGGATTGACTTACGGAAATTGGGAAGTTCCTTCGGGACAGGTCAACGGATTCGGACGAATTTTACAGGAATCGATCTTGGGCGGAAAACGTCCGGTTCCGATGAACGGTGTAGCGCTCGGAGCAAAGACGGTAACCGTTTCCTTGGATGGAACCTCCGTGGAGCCCGTGACCTTTGCTGGACCACAAGGGGATGGATCATGGAGTGCACAATCAGAAGTTCCGGCAGGAAGTCATTTGCTCGATGTCAAAGCCACGCATCCGAGCGGATATGTCAGTACTCAAGGCAGTCAATTTAATGTCGCTCCCGTTCAAGAAACCTCACAGTTGGATTATGATTCTGAGGGGAACGTCACTCAGCGCAGTTGGAGCGGGGGGCGAGTGCAGATTCTGACGTGGAATGCCTTGGATCGATTGATCAAAGTCACCGAGCGCAATGCTATGAACAACGGTTTTGATTGGACCGCCGTCTATGATGGATTGGGACGTCGGGTTCATACGACTTACACTCCCGTGACGAACAATGTCGCAGGAACAGCGAACACCGTGAAGTCGTACTTCGATCCTCAAGTCGAGTTTTTGGAAATTGCAGTGGAGGTTGCGGGACAGAAGTATTGGAAAGTTCATGGTCCGGATCTGAATGGAATTTATGGAGGCTTGAACGGAATCGGTGGACTCGAAGCGGTGGTGAAGGATTCGGATAGTTCAACGGTCGGAGTCGTCAATGACTTCTATGGAAACATCATCGCTTGTGTGAATTCTGTGCCTTCTGTGGCTTGGAATCCAACCAAAGTCGGCGGCTACGGGCCGCTCCCCGGTTCAACATCAGTTGTCTTAGAGTCCTTAACCTCAAGTCCTACTTCGGCGACCGTGGCGAATGCCTATGCTTGGCGTTCGCGACATATCGATGGCACGGGATTGACCAATCTCGGAGCACGGCATTACGAAGCGACTTCTGGACGGTTTTTATCTCCAGATCCGTTGGGTCATGGTTCCTCCATGTCGTTATATGATTATGCCAGTGGAGACCCCGTCAACAGGCTGGATGCCGATGGGCGTTATGCAAAGCAACGGTGGAATGAAGAGAAAGAGAATGCTCACACTGGTATGCAAGATGCTTGGCTAGGAATTCATTATGCTGGGAATACTGTTAACAGCTTGATGACATTTGGTGAAGCATCTACGCCTGCATCAGATCGTAATGTTACAGCAAATCAACTATACCATCAGTGGTTCTGGGGTACGGGTCCCGATAAACGAAGCTTTGATGAAAATAGTGTAATGGGACAAGATATGTTAAGGGCGGATTATGTCCAAACGGCCGCACGAGAAGCGGCTGTACGTGCAATGGCGGGAGAAAGTAGCTCAGTATTTGTAGGAAGAGCCGTTGGAGATACAAACCCCATAGTGTATTTTGCTTATGATTTTCCTGTTGATGCCTTTGTCACGAACCCAGCAAGAGCATTTCAGGGGTCAGTTAATGATGGAACCGCCAAAGCTCAACCTGATAAGATTATGTATGGAACTGGTGTTGCCTACGTCCCCGTAAATATTCATTTTATAGACAATATGACCAGCGAATCGGGAACTCGCAATCCACCTCCGATTGGCTATGGCGGGAGTGAATGGAAGGCTGCGTTTCCCGGAGAGAATCCTTACGGGAAGAACGGTCCATTAAGAACAATTCAGATTGAATATAATTTAAATATTCTAGTTCCAATTTATATTGAGGCACAGGATTGAAAAACGGCTTTTACTTAGTTGTCTTAGCGCTATTGATGATCGTGATTTCCTGTAGTCCAAAACCCGAAGAAATCTGCGGAGATTATATCTTTGAGTATGAAAATGGGGCTATAGAGCTTTTATCGATCACTTCAGATATGCGGTACTCCTTTAAGGTGTTTAATAAAAAGGAGGATTTAGTTCTAGGAGAGCAGTCAATCATTGAGAATCAAGGAGCTTGGTCTATTGGGGAGTCGGTTTTTCAAGGTCATAAGATTATCCTCGTGAATTGGCTTAAGGTTAATGATTTTAGTTTAAAGAATAAGATGCCAGGGAAGCCCATCAGATACGTTGACTTTAAACCTAGCTGGTTTCCTGCTGGCACTAGAGGATACAAAGAGGAGACCCTGTGGTTTGCTGACGATAGTCCATTTTATTTTTTTAGAAAGATAAAATAGGCGTTATGGTTGTAAGGGAGCTTACGATCTAATGAGATACATCAGTGATCGGCACTTTCAACAGACAATGAAGAATCCATTTTTGAAGAGGCAAGCCTTGATCCGAAGGTGGATCGTTTGGAAGAAGATAGCGTTCCCGCTCAGACTTGGATTCCAGCAGATGAGGAACTGCTTTCCAAGTCATTCTCCACGTCTGTAGGTGACCTCTTTGGTATAAGCCAATGAGGCAGATTTGGTAGAGGATCAGGACTGTCAGAAGAAGTGGCAAAATGCGAAATTTCATCAACTTTTCAAAACTTAAAGCCAACGGAAGTGCTAGTATGGGGTAGGCGTCGATCAACCATCGACACCCTAACCCCGCCGTCCAATACCACCAACTACATAAAAGAAGGGATAATGGAGCTAAAACCATGATGGACTTGTAGAGAACTTCACGATGATTCCGCCAGAGAAGTGGAATCCCCGCAACGCTCAGCGCTAAAAGCGGTGTATATAACAGAACTCCGTTTTGAATTGAAAATAGCCACTCAAGAAAACGAGGCGAAGTAAACCCTTCTCCAGGATATCCTAACTGCAATGGATGTCCAAAGACATAGTAATTGTATTGAAAGGCTGGAAGATGGGCAATCAGTGAACCAATAAGTACCCAAGGAGCACTCGGGAGAGCGAGGAAAAATATCATAAGGGCACTGGTCGGACGTGCGGCAACAGCTCCCCCCAGCAAAAGCCCGATCAGGAGACCTCTGGATGGTGTTGCTGGAAGGGTCGTTAAAAACAAGATTGATGCCATGAGTAGAAAAAGAGTCGGATGAGCGGAAAGAGACTGGATGCTTCCATAATAAAGAGCGGGGGTTGCAAAAGCAAAAGCGATCAATGTTAAAAATATCAATCGCTCTTCTTTTAAATAAGTTCCGAGCCATTTCTTTAAAAACCAAAGTCCGATCGGAATAAATAAAGCGGGTACCGTGAGAAAGATCCATCGATGGATAGGACCATAGGAATCACGTTCAACCAGTTGAGCTGCAAGATAAATCGGCGCCCAAAGAGTTGCAAAAGTCGGATTATATTTAACTACAGGATCACCCGATTTTCCAATAATCTGATAAAAATGGACCGTATCCTGAATTGGAATTGAAGCATCTTGAACCCAAGCGATATTCATTGAGTTGTGCTCAAATCGGCTCGCTAAGTGAGAATAATAGGCTCCTCCATCAGAATTCCAGGGAACACCACCACGCAATCCGTAGATGATTGCTAAAGACAAATAAACAAAACCAATGAAAACAATCAAACAATCAAGCCGATTTTTAGAGGATAGTATCATATCTTAATTTCTAGTTCTTGAGATAAAATATTGCTTTCATCTTCCATCTTAAAACTGCGCCCCCCTCTTCTGCAACCCAAATTCCAGCACACCCGAAAGCTACAGTTAGCGTCTGTTTTGTCGCTGAAGTAATTCATTGAGATTTTCTTGCGCAGGCAGGTATTTTGGATTAATTCGCAGTGCTTCTCGGAAGTGTTCAATGGCTTCGCTGACGTTGCCATGCATGTCACACAGAATGGCGACATTGTTGTGAGCTTCAGCAAAGTTAGGTTTGCAATTGATTGCAAGGCGAAATTGAATCATAGCATCATTCAGTTTATTGAGATCTCTAAACACCAGACCTAATGAAAAATGGGATTCGGCATTTAGAGGATTGTAGTGGATGGATTGCTGGAAATTATAAAGCGCTTCATCGGTCTTTCGTTCTTCAGCAAATAGACATCCGATATTATAATGAACTAAGGATGCCGTTCTATCGTCGCGTGACTTTTTGCTGAGTTCCAACCCTTTTTTGTAGTATTTAAGTGCCTGCAGGTAGTTTTTCTGTTCGTAAGAGTCGATTCCGAGATAGATGTAGGGCATTGGGTAATCCGGATGCATGAGAATGGCTTGTTTGAAGTGAATCAAGGACTGTTCGCGATTTCCGGCTTGACGATAAAACAAGCCAAGATTGAGGAGGACGGATGGGGTGCCACCCAACTGAACGGCTTCTTGTGAATGATAAAAAGCCTTTTTCAAGTTGCTGCCTTTTGCGTATTCAATTGCCAAGTTGTTGTGGAGAACTGCTGAAGGTCCGCACGCTTTCAATGAGTGTTCGAAGAGGGTGGTAGAATCTTTCCAAATGGCTGCTTGCGAATAGCTGATGACGATAAAGGCAGTCATCAGGGCTGCAAATATTGATACAGAGGCTTTTTTCCATTGTGGTACACGTTCCAATATCGATGCAAATGACCAGACCATTCCGACGAAAAGGCCGATGAGGGTGACGTAACCGTAACGATCAGCCCAAGCATGTTGACCAGGATTAAAAAGATTATTCATCGGGATTAGCGATACCAAATACCAAAGCCAACCGACGATACAGAAAGGGAGTGCTTTGCGTAAACGCCACACAATGAAAGTGGTGATAGTGAGAAGACTCAAGGCGATGCTGATGGATGCTGCTGAGAACGAGTCTTTGAATGGATATAAAACTCCCATGTTATGAGGCCATAACATTGCTTTGGGATAGGTGATATAGCCAATGATGCTTGATTGGATTCGAGTGGGCCAATCGACAGATCTGACAGACATGATATCTTGGTGCATTTCGCCAATATAAAGTGTGATATACGAGACAATGAGCGCTACAGCGAGAAATGGGATTTTGTCTACCAACAGTTGTTTAAATGGAATGGTATTAATCCGATGGAGCGGCCAAAAATCGAGTAGTAATAGCATTACAGGAAGTGGCACCATCATTGGTTTTGCAAGAAGAGATAGGATAAAAAGCGCTACGCTCAGCCAATAGGTGGCCGATTTTTTATCGAGTGTATAACGATGGTAAGAAATCAGCGTAAGTAGAAAGAAAAAAGCGGCCAACAACGTTTTACGCTGGGATGCCCATGCGACGACCTCAACATTGAGAGGGTGAATCGCAAAGAGAGTAACAACAGTGAATGAACACCAGAAACGTCCAGTCATGCGTTGAAGGACGAAGAAGAGCAGAAGGCTATTGAAGATGTGAAAGAGGACATTGAGGATGTGATAGGGAGTGGGAGAAAGACCGAAGAGTTGGAAGTCGAGCATGTGAGTAAGTGCTGTGATGGGATACCAGCCCCAAAAAACAACAGGTTCAAAAAATGCGGATTTGATTCCCCCCCAAGTCAATCCGTGCATAACGACGGCATTTTCATAAATGATTTTATCATCATCATAATTGATGAACCCAAAATCGAACGTTTGTACGTATATGACGAGAATGGAACAAACAAGGCCAACACAGGCAAAAAGTCGATACGGCGAAAAATTAATTTGAGGGAGTGCTGTTATCGTCGATGACTGAAGCTCTGATTTCGGATTGCATCTATTCGATATTTTGATTTTTTTTGCCATTGGAAATTATCCGTTTTGAAAAAACTATCGATTTGGCAAAAAGTGTACATTCAAAAGGAGATTTCTACGGAGTTTACACTAAGATCTTATCCGTAAATAGATATAGTCTGTCTCCAGCAGATCATGGAGCAGGCCAGAGAGAGGAGCGCCGAGTGACTGGCGGCCGTTTTTTCAAAGCTCACCAACAGCTTTCGAAAACGATTGATCCAAGAGTGAGTTCTTTCCACCACCCAGCGTCTCGCTTTCCACTTGGGTTTTCGTTTTTTCAACTGCGCCTCCTCTCGGCGTTGTTTGATGTGGGGAATGTAGGATTGATCTTGAGCAATTTGTCGAGCGTTGCTGCCTTTATGCCCCGCATCCGCACAGAGGTTCTGAGTTTGACCTGAAGGGCAACGGATGATCTTCTGCTTCAGGGTAGGATCCAGCAGCTTTACGTCATGAACGTTAGCTCCGCTCACGACGATCGACAGCGGGATTCCACGTCCGTCCACGAGCAAGCTCCTTTTTCGTCCATTTTTTCCCCCGATCCGTTGGATTAGATCCAACGGCTTCCGTTGCCAAAGGCGCCTTGTTCATGGCTCCATCAATACTTTGCCATTGCCACGCAATGCCTTCCATTTCGTCGTATTGGGATAACCCCTCTTTCCAGAGGGCGTTAAAAACTCCGGCACGATGCCAGAGTTGAAAATACTTGTGAATCGATGACGCGCTCCCATAGCTCTTGGGTAGCGCCTTCCATTGAATCCCCGTCCTCAAAACATAAACAATCGCCTCAAATACTCGGCGAGAGCCCATTGCTTTGCGTCCCCCACCGAATTTACGGAGGTATTTGCGCCCCTTCGGGCGCTTTACCTTCGGAATAAAGGGTTCTACTACGGACCAAAACTCATCCGACACTTCCCAGGATTTTATGGCTGCCATCTTGGGAAATGGATCTTACCGATGCGTGGCTTTATTGCAATACTTATTTACGGATAAGTTCTAAGTCCCGATCACGGTATTCGACGATGAGGGAAGCAGGAACTGGAATTGGAGACTACTATCGGTTTTACAACCAGAACCGATGGCGCCAGTCGATGGAATACAAAACACCACAGGAGGTGTTAATGGCGGATAATCGCAGGGGCGGCGCTCGCTTCCGGTTCCGGGTCCGGGTGAGGCGAACCCTGCGGGTTCGTCCACACCCTATTCCAAATGCTAGGACGATCCTCCTCGATGCTGGCCCCCTCGCTTTACCGATTTTACGCGTTGCGCTGAGATGTTGTGATAAGAGGGAAGAGATCCGAAATCTTATTAAGGAGATTGAGGGAATGTCAGGTCCCCGGCTTTAAATAAGGCAAATGTCTTCAAATCCTCCCCCCTTCATGAGCTGGTCAGATATCGTCTTTCGAATCATAAACTGAATGATATTGCGCAAGTTCCGTGCGCCATAAATCTCGTCGTAACCCTGCTCCAGAAGGAAGGGAAGAAGATCCGGCTCGTATGAAATCCGAAACCCATGCTCCTGATGAAGCCGTTTGATTTCCTCTTCGAGAACGAGCCTGCAAATTTCTGTCTGATTTTCGAGGGAAAGCTTATCGAAAACAATGATGTGGCGGAATCGCCGGATTAATTCAGGTCGAAATTCCCGGGAGACTTCGCGAATGACGTAATTTTCAATGGTGGTGAAGGGAGTATGTCTGCCATGAATGATCTTTCTGGATCCGATATTGCTTGTGATCACCAGATAGAATTTCGAAAGACTGTAGACCTTGCCGTCACCGACGGTAATCCGTGCTTCATCATACATCTGAAGGAATAAGTCCCGGATGTCGGGATGCGCCTTTTCGATTTCATCGAAGAGAATGATTCCCTCGGAAGCGATTTCCAGGATTTTGCCGAGGCGTCCGACTTTTCCCGTGTGATCCCCAATGAGATGAATGATCGAATCCGGATACTTGAATTCCGACATATCCAGGGTAAAAAAATGGTTTTCCCCATAAAGATGCCTTGCAAAAGTTTTTGCGGTTTCGGTTTTACCCACGCCCGTCGGTCCCAGAAAAAAGAAACAGCCGCGAGGTTCATTTTTGCTGGTTAGCCCCAGTTCTCCTTGCCGGATCACTTCGGCAATGCGCGGAATAACATGCTCCTGACCGATAATCCGTTCAGATAAAACGGATTCGAGAGAGCTCAATTTAGCTAAAAGTTCCTGTGAAATCATAGTTCCTGGGCTGAGAGCTTGGGTTCCGGGAGATCCTTTTCCTCCGTCACGGAGCTCGGGGTTGTAAACGGGGTTGGAGCAAGGAAGGCATGGTCATGCCCCTTTTCGCAGTGAATGATGATCGCTTCAAATTTCTGAAGCTCTCGTAATTGCTGGGGATGGTATTTAGGTTTCCATGCCTCCGTGTAGGAATACCCCACTCCGCCTTTGCCGTAGGATTTGGTTTTCTGCCAGGTTTTCCTCTCGCCGATGCGCAGGGAAGCCTCTTTGGCTCCATAGTCGTTGGCGGCTTTAAAGATCAGTTCATTGGAAAGGTTCATAATCAGATTTGCGGAGGCTTCTTTCCCAAGTTTTGTGAGGAACGCGCTTTCTCCCTGGGTCAAATAAAGGGCGGTAACATTAAATTCCCGGGTTTTGGCGATGGCCTTGTGGTCGCACATTCCCTGTTCGTTTTTAGTTACGATATCTTGCGCTTCGTCGGCAATCAGAAGCAGAAGATTCCGGGTATAGCGGATTTTGGGGGGAAGAGCCGCTCGGCTCAATCCGTGGGAAAAATATTGAATCTTGCAGAGGGTATCGATAAAGGGCTTGGAAGCGCTGAACTCGGGAGCGACAGAAACGCAGATGATTTTCCCCTGATCCATCATTTCCATCGAAACATTCGGGTTAGAAGAACTGAAAACCTCCCGCAGATAGGGATGGGTGAAAGCTTCAAGGCAATTGGTCAGTGAGGTCTTGCAGCCGCTTTTTTCATCATCACCGAGTTGCAGGTACTTGGAATGAAATTCATTGTAGATTTCATTGGCAGCGTTGGCCTGAAACTCGTTTCCTTGCGCCAAAAATTCATCGGAACGCTTTGCCAGTCGCTCGAGCTCAGCCTGAAGCGTTTCTTCCGAAGTTAAAAATTCATAGAGGTCGTAAAGGGTAGGAGTCTCACCCAGAAGTTTTTTTAGGGCGATGCCGTTTTTGATGTGAAGATAGGCCAGGCTGTTGAAGTGATCGCTTGCTCCTCCCGTTCCGACCCGGCCTTGGGATTGAGCGGTGTCAATAATGGCCCGGGCGTAGGTTTCTTCAAGGATGCGGGGATTTCCAATCAGATTCAGAAACTTATCAGGAACAAAAGCGGGATCGTAAATCGTCCGGGTGCGAACAACGAGGGCCTTATCCGGAACTTTGAAATGCTCTGCCATAGCGGTAATAATTTCATGTTCCATCCCTTTGGAGGCGAGAAAGAGGCCGCCCCAGTCGGGAACGGTTTCAAAAAGCTGGGGAACGATATTGCAAAGACCGGAGGAGGTTTTTCCGGAGCCGGTCTTTCCCATGACAAGCCATCCCCGGACAAAATCCTGCAGGCTCCAGGTCAGATGCCCAAGCCGAAGTACAATTTTCTCCCGATGGGTTTTGATTCGGATTGCCAGATAAATTCCCCAAGTCGTGCAGTAGGTTCCGTAAGTGGCGATGGCACAGGAGAGCCCGAGGGAAGGAAGGGCATCCCATGTCAAAAATGAGGCGAATAGGAGAACTATTCCAAGGAGGAGGTCGGAATACATGTTGGGTTTAAAAGGGTTCGAAGGTAGGAATAAAATTTCTTATCCGGATCAGGGCGACCGATGGGACTGACCCAGCCTTCCAGATGAAGAACTGTTGAGGAGGGGTTTTCGGCGTCTCCTTCGATCCAGTAGCAGCCCTGAATTTTATCGGGCGGAAAGATGAAGGTTTCATATTCCACGTGACCGGTGTTTTCCGGCGAAGGCGGCGCGGATCTGATTCGGGAGGTCGGTGGATTGTTTGGATTCATGGCTCACTTTCTGAATTTGTTTGAAGACGACCGGGTTAATGGCTTTGAATGAGTTACGTTTAAGATTGATGAGTTTCCGGAGATAAGCTTCATGCAATTGACAGCGCAGGAGCTGCTTTTCCCGAATCAGGGAATAACTGATTTCTTTGGTAAAAAGGCTGAAAGCCTTTTCCATTTTGCCCTGTCGAAATCCGCTAACGCTGGAGAAGAATCGTTTGAACTGTTGCTGGCTCCAGTTGCGTTTCAGTTCCTTGATTTCCCGATCAAGGGCGAGGATCTGATTGCGATGCGCCTCCAAAGATTGTTTCAATTCCCGGCGCTCCCGGAAGGCCGGAGTCCCCGGCGTTACAGTAAGATCCTGCGGCATTTTGCTTCGAGGCGCATGAAAGATGCGTTCAGGCTGAAAGTGATCTCTTAAACTTTTCCGTTCTCCGGGATCTTCCAATTTTTTCTCCCAGAAGCGGACCTGGGCTTCAACGGATTTTTTCAGAAAGCCGAGTTTATCCTCTTGCCCGTTGTCGGTCTTTCGCCTTTTAAGCTGCTGGCTAAAGGAGACCGGATTTCCATATTTGGTCCGGGGATGAATGAAGACGTGAACATGGAGATGATCGGTGTCGTGATGAAGGCCATACGAATAGCCGATGGAATCCCCCCGGTGATATCGATCCGTAAAATTTCGAAGCGACCGCTTCATAACGGATTGCAAAACGGCGTCGGGACTGAGGCCTCTGGCCTTCAAGGCATCGGTCATTTCTTTTGACATGGAAAAGACCAGTCGGTGATGGGTTTTTCGCTGAGTTGTAAATTTCTTCGCATGTTTTCTCCAGGCCGTCTTGATTCTTTTTTTACGTTCTTCTTTCGGAAGTTTTTCAAATTGGCATCGGGTTCCGTCAGGATCGGTGCTTGCCATCGTTCGAATAAAACCAGCGGCATAAACTTGTCCGATTGCTTCCTTGTCGATGTAGTCGAGTCCGTCGGCAGGCTTCGGGACATAATCCATTCCGGATTTGTGGGCACGTCGCAGATCGGCATAATGTTTGAGTGATGAGGTTTCGTCCTGATATTCAGGATCGAAGGGCGAGTACCAGGTCTTGTGCTTGTGCACGATGATCCCGTGCGGAAATTTCATGGAAGGTTACGAAAAGGTTTCCTCGATGGTGTCCTGAAGAATGTCTAGCTTGCGACTGATTACGATTGCCCACGGTGGTTCCGGTGCGGTTGCCATCGGTTTGTGAAGACATTCCAGAATGGCGCGGGTAATGGCTTCGTTGCTTTTGCAATTCCAGCGATCAGATAGCGCGCGAATTGCGGTTTGGATTTCATCGGGGGCGTCGAATCGGATTCGATGACGGTTGTCGTTTTTTTTCATAAGAGTGTTCCGGTTATGGACGTAGCAGGCCCAGACCTGCGGAGTCCTCTTTTTCGAGGTGAAATACCGAGAAAGTAAAAATGGGCCCCATTTTTACTATGCTCATTGCTGACAAAATGGAGCCCTTTTGGGCCCCTTTGGCAGCTTTCCCAGCAGATGCCATTCCTCCTGGCAATACTGGGATCAGCTGACCCGAAATCGGGGCGCGGTTGGTGAGCTGGGCAGTGACTAGGTGCCAGGCAATAGGGGAGGGGAGATAGTGGTTCATGGCTTTTAAAACCTCATACTGAAGGTTCGTTTTGGGTCTTGTTCCGTGATTTTAAGTCTTTCGAGAACCTTCGGTTCGTTCGATGCGTCATGCTGGATGGTTCGGCCTCGGATGAAATCGGCGGCATGCTGGGCCTGGGAAGCGGCCTGTACGACGAGCCTCGGGTCTTTCGAGATGGTCTTGCGCCAGAGGTTGAGATAGCTGGCTGAATTTTCAAAAACGACGTTTGGGAGGGTTCCAGCTTCGTTGGATAGAAAGGCGGCTCCCATCTCGGCGACGAGTTCTTCTTTGGCGTAGGCCTCGGAACCGAAGGAATTTCGGATCGGTCGATTGAGCCGGGACTGGTGTCCCGTGGCATGAGTCATTTCATGAAAGAGAACATGATAATAATCCTCGGAACTGCGAAAGGAGCTTCGCTCCGGTATTCGGAGAACATCCTCTGCTGGGGAGTAGGAAGCTTTGTCAGACCCAACCTGAATCGGACACAAACGGGCTTCCTGTACCATCTTTTCAGCCTTTTCGATGGGGGGAATTTCCCGCTCTTCGATTTTTGGACTGGGGATTCCTTCGGTCTGGGAAAGGTTAAACACATTCGAATAGCGAACCAGGGGGATACGTTTTTCGCGTCCTTCAGAGTCACGAATGGGCTGATTTTGATCGTCAAGGAGTGCGGAAAACTTCCAGAAAACAATCGGAGTCGATTTTTCCCCGGACTTGATGGTACCACCAAGCTCCCGCGCCTGACGGAACGTCAGCCAGAACGGAGAATCAGAGGGGCCAAGAAGAAAGGCGTTGCATCCCCGGTAAGGCTTGCGGGTGATCAGGTTTTGCGCTCCCCGGCTCACCCAAGGCTGACGCCAGGGAACGGTCCCCTGTTCAAGTTGTTCGAGGAATCGGTCGGTGATCGCCTGATAAATATCCTTCACAGCGTCACCTCCCGGATGGCGTCTCCGAGCAATTGCTGGATGGCGGCCTCCGGTTTCCCGGTGGCCTTTGAAAGGTCAGCAACGAAGTTGCTTTTCCCGTCGCGAAATAAGAAGAGCGGAGTTCTTTCCGGGATGGTTCCCTGATCGAGAGGCTTAAAGAAAAGATCTTCGAGGAGCATCTGGTAAAGATCATCGTCATGTTTTAATGAGTTTTTCATGGGATAAATCCGGGTTAGAGGCGGGGAGAGCCGTTGCTCTCCCCGCCTGTTTTTAGAGTTTGATTCCTTTGGCCCGGAGGATGGTGGGAGCCTTTTCCTTGAAGAGCATCCGTGCTTTCACCTTTGGATTGCGGATATGGGAAACGAGGTTTTCGGCCTCCTTTTTAATCTCGGCATTTTCCGGCCGGTTCAGGAATTCCTCATACTTCCGGACGACGGGGTCATACCCGTTTTTCTTCATCTGATTGAGGAGGTAGTCATTTTCGAGGCGGTCCCGTGGCATGACTTCCGCCCGTTTGTGGAGCGAGGGGTGATCCTGGCGGTACTTGGCAATGTCCTGGGAAATCGTAAGTCCCGGCTGATATCCTTCCCGTTTCATGAGTTTGAGGAAATACTCGCTTTCGAGTGCTTCCCGGCTCATGCCGGAAACTTGCTTGTCAATTTCAGGGCTCTGCTTCCGGAATTCAGCGATGTCCTGAACCACGTCGGCATTGACGTAAAAGACCGGTTTCTGCTCCTGTGTCGGAGCCTTGGCCGTGTTCTTGACGATATAATCCCGCGATTCCAGTTTGAGGGCTGGTTCCGCAATATTGAGGATTTGCTCAAACTTTGTGTCGAGTTTGTTAATCTCGCGGATCGCCTCCAGCTTCTCCGTCAACTGCGGTTTGGTTTCCTGCGGCAAGGCTTCCCACGCATTGAGCCTTTCGGTTCGTTTGCTCAGGAACCATTCCTTTGCCTCGATCACTTCTTCTGCTTTTACTTCGGTACTCATATTTTACCTTGGGTTGTTGTTGGTTCTTAGTTCGCCTTGGCCGGGGTTTCTTCGGGTGCTTTCTGTTCCTTCCGTAACCGCTTGATGTCGCCGAGCTGGCGGCGTAGACGCTTGTCTTCAAAAAGAAGAACTTTCTCGACCAGCTCATCGAGTGGTGCCAGTTCGATCGTGAGCGAGATCAGGGATCTCGGGTCAAATTTGAGGAGGGGGTTTAAGACTGCAACTTCGTTGCAGGCATTTTGAAGCTTCTCCAAAGCTTCGGGTTCGAGCTTGAGTTCAATGGATTTCATGGGGGTTCCTTGGGTGGTTTAAAAAAAATCCAGAAATTTCTGCCAGTAGGTTTTGGAGGAAGATTCCTCTTCCTTTTTTTCGATCTCCCGGATTTTTTGATTGGTGGTTGCAAGTTGTTCCTTTAAGGAAGTGTTCTCCTGAATCACCTTGCGGGTGGTCTCTGCCTGCTGTTTGAGCGCAGTGAGTCCCTCATCCATTTGCCGGGCCTGTTCAATGGCTGCTGCGGTGTAACCACGTTGTTTTTCTAGCTCCTGTTCAAGCTGGGCCATGTACGGATTGGAGGCCTTGGCGGGATCGGGAGAGGGCGTGGAAGGGCCGGTATTGGGATGAAAGGCCTGTTGATTGTAGAGTTCCCACGTCGCCTTTTTTTCAACTCGCTGAACTTTGTGGGCATCGTGCCGGAGACCTTCCGGATCAGCAGGATCCGGATAGGGATTGAGTCCGTATTCCTTGACGATCTCCGGATTGCGAACGGCATCTACGGTAGACTCCGGGAGGGTGGTTCCCGGAACTTGCAGGATATCGACCCGCTCGGTGACTGGTTGTCGCTCTGAGGCACAGCCGACGAGGATGAGAGCGATTGGCAGGAGGGATTTTGGATGGTTCATAGAGGAGTTTTTTATTTGACCGGTTTGGCGGCACCGATGCGGGCTTTGGCCAGATCAATCGGGTCGTAGTTGTAAAAATAGAAAGTCTTTCCGCCGTGAACGCGGACGTAGGAGGCGTTTTGCTGGAGCCTCTGGATGTAGAGCTGGGCCGTCAAATCTGCCGCCTGCTTGAGGGTTTGACCGACAGCGGATTTGAAATCGCCCGTGGTGGTGCTGACCGAACTGCCACCGCTCGCAACGGAAACTTCTTTGGAAATTCCTTCGCCGAAACCGGCAATGGCTTTGGCAAAGATGGCCCCCAGGAGCTGCGTTTCAGAGTTTTCAATGACCCGTCCGCGCAGGCCCGCACTCCCGTCATTCAAATCCTCCGGATTCATTTCCAGAGGGACGTAGTCGAGGGCAATCCCGGTAATGGGGAGTTCCCAACCGGATTCAGGGGCGGGGAAGTTTCTCCAGATAAAGCGCCAGTCATTGCCGGAGGCAATGCGATCCGAATTGGAGGTGCCGGAGGCCATCCCGTGAATTTCCGTTCCTGCCGGGATAATCAGTTGTCCGTTGTGCCAGACATCCTCGATCACCATTCCGATGATGGGAGTCTGAATGTTGTTGCTCTGGATGGAGTTCACCAGTTTGCATTTAATGAGCCTTCGGCTGGGGGCGTAGACCTCGCCGATTTCCTCAACGCTTGAGGTAAAAATATCAATGGGAGCCGTGGGTGCATTCACCGGCTTCTGACTGGTTTCGATGGAAGGTTGGGCTTGGGGAGTGCGATTGATTTTTTGGATGTCGCTTGTGTAAGCGTTAATGGGTGAGGATTTGACCACCCGATCCGGTTGAATCTTTTCGACATTCTTTTCGATCTTCTCTTGGTTGACGTATCCCTTTCCGATGAAAATCGCGAGGATTCCCAAGGTGGCGATCCCGCCATAGAACCGGTATTCGGAGGAGCTCACCCAGTTGGGAAGTTTCATGGATTGGCTTCCTTTTGGTCTGTCTGAGGCGTGGGAATCCTTGGAACAAGAACATTCCAGGCATTGTCTGGATCCAGATTATTTCGGCTGCCCGCTGGGTTGCCTGTGACGATGAAATAGGCGATGGTTTGACCGGGAGAGATCGCCTGGGTTTGGGGATTAAGAATGCCTGCGGGAATAATTCCGGTGGCATCCCAGAGGCGAACCGGATAGATGCGATCCCCAACACCAATGGCGACATCCATCGGACGATAAAGAATTTCTTCCGTTGTTTTGTTGCGAAGAATGACGCGGAAAACCAATGAATCCTCGTTTTCAAACCGGAAAACATCATCGATAAGAACTTCAAAACCACTGTATTGGATGATTCGGGCCGGGTGAGAGCGATCAATGTCGACAACGGCTTCCGGATGATAGCGGGCAAGTAGATCATAGGCTTTGGCTCGGTCCAGAAGACCGAGTAGCGAGACTGGAGAAACTGCGGAGAGCGAGGAACGCATCGCCGAGGATCCTTGGGTATCGATGAAGTTGACGGTAAGAAGAGGCTCGGCAGAGCCTTCCAGAATGATATTGAAAGCCTTTCTACCAATAATCACGGTGATCGGTTGCTTTGCTCCCGGATGCAATGCCGTGACGCTAAAGTAATAGGAATTCATTTTCAGGTAGAAGTCATTCCCCGGAATCTGGGTCAGATCCGTAACGATCTTTTGTCCTCGAATGGCGGAGATTGCAGTTGGGAAAAAGAGGGTGGTAACCCCTTTATCAAACGCCACCGGAATCGTATAAACGATATGGTAATCGAGGGCATACTGCCGGGTGTATCGGTTTTGAGCGTGAGCGCAGACCGCGAAAAGCAGGAAGAGAACCAAGGTTCTCATAACTTTTGCTCCTTGTAATCGAAGTCTGCGACAACCAAGGGGAGGAAATTGTTCTCAAGGAGCTTGTCATTCCGGACAAGGGTCAGAGTCAGACGGAACGAAGCGTCATCCCGGAACGGAAGGCCTTTGACTTCACCGGATTTGATGATTTGTCCGTCGACCTGAACCACGACGTAATCGGCCTTTTTGGGATTTCCCTTCTGATCTTCGATATTCATTTTTCCTTTTTCGAGGATCACCCATTGGAGAACCTCCCCCTTTTGATGAATCGATTTGTCGCGAAATTCCTGCTCGTTTTGTTTGAAAACGTCGTGGAGCTTTTCTTTGGCGGCGGTGGTGAAGAGACGGTCGATCAAATCGCGGTCATCGGGACCGGAGGGGTTGCGTAAAACCAGACAGGCCGTCGCCTTTTTTGCGCAGAACGAATGCAGGCGGGTGGCATTTTCCCAGTCCTGATTTTCGGCGTAGATGATTTCTCCCGCTTCGGAAATGACGATCACTTTTTCGTTTTTCTTGAGTTCCCGGACCAGAAGATGAGGTAAAATGAGAGCGTAGCCGACGGCTCCCAGGGCAATGAAACACCACGCACGGGCGGCAATCTCGGAGGAGACAATCAGCGAAATGGGGTTGGTTCGATCCAGATTAAACATATTAGTTTTCCAGTGCCACGTCATGCCGGGCATCCAGAGCGAGGGACGCTCCAAGCAATTGATTCCGGGTTTCTGCAGCGCTTACGGCTTTCCCAATGACTTCAGATTCAACATCAATCGTTGGCCCCTCCAACGGGGCTTGCGAGGAAGCGGCCGTGGTGGCACTGCCACTTCCTCCACTTCGTGGACCGCTCCCGCGTGGTCCGGGAGTGCCTTCTCCAGAAGATCCAGAGCTGGGGGAAAGACCTCCGCGATAAGGAGTCAGAGGAGATGAAGAAGGGGATTCGGAAGACTCTCCACCTGCGGAAGAAGGAGCGTGCCCGCCGGTAGCACCACTCATCTTTCCGATGGCGCTCGCGAGTTGACTCATGGATCGGGCCAGAGGCATGGCCGAGGCGGTCATGAAGGCTGCGGCTCCGGCACTTGCGAGAGCGGGACTGGCTCCACGCAAAATCGCGGTAATTCCGAGGGGAACGCAGAGGTAAAGGAGATTCATGAAAAGTGCCATGAGCAGAAAACCGCCGAGGAGGGCTGGCCACGAAATAATTCCAATGGTTGCCGCTCCGACTCCTGAAATTCCAAGTCCTGAAAAGACTTCAATCCCCACTTTTGAGACAAAAAGATCGGCGAAAGCCGTGCCAATCGGCCAGAGAAGAATTCCAAAAGTGGTAAGGAGGGTGTTAAAGGAAACCGTGCGTAGTGGTGGGATCTGATACATACAGATCGTGATCGGGGCCATCGCGATCATGCAACTCAGGGCGAAGGGCTGAAACCATTCCAGAATTTTTTGTCCGAAAACTCCGACCCATTGCAGAAGTTTGTAGATGCAATAACAAAGGGCGTTTTGGATGGATTTGGCGATACCGCCGCCGGTCTGCTCCGGAATCTCCTGATTCCAGGCATTCATAAAGGAATCGATTTCGTTACGGATATGGGCTCCCTTTTTCTGAAAGCTTTTTTGCAATTTCTGAACTCCGGTCGGGAAACCGGCTAGCAAGGAAACGGTTACGACCGCAATTAGGAGGGCCTGAACGATTCCAATCGGATCGTTGCGGGAAAGATAAACGGAGAGCGCCAGCCCCACGACGGAGAAGAGGAACGCAAACGGAAGCAATTCCTGATAGATGACCATCGATACCTTCGGATCGAAGGCTGCAAAAAGAGGGAAATATGACAGGCTCATGGTGATAAAAAGCGTCTCTGGCTTTTATGGGTGATCATCATTCTTGGTGGCGGATTGGCGCTTCGGTATCAAAAAGCGGCACAATCGCAGACAGAGGATGAGGAAAAAGCATTTTACGGAAACGATCGAAAGTTGAATGAGGACGCTCGTAAACCGAGCCAACGCTAAAATTAATAATTTCATTTTTCCCTCTTTGAAAGTTTTTTGGCCGCTTCATTGGATTTCCGGTCACTGGCATAAAAGGCCTTGAGATAAGCTTCATCTTCCTTGGCGGCTTCATTGTCGTTCAGGGTTTTTATCGCCTGCAGTTTTTGAAATGCCTCATCACTTCGCTTCTTGGCGTCGGCCAGTTTGGTTTGCGCTGCCTGAAGATCGGCAAGTTTCTGGGATTGCTCGGCCTGTGTCGCTGCGGTTCGTTGATTGATCCGGTCAATTTCTCCGCGAATAACGGCGGCTTCGGCTTCACTGCGCTGGAGTTCCTGACCCAGATTGGAAAAGGCGTTTTCAACGGCATTGAACTTCGCCATCGGGTCGTGACCTGACAGATCAAGATTACCAAGAGGAGAGGAGGGGGTTGAAAAGTTGACCGGGGAATACAGGCTTTTGATGTCACTACCCAGAGAGCTGGCGTCACTCATCGTTTTGCCAAGTTCTGAAAAGGTTTTTCCAGCTCCCGAGGGGCCGCCAATGAGATTGCTATCAAGAAGGGC
>CAZKRU010000006.1:0-77244 GCA_964555235.1 uncultured Verrucomicrobiota bacterium
CCAGAGAGCCGCTTTCGCCGCTGGTGTTCCTCTTGATATCTACGCATTTCACCGCTACACCAAGAATTCCGCTCTCCTCTCCGATCCTCTAGCCTGGTAGTATCGAATGCAGTTCCACCGTTAGGCGATGGGATTTCACATCCGACTTACCAAACCTCCTACACACCCTTTACGCCCAGTGAATCCGAACAACGCTCGGGACCTCTGTATTACCGCGGCTGCTGGCACAGAGTTAGCCGTCCCTTCCTCTCTGCATACGATCCTCTTTTCACTTTGTTAGAATGAAAATATTGCTCTGCAGTGACAGGAGTTTACGAGCCGAAGCCCTTCATCCTCCACGCGGCGTCGCTCCTTCAGGGTTGCCCCCATTGAGAAAAATTCTCGACTGCTGCCACCCGTAGGTGTCTGGACCGTGTCTCAGTTCCAGTGTGGCTGGTCGTCCTCTCAGACCAGCTACCCGTCATCGCCTTGGTGAGCCGTTACCTCACCAACAAGCTGATAGGCCGCGGGCTTCTCAAAAAGCGCAAGGCCTTGCGGTCCCCTGCTTTAATCTTTCGATCACATGCGGCATTAGCCAACCTTTCGGCTGGTTGTTCCGCACTTCTTGGTAAATTCCCACGTGTTACGCACCCGTTCGCCACTAAACTTTTCAAATTATTGCTAATCTAAAAAGTCCCGTTCGACTTGCATGTCTTATCCACGCCGCCAGCGTTCGTTCTGAGCCAGAATCAAACTCTCCGTAAAGCTCAAGCACACTTGCGTGGACTTGAGGGTCTCGAAGAGCCATTCAAGAATTCCCGAAGGAATTTTGATTTGGCTTATACGATCTTATAAATGTTGTTGTTTCGAACTTGACGTTCCGCACAATTCAATTTGCTGTCTTCCTAACCAAGCTTTCACTTGGTCTTCCATTTGGTCATCAAAGAACAGATCAGACTCTCATCTGATTTCTTTCAAGTTTTTGAAAGGGAGGTTGACCCTACCAAAAACTTGAATTCCGTCAAACATTTTTTACAAAATCTTTTTCAGGAACCCTCGAACGTACTCGGTTTCCCGCGCAGAGGGATTGCTTTGCTAGCAAAACACGAAAATCATGCAAGTGTTTTTTAAAAAAACTTCCGTTTTACCTATGAAAAAAATCTTTTCGGATTTGCGAAGCAACCATCGCGCCACTCAGTAAAACGAGCGGAATTCCCCCGCCCGGATGCCCTGTCCCTCCCACGCCGTACACCGGGGCTCCTCCCGGAAGACGAAGCGGAGGCCGCACCATCGCTGAATTCAGCGCGTGCGAAGCCCATCCGTAGAGCGAACCTTCACTCGTGAGATCACGAAAACTCAAATCTCCCGGCGACAAAATTTTTCGTACTTCCACCGTTTGTGATTTCTCCAAGAATCCCCGACGCCGTAATTCCTCCTCAAGAAAAACCCCGTAACGTTCTGCTTCCTCTCCTCGCAAATCCCCTCTCGCCGGAGCATTCACCAGTACAAACCAATTCTCTCCTCCCGTCGGAGCGTCCCCCTCGTCCGTCTTACTCGTAATCGCCACATAAATCGTCGGATTCATCGGAAGCTTTTTTTTCTCAAAAATCGCCTCAAATTCTCCCGGATAATCCGACGAAAATGAAATGTTGTGATGCGTCAATCGACTTGATTTTCCTTTTACCCCCAAAAACAAAACGTAACCCGAGCTGGAAAGCTCCCGTGATTTCCATCGAGCCTGCACAGGCAGAGGAACCACCGAGCGCAACCAAGTCGTTGACGCACGAATGAGATCCCCATTACAAATCACGACATCCGGTTTCGCAGTCACTCCGTCCTCCGTCCGCAACACTCCCTTTTCATAGGAGGAAACCGTTCGCTGTTGATGAAAAACAACTCCGAGATCTTTCGCGACTCGCGCCAGAGCTTCGGCAATTCGCGCCATTCCCCCGCGCACGTACCATCCTCCAAAATGCGATTCCACATACGGAATGATCGCAAAAGCGGCCGGAGTTCGATACGGGGAAGATCCATTGTAAGTCGCATAGCGATAAAATAACTGCCTCAAATGCGGGTCTTTAAAAAACCGATCCACCCGCTGAGCGAGCGTCTCAAAGGAAGCAACCTTCGAAAGGTGCTTCAATCGATGTAAGTTATTCCAAGTAAATGCCTTCCACCACTCGCCGGGCGGATATTGTAAAAAGGCCTCTCCCGAGAGGGAGTAAATTCCCTCCGCATGTTTTATAAACTCCTTAACACAAGGCTGTTGCCAAAATTTTTCATCTTCATCAAGAATTCTCCCATCAGAGTAAAAATAGCGGCACGTATTTGACAGGCGCTCGAGCGTTAATTCCCGCTCCAACGTCGTTCCCGCAAACTCAAAAAGTTCCCTCAACACATGAGGCATCGTCAACAGCGATGGCCCCGTATCCCAACGATAACCCCCTTCACGTATCTCCTGCAACTTTCCACCCGGAGTTTGATTTCGATCCCAAACCTCCACTTGAAAACCGACGCGTGCGAGACGAATCGCTGCCGCGATTCCGCCCAACCCAGCTCCAACGACAACGACTCGATTCGAAGTGCGTTTCATTATCGAACCATGCGCACGTCCCCGCAAGATCGCAAGATTCAAACGTTAATTTCGCCGGACTCTGTAGCCGAGGCGTGACGCCTCGGCTACATCATTCTAAAAGGAGAAACCTTCATTAATTCTTCCCGAAGCTCTTCAAATTTCAACGGCTTGGCCAGGAATGCGTCCATCCCCACTTGAAAGGCATGTGCCCGCTCGTGTTCCAAAACGCTCGCAGTGATGGCAATGATCTTCAAATTCGCAAGACGAGGATTCGATCTCACTCGCTCCGCCACTTCAAATCCGTTCATTTCAGGCATGTGAATGTCCAGCAGCAACGCCTCGTAACTTTTGCTCTCGAGCACCTTCATCGCCTGAACCCCATCCTCCACAAAATCAGCCTTCTGTCCCAGTTTCTCCAGCATCAACTCTACCAAACGACGATTCACGGGATTATCTTCTGCCACAAGAATTTTCAACTTCGGAAGCTCGCCCGTCGCCTTTTCCAAAGCAACGCCGGAGTTTTCTCCCTCTCCGCTCAGGGGCATTAGAGGCAGATAAAACGAAAAGACAGATCCCTTCCCTGCAGCCGAATCCACTCGAATTTCTCCTCCCATTTTTTCGACCAATCCCCGACAAATACTCAATCCCAATCCTGTTCCTCCATACTTTCGGGTCGTCGACGCATCGACCTGGCTAAACGGCTTGAAAAGTCGGTCCAATCGATCCACAGGAATTCCCACTCCGGTATCCGACACTCGAAAATTCAGCGATTTCGAATCAGCACTTCGATCGACTTGAATGCTTACCGTCCCTCGTTCCGTAAATTTTAATGCATTTCCCACCAAATTAACCAAAATCCGCTTCACACGCGGAGGATCTCCCATGATCATTTCCGGCACCGTCGCGGCAACCGCACTCTCCAAAAAAATCCCTTTTTCACGCGCTAATGGAGTAAAGAGCATGACGACCTCACTGATCAATGCCTCCACTGGCATCTCCCGGCACTCCAACTCGATCGCTCCCGCTTCGATTTTGGAGTAATCCAAAATATCATTAATCAACTCCATCAAACTGTTTCCACTTTGATTGATCGTCTCCACGTACTCGCGCTGATCCGAAGTCAACGGCGTCTGTTGCAAGAGTTGCGAAAATCCCAATACTCCGTTCATCGGAGTTCGAATCTCATGACTCATCACTGCTAAAAATTCACTCTTCGCACGATTGGCCGCATTCGCTTCCTTCATCGAACGACGCAACGATTGCTCCATTGATTTCTGCGCCCTTAGATCACTCACTACCCCTAAAAATCCAACCAGCTTTCCATCACCATCACGAAGTGCTGTTGCCGTCAACATTCCGGGGATTCGCTCGCCATCCTTTCGAATGAACGTCCACTCGCTCAGATCCACTTCTCCCATTCGAGGGCGGGTCACAAAGACTTCAAAGCCGGGCTCAATTGGACGCTTGAGTTCTTCCGTTAAACGCTTCGCTCCCGCCACCACTTCGGATAAGTCATGCCAGATCGCCGGAGTTTGAAGTCCGACCACCTCCTCGGCACGATACCCGAGAAGTCGCTCGGCGGAAGGATTAAAGACCGTCACAATTCCGTCTTCACGTGTCGCAATAATCGCGGATCCCGATGCTTTCAAGATCGCTTCAGAATATCCCTGCGCGGAATGCATCGCCCTCGTCCGATCCTCCACCAATTGCTTCAGACGATCGAGAAGATGCTCCCGATCACTTTCCATCCGTCGCTGACGTTTTTCATCCCGAACTGCCCTCCTACCGGTCCACAATACCAGCGTTGAAAACGCGATAACGTTGGAAGCCGCATAGAGTGCCAGCCCCATTTCTAACCCCAACCATCCCTTAAGCTGCGCTTGGAGACGAATCCATCCAAAAATGACCGGCATGAGAACTGCCGCAATCAGCAGCATTCTAGTGCGTGAACCACTCGGAAGCGAAGTAAAGAGCGTCGAAACCAATCCAAGCCGGGAATGCGTCAGGTTAAATCCAATTCCATAAAGTAAAAACCCGAAGACGGTATGCAACGCCATCACCGCATAACGGTCGTACCCATATATATAACGCGCCCCATAGAGATACCCCAGAGCTCCCATGAAACTAATCAAGAGAAGTCCCAACACCAAACCGAGCGAGATTCGATGACGTCGGAAAATCGGTCGTCTCCAAATTAAAAGCGAAGCGCTCGCAAGCACAAAGGCTATCGCAGTGTTTGCCGCCATTCGCCCTGGATACACCGTGTGAATGGCATAACCACTATCTTTCATCAGCCACTCATCAAACCCCCTTGGAATTTCAAAATAGTACTCTACCAACGTCCCCGCCCCCAAGGTCAGAACGAAGACTCCGCAAATCAATCCAAAAAATGAAAGCCGGCGATTCATTCTTCCCAAAATCCGTAGAACCAAACCCAAACCTAAAACCAGATGTCCCAAGGCCGTATTGACCTTCATGCTGACAAGCCCCGGAAGTACGGTCTTGAGCGCATCAATCTCAAAAAACCAACCGACTAAGACTATCACACCCAAAAGACACTCCAAAGCCCCCAACCCAATCGCCACACGATCGCGCTTTGAAAGCTTGCGCGAACTAAATAGTGGAAAATCGATCATTCGAGGATTTCAGTATCGTCTGAATCAAATTGAGGTCAATCGGAAAACAATTCCAGCGCCACCCGATCCGCAACCAAACGCCCTCGCGAAGTGAGTCGAAAGCGACTCCGATCTCTTTCCAAATAACCCTCTTCCATCAATAGTTTCACTGCCGTAGAAGTTGAATCGAGCACCGAAGCCTCAATCCCTTCGCGGGTCCGCAATCCGAGCAACATTCGTTCGCGATTTCGGATCTCTCGAGTGATTTTTTCTTCCTCCCGCTCTGGGGATTTCCCGGCTAAAAGTGACTCCGTATAACGCGCCGTATCCTTCACATTGGTCGAACGAATTCCCCCGACTGTCGAAACGGCGCTCGGTCCGAACCCCCGGTAATCATTTCCTTCCCAATAAGCCTGATTGTGAACCGATTCCCGCCCCGGCTTCGCAAAATTCGAAATCTCATAACGCTCAATTCCCGCTCGCCCTAGGATTTCATCCGTGCATTCAAACATTGCCACTTCACGCGCTTCATCGGGTAGAAACTCCCCTTTTTGATAACGCTGAAAAAACGGAGTGTCCTCTTCGTAAGTCAACGCGTAGGCCGACAGATGTTCCGGCTGACAACTCACCGCTGCCTCCAAATTTCGAGTCCACGTCTCCAGCGATTGTCCCGGAAGCCCAAAGATTAGATCGATGCTGATATTGGAAAACCCCTCGTCGCGAAGCTGCTTCACCGTCACTTTCACTTCCTCCGGAGTGTGTTGCCGTCCTAGCAATTGAAGCTCCGCCGAATCAAATGATTGCACTCCCAAGCTGATTCGATTAACACCCGCTTCACGCCATGCACGCGCTTTCGATGGAGTCACCGTTGCAGGATTTACCTCCAACGTAAACTCTCTCGTCGTTCGAGATTCCTCCCCTAACGAATCTGAGATTTTTTGAAAAAGATCTGCGGAAAGCATAGAGGGCGTTCCTCCTCCGCAATAGATGGTTGCCGGCTTGAGTATTTCCGAATTCCGGGCCATTTCCATCTCCCGACAAAGCGCCTCAACAAATCGAACCTGTTTTCCGCGACTTCCCCCATGCACATAAAAGCAGCAGTAGGGACAAATCTTCGCGCAAAAAGGAATGTGCAAATAAAGGTGACGAACGGCGTCCGACATTCCATCACCCTTATGATTCATCATCGTAAATGAAATTTTCGCGTTTAATTCGATTCACCGCATCGCGAAACTCTTGCTGGTTCGGTCCACCAATCTGCTCCAATTTCCGATAAATCGCAATTGCCCCACGCCAATCCTTCTTCGCCTGCTTCATCTCAGCCGCCTCGAGACCGGCCTTCACGCGCCAGAGAAATTCCGGAACCTCTTCCGCCCCCTCCACCAGACGTCCTTGAATCACATCAAGATAAGCAGAAACAGCCTCTTCTTTTCGATTTAACTTTTCCAGGCACTTTGCCCGCTTGAATCCTGCCTCATTCAACTGAACGGGAGAGGCCTGTTTCGACTGAATCAACGTCGTGTAGGCCGTCACGGCTTGCTCATATTTCATCGCATCCGAGGCTCCCAGCGCCAGCAAACAATCTCCTTTTCGAAGAATCGCCTCCGTAAAATCGCGCCCCTGTTTCTCCACCTCAAGCACCGCCTCAAAGAGCTGAAGCGCCTTTTCAAACTTCGTCTGTTGGTGATAAATTCTTCCCTGCAGCAATCGTGCGGAGGGCTTATACGGAGAAGCGTCTGGAACCTTTTCCAAAAGCGCCACCGCTCCCTGCAAATCTCCGCGACCGACGGCTGCCTTTCCGGACCAGTAAGCAGCTTCATCCGCCAAGTCACTCTGAAGATAATCTTTCACCACCGTTTCAAACTGGGCCTGAGCTTTTCCGAAATCCTGCTGCTGGTAATAGGCCTCCCCCAAACTAAAGAGAAGCGAGGGAGTCAACGGGTGTTTTGGATATCGTTTCAACAACGCAAGCAGCGCATCGACACTCTGCGTTTGAGTCACCTTCTTGGTCGCCAATCCGGCAAAAATCGCCTTGTACGCGGCCTCGGGAAAGATCGTGTCATCCGGGTGCTGTTGCGCGAGTTTTTCATAAAGCTGACTCGCCTCTTCGTATTGTTGGGACTGATACAATAAATCGGCATAGCGCAGTTGAAGCAACGGTTGCTGACCGGATCCCGACTGACCGATCGCTTTTTCGAACGACTTCTTGGCTTCGTCATTCTGACCGACGCGCTGGAAGAGCGCCGCTTTCTCCAGTACCAACTTGTCACGCAAGGGACTATTCGGGAATTGCTTTAAAAACCGTTCTTCCACCTTCGTGAAGGCCGCCAACTGTCCCTGTTGCGACTGAGCGAGTAAGATATTAAACAGCGAACGTTCCGCAACATCCGTATCTTCCTGTGCCGCGCGTTCGAAATTCTGGATCGCTTCCGTGTAGTTTTTTTGGCGGAAATGAATTTCCCCCAACTCGAACTGAATTTGCGCCCGGACGGAAGCGATCGGATTTTCATCCATGGCGCGCTTCAAGGCCTGGAGCGAATCCTCCACCCGATTTTGATTCTGATACAATCGTCCCAACTGTAAAAAAATCGGCGCACGCCAGGGAGATTTCGGATATGCCACCAACATTGCTTCCAGCGTTGCGATTCCCTTGGCTTCATCATCATTGTCGGAATAGGCCAATGCGATGGAATAGAGGGCCGCCGCTGCGTTCGACTTCTCTGGATTTTTTGACGCATATTCTTGGAGCTTTGCCACCACTTCGGGAAGGCGCTTCTGTTTTCGAGCGGAATCCAGAACATGTCGAAACGCCGAAAGCTTCACTCTCTCCGTCTCTGCCACCAGATAAGCCTTCTCCAAAATCGCCAAGGTCTTGTCGCCCTCTTTCATTCCTTCCAACGCCGACCCTTGGCCCAAACAGGCTTTCGCCACTAGCTCTTTAGGGAACGCCTTGGGATCACCGGTTACTTTTTCAAAACTCGCCACAGCCTCTGCCCAACGTTGCTGCTCCAGCAGCGCCTCACCGAGCCAATAATGGGTTTCGTAAAGCACTTCTGGACGCGGCTTGCTCGCCCGAAGCGCCTCCAATTGCGTGATCGCCTCTTTGTATTGCTTTTGCGAAAAGGAGAGAAGCGCCAGATAAAGTGCTGCGCGTTGGCCTGGAATTTCTTTTCCTTGAGACTTGATCAAGGTTTGCAACAACTGGCGGGCATCGCTCTCTTTTTGTTGCTTGATCAAGCTCATCGCCAGGCCGAGCTGCGCCTGTTGCACCATTTTTTCTTTTGGAAATTCTGAGAGGAGTTCCCGGTAACGATTCTCCGCATTCGCCCAATCTTCCCGCGCCATCGCCGTCTCGGATTGAAGGAGAAGATATTCACTCCGAATTTTTTCCGCAGTCTGCTTGGCCGGAGCCTTCAATAAACCTTGAGCCGCCTCGTATTGTCCCAGATAAAAATAACTCTTCGCCTGGAGAAATTTCGCCTCGGCCTTGAGTTCCGTTTGGGGATATTTTTTAAGCAAGCCTTCGACGCGTTGCAGACAAAGATCAAAGAGCCCATCCTCCATTGCCTGTTGCGAAGACTGAAATTGCGACATCTCCTCCTTCGTCGGAGCCGCGAGCAAACAAGTCGCCCCCAGGAATCCAATCACCAACCATTGAAAACATCGCATACCCGGAATCTAAGCGATTTCTCTGGACCGGTGCAAGCCGTGAGAATTTTTCCCGCGAAATACGCCAAAAGCAATCATCCTTGTCAGTAGCTCGTATTCGTCTAGGAAATTTTTTGTGGATCTTTTCTACACCGAATTTTCTCACGACATAAAACGCGCCAACGGCGCTTCCCATCCCAGCCTGGGGCAACGCCCCAGGAATTATCACCCCAAAATCAATGAGGGCTGAAAGCCCGACCTATCTCGATCATGCCACAATCACTTTCATTCCTTCTCATTCATCTTGTCTTCAGTACCAAAGACCGTGCGCCCGTCTTGAACGGCTCCGTTTTGCCCTCGCTTCACGCCTATCTCTCGACCGTTGCTCGAAATGCGGATTGTGAATGCTATCGTGTTGGTGGCGTCGCCGATCACGTCCATCTTGCCATTCGACTCGCACGCACCATGACCACAGCAAAAATCGTAGAAGAACTAAAAACCTCCTCTTCCAAATGGTTGAAAACGCAATCTCCCACACTCGCAACTTTCGCATGGCAACGTGGCTATGGCGCATTTTCCGTCGGGCCATCGGATTTGGACGCATTAAGAGACTACATCGACACCCAAGAGGAGCATCACCGTCGACACTCATTTCAAGAAGAATACCGGGCATTTCTCACCAAGTACGGAATCGAATATGATGAACGGTATGTGTGGGATTAAATGATCGAGATGAATCGGGCCGTTGGCCCTTAATTTTTGTTTGGACGTGTTTCCTGGGGCGATGCCCCAGGCTGGGATATGATGGGCCGTTGGCCCGCCAGTTGAAAACGCGAAGACTTTCGTGAGCAGATGAGGAATCACTGAATGGCACGGTTCGTGCTTGGCATTTCATCATACTTCCGCAAAAGTAGAAGTTAGAATGTACGTTTATGCCTCGAACCCTAGATAAAAAAACATCGCGACCAGCTGTCTTAGCCTCTGCACCCGATCCTTCCGCTCGACTTTCCTTTGCCAATTACCAGACCGATGGGTTTGTCGATGAGACGTTTACACCTCAAGGAACCGTTCGTCCCAGCTATCGACGGGTGGCCGAACGCTTTCAACGTCTCAGCATCGAAACCTTTGAACAGCGGCGTCAGATGGCGGATACCTCATTCCTCCATCAAGGGATTACGTTTACCGTCTACAATGACAATCAGGGAACCGAGCGAATTTTTCCCTTCGACCTCGTTCCGCGCCTGATTCCCGCCAGCGAATGGCGCAAAATCGAAGCCGGACTCGTTCAACGCATCACCGCGCTCAATCTTTTCCTTCACGATCTCTATCACGATCAACAGATCCTCAAGGATAAAATTATTCCTCGAGCCACCATCGAAGCTGCGGCTCATTATCGCAAGGAGCTGGTCGGATTTAATGTCGCGCGAAACATCTACATTCATATCTGCGGCAGTGATATCGTTCGGGATGGTGACGGAAACTATCTCGTCCTCGAAGACAATGGACGATGTCCGAGTGGAGTCTCTTATCTTTTGGAGAATCGCCAAACCCTGCGCCGCGTCTTTCCTTCGCTTTTTGATTCCTACGGCGTGCGTCCGGTTGAGTCCTATCCGCAGGAACTTCTCTCCCTTCTGCGATATATTTCTCCGTATGGAAAACCGAATGCGAACATCGCTCTCCTGACCCCCGGCGTTTACAACAGCGCTTATTTCGAGCACTCCTTCCTCGCGCGTCAGATGGGAATTGATCTCGTCGAAGGGCGCGATCTCGTGGTGAAAAACGATCACGTTTTCACTCGAACCACCAAGGGACTGAAACCGGTCGATGTCATTTATCGCCGCATTGATGATGACTTTTTGGATCCGACCGTTTTTCGAAAAGATTCCATGCTCGGCGTTCCGGGACTCGTCAAAGCCTACCGTGCGGGCAATGTGAGTCTCGCCAACACCATCGGAACCGGCGTCGCTGACGACAAAGTCGTCTATGCCTACGTCCCGAAGATGATTAAATATTATCTCGATCAGGAACCGATCCTTCCCAACGTCCCGACTTATCTTGCCTCCGACCCGCAGGATCAAAAATATATTCTTGAAAATCTTCCCAAGCTCGTTGTGAAAGCGGCCAATGAATCGGGCGGCTACGGAATGCTCGTCGGGCCGGCCGCAACCAAAGCGGAAATCGAAAAATTCCGGAAACTGGTCAAAGCCGAGCCGCGCAACTACATCGCCCAACCGACCCTCGCCCTCTCCCGTCATCCGACTTATGTCGATGGCCATTTTGAAGGACGCCACGTCGATTTGCGTCCGTATATTCTCTACGGCGAAAAAATCACAATCATTCCCGGCGGACTCACCCGGGTCGCACTCAAAAAAGGTTCTCTCGTTGTCAATTCCTCGCAAGGAGGCGGCAGCAAGGATACCTGGGTTTTGGAAGGGGAGGAGTAAATGCTCAGCCGCGTTGCAGAGTCCCTCTATTGGATGAGCCGTTATGTCGAGCGTGCGGAGAGCATTGCCCGCTTGATCTCAGTGAATCACCAAATCCTGATCGATCTGGATATTCGCACCGCCGAACAGACTCGACGCAGTTGGATGCCCTTACTGACCACGCTCAATCTTCATACGTTTTTTCGAAAAACCGGAAAAGAGCCGACGCTTGAGAATGTCACAGAATTCCTGATTTTTGACACCACCAATCCGAGTTCGCTCTGCAGTTGTTTCCGCTCGGCGCGCGAAAATGCCCGCGCCGTTCGTGAACAAATCTCCACGGAAATGTGGGAGCAGCTCAACCGAACCTATCTCTGGCTCTGGAGCAAATCCGCTCCACAATCGTTTCAGCGGGATCTCTATGTTTTTCTCGATCAAATCCGGGAGAGCTCCGTTCTGCTTCACGGACTCAGTAACAGCACCATGCTTTACGAAGAAGGCTGGGATTTCGTGCAACTCGGACGTTTTGTCGAACGGGCGGATTTCATCTCACGGATGCTCGATGATAAATATCATCTCATCGGAAAAGCAAATCCACTGATCCAATGGGGCGGGGTTCTCCGAAGCTGCAGCGCCGAACAGGCTTATCAACAATGCTACACCAGCGAACCTCAGCCGACCCGGGTCGCAGAATTTTTACTCCTCAACGACCGGTTCCCTCGTTCCGTTCATTTTTGCTCTCTCCAATTTGATCACGCGCTACGCCAAATTTCCGGCGCGCGTCAGGGAGTTTTTACCAACGACGCAGAAAAGATCAGCGGACGTCTTCTCGCGGAACTTCGGTTCAGTGGCATCGACGATTACTGGCGGGCCGGACTTCACACCGTGGCCGATGAAATCCAAGACAAGCTCAATGCCCTTCATGTCGCCATCGCCGAAGCTTACTTTCATACCCGAAATCCGAAGCCGATCACCCAATCCTCGGTTCCTTCCCCGCGGCAACTCGCCGGGATGGATGCCCAGCAGTAGGATCACGCAAGGCCCAAGTAAGGCTTGCTTCATGCCCGCGAGAGGTTGGAATATGACAACAATGTCTCACAACCTCTTTTTCATTCGCCTGTGAACACTGCAACGCTCAGCACCAAGCACGATCTCTTCGGACCCATTCTCCCCTCGCTTCGCGACGGGTGCCGATCCCATCCCGCACTTGATTCCCTCCAAAAAACGTTTCAGCGATTTTCCGAACGCCAACTTCGCGCCCGTCTGGACGCTTCCGATGCCATTCTTCGAAACCTCGGAATGACCGAAAAAACGACGACCTCTCATTTTATTCGAGAAGAAGAACTTCTCCACTTCGATCCGCTGCCACTCATCATTGACGATGCCGAATGGCGACATCTTCAACACGGACTTGAACAACGAATCCGCGCCTATCAGGCGCTCATCCGAGATCTCTATTCCGATCGAAAGGTCCTGAAAGATGGAATTCTTCCTCTCAGCATTGTTCTCGATAACGTCGAATTCTATCGCGAATGCGTGGGGCTTCCGCTCGAAAAAGAGCCCCCTGTTCGCTGGTGTGCTTGCGACCTGACTCAAGATTCCAATGGTCAATGGCAGGTGGTGCGAGATCACTTCTCCAATCCTCCCTTACTCAGTCATGCCCTTCAAAATCGGCGTACCCAGACTCAGCTTTTTCCCGAGCTTTTTGAAAGTCATCCCGTTGCGGCGAACGGGCATTTTGCAGTCGAGTGGATTGAAAATCTTCGACGACTCCTTCCGGATCCCGAAAAATCATCCATCGTTCTTCTCACCAACTCCCGATCGGGACCTTTGGATTTTGATCACAGTTACCTGGCTCGAAAACTCGGCGTCATGCGCGTTTTCCCACGCGATCTGATCGTTCGCAAAGGAACGCTTCGCGTCAAAACGATCCAAGGATTGCAACGCGTCCATCTGGTAATTCGAAATCTTCCCTCAACGCATCTGGATCCGCTCACCTTCAACGGAACCGATGGCGTCCCGGGACTCATGGACTGCCTTCGAACCGGAAGCGTTCAAATTGTCAATCTCCCCGGAACCGGACTCATTGGCCAGCGCGCCATGCTTCGCTACTCTGATCTTTTAATTCGCTACTACCTCCGGGAGCTTCCTCTCCTTCCGTCCATCCCGACCTTTCTCTGCTCCGATCCTGATCAGTTGGAAGAGATGCGCGAAAAACCGAATCGTTACGAGTTTGCGTGGAATCACAACCGACCCTCCTCACCGGAAGCCATTCAACAGGCGCTCTCCGAAAACTCCCCCAATCTTGTCGCTCATCCTCGCCTCAAACTGGCGCAGATTCCGACCCTTCGCCCGACGACTGGAAAAATTGAAACCGCTCCCTTTACCCTCCGATGTTTTGCCTTGGTGGAAGCGCGTCAAATTCGTTTTCTTGATGGAGGACTCACCCAAGTCTGGCAAGGGGGAAGCTTTCTCAACGCTCCGAGCTTTGTTGGAAAAGACACATGGATCCTCGGTGGATCGCGAAAACGAAAAATTTCTTCCGTCATCCCTCCCTCCTCGCAATCAGATCGCTTTCTTGGAAGTCGCGTGGCAGAATCCCTCTACTGGCTCGGTCGTTATCAAGAGCGGGCAGAAGGGACCGCACGGTTTCTCTCCATTCTCGATGAAATGCACCGGGAGAACATCGATCCTTCGCTCTCCCGGTGGATCCCACTCTGGCAGGCCTTGAGTCGAATTTCCGGTCATCGCCCCGGATATCTGCCGCGACTCCTTAAAAAAAATCATGCGAAGGCCGTCTGGTATCTCACCTACGATTCCGAAAATCCGGCCTCCATTCTTCAATGTCTCGCCTCCGCCAAAGCCAATGCGAATGAACTCCTCGAATACGTTCCTCCCGAAGCGTGGACGATTTTGACCTCGCTTCACCGTAATCTCAGCGATCATGCCGATCAACAATCGGACGGAGAGGCTCCCTCGCTTTTCACCGTACGCGAAGGATTGGATGCCACCTTGAACCAGATTTCTGCCTTTCGGGGAATGATCCAACGCACGATGCCCCAGGATGATGGACGTTATTTTTTGAAAGCCGGTGTCTGCTTGGAACGGGCCTTGCTCACCATAACGGCAATGAGTGAAGTTTATAACTCTCGGGAGATGCAGGCTGCCGGCCCGCAACCGGAAGATTCCGACCTCGAGAATGAGGTTCTGACCGTGATGCTTCGTGCGCTTTGCACGTTGGATGCCTATCGCCGCAAATTCCAATTCCGTGCCCTTCCCCGTCCCGTTGCTGAATTCCTCCTCTTCGAGCCCCAGATGCCGATCTCGGCCGCATTCTGTCTGGAGCAGTTGCAAGAAGCCTTTGCCTCGCCTCCACTCAACCATCCGGAAGTCCTACGAGCGTTGGCACCGCTCCGCTCCCAAATTAAATCAGGAAATCTCGACGATTGCTTTCCAACTCCCGTCCCCGGAGTCGAATCGCCTCTCATCCCGGTACTCGATAAATTCCGCGCGGGGATCGAAGACTTGCACGAAAAGATTTCGGATGCCTTCTTTGCACACCAAGCCGGAGGGACGCAATCCTTCTTCTCAGCGGAAGCGACACTCGATGGAGCGGAATTTTTATGAACCTTTTCGAAATCGAGCACCTCACTCATTACCACTATGAATCCGCCGCGTGCGAATCATTCGGGCACCTCCGAGTTTCTCCAAAAACCACTCCGACTCAGGAATTGATTTCGCACTCCATCGAATTAGATCCCGCCACTGAAACCGGCAACTACGCTGATTATTTCGGAAATTCGGTCGAATTCTTTTCCGTCTCCCAACGCCATGAAACACTCTCCGTTACCTCCCGGAGTCGTGTTCGGGTGAATTCTTATAAAGTCGCTGATTTTGTTCACGAAGTCACCGTTGCGGAAGCGAGACAACTCACCGCTTCAAGGCGCTTCGAACATTACGATTTCCTCCGTCCCACCCAACTCGTTCCCGTTGGAAACAAATTCGTCCCTTACGTCAGCAAATATCTTCCCGAGGGAAGATCGCTCGTCGAGGGGGTACTCGATCTCAATCAATTTATCTACGAGCGGTTTCAATATCAAAGCGGTAAGACCGATGTCCGGACGGACGCGCTGAAAGTCGCCCGCACCAAACGCGGTGTCTGTCAGGATTTTTCGCACTTTATGCTTGGTGTTTTACGCACGGCACAAATTCCGGCGCGTTACGTCAGCGGTTACATTGAAACCATCAATCCGACGACTCCCTCTGATCTTCCTGATCTCATTGGCTCCGCCGCCAGCCACGCCTGGGTTGAAGTCCTGCTTCCGGGACAAACCTGGTTTGGTCTGGATCCAACCAATAATCTCCAAGTCGGCGACCGCCATATCGTCATTGCTACCGGACGCGACTACAACGATGTTCCTCCGCTTCGAGGGACCTATCGCGGCCCCAAATGTCAGTCGATGGATGTCAAAGTTCGGGTCACCCGGATTTCAAAAACGACATGAAAAAGTTACTGAACATCCACCATCGGACCGTTTACCGTTACGAGCTTCCTGTTCAGTTTGGATTACATCATCTCCGGTTACGCCCCATTGAAGATCACCATCAACGTCTCTTTGATTTTCAACTTCAGATTACACCGACACCTCGGCTTCGTTGGGGGCGTGATCTTTTTCACAACATCATCACCTTTTCTGAATTCAATCACTCCTCCTCCGAGCTGGTGATTGAAAGCTCTTCCCGCGTTGAGGTCTCAAATCACAACCCGTTTGACTTTTTTCTCTCACCGGAGGCCGTTGAGTATCCGTTTTTTTATCCCGAAGAGGAGCGTCCCGCCCTGGAGCCATTTCTGCTTCCGCTCTATCCCGAAGACCAACGCATGATTCATTCTTGGATGCGTCCCTTTCTCGATCTTGAGGGCCGCGCCAAAACCCTCGACTTTCTCCTCGCCATCAATCGGACCATTCCCCGGATGTTCAGTTACGTGCGACGTCCGGAAATCGGAATTCAATCCCCGAGCCAAACGATTCACCTACGCAGCGGCTCCTGTCGCGATTTCGCCCTGCTTCTGATGGAAACCGCACGCACCTGTGGAATTGCCGCACGATTTGTGAGTGGGTATTTGGTGAATTTTTCCCCACACGAAATGAACTCGTTTGCCGTCGGCGCCATGCACGCCTGGACTCAGCTTTATCTACCGGGAGCCGGATGGCTCGACTTTGACCCGACGTCAGGAATCCTCACCGGACTCGATCACGTTCGTGTGGCGGTTGGAAGAACTCCTCAAGACGCGACTCCGATTCAAGGTGCCTTCTCCGGAAACCCAGGACAATTTCAATACATCGACGTCGATGTCAAAGTGCAGGAGGTGTTATGAGTCTCACCGCTTTTCGAAAACTCGGTCAGCAGGCCGACCGGCGGCTCGCGGAACATGGCTTCACTCTCACCCAAGGCGGGGAGCCGACTTTTGTTCCGACGAACCCGGCAGCTCCTGAATGGAATACTGCCGCCATCGGATCCGAGAAGCTCGACTGCACGATGCACCTCTGCTCGAAAATGATTCCAACGCTTTTCCCAGGAGGCGTTCCGATCAAATCGATGGGAAAACATTATCCGGGCGAACCGATTCCTCGCTGGTCTCTCGCCCTTTATCGGACAAAAACCGGTACTCCCCTTTGGAAAAACCGTTCTCTGGTGGATCTTAAGCTCAGGGACCATTCCATTACACATTCCCCCAAACTTCCGGCACAATGGCTTTCCAAAATTGCAGAGCATTTGAAAATCAAGCCTCACCTCCTCTCCGCCTACGAAAACCCGGAGCTTGCCGCTCGCGCGGCTTATGAACAAGGAAAGACCTCCCCCTGGCCCCGCTTCAATCCTCATACCCGGAATTTTGAAATTCCGAAGTTGACTCCCGACGAGGCTCAAATCTGGAATGCCTTTGGAATTCCCAAAGGAGCGGTTCTTCCTCTCACCGATCTTGATGGAGTTTGGAAAACCAACCGGTGGGACCTTTTTCAAGACCGCCCGCTTCTGCTCATTCCCGGAGATAGCGCCATCGGGTTGCGCCTTCCGCTTTCGCAGCTTCCTCCCACAACCCTTCGCACAGCACTCACCGCGGAACTTCGCGAGGGACTTCCCGTGCTTTTCCTGCCGCCACTCTCCGATCCGAAATCGGTCATTGCGTTAGTCCATGCCATTGAAACCGCAACGGAAGCATTGGGACTTCGCACCATTTTGATCGAAGGGTACCCGCCTCCGATGGGAGATCTTTTGGAATCTTTTCAATTCTCTCCGGATCCCGGCGTCATCGAAGTGAATCTCCCTCCCTCGGCCACTTGGAATCTTCTTGAAACCCGGATTCAAGCGCTCTTCAAAGCAGCGAACGCTTCTGATCTCGTCGGCTATAAATACCAATTCACCGGACGAAAATCAGGAACGGGAGGAGGGGCTCACATTGTTCTGGGAGGAGCAACCCATGACACCAATCCGTTTCTCCAACGCCCCACCCTTCTCTCCAGTTTTCTTCGTTTTTTTCACAATCATCCGTCGCTCTCCTATCTTTTTGCCGGATTGAATGTCGGACCCTCTTCGCAGTCCCCTCGTGCGGATGAGAGTATCGGCCATCTCCTCTCCGACTTCGAACTCGCCCTGCGGCAAGTCGAACAATCTCCCATTCCTGCCGATCCCGCAATGATCGATGGAGTCTTGAGACATTACATTCTCGACCTGCATGGCAACACCCATCGCGCCGAGATCAGCATTGATAAATTCTGGAATCCGTTTCAACCGAACGGACGCCTCGGCCTCGTTGAATTTCGAGCCATCGAAATGATGCCAACCGCTCCAATGCTGCTCGGTCTCAACGCGCTGCTCCGAGCTCTAGCCGCCGCCTTTGTCCAAAGGCCGTATCGGAAGCCACTCCACGATTGGAAATCCGAAAAGCTGGATCGCCTTTCGCTCCCTTATTTTCTGGAAAAAGATTTTCAAGAGGTCGTCCTCTTTTTAAAACAGGCCGGATTTAGCCTGGAAGCCGAAGCCTTTCACCCTCACATTGATTTTCGTTATCCCAAACTTCTGGAAACAAAAATTACCGGAACCGATTGGACCTTGCGCCGGGCGCTCGAATGCTGGCCAGTCCTCGGCGAGGAACCCTCGGGGAGTTTCACTTCCCGCTGGATGGATTCCTCTACGGATCGATTGGAGCTTTCCCTCAAACACGCGTCAGGACTCAGCAAAGTGCGCGTCGCCATCAACGGAATCGACATTCCCTTCCGAAAAACAAGTGAGGGCGCTGCCGTTTTTGGGATTCGCTACCGGATGTTCTCGCTCCACCGGATGCTTCACCCCCAAATCCCGTCGCACGCCCCGTTGCTTCTCGATTTCTACGATCCGAAACGTCACGTTATTTTAGAAAGCGTTCGCATTCATCCGTGGACCCTCAATCCCGACGGCTACCCAGGACTTCCGACGACCGAACGTGAAGCCCGAAAGCGCCAAAAAGAACTTCTCATTCATCTTCCCGAACGAAAAGGCCTTCCCTTCCGTCCCGAAAAAATGCGCTCCAAAACCCCATGGAAATGGGTCCTGGATCTGCATTGGGTTTGAGTCTTGGTCGCGTGACCTCAATGAGGGTGCCGTGATACGTTAAAGCATTAGAGCTCGATCCTCTTTTGAATTGTCGTTTACTAATCACCATGCACGATGAATAAGCGTGGATATCGTCATTTCACCTCAGGCCGAACAGGATTTACAATCATTCTTGGAGTACACACACTTTGCAGAAGGGGCATGCGATTTTGTGGGATTTTTAATTGGTCCTCGACTACGAGGAATCGCGTTATTCCCTCAAATTTATCCGGAAGTTACAGGTCGGCCTGGAGTCCGAAAAATTTCAGAACCACCATTTTTAATTTTTTATCGAATCGAAAAAACTCGGATCGTCATCTTAAGATTCTGGCATGGATCCCAAGACGGGATTCCGGACTTCCATCAGGCGTGAATTAATTGTGATTTACGCTTTTTAATAAACGCTTGAATCCTGGAGCGTAACTGAGCCGGGGTCAGACATTTTCCTTCGCGAGCGGACTTTAATCCCGCATCAATCACAGCAAGTTCCGCATCAGAAACTTTGACTTTTTTAGGAAACTTAGCCATTCCCTACGATAGGCACAAAACCGATGCCGGTCAACTTTTCATCAAAGGAGTAAATTCCAAACTACAAACAGATTCGATTCAGACTTGTCGCCACTGAAATGCTCACGCACTCTTCAAGTTAGATATTATGAAATTACCGTTCCTTTGCCTTCTGGCATTGATCTTTGTTGTTGAGATCCATTCAGCGACTGATCCATCCCTTGTGGCTCATGAATGGGGAACGATCACTTCGCATCACTTCCCGGATGGAAGGAGTGCGGGGAGGCTGAATCGCATCTCTGCAACCGAGGTCTTGCCCGATTTTGTTCATAAATTTGAACCCCCTGAAACATCGAATCATCCAGAGCAAGTTTTAGGTAAATCCACCATGGTCCCAGGCCGTCCTGACGTAATCATGCGATTAGAAACTCCGGTCATCTATTTTTATCCGTCCGCGAAAGCTTCCATCCCATCTCCCTTTGAAGTGAACGTCAGATTCCGCGGAGGGATCGTCAATGAGTTCTATCCAAATGCCACGGCAAGTGTGGAATTGGACTACGATCGCATCCAGTCAAAAATGGGGGCTGGAATCTTAAAGAATTGGGACGGCAACGTCTTAAACAACTATGTCATCGGCTCATTACGCTGGAATGAAGTTCAACTCGCAAAAAACTTACCGCTTCCCAAGACTTCGAATCCAGTTTGGTTATCGCCGCGGAAAGTCCTGGCAACTTCTGCCCGCGCTTCAGGCGAAAGTGAAAAGTACTTATTCTATCGAGGGGTCGCCCACCTTGACGCACTGATGCAAACTCAGATCCTTTCCAATGAATTGATCCTACGGACCCCGCGCACGCTTCATTGGCTTAACGCTAAATCAATGGTTCTTTCAGGAGTCTGGTTCGTAGGCGTTCGGGAAGATGGAGCCGTGGCCTTCCGTACCCTTGGAAAAAAAACCATTGCTCGAACGGATCTTTCCAAAGAAATCGCTCGGACGGAATGCTTTCAAGCATCGGACTATACGAAGAAAAACCTGGATCAACTTCAAGACTCTCTTAAAAACTCCCTCATCACAACAGGTCTCTTTAAAGATGAAGCGGAAGCAATGCTGGCAACTTGGGATCACAGCTACTTCAAATCACCCGGCATGAGAGTTTTTTACGTAGTGCCAGCAGAGTGGCTTCATTATTTTCTCCCCTTGCAAATTTCAACGCCACATCAATTGACGCGAGCTTTCATCGGACGAATCGACTTACTCCAAGATCCGGCAAAAGCTTCGAAATAGCATTTCTCGGATCTTGGTAGGGAGCCCTCGATGAATGTTGTCCACCGGGAGTGGACAACATGGATCCATCCAAAGGATGGACCCGAAGGGCGGAGCTCGACGGGAGTCGAGGCCGTCAACGCGCCGTTCCCCAGTTTATCCCAGATTTTGCATTAGGAAATGCAAAATCTGTCCTGGCGGGCGCCAGGACCGAAAGCATTCGGGGTAAAACCCCGCCGAGATTTCATTCACCATTTTGGTGAATGAAATTGAAGGAGAAATCGGCCTCAAAAAACCCCTCTTTCAGAGCGGATTTTTATGAGGCAAATTTTGAAATAGAGGGGCTATTGCAAAATTTGGGTTTATCCCAAAGCCCGGCGGGCTCATCGTCCGTCAGCTGACGGACCGCCCTACCAAAAACATTACTCCCACTCAATCGTCGCGGGAGGCTTGGAGGAGATATCGTAAACGACTCGATTCACTCCACGCACTTCGTTGATGATCCGGGTGGAAATTCGAGCGAGGAGATCTGGCGGCAGACGGACCCAATCGGCGGTCATTCCGTCCTGACTTTCGACGCAACGCAGTGCGATGGTGTAATCATAGGTCCGTTCGTCTCCCATGACTCCGACGCTGCGAACCGGCAGCAAGACGGCAAAGGATTGCCAGATTTTGTAATACCAATCGGAACGCTTCATCTCTTCGACAACGATCGCATCGGCATTCCGAAGAATCACCAACCGACTCTCTTCAATCGGACCGAGACAGCGAACCGCAAGTCCAGGACCGGGGAACGGCTGACGCCAGACCATCTCCTTCGGAAGTCCGAGTTCTTCTCCGACCAAACGCACTTCATCCTTAAAAAGCTGGCGCAATGGCTCGACCAGTTTGAATTTCATCCGTTTCGGCAATCCACCGACATTGTGATGACTCTTGATGACAGCCGCCGGATTATCGCCGATGGCGACGCTTTCAATCACGTCTGGATAGAGGGTTCCTTGCGCGAGGAATTTCGCTTTTCCAACGCGACGCATCCCCTCTTCAAAGACGCGAATAAATTCGACTCCGATAATCTTTCGCTTCGTCTCTGGATCCGAAACTCCCTTGAGTTTCTTCAAAAAACGAGGGCCGGCATGAACCGTGTGAAGCTTTAACTTGAGCCCCTCACCAAAAATCCGTTGCACCGTCTCACGCTCTCCTTTTCGTAAAAGCCCGTTATCAACAAAAATACACGAGAGCTGTTTCCCAATCGCGCGATGCAACAACGCCGCCGCGACGCTGGAATCGACTCCGCCACTCAATCCAAGGATTACCCGATCCTTGCCGACCTGTTGGCGAATCTCCTGACACGTTTTTTGAATAAACGACTTCATCGTCCAATCCGCCTTCGCCTTGCAGATGCCGATCACGAAATTACGAACAATCTCTTTCCCACGAGGGGTATGCGAAACTTCCGGGTGAAACTGAAGTCCATAAAAATGACGGCTCGGATCTTCAATCGCCGCAAAGGGAGAATTATCCGTAATTCCAACGACCTGAAATCCCTTTGGAATTCGCGTCAGCTTGTCGCCATGACTATTCCAAATCTCCATCTTGCTCGGCAATCCCTTGAAGAGCGGCGAAGAGCGCTTGATCCGGAGTTCACCGCGTCCGTATTCACGACGCGCTCCCTTGGCGACCCAACCCTTCAAAAACCGGCCCATGAGCTGCATTCCATAACAGATTCCGAGAACCGGAACCCCGAGCTCAAAAATTCCAAGGTCCGGATGCGGTGCCTTCTTGGCATAGACGCTGGAAGGTCCTCCCGAAAGAATAATCCCCGCCGGTTTCAATGCCGCCAGAGTCTTCGCCGGAGTGTCATACCGGAGAATCTCCGAATAAACATGCAGTTCCCGAACCCGTCGCGCAATCACCTGGGTGTATTGCGACCCAAAATCCAAAATCACAATCCGACTCATAACTCGTCCATCGAATGAATAATCTTTCCAACCAGGCCATAAGCCTTGGCCTCTTCTGCTCCCATCCAGAAGTTGCGGTCCGTATCTTTTTCAATTCGCTCCATCGATTGACCCGTCTGAGTCGCAAAAAGCTGATTAAGCCGGCTCCTCATCTTGATGATCTCTTTGGCCTCGATGCTGATATCCGAAGCCTGTCCTCCGACACCACCGCTCGGCTGGTGCAACATGTAACGCGTGTTCGGAAGCGAGTAACGATTCTCTACCGGAAGCGCCGCATAAATCAACGCCCCCGCACTAGCAACCCACCCGGTCCCAATGATTTTGACCTTCGGCTTCACAAAACGGAGCATGTCATGAATCGTATCGCCCGACTCCACGTGACCTCCCTGCGAATTGATAAAAACACGAATCTCTTCATTCGATTCTGCGGAAAGCGTGATCAAGCGCTCCGAGACTGCCTGCGCCAATTTCTGATTAATCTCCCCGTAAATCAACACCGTCCGAGATTTAAACAAACGGTCATCCGTCTTGGGACGTTCTTCTGCGGGATTCGGGACTTCAGGCTTTTCGGGCTTCTCTTGCTTCATAGGATTCTAGTTAGGGATCTCCCGGACATCAGGCAATTTCAAATTAAGAGATATTTCTGAAGAAAGCAGCTATTCAGGAACTCTCCAAAGAGCTGCGCTGCGGATTTACTGCGGTTCCTATCCACCAATGAGCAGCAGGTAATCCCGATAAAAAGTCAGATAGACCGCATCTCCATAAAGAGTCTGGGCGTTGTGAAGAAAGCGTTTGGCATCCTCACGCTTCCCCTGTTTCTCCGCTACTGCGGCCCGTGCAAAATAAAACCCCGGATGCTTGTCGCTAAATCCGTCCAGCGAAACCGCCTCACGCGCCGCCACTTCCAATTGACCTTGTCGAATTAACCCGTAAATCCGGCGCAGACGACCATCTGGATCTTTCGGCTTCTTTTCCAAAAACTCATCGTACGCCGCCAACGCCCGCGCAAATTCTCCACGAAGCAAAGCTAGGTCCCCTCGATAAAACCCGACGAGCGGATTATCCGGACTCTTGGTTTGGGCCGCTTGAAAAAATTTTTCCGCCTCGTCCCACTTCTTCTCCGCCAAGGCAATTCTTCCTCGAAGCAATGTCGCTTTCCCCTCTTTCGGCTCTTCTTTTTCAGCCACTAACGCCGACGCTGCCGCCTTCGCATAGTCGCCACTCTTAAATGCCGTAATCGCATCCGTGAGGGCCGCTCCCTTGGTTGCGGTGTTCCCGGAAGTCGCCATCATCACTGAAACGAAGATGAGAAGAATCGTTCGGTTCATCATCACTCCTATCGACACCAGAAAAGGTGGATATCGCGAACTGCCACCAACCCTGATGGAATCTCCGGATCCTGACGCTGAAGCCGCTCCACCATCTCGGCTTTGTTCTCTCCCACAACTAAAAACCAGACCTCACGCGCGCCATTCAAAGTCGGATAGGTCATCGTCAAACGGGTGCTCTTCATTTGAGGCACCTCGTTCACAACCGCATACTGCATCATTTCATTCAATGCTTCGGTTCCAGGAAAAAGCGATGCAGTGTGGCCATCCGTCCCGAGTCCCAACAACATGATATCCATTCGAGGCGGTTCCCCCAAACGATCACGCAACATTTGATTGTAACGTTCTGCCGCAATTTTGGCATCAGGAGCGGGGTGCCAGGAATGAAGCTGCCGATCAAACCCCGGAAGATCCTTCCCGAGCGATTCCCGAATCATGCGCTCGTTGCTCGCTTCATGATCAGAGGGAACCCATCGCTCATCTCCAATCCACCACTCAATCCGATCCCAGGGAAGCGACAACTTCCGCAGCGCTCGATAAAATTCCGCCGGAGTCGATCCTCCACAAAGCGAAACGTGTGCCACCCCACGCTCTTGAATCGCCGCCTGAACTTGCATTTCAAAACGACGCGTCAGCGCCTGAATCCAATCGGTAGAATTGGAAGAAAGGTGATTTATCATGGATCAAACCGGCTTCGCCCAACTCCGTCCATCACGACGCAAAAGCTCGTCTGCCTCGACCGGACCCATGGATCCCGGAGCATAGAGAGGAAGATAACGAGTATCCTCCCCCTTCCACGCAGCACGAAGCGCGTCGACAATCCGCCACGCCTGCTCCACTTCGTCCGAACGCGTAAAGAGCGTTGACTCGCCGATCAGCGCATCACAAATCAGTCGTTCATACGCTTCCGGCAGATAGTGAGAGCCACTCGCCCGATAGTTAAAGCTCATCTCGACTTGCTTCATCGACGGCTGGCCCGGGACCTTCGTGTTGAAGTGCAGGTGAATCCCTTCATCCGGCTGAATCCGAATTCGGAGCCAGTTCCGACTGACATAGTGATTGGACGCCGCAAAGAGAACGCTCGGAGGTCGTGTGAAAACAATGGAGATTTCGCTGAACTGTTGCTGCAACGCTTTGCCCGTTCGAAGATAAAAAGGAACGCCACTCCAGCGCCAATTATCAATCTCCAATCGCAACGCCACGTAAGTCTCGGTCATGGAATCCGGAGGAACGCGATCTTCCTGCCGATACGGCAGCACTTGTTTTCCATCCGTGACGCCTCCTCCATATTGAGCACGAACTGAACGTTTCAAGATTTCTTCCGCAGAAGGCATCGTCACGGAATGCAGCACCTTCACTTTTTCATCGCGAATCGATTCCGCCGTCAGTGAAGCGGGCGGCTCCATGGCGATCAGCGTAAGCAACTGCAAGAGGTGATTCTGGAGCATGTCACGTCCGGCCCCGGCACCATCGTAATAACCGCCACGCCCTTCGACTCCAACTTTTTCCGCCACGGTAATCTGGACGTGATCGATGTAGCGACGATTCCAAAGTGGCTCGTAGATCGAATTTCCAAATCGGAAATAGAGAAGATTCTGAACCGTCTCTTTGCCAAGGTAGTGATCAATGCGGTAGATTGTCTTTTCCGGGAAATACTTCGCCAGATCCGAATTCAATTTCTTGGCGCTCGGATGATCTTCTCCAAACGGTTTTTCGACGATCAAGCGTCTGAGATCCGTTGAATCCTCTTGTGGAGCAAGTCCCGCCTTGAAGAGATTTTCCGCAACGACGCAGAAGAACGAAGGAGAGGTCGCCAGATAAAAGAGAAAGCTCCCCTTATAATACTTGCTTCCAGGGAGAGTCTTAAGACGCTCCGCAAGGGCCGTATAATCTTCAGTCTTCGGCAGATCCCCCTGTTGATAAAAGATCCGGGGCGCGAGCCAGTTCCAGACCTCCTCACTCACCGGCTTGGTGTGTGAGAATTTATCAAGGGACGCCTTCAGTTCCGTACGAAATTCTTCATCGGTCTTGGGACGACGGGCAAACCCAATAATCGTGAAACCCTCCGGCAGCTGACCATTTTTGGCCAGGTGGTAGAATGCCGGAATAATTTTGCGATGGGTTAAATCGCCCGTTGCTCCAAAAATGACCGCCGCCGTGGCGGGGACTTTGGTCGGGGGGGTCAGCGAGATCTCGCTCATGGTCATTTCCTTTTAGACGTTATAAGTCGTGGATGAAACCGAACCGCCGCGGCCGGTCCAATTGGTGTGGAAGAACTCGCCGCGTGGCTTGTCGGTCCGCTCATAGGTGTGCGCCCCGAAATAGTCGCGCTGCGCCTGCAAGAGGTTCGCCGGCAAACTTGCCCGACGGTATCCGTCAAAAAACGAGAGCGCCGTGGTGAAGGTCGGCATTGGAATTCCATTCAGAACTCCGGTCGAAATCACCCGACGCCAAGCCTCCTGACACTTCGCGATCTCCGCCTTGAAAAAATCATCAAGCAGAAGATTCTGGAGTTTTGCATTCTTATCAAACGCCTCTTTGATCTTGCCGAGGAAGCGGCTGCGAATAATACATCCACCCCGCCACATCAGCGCGATTCCTCCGTAATTCAAATTCCAATTTTGCTCCTTGGCTGCTGCCTTAAGCAACATGTAGCCCTGAGCATAAGAGACAATCTTCGAGGCGTAGAGTGCCTGGCGCACGTCTTCGATAAACGCTTTACGATCTCCCGTGAAGGCGAGCTTCGGTCCCTTGATCTGCTTTTCCGCTTCCACCCGTTCGGCCTTCAACGCCGAGATGCAACGGGCAAAAACCGCTTCCGCAATCAGCGTCACCGGCATCCCGGTATCGCAAGCTGATTCGACCGTCCACTTTCCGGTTCCTTTTTGGCCGGCCGCATCAAGGATCTTATCCACCAACGGTCCACCGTCGGCGTCCTTGAACGCAAGAATGTCGCGTGTAATTTCAATCAGGTACGAGTCGAGCTCGCTCTTGTTCCATTCCGTGAAAACCGAAGCCATCTCGTCCGGCTTCATTCCAACGACTTCACGCAAGAGATGATACGCTTCGCAGATCAACTGCATATCGCCATACTCAATTCCATTATGAACCATTTTCACATAGTGACCCGAACCCGTCTCGCCAACCCAGTCACAACAAGGAGCTCCTCCGTCGACTTTGGCACTGATCGCCTGGAAAATCGGCTTCACATGTTCCCATGCCGCCGAAGAACCGCCCGGCATGATCGAGGGACCCGTACGAGCACCTTCTTCACCACCCGAAACTCCGGAACCGATAAAGAGGAATCCTTTGCTTTCGAGATATTGCGTGCGACGCAGCGAATCGGTGTAGAGCGAATTTCCTCCGTCGATAATAATATCTCCTTTTTCAAGAAACGGGAGGGTCTGCTCAATAAAATCATCCACAGCCGATCCGGCCTTCACCATCAACATCAAACGACGCGGACGCTTCAGCTTGCCGCAAAGCTCCTGGATCGAGTGCGCTCCCACCACTTTTGTCCCTTTGGCTTCGTTGGCCAAAAAAGCGTCGACCTTTGAGGTCGTCCGATTGTAAACCGCCACGACGAAGCCGTGGTCGTTCATATTCAACACGAGGTTCTGGCCCATGACGGCGAGACCGATCAATCCGATATCTGCTTGCATCGTCTATCCCTTTCGTTGACTGCGTTTTCTTCCTGCAATTCAGACAGATGGGGTAAAAAGTAAAGCTCTTTTCGCAGAGGGAGTCTGATTCGCCCATATTTCGATCGAGCAAATCTGCCATTCAATTTTGGATTGGCCATTCCTCCGGGATTTCGGTACAACCCGACGACTGCCATGACGAAGCTCTACTTTCGCTATCTCCTCTTCGAGCTCATCAAGCCCTTCCTCTTCTGTCTGATCGCCTTCAGTGCGCTCTGGCTCATTGCCGATCTGCTCGGCTCTCTGGATGATTTCATTCAACTCAAAGCCCCCTGGCCGATCATCTTCGAATTCTACCTCGTTCAGATTCCCCGAATGCTCACCCTCGTTCTCCCGATCACCTTTCTCTTCTCGACGCTCTACACGCTCCTCTCCCTAACTCGACACAATGAAACCGTTTCCCTGCAGGCCGCAGGCCTCAGTTGGGCTCAACTCTATTCCCCCTTTCTTTGGGTCGGGATCATCGTCTGGTTTGGACTCCTGCTCCTGGTCACCGGTCCCGCCTCACAGGCAGAAGCACGTCGCGCAGCCATCCAAGATCAGTTGCGGAACCATACCACTCGAAGTCCGGTCAAAAAAAACCTCCCCTATTATGATCTGGTCAAACGACAAGCCTGGTATCTGCAGACGTTGGATCCGGTGAAAGGACGCGCGGAAGGGATTGAAATTACCCAGCTCGACGACTTGGGACGCGATCAGATGAAATGCTTCGCCCAATCCGCACAATGGAACGGACGTCATTGGGTCCTCACCCAAGTCAAACAACTGACCTTTTCGCCGTTGGGCGATATTCAAAGCGATGTTCTTCTTCCCACCTTTCAGGGAATCCAATTCACTTCGTCTCCCCGACAGCTCGCCTTGCTTCAATCCCGGCCGGACGAATTGAACTTCCGTCAACTCCTCGTCTTCCTCGACTCCGCCAATACCCGCTCCAAACTGAGTCTTGCTCCCTACCGCACTCAACTCCATCAACAACTCGCCTATCCTTTCATGGCAGTCGTCCTCCTCCTCTTTGCCCTCGCCTTCTGCGGACATACGTCTCGTCGCAATCCAGCCGTCGGGGTTTTCAATGCGATCTTCATTTTGCTCGGATACTTCTTTGTCATGCACTTCTTCCTCGCCATGGGCCGAAGCGCGCGTCTCCCCGCCCTTCTAGCTGCGTGGTCAACTCCATTGATCTTCACCGGAATTGGCAGTTACCTCCTCGCCCGGCGGACCGGGTTCTGGCAGGGGCTTTTTAGAGGATTCTGAACGGTGCTTCTTTCCCTAATGCATCGAGGGATCGTCTGTATCGTTCTCGTCCTTCTCTCGCTCCTTGAAGGAATGGCGGACTCCCATTCGGCGACGGCTCGACACGGACAACTCCAAGTCATCGGAACTCAGCTCTGCAATAGCCGAGGAAAACCGATCCAGCTCCGAGGCATGAGCACTCACGGACTCCAATGGTACGGATGGGATGACAAACTCTCCGCAGCTTCATTGGATGCACTTTCGAACGATTGGAAATCCGACATCCTCCGTCTCTCGATGTACCCGGACGAGGAGGGCTATAAATCCAATCCCGCCCACTTCCGTGCCATGGTGGATACCCTCGTGGATCAAACCGTGAACCGGGGAATGTACTGCATTCTGGATTGGCACATACTGAATCCCGGAGATCCACTGGATAATCTCGACAAGGCAAAAGAGTTTTTTTCTTATCTCTCCAAAAAGCATGGCTCCAAAAAACGCATTTTATACGAAATCTGCAACGAGCCGAATGGGAAGGACGTTACTTGGGAAAAAATCAAAAGCTATGCTGAAATCATGATTCCCCTGATCCGGCTTCATGATCCCGATGGGATCATTATCGTCGGCACCCCCGCTTGGTCATCCCTCGGAATTTCAGAGCCGCTCTTAAAAAAAGAGTTCCTCGCATCACCGATTAAAGGAAGCCTCGCCCACAATCTACTCTACTCTTTCCACTTCTACGCGGACCCCCACCAAGAGACCTACCGAACTCAATTTAGCTCGATTGCCGAACGACTTCCTATTTTCGTAACAGAATGGGGTTCTCAGGGGGAGAGCGGGGATGGAAAAAATAATTTTGAAAGCACCCAGGCCTGGCTCGATTTACTCGATCATTACCAGATCAGCGCGTGCAACTGGAATTACTCAGATGACAAACGATCCGGTGCCGTCTGGAAAAAAGGAACCCTCCCCAAGGGCCCCTTCACGGACGATCAACTCAAAGAGGCCGGTCTCTTTGTGAAAAAATGGATTCAAGCCGGCTCGAAAGATTAGCGCATTTTAGAAACTCAAGAAACAAAAAGCAAACGGGATCACCCTATTTTTCCTGAGTTCGTGAGTTCCTGATTTAAAAAAGTGCGACTACAGTTTTTATCAACTTACGCTAAACGACTCGTTCGATTGTTTCCTTGAGTGCTTCGATCAAAATGGGTTTGGCGAGAAAATCATCAAATCCAGCTTCAAGGCATTCGCTCCGGATATTCACCATGGCATTCGCCGTCAACGCAATCACCGGAACTCGCTTGGTTGTGGGTCGAAGCTTTTCCAATCGCCGAATCTCCCGCGTCGCCTCCATTCCATTCATGACGGGCATCTGAAGATCCATCAAAATGAGATCGAACGTTTCAGTTTCCAAACAATCCAAGGCCTCTCTTCCGTTTTCAACAATCACGGAACGGTAGCCAAGTTGATCCGCAAAACGACGGATCAGACTTTGGTTAATCGCGTTATCTTCAGCGATCAAGACTGAAAGAGGCATCACGCCTTTCGAACGGGAAGATTCCAAATGGAACCCCTCTTGAATCTCCGAAGCTCGAACGAGCCAAGTCGCAGTAAAGCACGATCCGACCCCCGGCGTACTCCGGGCCACAAGATCCCCCCCCATCAGTTGGCACAATTTTCTCGAAATCACTAATCCGAGCCCCGTTCCACCATAGTTCCGGGTCATGGAAGAATCTCCTTGAACGAAAGGCTTGAAAAGTTTGGCCATGACCTCAGGAGTAATTCCAATTCCCGTATCTTCCACTTCAATTTCAATTCGGAATTCCGTACGGCTCAAGGGATGTACTTGAACGCGAAGAGTAATCTGACCCTGGGGGGTAAATTTCACGGCATTACTCATCAGATTCTGTAAGATCTGTCGAACTCGGGTCGGATCCAGCAAGAGGGGAACAGGAATGTCGAGGGAGATTTCGGTCCGCAGTGACAATTTTTTCTCTCGCGCACCCGGCTCAAAGAGCACACGGATATCGCGCAGGAGCGCAGGAAGATCTTCCGGAATTGATTCGATTTGCAGATGGCCGGCTTCAATTTTGGAAAGATCGAGAATATCATTGAGAAGAATCAGCAGCGATTTGCCGCTTGTCTCGATGATCTCGACATACTCTTTTTGATCCGGGGTGAGAGTGGTATTTTTAAGCAGGCTTGCAAAGCCCATGACTCCATTCATCGGAGTACGGATTTCATGACTCATCACGGCCAAGAATTCACTTTTGGCCTGATCCGCACTTTCAGCCGCCTCTTTGGCCTGGATCAAAACCCGCTCCGACTCCTTGATCAACGTGACGTCAAAGTTCACTCCAATCATGTTGCTCAATTTACCTTGCTCATCTCGCTGCAGGATCCCGGCAGCTCTAATGTCGCGGACCTCCCCATTGGGACGGATAATTCGAAACTGAGTATCAAACGGTTTCTCCTCTTGAATGGCCTTCAATATCTCATTTTCAGCGCGAGTTTTGTCATCGGGATGAAGGGCATGACTCCAGACCTGATAATCCGCTCCAAACTGCTCCTTCGAGATTCCGTAAATCTGGTACATCTGCTCATTCCACCAAAGGTGGTTATCGGTAATCTGATAATCCCAGACTCCGATTTGAGCGGTTTCAGTTGCAAGACGATGCCGGTTTGAAAGCGTTAAAAGCTCCGCTTCAAAACGTTTGCGGTCCGAAATATCGATCGCAAAAACACCCACCAAAAATGATCCCGGAATTTCAGGATTCGGAATGGGAAATTGGAGAGAGATAAAGCGATTGAGCGTTCCATCGTGGCGGATGATGCTTTTTTCGGACTCAACAACCCCCATTTTCTGAAGCACTTGCACGATTCTTTTTTGATATTTTTCCGCGACCTCTGAAGAGAAAATATCGCACAGAAAACTTCCTTCCACTTTCTCACGACTCTTTCCCAAGAATTTACAGAGTGCGGAATTCGCAAGAACGATCTTCCCCTCAGGGGTCACGATCCAACCCAAGGCTGGATTATGCATCATGATTGCCTGAAATCCGGCCTCCACCTGCTCCAAGGAATGTAGGGTCTTTTTCATCTCAGTGATGTCGGAAATGAATCCGTGCCAGAGAATCGCCCCATTCTCGAGACGCTCGGGAATCGACTGTCCAAACAACCAACGAAGTCCTTTCGAGGGAAGTTGAACCCGGTACTCACATTTCCAAGTGGTGAAGTTTTTTGCGGAGTCCTCTATCGATTTCGTGACCCGAGAGAAATCCTCAGGGTGAAGCCGATCCAGAATGATCTGTGCGCTCTCCCTCACCTCCGCAGGAGACACTTCGTAGATTTCAAAAATCCCCTCACTCGCATATGGAAAAAATGAGGTTCCATCTGCATTCAGTTGGTACTGATAAATCACTCCAGGAACCTGTGAGGAGATTTTTTTAAGAAGCCCTGCACTTTCTCGTTCCAGCTTGAGTGATCGATTACGTTGCTCCTCCAGAACCGCGATCAGAAGTCCACACCCACAAATCACCAGAATATAGGACTGCAAAAGGAATAGACTTTCGTGGAGGGAGCTCATCTGAAAGATCCCCCTTCCATGAATCGTGGCATAAATACTTAAACCGCAAAGCAGCAACCCCAGTAGCGTCGCACCGTACTGCCCAAATCGCATTGAGATCCAGAAAATAATTGGAAAGAGTGAGAAAAGAATCGGGTAGCGTTGTCCAGAAACTTCCTGAATACCGAGAAACGCAATCCAAGTGAATACGATTGCAATCACGAGCCCCAACCCGAGCTCAACCACTCGAGAGCCTCTCCATTTTGGCCACTCTTTCCAAACCATCAGCAGTGGGGTGATCAGAAGTATTCCGGTTGCGTCCCCCACCCACCAAGTCAGAAAACACATGAAGAGATTGGGAAGCGGGACAAGACCATGCATTCCCAGCGTCGAGGCCCCAACCGCTGCCGCAACGGAAGTCGCGGCAAGGGCTGGCCCCACCAAAAACCAACCAATTTGCTTCACTTCCTCAAAGGGAAGCCGGATCTTCAAACGTTCGACCAAAGAATGTGCTACCAACATCGAGGCCGTACTTCCGATCATAATTCCGAAGGAGGCGGTCCAAGGGATCGGATGGCCCAAAATATTGATCAGGAAAGAACCGAGGGCAATTGCCGGCCAAGCGGATCTTCCTTGAATCAATAGAATCGCAAGACCAATTCCTGAAGGAGGCCACAAGGGGGAGACGTTGGTATTGACAAATGGCATCCCCAATCCGATCTGTCCCCCCACCCAAATGAGAAGAGCGCCAATGCCCCAGCTCAACCCCTCTCGTACAGTAGGGGTCCTCCACCATAATGAATTAAAAATGAATTTCATGACCGAACCTTCTTACCCTATGGGAAAGGATAAAACGGTCAACGCAACAAATCCCCGTCAACCTCACACGGCTCCTCTGATTCAAAGTCTTGCGTTTGGCGAGAAGCTTGGCTATTTTTAAACAGTTCATCAATACGCATGGAACCTGTCCTTGACACCCCCAATCCGGCGACACCGGAGTCTTCGGACTCCCCATCATCACAGACACTCTGTGTCATCCGGGTCTTTAGCGACCTTTACAAGCCGGAAAAAAGTCCGGAAGTCCTCCAAACGATGCTCCCTTCACTGGCCCAGGAACTTCACGCTCTGGCCGCACCGTGGCAGGGGGAGGTTTTGGAAACGGAAGGAAACGGACTCGTTCTTGCCTTCTCATCGCCATCCACCGGTCCTCGGACGGATACGCTGAACGCCTGTCGCGCCATCCCGACCCTCATTCAACAACTCTCCGCATTTCGACTGACTCGCCCTGCAGAGGAACAGACTTACTACCATTTTGGCGCTTCCATTGTCACCGCCTCGAAGGAGACTGGAGATTTTGAGGCGGCCCGTGAACATGCGTTCGAGTGGGCGTTTTCTCTGGCGAGCATGTCACAACCCGAACAGATCCTGACCGAGCAACTGACGTTTCAGGAACTCTCTCAAGAACTTCCCTCGGGTTGGAAAACCATTGAAACGGAAGCGGATTTCGGGAATGAAAGCCAACAGATTTACTCCAAAAGCGCTTCCTCTCGGGAACTTCCCGCCCCCCTCCGACGTAAATGCTATGTCGTCACACCTGACGCCTCCGGGAGCCACCCGGATTCGCTCTGTCTTTATTATACCCACTCCTTGGTACTCCCCAATGCCCCGACCCCCCTTCCGATTCTTCGACTCTATGTCGCAAGCTCCAGCGAGGAATCGACGACTGCCTCCACGACAGCGACTCCTGAAACCGGTGGAGGTGAAACAAAAATCGGCCGATTCACCCTCCTGAGCGTTCTCGGAGTCGGAGGAATGGGACAGGTTTGGAAGGCCAAGGATAATTTCGGAAATCTCGTTGCTTTAAAAATGATGCTTCCCGGAAACGCCGCGGTGGAAGGTCAACTCGCCCGTTTCCGTCGCGAAGCCGAGATCATGTCCAAACTTCCCCACCACAATATCTGTCGCATTTTTGAAGTCGGAGAAGCGAATAGCATCTGCTACATCGCCATGGAGCTGGTTCAAGGAATCTCGCTCCACGATCTCCTCCACTATCCAATCAATGACGGACTTGCCGAGACCCAATCCCGCCGATCGGCACCGACCCTCGCCGAAACAATCAAGCAGATCCTGGCGTTAAAAGCGCTCCCCAAGGTGGAAGGGGCCAAACGGAAATCCATCAACCGGATCCTTCCGGTTCCCCAAACAATCGGACTCCTGAATAAAATTTGTGACGCCCTTCAATTCGCTCACGACCACAATATTCTCCATCGCGATCTCAAGCCCGCCAACATCATGCTTCGCGAAGACGGCGAACCGGTCGTGATGGATTTCGGACTTGGAAAACTAGAGACCGATGACCACGACAAAGACCTCTCCCTCACCATGTCAGGAGCAATGCTGGGGACCGTCCAATACATGTCTCCGGAACAGGCCCTCTCCAGCAAAGATGTCGATGGACGCGCGGATGTCTATTCCATTGGTGCGATTCTCTACGAAATGCTCACCGGCCATCATCACTTCACCGTAACGGGAAATCTGCTCAAGGATGCCCAAGCCCTTCAGGATCACGAACCGTCGAGACCGAGCACGCACAACAACATCCTTGAATCGGATTTGGAAGTCGTCGTCCTAAAATCCCTTCACCCGGAAGCCGAGCGCCGTTACCGGAGCCCATCCGCACTTTCCGATGATCTGGACCGCTATCGTCATGGCGAAGCAATCACTGCAAAACCGGTGACCCTACGGGATGTTGCAAGAAGATTCTACAAACGGAATCGACCGGCAGCCATCGCGACGTTCATCTCGGCGGGGGTCCTCGTTGGCGGCGCCATCGGGGGAGGCATTTATCTCAATCAAGCCCGAATTGAGGCGGTTAATGCAAAACAGAATGCGGAAATTCAAAAAAATGAAGCGGTCGCTGCGCTGAAACAGGCCGAAGTTAGTGAGCGTAAAGCCGTGGAAGCCAAGCAAAAAGCAGATGAAGCACTTGCCCTTGCTGAAGAACAAAAGCAAAAGGCGATTGAAGCCGGGGATGATGCATTAAGAGAAAAACGTCGCGCTCAAGCAGCTCTTGCCGATCTCAATGTCGCTTCTGGAAAATTATCCCAAGCGGAAGCGAATGCAGAACAAGCAAAACGTGATGCCGAAGATCTCAAGAAAGAGAAGCAGCTGGCCGAGTTAAAAAACCAAGAATTTGAGCAACAGCAGAAAGAGCGAGATCGAAAAAGACGAGCAATGGCTCAATCTGACCCGAATCGCTTATCAAGGGAAGATTACCAGAGAATTTCTCAAAACCTCACTCAAGGCCTTTCTCGTATCTTCCGACCTCACGATCTCAATTTTGCCGTGGACGAGTGCAACAAGATTCTCAATTCTTCACCTGAACATGTCGGAGTGCTTCTCGCGGTCTCCAAACTCGCTCTGGCAGACGACAATCTCCCAACCTCCCTCGACGCCCTCGAGAAAATTGCAAAAATCAAAGAAACGGATTTCAATCGAGACGACAAAATGCTTGCGACGCAATTTTCCGATATGCTCGCAAGCCATATGGAAGCCAAACCCGATTTCTTTGATAACAAAGCCAAAGATGATGCAGTCATGAAACGCTCTGCCATTTTCGATGCGTGGAGGGAGATGGGGAGCGCGGATCAGTCCTTTGCGAGATATATGCGCAAATCAGGAGCGCTCAGCTTTAACGACAAACAAGCGATTATCAAATTCTTCAAATCCCGCGAATCCCATTAAACCCCCAATCATTAGCGAAGAATTGACGCGACGGATGGTTTCACACAAAGCTTCAGCCCCCGTGCTCGTGGGACAATGAGTGGAGAGAACAGAATCATCTCTCTCGCCAAGTTCGCCAACCTGCCCGCAATGCTACGCATAGCGTTGCAGGCGGGGGCGCGAAGGGTTGAATTCCGATTTAAAAACAAAAAAGGGTTTCTTGGCGGCTTGGCGAACTTCGCGAGAGACAACGACTTAGCAGGTTTGTTCTTTAGGAACCACAAAACCCTTCCGAAAGGAATAACTCTCCAGCCGGAGGCGTGACTGGTTTGGTGCGGGGGCGAAGGGGGGGGGCACAATGCTCACGAAGGAAATCCAGCTTTTATTTTTGGGAGCCGAGAACCGGTCACTCAAAGGATTGAAACAAAAAAGGATTCCCCCTTTGTGAGCTTGGTGCCTTGGTGTGAAAAAACTCCCTTCACTACGGTGCTAGCACGTTCCACGGACAGGAGCTTCGTGTGAAAACTCACCATTTTTCTTATTTTCTATGAGATCATTAAGGATTGGGGATTAAAACTCAGGACGACTTGCAAGCGCGAGTTTTTTCCTCTAGACCTTTTTGATGGATCAACTGCTTGCCCTTCTTGAAGAAAACGCGCTCCTCTCTCCAGAGACGCTCGCCAAACGCCTGAACCTCTCGGTCGATGAGGTCAAGACCCGGATCCAAAAGCTGGAAGACGATAAGATCATCCTGGCCTACAAAGCCATCGTGGATGACGAGAAAACGGAACGTCAAACGGTTAAGGCGGCCATCGAAGTCAAACTCACCCCCGAACGCGGTGGCGGATTCAATCGCCTCGCCTCCCGAATTGCGCGCCACCCGGAAGTCACCTCCTGCTTTTTGATGAGCGGCGGATACGATCTTCTTGTTTTTGTCGAAGGAAAGACGCTCAAGGAAGTCGCCATGTTTGTTTCAGAAAAACTTTCAACCATCCAAGGCGTTGTCTCCACCGCCACTCACTTCATGCTCAAAGCCTACAAGGAGCAGGGTGTCATGATGGAGTGCGAGACCGCCGATGAACGCCTCAAGGTCAGCCCCTGACGCTGGCGCCACTTTCATTAAATTTTAACCAGCTCCCTCTCCATGAAGAAAACATCCTCCCCTCCTCGTAACTTTGTTGCGGATCACGTTCGCTCCATTCCGCGCTCGGGAATTCGTGATTTTTTTGAAATCGTCCAGTCGATGAACGATGTCATTTCGCTCGGAATCGGCGAGCCTGATTTCGTCACCCCGTGGCATATTCGCGAAGCGGCGATTTACGCGTTGGAGCAGGGAAAAACCGGTTACACCTCGAACCTCGGACTCCCGAAGCTCCGCAAAACGATTGCCAAGTATGTGGCAAAGGACTACGGCGTTGAATATGATGGGATGACGGAAGTCCTCGTGGCGGTCGGCGTCTCCGAAGCGATGGATATCGCCCTCCGCGCGATTATCAATCCCGGCGACGAAGTGCTCTACCATGAGCCGTGCTATGTCTCCTATCACCCGAGCATCTCCCTCGCTCACGGAAAACCCGTTTCGATCGCCACTTATGCTGAGGATCACTTCAAGCTTCGCCCTGATCTCCTTGCGGAAAAAATCACTCCGAAGAGCAAGGCTCTCATCCTGAATTTCCCAACCAATCCGACCGGAGCCGTGATGTCCCGCACGGAGCTACAACCGATTGCGGACCTTTGTATTCAACACGATCTCCTCGTGATTACGGACGAGATTTACTCGGAACTCACTTACGACAAAACCCACACCTCCATCGCCGCGCTCCCTGGCATGAGGGAACGGACCATCTTTCTTCACGGCTTCTCAAAAGCTTTCGCGATGACCGGATTCCGGATCGGCTACGCTTGCGCCCCGGTCGCGCTCACCGAAGCGATGATGCGCATTCACCAATACTCGATGCTTTGCGCGTCAATCATCAGTCAGGAAGCGGCTGTGGAAGCGCTGGAAAAGGGATTGCCCGACATGCAGATGATGCGGGAGCAATACCAGATGCGACGCAATTTTCTGGTAAAATCCTTTCGCGAAATCGGACTCCCCTGTTTTGAGCCACACGGTGCCTTTTATCTTTTTCCCCGAGTCGATCAGACCGGATTGAACTCGCGCGAGTTTGCGGTTCGACTTTTGGAGGAAGAAAAAGTCGCTCTAGTTCCGGGGAATGCGTTTGGACTCAGCGGAGAAGGTCATGTGCGATGCAGTTACGCCACCGCCTTTGAGCAATTGGAAATCGCCGTGGAACGGATCGGAAACTTTGTCGGTCGCCTGCGTAAGGCGGGCGCATGACTTCACCCACCCCTGAAAGCTCTTTTCATATCGGAGGCCCCTCTCATTGGGTGGTTTTTGGACTAATCCTCTTGGTTCCACTACTGCTAAGCCTATGGGCTCGGCGATTCCCTTCCGCACAAAAACCGATCAGTCGGATTTTTGCTTCAGTGCTCCTGGCAACCTTATTTCTCGATGGCTGGATCGAATACAAAATCGGCCACTTTTCGCTTGAAACCCTCTTCCCGTTTCACGTCTGTGATATGGCAATCTTACTCACCGTTGGCTGTTTTTGGTTTAACAGTTTTCTCTGTTTTGAAGTTCTCTATTTTTGGGGGCTGACCGGAACCGTCCAAGCGCTTCTCACCCCCGACCTCGCCTACGATTTTCCCCATCCAAAATTTATCACCTTCTTCATCAATCACGCGGGAATTATTTCCGCAATTGGCTATGCCGTTTTCGGCCTAAAACTTCTTCCGACCCCCCAATCCCGACTTCGTGTTTTTAAAATTTCCATCGGCTACACGATTTTCCTCATGCTCTTTAATCATTTCGTCGGAACCAACTACGGTTACCTGAGTCACAAGCCGGCCAGCGCCTCCGCTCTGGATCTCTTCGGCCCCTGGCCTTGGTACATTCTCGTCATGCTGACGCTCTTCTGGGTGATCTTTTGGATCAACGAACTTCCTGCCCGCTGGTTACGGGCACGACGGGAACGGGAAAAATCCAAATCTGAATTATGACGAAGCCAAATATTCAGTGTCTTGATTGCGGCCATGTTGGACCCGTAGTTAAAAAAAATGGATCAGTCTTTGGCGGGTGTACAGAGCTTTTTGTTTTTGTAGTTCTTTTAATGTGTGGAATTATACCTGGCTTGCTTTATCTCATGATCATCGCCTCTCGTTCTAAGGAGCGTCGAGATAAGCGATATTGCTCCAAGTGTGGATCATCAGCAATTGCATTGAAGGACCCATAAGACTTTGGAAGGGAACTACACGTGCAAAGACTGAACCACGAGCCCACCACACTTGCGTTTAAAAAAAATCCCGGTTAAATGATCCTCATGGAGTGGAAAGCCCCGGCCAAGATTAATCTGAATCTCCGCGTTCTCGGAAAACGTCCCGACGGATTCCATGCGTTGGAAACCTTGATGATTCCGATCTCGCTCCACGATTCGCTCACCGTTCAAAAAGCGACGACCGGAATCACGCTCACTTGCTCGGATCCTTCGCTTCCCTGCGATGCAGGAAATCTCGCCTACAAAGCGGCAGCACTCTTTTTTGAGCATTTTAAAATTCGTGACGGCGTTCACCTTCACCTCGAAAAACGAACCCCGCACGGAGCCGGACTCGGAGGGGGCAGCAGTGATGCCGCGACTGTACTTCGCGCACTGCGAACCACTTTCAACGTGAATGCCTCCGATGAAGAACTCGCCGGACTCGCCTCAAAACTTGGAAGCGATGTTCCTTTTTTCGTTTATCTGAAACCGGCCTGGTGCAAGGGACGCGGAGAAATCATTGAGCCGACTGAGCTTCAAGACGATTACTTCGGACTCTTGGTCCACCCTGGATTCGGAGTTCCGACCCCGTGGGCCTATCAGACCTACGCAAAATCCCCTCAAACCGGAACCCCCGGAAAATCGACTTCCGACACAGTCCTGCAGAATGATCTGGAACCTCCGGTTTTTACCAAGTACCATTGGATCTCCACCGTGAAGCAATGGTTCCAACAACAACCGGAAGTCTTCGATGCCCTGATGAGTGGCAGTGGCAGTTCCGTTTTTGCCCTGACCCATCAACGCGATGGAATTGAATCCCTTCAAGAGCGATTTCGATCTGAATATGGGGCAAACATCTTCGCCACCCCTTTTGAGATCTACCGGAGTGCCTGATGACCGTGGCTGATCTCATCCAAGCGGAATGCCTCACACTCCCCGAGGCGATGCTGACGATGCACGAGGCCAAACAGGAGGAAGTGGTCTCGCTTTATTTTCGCGGCGGAAAGCTGATTCAAGCCTTTGCTGGCGAGCTTTGGGGAAACGACGCCCTGGGACTTCTCTACGATCTTCAAATCACCCATTACACCATCGGACCTCTCCCCGTTGGCATTGAAACCGCTTTCGATCATCCGATGGAATCGCTCCTTCCCATTTTCAAAACCATGACGCTCCCTGAAAAGGTGATCCCCGTTGCTGAGGATATCCCGCCTCACCCGCTCCGATCCCTTTTTCCAGGACTCCTCGGCGTAGCACAGGTCGGCACTCAAACCGTGGAAGTCGAATGGATGGCAGACGAAGACGCCTCACCGATTACCTGGGGAGCCGGAACGGTTCAAATGGCTCAAGCGTTGGGAGAAACCTTGGGGTTGGGACGTTTGGAAAAAATGACGTTCGGTGTTGCCGCATTTCAAGTCGTCGCGTTCCCCGTTAAAAAAGGGGTGATGATGGCTGTTCAAGAAGCCTCAACTCCCTTGGATGAGTTCGAAAAAGCCAGCCAACATCTGGCACGGGGATAAGGTTATGGCAGAACCGATCACCGTTGAAGACTTGCAGCAGGGAACGCCACTCGCCCACTACGAGATCGTGGACAGAATCGCACAAGGCGGAATGGGAATTGTCTTCAAAGCCTACGAACCGACGCTTGATCGCGAAGTCGCCATTAAAGTCCTCATGCCAAGTTTTGCGGCGGACGAACAATACGTGCATGATTTCCAAGGGGAAGCCCAACTCGTCGCGGCCTTGCGACATCCTCATATTATTCCGATCTATTACATCGGCCAAGTGAATGAAATTGTTTTTTTCAGCATGGCCTTTATTCGCAATCAAACCCTCGAGACATGGATCCACGAGGGCCATCAAATGTCCTTCGAAGAAGCCAAATGGTTTCTTTCCCAAGCGGTCTCCGCATTAGATCATGCTGCCGCCTCCGATGTCATTCATCTCGACATCAAGCCATCCAATTTTCTTTTGGATGATGACCAGCATCTGATTCTCACCGATTTTGGATTGGCAAAAAACATTCGAAAGCACCGGCCCGGAAGTGAAAATGAAGTCTTCGGAACTCCCGGTTATGTTGCTCCCGAACAAATTCGAGGCGAGGCCACGGATCTTCGCACGGATATCTACTCGCTCGGCGCCACCTTGTTTCACCTCGTGGTTGGAAAACCGCCCTATGACAGCACGAACCCGGAAGAAATGATTGAAGGTCATCTGGAATCCCCTTTCCCGGAAGAAAAAGCCTTTGCCGCCGGCGCTCAAGTAAGTCTCGTTCGTTTGATGGAAAAGATGCTGGAAAAAGATCCGTCCAAGCGATTTCAAACCTACGCCGAACTGGAAAAAGCGATCGGACAACTGGAAAAGTTTCATTATCACGCCTCTCATCGCCGCCACGAACATCACACGCCGTTGGAACTTCCCAAGCGGCTTCAACGACTCAAGGAGTTGCCCGGATTATTGGCGGTGGCTTCCATGCAAAAGGAAGGGGTGAAAACTCACTGGGTGGAAGAAAGAGAAGCGCCATTGGTGGAGTGGGCTCGTGAAATGACCCAGAAATCCGTTGCCATCGGTGAGACCCTCGGGCTCGGAAAATTAGTTTCGCTTTGTGTTCGTGTTGAAGGATATCAAGCCATCACAGTGAAAGAAGACGGAGGACGTCTTATGACGGTTCAGGAAGAAGGCGGTGATTTGGAAGCGACGGAGGTGATATGTCAGGAAATCGCGACAACGAAAAATTAGAAAAAGGACTTCAAACGCTCGTGGGAATGGCTGGAGTTCGCTCTGCCTTCATCGCGGATCGATCAGGAGTCGTTAAAGCCGCACAAGGCGCGCAAGATGCCGCAACCATCCAGGCGATCGCCAAATATTTCCAACCCCTGCTCGGAACGATTGAGGCCGCAGGAGAACTCAAACAGCTCAATCTTCGCTATGCGCAAGGTACTCTTTTTTTTAAGGGGATGGCAACCGGCGATCATCTCGCGATGATTTTGGAATCATCCTGTCAAATCGCCACCCTTCTCCCCTCGATGAACCTGACGATCGTCGGCTTAGAGCGCGCGCTTCAAAATGCGGAGCCCGATCAGACCATGCCCAAAGATGCAGGACTGGCTCATCTGCTTTCCTCGGCGGAAGAGGCGATTGGAAGCCAAAGTTTTTCAGACTCCAACTTTTTTGGTTCGCTCCGCAGTATCGCCTTTTTCTACTTCGGCCCAGTTGGCCGCGAGCTCCTGGACAATGGTTTGGACGAACTCTGGCTCACGCTTCCAGTCAAACAGCCTCAGGAAATGAGATCCCTCGTCGATTATTTTCTCGAGCGAATCCCCACTCCGATCAAGCGCGAACTCTTTTCCCTGGAAGCCGATCGTCTTCTTCAAAAATACACGCCTCAGTAATAGTTTCTATCCGACAGATCTCCACACGGAGCGCACCGAGATCACAGAGTTTAAAATGGATCGATCTCCGTGAACTCCGAGTTCTCCGTGCGAAAAATTCCCCTCAATCGTCATACTTCCTGCTCGCCAAACTCACCCCTTCGGATTACGCTCCTTCCGTGGACCTCAGCCGGTTTTCTTCCGAGCAATTTGAACGTGGCGTCCCGCGCTGGAAAGAAGCGCTTTGGGTGCTTGTCAAATGTCTCTTCTTCCTGCCCCCCCTTCCTTTCCCCTCCGCATTCCGTGCCATGCTGCTCCGACTTTTTGGAGCACGGATCGGAAAAGGATTCGTCATTCGCTCTCAAGTCCACATCTGGATGCCGTGGCGTCTCATTGTCGGAGATCATGTCTGGATCGGGGAAGAAGCATTCCTGCTCAACCTCGCTCCGATCACGATTGAATCCCACTGCTGCGTTTCCCAGCGCGCCTTTCTCTGCACCGGAACCCACAATCATCGACTCCCCACTTTCGATCTCATCGCGAAACCCATTATTCTCCGTACTGGATCCTGGATCGCAGCCCAATCCTTTGTCGGACCCGGAGTTGAAATCGGAGAACAAACGGTCGTCAGCGCCGGAAGCGTCGTTCTCCGATCCCTCCCACCTCATTCGATCGCTCGCGGAAATCCCGCCCAAGTCACCGGCCCCTGCTAAGCCATGGCACGCGCCCTTCTTCTGAATCAGTTTTCACCGGAAGATCCCGCCCCCACCAGCGCGTACCTTTCCGACTTGAAGGATCTTTTGGAAAAACAAGGAATTGAAGTCAGTGCCATTGCGGGTTCCCACTCCTACCGCCAACGTCCGGGAAGTTCGGGCTCACGTCTCAAACGAGACCTTCAAACGCTTCTGGAAATTCTTTGGAACGGCCTCACAACTTCACGTCCCGACCTTGTTCTCTCTCTCAGCTCCCCCCCAGGACTGCTCTTCGTCGCTTGGCTGATTGCACTTCGACATCGTACTCCTCACGCGCATTGGGCCATGGATCTCCATCCGGATCTCTCTCTGGCTTTTGGTGAAAACCAAGCGGTCGGCACCGTTATGAAATTTCTCATGAAAATCGCCTATCGTCAGACCCGAGTCGTGGCAACACTCGACGAAGATATGGCTGCTCGCCTTCAAAAAATCTATGGTATTTCGTCTCTCGTCATTCCGCCTTGGCCTCGAGCCTTCCCACTTCCCACCGACCCCGGCCCCCTCCCTCGCCCACTTTGGCTCTACTCGGGAAACTTGGGACGCGTTCACGAAGAAATCGCACTGCTTCAAATTCAGACGGTCTTAGAAAAATCAAACTCTCCATTCTCACTCCGATTCCAAGGGAATGGCGCCGAACACCTCGAGTCGAAAATTACAGACATGAATTTACTCCAGATCGAACTCACTCCCTACGCACCGAACGAAAAACTGCTCTCCTCCCTTTATGAAGCTCGCGTCTTGGTCGCCTCCTTGCGATCCGAAGCCCAGGGAATGGTCTTCCCGAGCAAAATTTCCCAGATGATCGGAGTACCACGGCCGCTTCTTTGGATTGGACCCACAAACAGCGCGATCGCTCGTCTCCTCCGATCACGACCTCACACCGGAATTTTTAATCCTTCCGAATCAGAAGCCGCCGCAAAATGGATTCGCCAATACGAAACAATGCCGCCCACTTCTGATTTTAAAAATTTAACCGATCCCGCTCAGGCGTTTAAGCTCGGGCGTCAGCAATGGCTAGAAGCGCTTTTGCCTCTTTTTCAGAAACCGGCATGACCGATAAGCGGGACTGACGGATCAGGGGCATCTCCTTCAAAAAAGAATGCGCCTTGATCGCTTCCAACGAGATCGGCCTCGAAAATGCACGAACTGCCTGCAGTTCCACACAACTCCAATCCCCCTCTTCCGCCGTTGGATCCGGATACGCCGCTTTGGAAACCTTCGCCAGTCCAACCACCTGCTTCTCCGAAACACTGTGATAAAAGAAAACCGAATCCCCCACTTTCATTGCGCGTAAAGAATTCCGTGCTTGAAAATTACGAACTCCGGTCCAGAGCGTTTTTTTATCTTTCAGAAATTGCGCAAATGAATACGCCTCAGGCTCCTGCTTCACCAACCAATAATTCATGGCCGGAAGTTGGTAAAATTCAGGGCAACTGAAAATTCTTTTTGCTTCAGGGCCGCAATCACGGACTGGAGGTCGTCCCGATCTTTTCCAGTGACCCGAACCTGTTCATCCTGAATCTGAGACTGCACTTTGAGCTTGAGATCCTTGATTGCTTGCACGATCTCCTTCGCCACCGGCGTCTCCAATCCCTGCTTGATTTTCAGGATCTGCCGCGCGTGACCCACGGAGGAGATCTCCGGCTCACCCTTTTCGATATTTTTCAGGCTGACATTTCGACGCGCAAGCTTCCCGAGGACAATCTCCTCAAGCGCTTTGATTTTAAACGCATCCACCGCCGTGAGCTTGAGCTCAAGCTTCTCCAGGAGAATCTCGGCTTTCGCATCACGGAAATCAAACCGGGTCGCAATTTCCTTGCGAGCCTGATTCAAAGCATTATCGACCTCTTGCAGATCGACTTCAGAAACAACGTCGAACGAAGGCATAATCGTCTCGTTTAGTGGCGGCGACGAAATTGCGTGGGGGGCGGAGCATTGGCCGGACGCGGGGGATCAATTCGTCGAAGAATTCGGCCTTTTTGAAGATCATGGGGAGACATCTCCATAATCACACGGTCTCCCGTCGTCAATCGTACAAAATGCTTACGCATCCGTCCCGAGATATGTGCAAGCACCGGATGCTTGTTATCCAGTTCCACTCGGAACATCGTTCCCGGAAGAATCTGAATAATTCTTCCTTCAATTTGAATTTCATCGGCCATTTGATTTCCTCTTCTTCACGGTTTCGCCGGCGTGCCCGGAGTCCGGTTCACCATTCCAGCCCAATCCAATAGCACCTGAATCGCCTCTGCCAACTGCAAATCATTGGGCGCCTCCGGATCTTCCTCTTCCTCACCCTCATCATTCGCCTTCTCCTTTTTGGGAGCTTTCGGCACATGAGACTTTGAAATTTCTTCGAGCGTCGCCGTCTTCGTCAGATCATCCAACGTCACATCAAAAATCTTTTCCGCCTTGGAGGTATTCTGACGTCGAGCTTTGGTTCGGGCATCACTTCGATCCACAATCTCCTTCTTCTCCTTCTGACGCTTCGCCTCCTGCAGGGAAACAGATTTCTCCGCAAGGCGCTGACGCAACATCTGAATCTCCTCCATCAAACTCTTAAACTCCCCGCTTCCTGTCATTCGATCCGAGGAACGCTTCCGCAATGTCTCCACCGCAGTCGCCATCAGCGGAAATTTCTGAAACTTTGCCGGTGCCACTTCGTCATAGGGGAGACAGTTCGGAAGATGACTTTCTCCAATCTCACTCGCATCCAATAACGAAGGAACATGAATATCCGGAGTCACCCCTTTTTGTTGAGTGGATCCTCCGGCAACTCGATAAAACTTACTGATCGTCAGCTTAAGATGTCCCGGGTCGAAGTCATCCCACGATCCCTGAATCCGCGCCAACGGCTCCAACGCCTGAACGGTTCCCTTTCCATGGGTATTCGAATCGCCCACGACCACCGCACGACCATAATCCTGAAGTGCACCGGCCACAATTTCCGAGGCCGAGGCACTGAAATGACCAACGAGCACTACTAAAGGCCCCCCGTATGAAATTTTTGACTCTTCGTCCCGATATTTCGAGATGCTTCCCGTGCTGTTGCGAACCTGCACCACCGGGCCCGACTCGATGAACAATCCCGTCAGGCGAATCGCTTCCGTCAATAATCCGCCGCCATTGCGCCGCATATCCAAAATCACCCCTTCAACTTTTTCCGTTTGGAAACGCTTCAAAAACTTTTCAACATCCTCGGAACAGTTTTCATAAAAACTCGGCAGGAAAACGATTCCAATGCGATGTTTCACCCCTTGTGCATCCGGAAGATCAACCACCCGACCCTTGGCCTTCGAATCTTTCAGCTCCACTTCATTGCGAGTGATATTGATCACCTGTCGAATCGAAGGATCAGCCGCATTGGCAGGAATCACCGTGAGTCGCACTTCGGTCCCTGGCTTCCCCCGAATCTGCTTCACCACCTTCTTCAGTCGCATATCAACCACATCGACCACTTCCCCATTACCCTGAGCCACTCCTACAATTCGATCATTCGGCTTTAACCGCTTATCGAGATCCGCCGGACCTCCCGGCACGAGACTGACGATCTTGGCATAACCGTCCTCCGATTTCAGAACCGCTCCGATTCCCGAAAGCTTCATCTCAATGCTGTTGATTTTAAAATCCTCCATGTCATCTCGAGAAAAGTATTCCGAGTGGGGATCGTAACAGCGGGTCAGACTCTTGAGATAAACATCGAGTACATCCTCAAACCCAAACTCGCGCGACTCCTTGAGCTTCTGCCCGTATCGCTTTGCAATCAGACGCAAAGTCTCTTCCGGTTTTTCCTTGTTCAGGCGACCCTGCAGAATTTCAAACTTCATCCGGGCCCGCCACATTTTCTCCGCATCAAGATTATCCTTCGGCCACGGCTCTTTGGAGCGATCCACTGCGTAGTTCTCGTCAACTGTAAAATCGTATTTTTCCTTCAGCAGTTTCTGAACGAGTTGATCCCGCTCCACCAGACGCAGCATGTACCGATCAAAAATCAGAAGAGCCGGCTGAATTTCCCCCTGCTGAATCAGATCATCCAACTGATCTTGATATTTCGCCTTAAACTCATCGACATCCGATTGATAAAAAATCATGTGAGAATAATCAAGCGCATCAATATAAGCGGTCAGAAGTTTTTGCGAGATCTCGTCATTCAAACGTTGACGGGAATAGTGAGCCCGCTCCAACAACCAGCCCACACTGGCGATCAAACGTTGTACCGGTTTTTGCTGAGCAACGGGAACCAGAAGCGCGGTCGGAGGAGTCGAAACCACTTCTACAGGAGGCGCGGCAAATAAATTAAAGGCAACGCCTCCTGCGATCAAAACCATCGAGAAGAATCCGAATTTCCACTTCAAAGACATTCGGCCCCCAAGTACGGCTGCAACTTTTCAGGAACTCGCACCCGGCCATCCGCCTGTTGATAGGTTTCAAGCAATGCAATGTAGAGGCGCGCCAAGGCGGTTCCTGATCCGTTTAAAGTGTGACAAAATTGATTTTTCCCATCCGCATCCTTATAGCGAAGCTGCATTCGTCGCGCCTGATAGGATTCAAAATTACTGCAGGACGAAACTTCCAACCAGGTCTTCAGTCCGGGCGCCCAAACCTCAATGTCATAACATTTTGCCGCGCCAAATCCCATATCCCCCGTGCAAAGCGTCAAAACCCGGTACGGAAGCCCGAGCAATTGCAGGACTTTTTCCGCATGACCCGTCAGCTCTTCCAATTTCTGATACGACGATTCCGGTTTTACCAGCTGAACGAGTTCCACTTTGTCAAATTGATGCACACGAATCATTCCGCGCGTATCTTTCCCTCCACTCCCCGCCTCTTTTCGGAAGCAGGGCGTGTAGGCCACGTATTGGATCGGCAGACTCGCTTCCGCTAAAATCTCTTCGCGATGTAAATTCGTCACCGGGACTTCCGCCGTCGGAACGAGATAAAGCTCATCTCCCTCCAAGCGATACATATCCTCTGAAAATTTCGGAAGTTGTCCGGTCCCCACCATGCACTCGCCCCGCACCACAAAGGGAGTCGAAACTTCCGTGTAACCGTGTTCTTCCGTATGAAGATCGAGAAGGAAATTCAACAGGGCCCGCTCGAGCTTCGCCCCTTTTCCCTTGAAAACAATGAAACCGCTTCCCGAAATTTTCGTCGCGCGATTCAGATCGAGCAGTCCGAGCGCCTCTCCTAATTCCCAATGGGTCTTCGCTGGAAATGTGTGCGCTACCGGCGTCCCCCACGTGCGTTCAATCCGATTGGCCGAGGCGTCGAGTCCGTGTGGAACGGATTCGTGCGGCGCATTCGGAATCATTTTCAGAAGCCCCTGTTGTGATTCTTCCAAAGTCGTCTGATCCCGATCCAATGCTGAAATCTCATCAGAAACTTGTTTCATCCGGGAGAGAATATCGTCCGCCGATTCGCCCTTGGCTTTGCGTGCGCCGACTTCTTTGCTGACACGATTCCGCTCCGCCTTAAGTTCGTCGCCTTTTTGCTGCAAGCCGCGACGCTGCACGTCGATCTCTAATAGTTCGATAATCTTCGTCTCATCTCCGGTTCCCCGTGACGCGATACGACGCTGAAATTCCTCGGGCTTTTCCCGGATGGCCTTGATGTCCAACATTTAAGGGGTCTGTTTTAGACAGGAAATCCCCTAAGATCAAGAGACAAGGTGAAGAAACACGCAGGAGGCCCCCACTTGGTAGGGGGCGGTCGATGACCGCGCCGGCCTTAGTTTCTTATAGCTCCCGACATACGCCCGAGCCCGGCGCCCTCGGAGAGGACGCCCTACCACTATCGTCCAAAACAAGCCTTTACCGCTTTTCCATAAGTCACCGGATCTGGCGCTTGCAATAATCCTGAAACAATCACCACACGCTTAGCGCCAGCCTCGATCACCTGCGAAAGGTTCTCCAATTTAATCCCGCCAATGCAGAATCCTGGAATTTTGATCACCGACTGAACCTGTTGAATCAGCGGAAGCCCCACCGGAACGTAATCTGGCTTGGTCGGCGTTGCGAACAACGGTCCAATACCGATGTAATCCGCTCCTTCCTGTTCCGCGGCAATCGCCTGATCAAGTGCATGCGTTGATTTCCCAACCAACCGGTCCTCTCCTTCCATCAAACGCGCCTGATCCACGGAGAGATCATCCTGACCGACATGCACTCCATCCGCGTCCGACATAGCCGCCAACTCCGGCCAGTCGTTCACGATAAAAAGCACTCCGGATTGACGACAAAGAATCGAAAGTTCCTTCGCCAGCTCCGTCAATGTTTGGGCTGCTTGTCCCTTGGCGCGAAGTTGAAGAAGATCAATTCCCCCCTCGATCAACCCCCGCGCCACTGTCACCGGATCCCGATGATTGAGATAACCAAAATCTAAAATTCCGTACAGGACCGCACGGGAAAGCAGCTCTCGGCGTTCGTTCAAGGAGAGCGACATGGCCCTTTTATTTGGGAGGTGTCGGGTGATTGTGCTTCTGCTGAAGCATCAACCGCTCCACAAAATGCGTCGAGTATTCACCCCGTCGAAAATCCGGATCCTGAAGAATCATCTGACCAAAAGGAATCGTCGTCTGGACTCCTTGAATCATGAACTCATCCAACGCCCGCGCCATTCGCTCAATCGCCGACTTGCGATCCTTGGCGGAGACAATCAGTTTCGCCACCATCGAATCGTAATGAGGAGGGATCGAATAGCCGGCATAGATATGGGAATCAACCCGAACTCCCGGACCGCCCGAGGGATAGTAAAACGTAATTTTTCCGGGACTGGGACGGAAATTATGCGCGGGATCCTCGGCATTGATTCGCATTTCAATCGAATGCCTCTTCGGCTCCAGATCGTAAAACATTTTATCAAGTGGAATTCCGGCCGCAATCTTGATCTGCTCCCGGACCAAATCGACACCGTAAACCTCTTCGGTTACCGGATGCTCGACCTGAATCCGGGTGTTCATCTCCATGAAATAGAAATTTCCCTTGTCGTCGACGAGATATTCAATGGTTCCAGCGCCTTCGTAATGAACTGATTCGGCAAGCTTAATGGAGGCCTTCCCCATTTTCTTACGAAGATCCGCCGAAAGAATCGGTGACGGAGACTCTTCCAAAAGCTTCTGGTGTCGACGCTGAATCGAGCAATCGCGTTCTCCGACATGAACGACATTTCCGTGTTGATCCGCAAGAATTTGAAATTCGATATGATGCGGATTTTCAATCAGCTTTTCCATGTAAAGCGCGCCGTTTCCAAACGCTTTTTCCGCTTCCATCTTCGCCGCCAAAAATCCTTGGACCAGACTCACATCATTATGAGCCGGACGCATTCCGCGCCCACCCCCACCCGCCACCGCCTTGATCATGACTGGATAACCGATCTGCTTGGCAATTTTCAGGGCCGCTTGCTCACTCTCAATCGCTCCGGCACTCCCAGGCGTCGTCGGCACTCCCGCTTTCTTGGCTGTTTCCCGGGCAATCGCCTTATCCCCCATGGAACGGATCGAAGCCGGTTTCGGACCGATAAACTTGATGTTGCAGCTTTCGCAGACTTCCGCGAAGTGGGCATTTTCCGAGAGAAAACCGTATCCGGGATGAATCGCATCGACGTCGCCAATTTCGGCCGCACTGATAATCCGGTCAATCTTCAGGTAACTCTCATTGCTCGGAGCCTTTCCGATACAGATCGCCTCATCTGCCAAGCGGACATGGAGCGAATCGGCATCCGCCTCGGAATAGACCGCCAAGGTTTGAACACCCAACTCGCGACAGGCCCGGATAATACGAACCGCAATTTCGCCACGATTGGCGATCAATATTTTAGAAAACATACCGTTGGATTTATAAATTAGAGAGGCCGAACCCGGAAAAGCGGCTTCCCAAATTCCACCGGCTTCCCACTTTCCGCACAAATTTCAGTAATAACTCCAGCAACCTCCGCCTTGATCTCGTTCATGACTTTCATCGCTTCAATAATGCAAACCACGGTCTCCGGTCCAACCTCCTTCCCCACTTCAACATAAGCGGGTGAATCGGGAGCCGGAGAGCGATAAAAGGTTCCAACCATCGGAGAGTCGATCGTTTTTGAATTTGAATCCAAGGGAGGTGCTGAAACCGGGCTTGTCGCAGCAGCTGGAACCGGAACAGGCACCGCATGAGCCGGAGCCGCCATTACGGGGACCGGAGCAGCCGTTACAACATAATCGCCAGCCCCTTTCTTGACCCGGATCTTAAAATCGGGCTTTTCCAACTCAAATTCGGAGAGACCGTTTCGGGTCATCAGATCAATGACTGCTTTGATTTCTTTTAGTTCCATTTCTTACCTCGGCCTGAAGCGTAGAGAGCAATTCAAAAAAGGTCAAAACCTATTTTTGAGGCCTCAATTGGAAAAAATCCCCCATGAAACCCCCTTAAAAAACTCGGCTTTTCGACTGAAAAATAGAACTTTTAAACGAAAATAAGGTCTTTTTAAGGGAAATATCTCATTTTTAACAGAAAGAGCTATTCTTAGGATCATTTATATAAAAACGCCATTACTATAAGAAATAGTTATTTAATGGATTAATTATTTAAGAAAATCTAACCACAAGAAAAACCTCAAACTCACCACAGGTCCCCATCCGGACGGGGTCGGTAGCTTTCCATCCGGACCTCCTGATACTTCCAGTACCGCGACATCAATGAATCGAGCTCATACGCCAGATGATATCCCGAAGGAGCTCGACCCGCCGGGGTCTCCACCGTCTCCAATCGAAACCGAAGCTTCGTCATTTTGGCAAAGAGCCAGGCCATGTCGAGCGGTTGAGCCAACTCTGCCTCCAATTGAACCATTTCGGTTTTCGCTTTGGAAACCCATAACTTTCCCCGAAGGTGAGTCATCGCCTTCTCCAGTCGGCTCTTAAAGGTTGCGTTCGGCTTCGGCGTCAAATCCAGACACCAACAGGAAACCCCCAATGCCTCCCCCTCCCCCGCAAGTTTAAAGTCATAGCGCTGCATTAGACTCGAAAGCGAAACATTCTCCTGAGTCCGCTGGTACTGCCGCCCCTCTTTTGCCAATTCGTGATCCGGAGTTCCTCCATGAATCCAATTTCCATTCTTATCACGGATCCGAAAGGAACTCTCATTCCCCGGTCGAACAATCATTGGCCAAATCTCTTCATCGCCGCGCTTTCCTTTCGGCGTCTCCTGCCAGGAACGTACCTCCTGATCATACTCCAAGGATCGTAATCCCTGGGAAATCACCTGCTCCTGCTCCTTCATTCGAGCCAGCAATTCCTCCACGGATTGGGCCGAAGCCCGGACTTGAAACAGAATCGCCACACAAAAAACCGAAAACAAAATAACGCCTCGATTGGTAGGGACGCCTCTCCGAGGCGTCCGGGTTTTAGGAACGGACGCCTGCGGAGAGGCGTCCCTACCAGAAGCATCCCGACCGTTTCTCAGTTGCATTTTTAAAAGTCCCCCGTTAGTTTTCGGCACCTATGGCACACACCAAGCTTTTTATTCCCGGCCCCATCGAAGTTTCCGAAAAGACCCTGCGAGCCTTTGCGACGCCGATGATTGGACACCGGAGTAAAAGCTTCCAAGACCTTTACGCGGAAGTCCAGCCCGGACTCCAAAAACTCTTTTTCACGAAACAGCCGGTTTTTGTCAGTACCAGCTCCGCTTGGGGAGTCATGGAAGGAGCGCTCCGAAATCTCTGCTCCAAAAAGGTTCTCACCTGCATGAGCGGTGCCTTCTCCGACAAATGGTATGATGTCGCCCTCAAATGCGGAAAAGCGGCAGAAAAGCTCCAAGTGGAATGGGGGCAAGCCATTCTTCCCGAAGCGATCGATGCCAAACTCAAGACCGGTGAATTCGATGCAATCACGTTGATTCACAACGAGACCTCCACTGGAACGATGAATCCCCTTCCAGAAATCGCCAAAGTCCTTCGGAAGTATCCAGACGTCCAATTCATTGTCGATTGTGTCTCCTCTTTCTCCGCCATGCCGATTCCCTTTGATGAACTCGGAATCGATCTCATGCTGGCCGGAACTCAAAAGGCCCTTGCCCTTCCCGCCGGAGCGGCTGTTTTTGCAGTTTCTGAAAAGGCCTTCGCCAAAGCCGCTACTCTCAAAGATCGCGGCTACTACCTTGACCTCATCGAGTTCAAGAAGAACCATGAGACCAACATGACTCCGACAACCCCATCGATCTCCCACTTCTATGCGCTTCGAAGCAAACTCGAAGACATTCAGACGGAAGGCCAAGAAAAGCGTTACGCTCGCCATCAAAAAAATCACGATATCACTCACGAGTGGGTCCGTAAAATGGGCTTCGAACTTTTTCCCGCCACCGGATACGCCTCCATCAGTCTGACTTGCGTGAAAAACACCAAAGGGATCGATGTCCAAAAACTGATCTCCAATCTCAAAGCCAAGCACCAGTGCGTGATTGATGGCGGTTACGGAAAAATCAAAGGAACCACCTTCCGCATCTCCCACATGGGTGACGAATCGACCGAGAACATTCAACAACTCCTCGGATGGCTCGAAGGCTGCATGCCCTAAGAACTCGCCGCGGGTACTTTGATTGAGTGCGATCATGCTCCCGCACAAATTCTAGATTGATTCGCGTGCGCTCAAAGCTATGGTTCCTCTCCTATGGCAAAGAAAACTTCCGCACCTTCTCATCGTCCCTTTTCATCCCTCATGCTCGATGGAGCGGAACGCGCCCCAAGCCGGGCGATGCTCCATGCGGTCGGCTTTCGAGACGAAGATTTTAAGAAATCGCTGATCGGAGTCGCTTCGACCTGGAGCATGGTGACTCCGTGCAACATGCACATCGACACGTTGGCGAAGGAAGCCTCCCGCGGAGTCGAGGAGAGCGGCGGAAAATCGCTCATCTTTAACACGATCACCATTTCCGATGGAATCTCGATGGGAACCGAGGGAATGAAGTACTCGCTCGTTTCACGCGAAGTCATTGCCGACTCGATCGAAACGGTCGTTGGTTGTCAGGGAATGGACGGTTATGTTGCCATCGGTGGTTGTGACAAAAACATGCCGGCATGCCTTATGGCGATGGCCCGCATGAACCGCCCTTCGGTTTTTGTTTACGGAGGAACGATTCTTCCCGGCTGTTTTCAAAAGAAGGAGGTCGATATCGTCTCCGTTTTCGAAGCGGTTGGACAACATGCACGAGGAACGATTTCCGATAAAGAGCTCAAGGGAATCGAAGCCTGCGCGATCCCGGGACCCGGATCCTGCGGCGGAATGTACACGGCTAACACGATGGCGTGCGCGATTGAAGCCCTTGGAATGAGTCTGCCGAATAGTTCCGCACAAACCGCTGTTTCTCCTGAAAAAATGCAGGACTGCCGTCAAGCCGGGGCTGCGGTTCTCAATCTTCTCAAAAAAGGAATTCTCCCTCGCGACATCATGACGCGCAAAGCTTTTGAAAATGCAATCACCGTCGTCATGGCACTCGGCGGTTCCACGAATGCCGTCCTACACCTTCTCGCCATGGCCCATGCCGCCGGCGTGAAGCTCTCGATCGATGATTTCACCCGAATCGGAAAACGGGTTCCGGTTCTTGCCGACCTCAAACCGAGTGGGCGTTTCGTCATGGCCGCCTTGGTACAAATTGGCGGAGTGACTCCGTTAATGAAGCGCCTCCTCGATCAAGGTCTCCTCCACGGCGACTGTATGACCGTCACCGGACAAACCGTTGCTCAAAACCTCAAGGGCGTCAAAGATTATCCTACCGGACAGGAAGTGATCCGTTCCTTCGACAATCCGATCAAAAAAGAGGGTCATCTCGTCGTTCTCTACGGAAACCTCGCCCCCCTCGGCGCCGTGGCTAAAATCAGCGGCAAAGAAGGCCTCCGCTTCGAAGGACGCGCCCGGGTTTATGATTCAGAAGAGGCCGCATTGAAAGCCATTCTCGATGGCAGCATCAAAAAGGGTGATGTCATTGTGATCCGCTACGAAGGACCCAAGGGAGGCCCCGGAATGCGCGAAATGCTCTCACCGACTTCCGCCATTATGGGACGAGGACTCGGTAAAGACGTGGCTTTGATTACCGACGGTCGTTTCTCCGGCGGGAGTCACGGATTTGTCGTCGGACACGTCTCACCGGAAGCTCATGTCGGAGGTCCTCTTGCCATTATTAAAAACGGCGATCGGATCACCCTGGATGCCGGAAAACGAGTGATCGATCTTGAAATTCCCGCAAAAGAATTCAAAGCGAGAATGAAAAAATTCAAGGCCCCGAAACCCCGCTATACCAGCGGCGTTCTCGCCAAGTACGCGCATTTGGTGAACTCCGCCCACTTGGGGGCCGTGACCGATGCGGATCTGAAACTCACATGATCCACCGTATCCCTCCATGGGCGTTGGCCGGGGGTATTTTTCTCACCTTCACCGCTGGAGCGATCAATGCGGTCGGTTTCTTGGGAATCTATCATCAAGCGATCACACATCTGACCGGAACCGCCACTCTCCTGGGACTCTCTGTCAGCAATAGAGAATTTAATGAGGCAATGACACTTCTCTGCGTCTTAGCCTCATTTTTCTCAGGAGCGGTCCTTAGTGCATTCATCATACGAGATTCAGTTCTTAAATTCGGACAACGCTACGGGGTCGTTCTAATCCTTGAAAGCTCGCTTCTCGGACTCGCTGGCTATTTTCTCACTCAAAATCAGCCCCTCGGCGAGTTTCTCGCCTCGGCTGCGTGCGGAATGCAAAACGCGATGGCGAGCACTTATTCCGGCGCCACCATTCGAACGACTCACCTCTCCGGAATGATCACTGACTTGGCCATTCTCATCGGACAACGACTCCGAGGGATCCCTGCCGATTTTCGTAAAGCTCGTTTCTTCCTCTCGCTCATTGCCGCCTTTATCCTCGGCGGAGTCGTCGGAGGAACGCTCTTTCATCACTTCCAATTCAAAACGCTTTATTGGATCGCAACCATTCTCGGAACTGGCGGACTCCTCTACACGATCCTCTCTCACAAGAAGCAGGCATCCCTATGACCACCCGCGATTTCCTCAATCAACTCATCTCATTTTCCAACTATGAGATTGTCAAAAAATCAAAAGATCGCCTGAGCGGAACAAATCTGCATCGGGATATCGGGATCATTCTCAAACAGAAAAAGTCTCCACTCCTCCTGGATGTCGGCAGCAATTACGGGCAAACCATCCGAAAATTCCGAATGGACTTCGATCGCCCGACCATCATTGGATTTGAACCTGATCCGACCTGCTATGAATCCTTGAAGCGTCATTTTCTAAAGGAAGATCTCACTCTCGAAAATCTCGGACTCGGCAATGAAAACACCACCGCCGAATTCAAAGTCTACGAAGTCAACGGCCTCCAATCTTTTCTGGATGTCAGCGATCAGGGGATGTTGAAAACCTCCAAAATCAAAGAAACTCTCTCCGTTGAAATCAAAAAACTTGATGATTACGTAGCAGCAAAGCAAATCACTACCATTGATCTCTTGAAAATGGACGTTCAAGGCTACGAACTCAATGTCCTCAAGGGGGCCGCTAAAACGCTAGAGCGTCATGCGATCCAAGTGATTTATACTGAGATTAATTTTCTGGATGCGTATCAAGGTCAAGGCGACTTTCAGGAGATCACCGTGTTCCTGAAAACCGTCGGATACCATTTAGTCGGGATCTACAATCAATCCTTCCGAGGAAGCAAAATGTTTCATGCGGATGTTTGCTACGCCTGCATCTAAGCCGAAGCATGTTTCTCCTTCTCCTGCGCCACAGTCTCCGTTACTGGAATCGCCACCGATTTCTGACGCTTCTCAATCTCCTCGGAATTGGACTCGGCGTCGCGGTCTTTCTCAGTATTCAAATCGTTAATCGGAGCGCGCTTCACGCATTTCAAGCCTCGGTTGATCTGGTCGCAGGCAAAGCGAGTTTAGAGCTTCATGGAGATGGAGTTCCATTCGATGAATCCGTTCTCCCTCTCGTTCGACAGATGCCTGGAATTCGCGCAAGTACACCCATCGTCGAGGAAGTCTGCCTCTTTGATGATTTCCCAGGAGAATACCTTCACCTTGTCGGTGTTGATATTTTCTCCAATGCCCCCTTCCGCACCTTTGAACTCAAAGGCGCTTCAGGGCAGGCGATTGATGGTTATGAATTCATCACAGAGCCAAACGTACTGGCGATCACCCGATCTCTGGCGGAACGCCTTGGAATTCACGCCGGGGATAATATTCGACTCCGTTCCCGGGAAGGCGTTCGCCTTTTTAAAGCCGCCTTCTTGTTGGAATTCACCGACGAAGCCGTTGGTGCGGATGAACATATTGCTGTCATGGATATTGCTCATGTTCAGGAAAATTTCGGTCAGGTTGGAAAACTCTCACGAATCGATGTATTACTGAATCCTGGAAATAATCTTCACGAAGCAGAGAAGACCCTCCGCCAGAAACTCCCCTCATCGATCTTGATTCAAACGCCGGATCGCCGCGGGGAACCGATTGAAAAAATGCTCGGCGCCTTTCAACTCAATCTCACCGCCCTCTCACTCATCGCCCTCCTCGTCGGTCTTTTTCTCATCTACAATACCGTCTCCGCTGCGGTGATTCGCCGCCGGATGGAAATCGGACTTCTCCGTTCCCTCGGAGCAACACCGCCTCAAATCCAGCGCCTTCTTCTCGCTGAATCACTTCTCCTTGGACTCTTGGGAGGGGCTTTTGGCGTTGGAATCGGACTCCTTCTCGCTCAACAGATGATTGGAATCGCGTCGCGCAGCATTACTTCGCTCTATCTTTTGGTGCACATTGGCGACCTCGCACTGACTCCGGATCTGCTCCTCGCCGCGTTCGGAATTACCTGGGGCGGCGTTCTGCTGGCCGCCTGGATTCCTTCTCGGGAAGCCTCTCGAATCCCCGTCGTGGAAGCCCTTCAACCCGGTTTTCTTTCGGATGCCAGCGCCCTCACAACAGGCCGATGGCTTTGCGTCGGAATCGGATTTTTTATTCTCTCGGCAACTTTTGCTCAGGCGAGTTTCCACTGGCCGATTCTCAGCTTCGTCTCGGCACTCACGCTTCTTCTTGGGTCAGCCTTTTGTGTTCCGGCACTTTCAAAAGTTTTCGTCACTCGCGTTTCACTTACTTCATTTTCGGGGCAATTCATCCTTCGCTCCTTTCTACGATCGCTTCACCGCAACTCCGTCACAATCGCCGCACTGGTCACGGCCCTCGCCATGACGATCGGCCTAGCCGTCATGGTTCATAGTTTTCGAAAAACGGTCGAGGTTTGGCTCGATCAAAGTGTCAAAGCCGATCTCTTTATCTCCTCCACCGCCAATTTGGTCGTCGGACATAAAGAAGTGCTGCGCCCTGAAGTTGAGACAGAGATTTCCAAAATCCCTGAGATTGCCGCGTGGGATTCCTACCGAGAATTAAAAATCACCTACGCCAACCGTCCCGTAAAACTCGCCTCGATTCGTTTTCCTGTGGCCGCTCAATACAATCGCCTCGTTTTTCTGGAAGGGACTGGAAATGAAATTCTTACAAAAGCTGCAGGAACCGATTCCGTTTGTGTCAGTGAAGCCTTCTCGCGAAAATTCAAAGCTCCAGTCGGCAGCACCGTCCCGTTGATCACTCCCTCGGGAGAAAAATCATTCCGGGTCGCTGGCGTCTTTTACGATTATACAACTGAATTTGGACTGATTCTCATGGATCGAATGACCTATCAGCGTCATTGGAAGGATCCGTTTGATAACAGTCTCGCCCTTTACGCAAAGCCAGGCGTTCCGGTGGAGACCCTGCAAAAAGCGATTCGTGAGCGTCTCACCCCCTTGGGAAGCTATCTCATCTTCTCGAATCGCGAACTTCGAAATCAAGTCTTTCGCATCTTCGACCAGACCTTCGCCCTGACGGAAGTTCTGAGAACCGTCGCCCTGCTCGTTTCCGCCCTCGCGGTTGCCTTGGGACAAATCATTCTCACCGCAGAACGCCAACGGGAGATCGCCTTGCTTCAAGCCGCTGGAGCCCAACGCACTCAAATCCACCGCCTTCTCGCGGGAGAAGCGGGGCTCATTGGAATCATCGCCTCCCTGATTGGACTCCCGATCGGACTTCTTCTTGCGGCCATCCTCTGTTTTGTCATTAACATTGTTTACTTCGGCTGGACGATTCGATGGGATCTCCCCTGGGATCTCCTGCTCTCACTTCCACCTGCCGTCATCGTCGTCGCAATTCTGAGCGCCCTTATCCCCGCACGACGCGTCACTCGAGAATCGATCGCGGAGCGGATGAAGATGGAGTAATAAATTCAAAACATTCCCCCGCGAAACACGCGAAATACCGCGAAAGTAAAATTATTAGAATTGAGGGAAGTGATTTTCCTTTCGTCTGTTTCGCGGGCCAACTCTGAAAGGGGTGCTCAAAATTTCTTGTCCACCCCCCCTTCCTCTGCGTAAGCTCGACTCTCACCAAACGACCATGGAACTTCCACGACAAGGGTTTATTGAAGCGTATGCAATGATCGTGGATATTAATGGGTTCACCTCGATCGTCGACAAATCGCTTGGACACAATATCGCCCAGCATATTCGCGACGTGCTCAATGGGGGAATTGACTCCGTCGAATCCAACAACGGTCAAGTGATCGGGTTCATGGGAGATGCTTTTTTCGCCGTACTTCCGAAAACGGAGGATGTTCTCCATTGTTGCGAACAAATTGCCCAAGCGGTTTCGAGTCAGAGTCACTCCATTTCAAAAGACACCAAAAGCACTCCGATTTACTGGCCTTACACGCCGAGCGGACCAAGTCTCAAGGTCAGTGTCGAGTACGGGTGGATGGATGTTTCCACCATTGGAAGTCGCGCCATTGGCGAACAACGCCTCATGATTGGACCTCCGATCAATTATGCCAGTCGCATTGGGACTGCCGGGGAAGGAAATCGCTGTCTCATCGGCCCGAATGCCGCCCAATTAATCGGCGTTGACCGGGAAGACCTCATCGGCCCTTTTAAGGTCGAAGGGAAAAAAGGCGAAGGGATCTACACCTATTACCGTCTGGATTTGAGTCGTATCTGGAACGAAGGAACGTAGTTTTTTTGCGATTTCTTAAAAAATCATTTGATTCCAAGGGGTTTGTAGCTTAGGAGTATTCCATCTTTTTGGAAGATTCCATGGTTAAAATTGCTGTAACAAAATGTGAGAAAGAGACTGCTCGGCGCTTTAAGCGCACGATCAAGAAATATCTCTGCCCAAAAAAGTCTCAATCCCGCGCCGTTCCGATCCGCAAGGCTCATCAAAAAAGCATCACCCTCGGAGAAGCCGTTGTAGTTCCGGATAGCGATCTCCACCACGTTTTTGATCACGATACCGTTCTTGCCGTAAGTCGAGCCATCGAGGACCTGGCGTCCGAAGTCCGCGAAGGGGAGCTCATTGCCACTTTTCCCACTTTTGAAGATTTTCTTCCGGAGAAAAAACGTTATGCCGGCATTGCGAACGATGTGGATGCCGTGCGAATCTGGGCGGCAGGACATCCCCCCAAAGCCGCAGGAAAGATCGATTACGTCGTTTCGCATCATCCCAAGCTTCAAAAATACTGGATCGTCCTCTTTCAAAGCGAAAAAGCACGCGCCGTTCTCATGTGCCGTCAGTTGAATGGTGCCAAAATCCGAGAAGAGAAACGCTTTGTCGGATTCTACAGCTTCAACCCGTACCTCGTTGAATCGATCCGCTGGCGCTTTAACTTAATGAGCACTGGCCTCAATCGCCTCGTCAAAAGCTGGGATAACGGCTTTCCTCTTCCGGATCTGAATTTGAAGGAAATCGATGCACTCGTCGGAACTTCCGTTAAAAAAAGAGCGGAACTTCCCACCCGCCGACGCCACCGTCAACTCTCCGACGAAGTCAGTTATTAACGTTGCCGCTAAGGGGGCGCGGTTATTTATTCTCGCGCTGAAAACCCTTCTGAAAGAAAAACCCCTCCCGCCGGAGGCGTGATTGGTTTGGTGCGGGGGCGAAGGGGGGCACAATCGCCGAGTTAATCGTTTTTTTGTTTTCCAATTTGGAAATCAGAACTCTGCGTCCTCAGCGAACTCTGCGCGAAAAAACCTCCGAATCCGATCACTCCCCGTTCGGTTGAATCTGACTCACATTTGCCGAGGTGAAAGTCGCCATTTCGTTCAAAATTCGAGCCGCTGATTCAATCATCGGCATCGCCAGCGCAGATCCGGTCCCCTCTCCCAGCGCCATTTCAAAATCGAGCAGCGGATGAACGCCTAACATCTCCAACACGAGTCGATGCCCTCGCTCCCGGGAACGATGACTGAAGATACAATGCTTCCGAACGGCAGGATCGATCTCAAAGGCCGCAGCAGCCGCAGCCGTCGCAATAAATCCATCAATCACCACGGGCAATTTTCGCCCTGCCGCTTCGAGAACCGCTCCGACCATCGCCACCATTTCAAATCCGCCGACCGATTCCAACCAGAATCGTGCGCCCGATCCACGTTTTTCGTAAAAGGCCAACGCTCGATTGACGACTTCAATTTTTTTCTGAAGCTGCGGGCCTTCAACCCCTGTTCCGGATCCGACTACAGAAACCGGATTCAGACGAAGCAACGCACAGAGCAAGGCTGAAGCCGAAGTGGAATTTCCAATCCCCATCTCTCCGAGCCCTAAAAGTTTGACCTGAGCCTCAGAAGCCAAAACGACCTGCTCGCGTCCTGCAGCCATCGCCTTCTCAAATTCTTCGGAAGTCATCGCCGATTCCACCGCAAAATTCCGCGTTCCCCGTCGCACCGGTCTCCAGGCAAATAACGGATGCGAAACCACTCCATCGCCCCAATCCGTATCCACGCCGACATCGACGACCGTTAATTCAATTTCAAATTGACGACAGAAAACATTGATCGCCGCCCCACCGGAAAGGAAATTGAGAACCATCTGAGCCGTCACCGCAGTCGGATACGCGCTCACCTGCTCATCCGCAATTCCATGACTCCCCGCAAAAACCAAAATCCGTTTATGCCCCACATCCAATTGCGTCGACTCCTGGATCTCCGCCAGCCGAACCGCGATCGACTCCAAAACACCGAGCGAACCGAGCGGCTTCGTCTTTTGATTCAAAAGAGCTTGAGCACGGTGCGCCCAATTCAGTGGAGGGAGCATGGAATCATCAGACTCAGTCATTCAAAAGCAGAATGAAATCCAAAGAGAAAAACCACAAGGCTCTTTTTGTCCATTTCTTGACAATTTTTAATCAAATAGGGAAAAGGCCCTACGGATCTGGAATATGCCCCTCTTGAATCGGTTTGTAACGAGAGACAGCTTCATCCAATCACCTCAATCCGATTTTTTCTGACAATACTGCGTCGCGTTCACGATCGAATACTTCTTCTCCAGATCAACATCATTCAAACTACTCTGCTTCCCCCATCCAAAGATCGATTCAAAGATTGGCAGGAGCCGACTCGACTTGATCTGCCCGAGAAAATAGACCTCATGCTCTTTCTCTTTCATTCCCATTTCGTAGAGAATTTCATCGTGCGACTTAATTCCCAGTGAATGGAAGTAGTGCATCATCACAAAATACTCGCAGACGTTCCCGCTCTCCAGTTTTCCCGCAAAGAAGTAAGGCATGAACCAGCCGATAAAATAACAGCTCATTGAAATAATTCTTCCAATGAGATGAAACCGGAATTCGTAGTATTTCGAAATCGGAATCTCATACTCCCGCATGATCTTCAAAACATTTTCTCGATGATTCCACTCGTCGATCTCAATCTGTCGCACCGCCGCCTTCTCAGCCTCATCCTTCAACGAACCGGCATGTCCGATATAGGCAAATGCGGCAGCCTTCTCTGCAGAATAAGCCATCTGCAACGACTTCACGAGCTTCGGGTGATTCAGCTTCATCTGATTTCACTAAAGTGTCCTGATTTCCTAAACAATCAAACTTTTCTCGTAGACTGCAAGTGTCGAGTATTGATCCAGGATGTTTTTCTCGCGAAGTTCGCCAAGGCGCAAAGCGGAAGGATTCATTTTTAAAACTGCCCAAAATCCTCAACTTGGCGCCTTGGCGAACTTCGCTAGAGAATCTCTGTCGAAGAAAACGCGAACATTGACACTCGCCCAACTCCGGACAAATTGAAAGCAACTCCAATCTACTCTTTCATGCACCTCACTTCGGACAATCCAACCCCACTCACGGTGGGAGAGCTCACCGGGCAGATACGCGATTTGCTCGAAGGAGGTTTCTCGGAGGTTCTGGTCCAAGGTGAAGTCTCCAATTTTCGTTCCCCCGGCTCCGGGCATCTTTATTTCACACTCAAGGATGAATCGGCCGTCCTGAGCGCTGTCATGTTTCGCGGAGACGCCGCTCGACTCCGTTTCGCCCTCGCAGAAGGAGCCGCTGTCGTCGCCAAAGGGCGGATCACCGTTTACGAAGCCCGCGGACAATACCAAATTCAGGTTCAATCCCTCCAACTCGCCGGTCAGGGAACCCTTCAACAACAATTCGAAGCGCTCAAGCGAAAACTCGAAGCCGAAGGACTCTTTGATCCGGATCGCAAAAAACCACTCCCTGTTTTTCCCGAAGTCGTCGGAATCGTCACTTCGCTTCAAGGCGCTGTCATCCAGGATTTCCTCAGGATTTTGAAACGACGCGCTCCAGGAATTCGCATTCAGGTCCGCGGCGTTCGCGTCCAAGGCGAGGGTGCCTCCGACGAAATTGTTCAAGCAATTGAAGCCTTTGATCGTGACGCCGAAGTGGAAGTTATTGTCCTCGCACGTGGCGGCGGAAGCATGGAGGATTTGTGGGAGTTCAATCGAGAAACCGTCGCACGCGCCATTGCCGTGGCCTCGCTTCCAATCATCTCCGCCGTCGGTCATGAAACGGATTTTACCATTGCTGATTTCGTTGCTGACTTGCGCGCTCCCACTCCGTCCGCCGCTGCTGAATTGATTTCACGAGATTGGGGGGAATGGCGTGAGGAAGTGCTTCAATGGAAAAATCGGCTTGATCGAGAAACTCGAAATATTCTCCAATTCCGCGCGCAACAGCTGCGACGCCTTGCGGAGAGCGCGCTCTTCCGCGATCCAATTCGAATCGTTCATCAACTCCAACAACGGATCGACGATCTTCAGGAAAAACTACGACTCGGGTTGAAGCAATCGATTGGCGAGCACCGTCACGGCCTCGATAAACTCCTCTTGCGATGGAAGGGAGTCGATCCGAAACCGATCCTCGCCCAACGACGGGAACGGATTCGAAATTGGGAGGCTCGTTTAAAATCACTCGGCCCGGAAGCAACTCTCAAGCGCGGATTCGCCTGGGTTACCGATGCCGAAGGGAAACTCGTTCGCGAGGCCTCTCCCAAAATAGTCGGCAAATCGGTTCAAATCCGAATGGCACGCGGCGTTTTGGGGGCGGAAGTCCGAGAAGTCCTCCCGGACGCTCCATGAAAATCTTGGCGGAGACCGACGACTATCTCGTCGTTGAAAAACCGGCGCAAATGCTCGTTCATCCGACGAGACCGACGGGAGAGCCAACGGTCCTGACGCTTCTTCAAGCAGAGCGGCCCGGTGCCTTTTTAGCTCTCGCCAATCGCCTTGATCGTGAAACGAGCGGAATCGTCCTCGTCGCAAAATCGAGTGAGGCTGCTTCCCGTCTCGGTAAACAGCTGATGGATCGTCAGGTGATCAAAGAATATGAGACGATCGTTCACGGCGAAGTCAACTGGTCTCAAACCCAAATCGACGCACCGTTGGGGCGTCTCGGAATTTCAGAATCGAATCCGATCTACGCCAAACAAGGCGTTCTTGAAACCGGATATCCGTCCAAGACGGAATGTCAGTTGATCGAACGACGAAACGGATTTTCGCGACTTCACGTCCGTCCTCTCACTGGACGTCTCCACCAAATTCGAGTCCACCTCGCCCACATTGGTTATCCCGTCGTCGGTGACAAACTTTACGGAGTTCCACCTCAGGTCTATCTCGATATCGTTGCAAAAAAAGGATGGGAACCTCACCGTGAGAAATTACTCCTCCCCCGCCACGCCCTCCATGCGACGCGGATTGAATTCACCTGGAACGAAACCGTTGTCCACTATGAATCCCCCTTGGACTCGGAATTGGAAACTTGGTGGAAGGAATTAAAGTGAGAATAAGGACGATCCTTCCTCACACAAAGGCACGAAGCCACAATCAATCCGTTTTTTTTTAGCGATCCAACTTTTAAATCGGGAGACCCTCTTTGTGAGCTTTGTGCCTTCGTGTGAGGAATATCCGCCTCACCCTACTCCAGGAGGCAGATTCGTCGGCACGGTGACCGTCTCGGATTCGATGGAAGCCACAGGATAAAGACAGGCATCAATGGCAAAATAGGCGGCAGGGCGATGATTTCCGCTCCGTCCCACACCCCCAAAGGGAGCCGCGCTGCTGGCAGCGATGGTTGGTTGATTCCAATTCACGATTCCGGCTTTGGCTCGAGCGTAAAACCGATCATAATTCTCACGACGATCCGAAAGCAATCCGGCAACCAGCCCAAATTCCGTCCGATTCGCCTCTTCAATCGCCGCATCAAAATCAGGAACTCGAATGACTTGGAGCAGTGGACCAAAATGCTCTTCATCCCGACGCTCCGCATCTGTCATCTCGATCAAACCTGGACTCAGCAGACCGGTTCCCGCACGAAGTGATTTCATTTCAACCAAAATCTTTCCGCCACGCGATTTCATCTCTTTTTGCTCCTGCAGCAATCGATTCGCCATCGCAGGCGTAATCACTGGCCCACAAAAAGGCTCGGGACGTTCGGTATAGTGTCCCACTCGAAGCGTCGGAATTTTTGAAATCAAGGCTTCCAGAAATAGATCACCTCGATCCCCTTGGGGAACAATCAACCGCCTCGCACAATTGCATCGCTGCCCCGCACTGGAGTAAGCCGAGAGAATCGTGAGAAGCACCGCTGCATCAATATTCTCAACCTCATGCACGACAAGAGGATTATTCCCTCCCATTTCAACCGCCAGAATCTTTCCCGGCTTTTTTGCAAAGGTTTCGATCAGCGACTGCCCCGTCGTGGAACTTCCGGTAAAAAAGAGCCCATCGATTGCAGATGCCTGCACCAATGCTTCCCCGGTAAGGCGCAATCCTTGAACGAGCTGAAGCACTCCGGAAGGAAGCCCCGCCGCCTCCCAGCATTCGACCATGAGTTGAGCCACACCAGGAGCGCGTTCGCTCGGCTTAAAAACGACGGCATTTCCTGCCAAGATCGCCGGCGCGATCTGACCATTCGGAAGATGTCCGGGGAAATTAAAGGGCCCCAAGACCGCAATGACGCCATGAGGTTTGAACCGGGTGATGGCCGTTCCTCCCGGAAACTCAGAAGCACGCTTCCGATGCGCTTCGATCGTCAACTCCATCTTGGCGATCATGATCTGAACTTCCGTGATCGCTTCCCATCGAGGTTTCCCGACTTCGCGAGAGATCATCTCCGAAAGAGCTTCCCGCCGCGTTTCCAATTCCTTCGCAAAAGCCCGCAGGATGGATTCCCGCGTTTCAATCGAACTCCATGCCCACGTCGATTGCGCCAACCGAGCTCCATCTACCGCCTGTTCCACTTCTAACGGAGAAGCTGCGTTTCCCTGCCAGACCGCCTCTTGCGTCACCGGATCTTGAGAAGCAAATCCCTCCCCCGACCCAGATTTCCAATCACCGTTAAGATAAAGACTCACTGCCACAGCTTAACCTCAATCCGATGCGGAATCAAAAAGAAATCCTTCTCTTCCAAATTTGGTAGGGCGTCCTCACCGAGGGCGCCGTTCCGCTCTCCATTTCAAATCAAAATCTTGCCAGAGCTCGAAAAGATGAGAGAACGGTCTACGGATTGCACAAAAATATGAAACTATCAAATTCTGAAATCTCCCATATTGACGCCATCTACTATCGTGTACGACTCCATCAGAAATATGGGAAGGGAGGATTTGCCGTATTCGGCATTGTGATTGCTGTAAATGGTTTTCAGATGTTCCGACAGTTCAATGAGATGCCACTCCTTGCAGCTGCGGTTTCCGCCCTTTTTGGATTAGTTTTGGGGTTTAGTATTGCTGCGACTTTTATCTATCAACGTCAGATCAAGAAGGATGAAGAAACGGTAAAGTTATTCGAACGGCTTTTTCCAGATCAATGTTCATGGATCATTGAAGAAAAAAAATTAGCACTGGCCGAAGAGATAAGGATTAAAGCAATCGTCAGTGAACACATCACTCAAGATACCCAACAGGGACATTGATTGTGTAAAACCCCTGATCGAGGCGCCCTCGGAGAGGTCTCCCTACCAAATTTGGATTAAAACGGTTTTCTTTTCGCGTCATTTCGCGTGTTTCGCGGGCAAAAAATCCAAAATCTTCGCCGATGATTGACAGATGCCCTCTCACTGCTTGACTTCGAATCATGTTGAATCCTAAGAAAACTCCCCTTTTTGAGCTTCACCAAACGCTCGGCGCGCGACTCATTGATTTCGGTGGATGGATGATGCCGGTTCAGTATTCCAGCATTCTGGAGGAACATCATGCGGTACGGACAGCCGCCGGGCTTTTCGATATTTCACACATGGGAGAATTCACCATTCGCGGCACCAATGCCGAAATCTGGCTGAATCATCTCCTCGCCAATGATGTTTCAAAAATCGTCGATGGCCAGGGTCAATACAGTTTCCTCCTCAACGAACGGGGTGGCGTCATCGATGATCTGATCTTCTACCGACTCGCAGCGGATCACTATTTTCTCATCGTCAACGCCTCGAAAATCGACGAAGACGCGGCATGGATTCGCCCGCATCTTGAAGCAGGAATTGAATTCAAAAACGAGAGTGATGCCTGGGGTGCCGTCGCCCTTCAAGGGCCCTTGTCAGAATCGATTCTTCTCAAACTCTTGCCCGGTATTACCGCTCCCAAACGAAGCCGTATTCTCTGCACGACTTGGAAGGGAACCGAACTTCGCATCGCCCGCACGGGGTACACCGGAGAAGATGGATTTGAACTCTTCATCGCTGCCGCAGACGTGACGTCCCTTTTTGAGGCCATCCTCGAAGCCGGCAAATCCGATGGGATCAAGCCCTGCGGCCTCGGCGCTCGTGACACGCTTCGCTTGGAATCATGCTATCCGCTCAATGGAAATGATTTAAGTCCGGACTACACCCCGCTCGAAGCAGACCTTGGAAAATTTATTTCTCTCACGAAAGCCTCCAATTTCCCAGGAAAACCGGTCTTGCTCCGGCAACAGCAAATGGGTGTTCCGAAAAAGCTCATCGCCTTCAAGCCCGTGGGAAAATCAGCTCCGCCCCGCGCCCATTATCCGATTTTTTCCGGAGCTCGTCCCGTGGGAGAAGTCACCAGCGGCACGCAATCGCCAACACTCGGCTCGGGAATTGGAATGGGCTATGTCGAGTCGACCTGCGCGGAAATCGGACAAGCGTTGGAACTTGAAGTACGCGGAAATCGCGTTCCGATTGAAGTCGTCGACAAGCCATTCTATTTACGCCTCAAGAAGTAAAAAGTATTAAATTCTTTTGGTTTTCGGAGAAAAAGAACTGACAAACCTGATTTAACAGGAAGCATAGTCGACACATGAATATCCCGGAGCAGTTGAAGTACGCTGAGAGCCACGAGTGGTTACAGATCGATGGCGAAATTGGAACGGTTGGAATTTCCGACCACGCCCAGCATGAATTAACCGATGTCGTTTACGTCGAACTTCCGAAGGTCGGTCGCACGGTTAAAGCAAAAGACCCAATTGCCGTTGTTGAATCCGTCAAAGCCGCTTCCGATATTTATTCTCCTGTTTCCGGCGAAGTCGTCGAAGTCAACCCGGCGCTCACCGCCGACCCCGCTCTCATTAATACGGATCCGTACGGAAAAGCCTGGATCTACAAACTGAAACTCACCAATCCCGCCGAAGTCGAGTCCTTGAAAGACGCCAAGGCCTACGCGACCCAAATCGGATGATGTTGTGAGTTCCTCCATCCCTCGTCCTCCGCGCAATCTCCTCGCCCCCACGGATTCTTTTCTTCGCCGACACATTGGTCCGAGCGAAAAAGAGACCGAACAGATGCTCCATGCACTCGGCGTCAAAACGTTAGACTCCTTGATGGATCAAACGATCCCTGCGGCAATCCGTATTCAACGCCCGCTTCAGCTTCCCGCCCCCAAGGGAGAAAACGAATCGCTCCAGCAGCTCCGCAAGTTTGCCGAATGGAATCAAGTCTTTCGTTCCTATATTGGAATGGGTTACTCCAATTGCATCACGCCTTCCGTCATCCAACGTAACATTCTGGAAAATCCCGGCTGGTACACCGCCTACACACCCTATCAGGCAGAAATTTCCCAGGGTCGGATGGAAGCCCTCATCAATTTTCAAACGATGATCAGCGATTTAACCGGAATGGAAATTGCCAATGCCTCCCTACTCGATGAAGGAACCGCTGCTGCAGAAGCAATGGCCATGGCGTATGCCCTCCGGAAAGAGACTTCTGTTAAAACGCTTTTCATCTCCGAAGCTTGCCATCCCCAGACGATTGACGTCGTGAGACGACGCTCGGAACCGCTCCAACTTGAAATCATTGTTGGAGATCATCGCACCTTCGATTTTTCAACCAAAATTTTTGCCGTTCTCCTTCAATATCCCGGAACAAATGGAGCGATCTACGACTACCATTCATTCATTGAGCAAGCGCATCAAAACGGAGCCCTCGCCATCGTTGCCGCCGATCTTCTCTGTCTTACCCTTTTGAAACCACCGGGCGAATTCGGAGCAGATATTGTTGTCGGAAACTCGCAACGATTCGGAGTTCCTCTCGGCTACGGTGGACCGCATGCCGCCTTTTTTGCCACCCGTGATGCCTACAAGCGCTCCATGCCGGGGCGACTGATCGGCGTCTCCAAAGATGCCCGTGGAAAATCGGGATATCGTCTCTCGCTTCAAACCCGGGAGCAACATATCCGGCGCGACAAAGCGACGAGCAACATTTGTACCGCACAAGTTCTCCTCGCCGTCATTGCCTCGATGTACGCAGTCTATCATGGACCGGACGGTCTCAAGCAAATTGCGCTGCGCACTCATCTACTGACGGCGCTCCTGGCCAATGAACTCCGGGGGCTTGGCTTCGAGCTCGGCGCCGATCCATTCTTTGACACAATCCTCGTGAAAGTGGGAGCCCGCCAATCCGCCATCATCAAGGCCGCTCGTGAACAGAAAATTAATTTCCGAGTCATCGATGCGGAGACCCTGAGCATCAGTCTCGATGAAACGGTGGTGACTCAAGATCTGGATGATCTCATCGAGATTTTCTCGGGCGAGCCCAGAACTACTTCACTCGATGAAGTCATCACCGAAGCGAATCTCAGCAATCCGACCCCCTTTACACGAACCACCCCTTTCCTGACCCATGCAGTCTTTCAGAGTTATCACACCGAAACCGAACTCCTCCGCTATATTCGCCGATTGGAGGCCAAAGATCTCAGCCTCACGACTTCGATGATTCCGCTTGGTTCCTGCACGATGAAGCTCAATGCGACTTCGGAAATGCTTCCGGTGACCTGGCCGGAGTTTGGAGCACTGCACCCTTTTGCCCCCGTAGAACAGACCACCGGCTATCAGATGATGTTTCAACAACTCGAAGCCTGGTTGGCAGAAATCACCGGGTTCGCTGCCGTCTCGCTTCAGCCGAATGCCGGATCACAAGGAGAATACGCCGGACTGCTCGCAATTCGTGATTATCACCGAAGTCGCGAAAATTCGGGACGCAATATCTGCATTATTCCGACCTCCGCTCATGGCACCAATCCCGCAAGCGCCGTCATGGCCGGGTTTCAAGTCGTTCCGGTCGCGTGTGACGCGAATGGAAATATTGATGTTGCCGATCTACGACAAAAGGCAGAAGCCCATGCGGACCGACTCGGCGCGGCGATGATCACCTATCCTTCGACTCACGGCGTCTTTGAGGAATCGATCAAGGAACTTTGCACTATCATTCACCAACACGGCGGCCTCGTCTATATGGACGGAGCCAACATGAACGCCATGGTCGGACTCTGTCGCCCCGGCGACATCGGCGCGGATGTCTGTCATCTCAATCTTCACAAAACATTTTGCATTCCGCACGGCGGCGGCGGTCCTGGCATGGGTCCCATCGGAGTCGTCTCGGCACTTCTCCCCTTTTTACCGAGCCATCCTGTCATCACCACCGGCGGAGCCTCAAAATCAGGAGCCGTTTCGGCGGCTCCTTGGGGAAGCGCCTCCATTTTGCCAATCTCCTGGATGTATATCGTCATGCTCGGAGGCGACGGACTGGCAAGCGCTACCCGGTACGCAATCCTGAATGCCAATTATATCGCGCATCGAATCTCCAAATATTTTCCAGTTCTCTTCCAAGGCAAAAATGGCCGGGTCGCGCACGAATGCATCGTCGATTTTCGCGAGTGGAAGGAAAAAGCTGGCGTGGAAGTGGAAGATGTCGCCAAACGGTTAATGGATTACGGATTCCATTCACCGACGATGTCCTGGCCTGTCCCCGGAACTCTGATGATTGAACCGACAGAAAGCGAATCCAAGGAAGAACTCGATCGACTTTGTGATGCACTCATCTCCATTCACGGAGAGATTACCACGATTGCCGAAGGAAAATTAGATCGCACCAACAATCCTCTCAAAAATGCCCCTCATACCGCCGAGGTCATTTGCAGCGACTCGTGGGATCGTCCGTACTCGCGAGATCAAGCGGCGTTTCCAGCACCATGGACTCGCATTCATAAATACTGGCCGACCGTCAGTCGCATCGACAACGTCTACGGCGATCGAAATCTCTTCTGTAGCTGCGTTCCCGTGGAGGGAATGAGTTAAGATATTTTGCTTTCACTTCTCCGACTTCCTTTTTAGTTTCAATTCCGAATGCTTTACTCTCAGTCACTCGCCCTTTTTGACCGAGCCGCTCAGGTCATTCCTGGAGGGATCTACGGCCACATGAGCCCGGCACTCACCATTCCCGGCGCGTTTCCGTATTATGCCGAGCGGGCAGAAGGGTGTCGTTACTGGGATGTCGATGGCCGCGAGTATATCGATTTTCTCTGCGCCTACGGCCCCATTATTCTCGGCTATCAACATCCGGAAGTCGAGGAAGCGGCGGAACGTCAACAACGCCTCGGAAATTGTTTTAATCATCCGACCCGGATCATGGTGGAGCTTGCCGAACACCTCGTGAATCTGGTCGATTTCGCTTCATGGTCGGTCTTCGGGAAAAATGGATCCGACATGACCACTTGGTGCGTTCAGGTCGCGCGCGAAAAAACAAAACGCAAAAAAATCATTCGCACGAATGGCGCCTATCACGGAACCCACGCCTGGTGCACTCCGGGTCATGGTGGAATTATCGATGAAGATCGTGAACATCTCTTGGAGTTTCCTTGGAATGATCTCCAAGCCTTTCAGGATCTGCTGCGCACGTATCGCGATCAAATTGCCTGCGTCATTCTCGGACCATTTCATTATCCGGCATTTGGCGACTCCGTCCTTCCCATAGAGAATTTTTTCCAAGAAATCGAAACCGCCTGTCGCCATGAAGGGATCGTCCTCATTCTCGACGATGTTCGTGGAGGATTCCGCATGCATCTCGGAGGTTCTCATCGCTATTTGAATTTCACTCCCGATCTCATCTGCTTTTGCAAAGCGCTCGGCAATGGACACCCGATTGCCGCCGCACTCGGGACCCCGGAACTTCGAGTCGCCGCTTCCAAAGTCTTCCTCACCGGTTCTTATTGGAACAGCGCCGTTCCGATGGCCGCTTCGTTAGCCACTCTTCAAATTCTGGAGCGCGACAACGGAATCGAAGTCATGAAATCCCGTGGAGAATCCCTACTCAAAGGACTTGAGGCCTTGGGGCAGAAACATGGAATTCCGATTCACGGCTCAGGCCATCCTGCGCTCCCCTTTGCCAGTTTTGCCAACGAAACGAATTTCCATCGTCAGCAACTCTTCTGCGCAATCATGGCCGAATCCGGCATTCTCCTTCACCCGCATCATAACTGGTTCATTTGCACCGCCCACACCGAAAAAGAAATTCAGATCACTCTGGAAGCGGCGGACATTGCCCTCGTCGAAGTTGCTGAAAATTTTCCGCCAACCTAAGTTCATTCCAAATCAAATCCGCAGATTTTCGCCGATTGACACAGATTTTAGTGCAAAGAAAGATCGGTATCATCGATCTCTCGGAAAATTCCGTTGGAAAAATCTGTGTAAATGGAAGTTAATCTGCGGATAATTACCCCTCTCCCGACCCAATAAACTTTGGGAAGCATTTTTATCACACACTGATTTCTTCCTTTTCAGCCTAACGAATCTCAGCCAATCTCTCCGCACCTGTGAATCGCGATCTTTTGAGCTCCATGCAGAAAGCCCTTCCGTCTTTTAGACGTCCTCTGGACCTGAAACGCAGTTTGGATCTTGCCCGACTCCCGCTCGAGCAGGTGGAAGCACGACTCAACGCACAAATCTGCACCTTCGATCCCGGAATCGCCGGTTACGTGGAGTATGTTTGTGCGAATCACGGAAAACGGATCCGCCCTGCGCTCGCGCTCCTCGCCGCCGAAGCGACGGGTGGAATTCAAGATACGCATTTAGACCTCGCCTTGATCGTGGAGCTGATCCACATGGCCACCCTGGTTCACGATGACATCATCGATGGCGCTCAGATGCGGAGAAATAAAAACACCGCCAATGCCAAGTGGGGCTCTGAGATTTCGGTCTTGCTCGGGGATTGTCTCTTCTCCCATGCACTCGTGCTTTGCACCCGACTCCCGGGGAAAGAGATCGGCAAACAGATTGCGGAAGCTGCCAACGAAGTTTGCACCGGTGAAATCCTTCAAACCCAGCGACGCTTTGATCTCAAGATGTCGTCCGATGAATATCTCCGGATCATCCGCATGAAGACCGGAGCGCTCTTCCGAATTTCAACGGAACTGGCAGGCGCCCTTTCCAATTCTCCTCAAGCTTACGTGGAGGCGCTTCGAAATTATGGCGATTGTCTCGGAACGGCCTATCAAATTTACGACGATTGTCTCGACCTCATCGGCGTGGAAGATGCCACCGGGAAAACCCTCGGCACCGATCTGATGAAAGGAAAGCTGACGCTCCCGTTGCTCTATGTCCTGCAGCAACTGAAAGGGAGCGAGCATCAACAACTCTGCGATATCATCCTTCACGGAACCGCAGAGGATCGCTCCAAACTGGTCGGATTGATTATTGAACGAGGAGGACTCCAACATTCCATTCGCCAAATCCAAGAATGGCTTCGTCAGGGAGTTCAATCGCTTCAGGTTCTCCCCAAAAGCAATTCGAGGGAGGCCCTTCAGTGGATCCCAACCGCCTTATCAGAACATCTCAATTCGCTGGTGTAACCATCACGACGGACGGTTGAATTCCATTTTAAAATCGTTTTTGCAATCATTGCATCTTTTTGGCTTGAAATTACTTGTAAATCTTTTTATACTTTAAACATTAATGTTAGCCCTCGCTGTGGACTCCATCACCATTGAACGTCATGGCCAAAAACTTGGCCCGTATTCAGAAGCTGAAATGGTCGAGCTTCTCCGCGAGGGTCGTTTGCTTTCGACAGACTATTTTTGGACCGAAGGAATGGAAGATTGGAAGCCGTTGGTGGAGTGGGCGCACTGGGCCAGGATCATGACTCCTGCTAAATCCACCCGACCCACACTCCCCACTCGATTACCGCCCCCGCCAATGATCAGACCCTTTGATTCCATCGACAAACTCACTTATGTCCTGAGCTGGATTTTTCTGATTCTTGCCCTGATCGGCGCTGCCGGATACTGGATGGCTTCGTTGGAGCGACTTTAAATGACGCTCGAATCCCGTCTCAAAACGTTTTTGGGGAAATCTCCAACAATTGATCCGACCGCTTATGTCTCACCCCACGCAGTTCTGATTGGTGATGTCCGTTTGGGACCACGCACGAGCGTCTGGCCCACCGCCGTTCTCAGGGGCGACATTAATTACATCGAGATCGGCGAAGGCTCCAACATTCAGGATGGAGCCATCGTTCATCTTGCAGATGATTTTCCAACACGCGTCGGCACCTACGTCACTGTCGGCCACCGCGCGACACTGCATGCCTGTACGGTCGGCGACCGATGTCTGATCGGAATGGGAGCCACCGTTCTGGATGGAGCCATCATTGAAGAAGAATGTATCATCGGATCACATTGCCTCGTCACTCAAAATGCCCGAATCCCGGCCGGCTCAATGGTTCTCGGAATCCCCGGGAAGATCGCTCGCCCTCTCACCCTGGAAGAACGTGCAGGATTAAAAGCCTGGGCCGATAAATACGTCATCACCTCATCGTTTCATCGAGCGAAAGAATCTTCCGCTTAACCCGAAATAATCGCGTTGGTCAGCGCTTCAACTTCTTTTAACTCGGTCGAAACGTCGACCGTCAATTCGCGAACCTGATTAAAATCTCGCAGGCGCATCCATCCGGGCAACCGGTAAATCTCATCCTCCGTGAGAGAGTTTTTCTCAATGAGCTGAAGGTCACAGGAATTCGCCAAACTATCCGCAACACTCAAACAGGTCGCCAGACAGGTCTCCTTATCCTTCAAATCCGGATAGGCAGGGTCATGATGGTATTTAACCGCCGTCACGATGAGCGGATTCATCTTCCATCGCTGACACAAATCTGCAGAAACGTCCGCATGTCCAAATCCAAAGACCGTATATTCCGCTTGCTCGGAAGAGATCTTATTTGCCTTCATCAATTCCAAAACCTCACGATACTCTTCCGGAAAAATTCTTTGTAAAAAAAGCTTCCCCGTGTCGTGCATCAACCCCGCCAAATATTCATCTCCCGTCAACGAGGCATAGCAGTAGTAAATTTTGTCCGTCATCCTCGCCGTCAAAATACTATGGAGCCAAAAATGCCCCCAGTTCGCCTTCACTTTAAAATCTTTAAAGCTTTGCGCCGCTCCATGAATGAAAAGCATCTGTTTAATCTGAGCCATCCCGACCCGTTGAAACGCCTGTTCCAACGACTTGACCTCCCCTCCCCCATAAATCGAGGAGGTGGAAAGATTCATGATCTTTGAGGCCAATCCGGGATCGAGTTTAATCACCTTCTCCACATCCCTAAGATCGACCTCCGGATCCTGAAGCATCTTCTGAAGTCGAGCCACTACCGCAGGAAAAACGGGGATGTTGGCATCGTTCGCCAAAAAACTTTCAAGCTTTTCCCGCAACTCCTTGCGGCGCGCCGTCATCGTCGCTTTATCGGCCCGATCAAAAACGGAAAAAACACGAGGCAAACCCTCCTTCGAACCCTTTGAAATTGCCCCGGTTTCACTCATGCTTTGTCATAGTGAGCCACCGCATTCAACCAGCAAGCCAAATTTTAATCCCCGTAAAGAGTGCTGCATTTATCCGCAGATTTTCACAGATAAACGCCGATTTTAAGCCATTGGCACCTCAAATAAAAATGGTAGGGCGACTTCTCCGAAGGCGCCGTGATCTTACCCTTCTTGATCTTTGAGAAATTGACTCATGGATAGGCCTTGAGCCAGTCGATTTTACATGATAATTTATCCTTCCCGTTTTCAGTGGAATAAGATTAAAGATTTGGTAGCAGAGGGAGATGGA